>JAZQMG010000084.1:0-107085 GCA_045543175.1 Acetatifactor sp. | reverse complement strand
CGAAGGAATGGAGAAGAAGAACGAGGACTTTGCAGCAGAAGTTGCAGCTCAGCTCGGCTAATAATAGACTGATATTTAAGGCATCATTGCATTTGCGATGGTGCCTTTTGATATATAATAGAAATATAAAGAGCGTAAATTCTATTATATATAAGAGGAGAAAAAAACAAATGAGGGATATGGTGAATCATATAACGGTAATGGAAACTGCAAATTCTCAAGGATATTATAATAATCACTTTTTTATAGATAAAAAGTCTTTGCCTCAGTACCTGAAAGAGTGGATATCGAAATCTTCAGATGAACATATTAAATTTATTGGTAGGTTTTTTGATTTGTATCCTGCATGGAATAAGGATGTTTCTGAAAAAGAAGATAGAAAATTTGTCTGGGAGCTTATAGAGAAGACGGCATCAGTATTACCGTTGCTTTTGGGTATGAATTATTCGAGTTTTTCGGGTATTATAATAGTGGCTGATGTTATTAAAACCAATGATTTTGTGTATTGGAACAAAATTGGTTATGTATTCCACGATAATAAGATGTTTGTGGAAGAGAGAAAAGAAGATGTATATTGGATAAAAGAAATTGATTGGAAATTTACCAGAGAAGAATATGAGAACATGGTTAATGAATTCTGGGCGATTCAGACACTAAAACAGCTACGGACATTTCCCTCAAAAAATGTGGTTAATGTTACGCATTGTGCCGGAATGTTGGCTGACTTAACCAGAGATGGAATCAAAATATTGGATAAACATATTGAGGAATATGGAGAAGTGAGTTTACATATTTTGGCCAGTCAACTGGTTGTGGAGCCTTTGATACATTTATCCAAGCGTCATCCAAACGGAAACCGTGCAATGGATAGTTATTGCCGTATGATAGAGATAATGAAAAAGCAGGGAACCAAGGAAGTTGCAAATGTGGTGGATGTGACTATATGGGAAGGACTCCTTGGTGAGATAAATACAGGAAGCAAGGCATATGCGTTTATGGCCAAACTGATGGAATCAAAGGTACAGAAGGCTAAGAAGTTTTTGAAAAAATGTTTACTGTTTTTTTTAATCTGTGGTTTGCTTGGACATTTTGCAAAAAGAACGCTTCCCATTGGAAGAACGGATTTTGATTCTATAGAACATTTTGAAAAAATGGGTGGTGAATGTTGGAAATTTGGACTTCCTGATGGGGCACAGGATGTTAAGTATTATTTGACTTTTGCGGTGTTGTATGGGCATAGTTTGTATTCGTTTTCTATCGAGGATGAAGAAAAGTATGATGAATTCATGGAATTTATCAAAAGCGAAGCGATTAGTAAAAACTATGCGGGGACTCCGGGATGGGATTGGTATAGGGACGGAAGGGAGAATTGTTCAGAAGAAGAATACAATGAAAGAATCTATTTAGCACAGAATTGTGCTTTCATGGATTATAAGGAAATTCTCGAAAGGGCATCTAAGCATAAATATGGATTTGAAAATGCGTATGGAGCAGATGTAGAAGATTTTATAGATTTGGAATATGAATTAGACAATTTTCCCATTGGATTGCCTTATGAGAAGGTAATTTCAGATGATATCAAAGATTATACACTTTTAATATATTATCCTTCGGGCTGTGGTTCAGTGACAGAGGGGATTGCGGTAAATGAGGAGACTCATCGGTTTGTTGTATTTTATGGTGGCACAATCAAATAGATAAAGTTAAATTCCCGCCATTCACATATCAGTGAGTGGCGGGTTCTTTCTAATGCGTATTTAGTTATTTTGCATCCTGCTTTTCCTGGCCGTAGTACAGGATGCCGATGGCACCGGGGCCTGCATGAACGCCGATACTGGGGCTGATGTCGTTGATAATGACAGTGGTAAATTGCGTCTCTGCTTTAATCATGGAAGCTACGGACTGAGCATCCTCTAAGCAGTTACCATGTACAATACCCACCGGAATCGTATAATCGGGAGTATCGGGCAGGGTAGCCTTCATACGTTCAATTAAATTACTGAGAGATTTTTTCCTGCCTCGAACAGTGCCATCAGTAGACAAGCCGCCGAATTTGTTGACATAGAGAACAGGCTTTAAACTCAAAGCACTACCAACAACGGCAGAAGCTTTGCTGATACGACCACCTCTTTGTAAATGATAAAGGTCGTCTACAGTAAACTGTACATTGATATGTTTTTTAAATTCATTCAGAATATCAACGGTATTCTCAAAGGAGGTACCTATTTCCTTTAAAGTATTGGCCTGAATAACCATGAGAGTTTCTCCAAGGGAAACATTCAGAGAATCAATCACAGCAATTTTGGCATCAGGGTAATCTTTTTGGATATCTCTGGCAACCATGCAGACATTGTTGTAACTGCCACTCAATGCAGAAGAGAAGGCAATGTGAATGATATCCATTCCCTGGTCTAAGATTGCACGGAATTTCTCTTCGATAACTGCCGGATTGTTGGCTTGTGATTGAGGAAGCTCCCCGTCCTTCATACGTTCATAAAACTCTGTGGGAGTCATGTTTAGTTCGTCGCCGTAAACGATGTCACCGAAAGAGTAGTACTGGGGAATAATCGTGGTATTATATCTATCCTGATATTCCTCTGGAATATCGGAATTGGAATCGGTTGTAATGCAAAATTCTCTCATGGTGTAAGTCCTTCCTGAGCTGTCGTAATTATGTTTAGACAATTTTAATAAATTAATA
Source organism: Acetatifactor sp. (assembly GCA_045543175.1). Lineage (GTDB taxonomy): Bacteria > Bacillota > Clostridia > Lachnospirales > Lachnospiraceae > Acetatifactor. The sequence continues at coordinate 104,384 of JAZQMG010000084.1, read as the reverse complement.
TTTAGTATATCATGTTTACAACATTCGTGTAAATAGTATAAAATAAGAATAGTGGATAAATTTTAGAAATGAAGAAGAAAGAGGGAGGATATAGAATGAATAATTTTCGGTTTCATGCGTATACGGATATTCGATTCGGTAAGGGACAGGTAGATTGTCTTGACGAATTGATTGCACCCTATGGACAGAGGGTTTTGATGGTCTATGGCGGTGGTAGTATTAAGCGTAATGGTCTATATGATAAGATAAAGAGTCTGCTTGCAGATTATCAGGTATATGAACTGGGTGGTGTGGAACCTAATCCCAAGATTACCTCGGTTCGGGAGGGCGTAGCCATATGTAAAAAGGAGAAGATTGATGTGGTGCTTGCTGTCGGCGGTGGAAGTACCATTGATGCTGCCAAAGTGATTGCAGGTGGTGCCTATTATGATGGGGATCCTTGGGATTTGGTAACAGACAGCAGCAAAATTGGCAAGGTGCTTCCTATTGTGACAGTGCTTACACTTGCTGCAACCGGTTCGGAGATGAACAAAAATGCAGTGATTTCCAATATGGAGACTAATGAAAAATTGGGGACAAGTTCTCATTATTTTAAGCCCCAAGCCTCCATTTGTGACCCGGAGTATCTTTATTCTTTGCCGGCGAAGCAGACTGCGGCAGGGACAGCGGATATCATGTCTCATATTTTTGAACAGTATTTCCAAAAGGAGACCAGAGCATATATTTCTGACAGATTTGCGGAGAGTCTGTTGAAGGCTTGTATCAAGTATTGTCCCATTGCCTTGCAGGAGCCGGATAATTATGAGGCGAGAGCGAATCTCATGTGGGCAAGCACGCAGGCTTTGAACGGATTGTTGTCCAGTGGTAAGGGCGGTGCATGGACCTGTCATGCCATTGAACATGAGCTTAGTGCCTATTATGATGTGACCCATGGAGAGGGGCTTGCAATCGTAACTCCTCGTTGGATGCGTTATATTTTGAATGACAATACCGTGGAGAAGTTTGCTGAATATGGTAGAAATGTATGGGATATCGAAGAGAAAGATGCCTATAAATGCGCTACTATGGCAATTGATGCAACAGAGCAGTTTTTCAAGGATTGCGGTATTCCCATGACCCTGCGGGAGATTGGAATCGACGAGTCCAAACTTGATTTGATGGCGGAGGATACCATTAAGTACAATAATCTGGCACAGGCCTATGTGGCTTTGAATAAAGAGGATGTGGCACAGATTTTAAGAGACAGTTTGTAAAATAAGAATAATAGAACGAAGGAGAACACCCGCACAAATTCGGATGATTTTGTGCGGGTGTTCTCTGCATTGAGAAAGTTGTTTTATTCGTTGCTTAAAGACAAGCGTTCTGTAAACCAGGAAGGCAACTCACCATATTTGGCATGGCAGTAATAGGTCACAGGTTGTGGAGCATTGGCGGAATCGGGAATATAGGTAGTCATATTTCCGATATAGATATATTCGCCATCGTAATAGTTCTTTGTGGTATCCAGATACAGGTAGGGGCGAAGTGCCTCCAAGTCCTCCGGGTCAGAGAGGTTAGCCTGCCATCTTTTATTGGTGGGCTGTACGGAGGAATTATTTACATTTGCAGCGGCTTCACCAAGACCAAGGTATGCCTGTAACTCGGAAAGCTGGTCGCCTGCACAGTCGGAACCGATGTTTACCTCCAGATTCGTGTAGGTAAGCTCCTCTTGTGACCAGACAGAGGAAGGATATAGTTCCTGCAAGGTGTGTATCGTCTGAGTGTACCAGGCAGGAACTGCTATGGTGGCATAGCGGTATCCGCCATTTTCATCCATAGGGTACATGAAATCCAAATCAATCAGGTTATAGCCTGTAATTTTATTGTCAAGACTGTAATGAGATGCAAAATCCTCTGTGTATGCCTGATAAATTTGGGTTATAGCCTTCGGATCGGTAATGGTAATCTGGGTATTATCCAGTGAGTCGGCTATTATTTTAGTCGGTGCATTCATAGTTCCGCAACCGATAGGATTATAATGTTCTACAAATTCTTCGTTGTTTATGATAGGAGCCAGTGCGGCTTCAATTTCTGCTGTTTCAAAGAAGGAGTATTGTCGGTAATAGGAGCCTTTCGTAGTGTCTACTCGCACATCTATACTATAATTGCGGGCATTTGGATTGACATTGTAGCCCTTTGTATGATTGGCCTGGCGGTCAGTCATCAACTGCAAAAATGTATAAATGGCATCCTGATTTGTGTAAATTAAGTTATCAGGAACGGAATCGTAGCCATATTCGGTGTAATAATAGCCTTCTTCATTTTGGAGAAGCTTATAACCGGCACCCTTAAAGGCAGAACTGTAGACTGAGATTCCTTTGATAGTCTCTTTGGCAGGAAGGTAGGTGTCATAACCGAACATATCAAAGCGGAATATCAGCACAATGACGCAGACAGCAAGGATACTGCCTCCCAGTTGAAGCTTGTGGGAGAGTACCGCCTTAAAGGAGGCATGGTACATGATATTCATGACGCAGAATGCCAGTACTGTGCCAAAAATGCCGCCAAATATGGACCACCCAAGCTGTTGCCCTCTGTCTTCGGACATTGCGGAGAAAAACAGTGCCAGTAAAAGTCCGGACAGGATGCTTGTCACCAGTCTCAAGGGAATGCGGAAAATCTTGTTTTCCACACCACGTCCGGCAAGTTCGCTGGGGCGTTTCCTATACAGTACGACAGCCAAGGCCAGATTGATAAACAACATTAAAAATATGCCAATCCAAAAGGAATGCCAATTGTCAGCGGAGGCCGCAATAGCACTTAGTCCACCTGAAAGTGCATGAAACTCTGCAAACCAAAGACACATGAAGATTGGTGCTACAAGGGGAGAGAGTACAATTACAGCAATGGATGCAGTAAAGGTAAACTCATCGGACAGATAGCAGGTGTCAAAATAAAACTGCATATAGCCTATCAAGGCAGCGAAGCCAAGATAGAAGCTGAGACCGTAAATTAATATATTCATAATGGCATTTTTGCCGTTGCCGCTAATCATAATCGGAACCAGACAGGCAGTGTACAGCACCAGAAAGCATAGCACAAATAATAGTATTTCCTTAAAAACGATAGCAGATACGGCTCCCCAGTAGGCAGGATTACCGATTGTACAAAGGGCGAGTATGTACACAAACAGATGTCCGACGAGGAAAGGAACAAACCAAATCAAAAAGCTGTTTAGATAGTTTGCTACAAACATTCGGTTGCGTGTTACAGGTACGCAGTGGTAAAGGTCAGTCATTTCCTGAGAGAAAAGGTGTCTGAAGCCGAAGATTGCCACAATGAGTACGCCTACATAAATTACAATCATTTGCAAAACCAAATGGGCTGAGCCGAAATAGTGAATCAAAGCGGTGGATAATTCCTGATACCATGCCTCGCTGGGGTCCACTACATAGCTTGACCGATACCGAATTCCGGAGTCGTAGAATAGAAAAGCCACAGGGGAGGCGATAAAGCTGCCAAGCACAGAAAGTACAAGCATCCATGTGCGGTGCCGTAAATCTTCCAACATCAGTCGCCACAGGGAAAGGGCGCGGAAGGATGGAGTTGTATTTGATGTATTACTCATTTCGGTATTAGGAGTAGAGTTCTTTGAAGTCATAGCCTTGTACCTCCGTTTCACTGATAAAGATTTCTTCTAAGGTCAAGGGTAACAGTTCCCAGAAGGTGGGCTGTAGCTGTTCCATAAGCTGACCGATTTCATTGCTTTGACCTCTCAGGGTCAGGGTGAGAAGAGAGCCCCTGCGCTCATTTTGCAGAATGGGGAATTTTTCACTGATGCGTGTAAGCTGTTCTTCGCTTGTTAATACACACTGTAATTTAAAAATGCCAAGCTTCATGTCATCCAAATCTCTGGAAAAGAGAATGCCGCCCTTGTGGAGCAGGCCCACATGTTCGCAAATATCCTCGAGTTCACGCAGATTGTGGGAGGCGATAATGGGAGTTATGCCGCTTTCCTCCATTTCTTGAATAAAGAGCCGTTTTACTGCCTGACGCACTACAGGATCCAAGCCGTCGAAGGTCTCGTCGCACAGCAGATATTTGGTGCCGGAGCAGACACCCAACATTACAGACAATTGCTTTTTCATGCCCTTGGAGAAGGTGTTTATCTTGCGCTTTTTGTCCAGTTTCAGGGCATCCATCAGGGTATCAAACCGCTGGCGGTTAAAATCAGGGTAGAAAGTCTGATAGTAGCGCACCATATCCATGGGCGTGGAGCCGGGGAAAAAGTACTGGCTGTCTGATATGTAGAAGACCTTGGATTTGGCTTCGGGATTCTCATATACGGGTACTCCATCAACGAGAACCTGCCCCTTATCGGGAGCGTAAATGCCGCAAATGGTTCGGAGTAGTGTACTTTTGCCGGCACCGTTGGTACCGATAAGTCCGAATACATGACCATCTTCCATACATGCTGTGACATTGTCTAAAGCAGTTAGAGTGTCAAAGGTTTTGGTGATATTTTGTATTTCAATCATGAATTATTTCCTCCCCTCCGGTCCGGGCATCCTTTGATGGTATTGCGCCATAGACCTGATTGATTATTTGAAGTACAGTATCCTTAGGCAGGCCGGCTTCGGCTGCTTTGGTCAGTTGGGCTGTAATATCCTTTTCGAGAGACTGGAACTTGCCCTTGCGCCATTCCGAGGCATCGGTGACATAGTTGCCCCGTCCAACAACAGAATAGATGTAGCCTTCCTGCTCCAGTTGAGCATAGGCCCGTTGCACGGTGTTAGGATTGACAGACAAATCCATGGCCAGTGCCCGGACGGACGGAAGCTTGGTGTTGGATTCCAGAGCCCCGCAAACGATTAAATGTTCCAATTTCTCGGTTACCTGTTCGTATAGAGGACGCTTGTCCCGGTAATCAATAACAATCATCGTTTCCATATCCTTTCTTTTATTTTGCTTTTATTTAACAACCCTATTTTATTCAGGAACAATTTTCAGTCGATACTATTTTGTGACTAAATGTGTAGCTGAATAGAAAATAGATTTGCAATAAGTGTATTAAGATGATTAATACACTTGGTATAATCAAAATAACATGGCTGACATATTTTGTCAACTATAAATTAAAATATGGTATATTAGCAGGGCTAGACGCAAAATTAGAATATAGATTGTTTTTGTAAGTGCTTAAAACCCGACTAAAAGAGAGAAAGTGAGGCTTAGTCGGGATTGAGAGAGTAGAAAAACCCGACTAGAAGAGAAGAACTGGTAATTAGTCGGGTTTTGGGAAGCGGAAAAACCCAACTAGAAGAGAAAAACTGGTAATTAGTCGGGTTTTGGGAAGCAAAAAATCCCGACTAGAAGAAAAAACTGAGACTAAGTCGGGTTTAAGGGTGTGCAAATTATACTATGGAAGTATAAATAAGAAATTTAGGAAAATGTTACAAGATATAAAGATTTTGAGAAGATTATTTCATAAAATCTTAAGGTGCATTTTAGGACTATCTGTTATATACTTAGACTTGTGAACAGGAGGAGTGAAAATTATGAAGTTGAATAAATTATTTAAGAAAATGACAGCTTTCGCTTTGGTATCAACAATGGTTCTTTCCATGGCTGCCTGCGGCGGCAATGCAAACAGCGAGCAGGGCGGTACACAACAGGAGGAGAAGAAGGAATTTGTCTGGGTGCCGGAGTTTAGGGAGTTGGATACGGAAAGTGGTTTTTATAACAGCAAGGTCAATAATGGGTACATATATTATGAGAAGTATGACTGGAACGAGGAGACCATGACCAGTAGCTATTCCATCGAGTCAGTTTCTTTGTCGGACGGTTCGGCAGGACCTTCCCTTCCGATTGCACTGGAGCTTGAAAAGGAAGAGGGAGAAGAGGATGAAGGAAATAGCGAAAGCCGTAATGTAAATGGATTTGTACCTACAGATGAAGGCATGGTTACGGTGGAGGTTGTTTATCACTGGAATAAGGAAACAGAAGAAAGTTCTTCCGAGTATTATATATGTAAGTATGACCAGAGCGGTGCACGTGTTTCAGAGACAGATATCACAGAGGTGATGACGAAGGATGAGAATAATAGTTGGATTTCCTCCATGCATCTGGATGGTGAAGGACGGATTTATCTTGCCGCTGATACTGCAATTTTCCTGTTGGATGCGGATGGTAATTACCATGGCACGGTAAATCTAACCGGAGAGACTTGGATTTCGGGTATGGGTGTCGGCAAGGATGGTAAGATGTATGTGGCCTTTCATGACAGAACCGGCTCCGGAAGGATTTTGCAGGAGGTAGATTACGAGGGAAAAGCACTTGGCACAAGCTATGAAAATGTCATGAACAGCAATTCAAATGCAGGACTTGTACCCGGTTTGAATAAGGATTTTCTGATTTCGGGGAGTGACAGTCTGTATGAGTATGATTTGGCAAGTCAGACTACAGAGGAGATTTTGAACTGGCTTGACTGCGATATTAATGCTTCTTATGTGAATGCTGTGTATGTCTTGGAAGATGGAAGAATTGCTTGTATTTCCAACAATTGGCAGGAGGATACCTCTGAACTTGCAATTTTGACCAAGAAGCCTGCCTCTGAGGTAGCGCAGAAGACAGAGATTAAAATTGCCGGACTTTATACCGATTCAGATATTCAGAGTGCGGCTGTAAAGTTCAACAAGAGCAATGATACTTATCACGTTTCTATTAAGAATTACTATGACTATAATGATTTGGTGATAAATGGAGACGAGACTAATTACGAGCAGCTTTTGCAGGATGCAATGACTCGTTTGAACAATGATATTACTTCCGATAACTGTCCTGATTTGTTAATGCTTTCCAATATTGATGTGGAGAGATTTGCGGCAAAAGGTGTGTTTGAGGATTTGACCACATGGCTTGACAACAGCACTATGGTTAACAAAGAAGATTATTTTGAGAATATTCTGGAAGCTTTCACATATGATGGTGTGTTGGTGGCAATTCCCAAGTCCTTTGAGTTGCAGACTCTGGTTGGTAAGGCGTCTGATTTGGGAACGGAGCCCGGTTGGACGGTGGAGGAGATGATTGCCTATGGCAAGGAACATCCCGACGCAGAACTGATGAGTTATCTTACGAAGGATTATGCCATTGAACTGATGCTTCAGAACAATCAGGGAAGTTATGTAAACTGGGAGACCGGAGAGTGTGATTTTAACAACGATAGTTTTATCAGCTTGTTGGAATTTGCCAAGCAGTTCCCTGATGAATATGAGTATAGTGAGGATGAACCCTCTGAGCCTACCAAAATAGGGAACGGAAAGTTACTGTTAAGTTCTACTTACATTTATGATTTCCAGAGTATTCAGATGCCTAACGCAATATTTGAGGATGATGTATGTTATATCGGCTATCCCAATGAGAACGGTCACAGCGGTACTTATCTGCGTGCAAGTACCGGATTGGCTATGACTGCAAAGTCTGACTGTAAGGAGGGGGCATGGGCGTTCTTGGAGAGTTATCTTGTAAGTGAAAACGGCGACTATGGTTTTGGATTTTCTTCTAAAAAGTCTGAGTTTGCCAAGGCGAGAGAGGAAGCCTTAAAGGTAGAGTATGTCAAGGATGAGAATGGCGAAGTCATGAAGGACGAAAACGGTGAGCCTATTATTGAAAATGCAGGTGGTTCCGTGGGATATGGTGATGACTGGATGTACACCTACCATGTGACTACAAAAGAGGAAGCTGACCAATTGGAAGAGTTAATCAGCATTGCTACGCCGGGAAGCATAGCGGATGTCACAGTGTTGAATATCATAAAGGAGGAGGCAGGAGCTTTCTTTAAAAATCAGCGTTCAGCAGCAGACGTGGCAGGCATTATTCAGAGTCGCGTCCAGGTCTATGTGAATGAGAACAGATAAGAGGTAAACGGATTTGAAGAAATACAGGAAATCCAACAGAATAATGAAGAAGCGCAAGTTTAGCTCGGGGTTATTTATAGCCCCAAGCTTTCTTGGCGTTCTGGTATTTTTCCTGATTCCTTTTTTGGTGGTGGTATTTTATTCCACAGTGGATAATCCCATCAGCAACAATTTTGTAGGACTTAAGAACTTTCAATTGGTAATGGAGAATGCAGCCTTTCAGACGGCGGTGGAAAACACGGTACGATTTTCAGTGATTGCGGTGCCGTTGGCGGTGGTACTGTCTTTGCTTTTAGCCATTGTATTGGAGGCAAAAATTCCTTTTCGGAGCCAGTTTAGAACCTTTTTCCTGAGTCCGATGATGGTGCCGGTGGCATCGGTGGTGTTAATCTGGCAGGTGCTTTTTCATTATAATGGTGCAGTAAATGATGTGTTGGCTGTATTTGGTGTGGACAAAATAGACTGGTTTAAGTCGGAGCATGCCACCATCGTCATAGTAGTATTGTTTTTGTGGAAGAATCTGGGCTATAACATGATTCTGTTTATGGCGGCATTGGCAAGCGTTCCCAAGGATATTCTGGAGGTTGCAAAGCTTGAAAGTGCAACACCCTTGCAGACCTTTTTTTACATCAAAATCAGGTATTTATCCTCCACGATTTTGTTTGTTACGATTATGTCTCTGATTAATTCCTTCAAGATATTCAGAGAGATTTATCTTTTGACCACGGATTATCCCTATGATACGATTTATATGTTGCAGCATTATATGAATAATAAGTTCAGAAATCTGGACTATCAGGCATTGTCGGCAGCGGCAATATTGATGTCTCTGGTGATGATTGTGATTATTGGGATTTTGTTTATTGCGGAAAATCATTTTGGAAAGGATATAGAAGGGTAGTGTTATGTCGAAGAATTTGAATCGGACACCTGCCCGGAAGGCAGGTCCTACAGGGAAACGCAGGGGCAAGAGAGCGTGGGAGCTTTTTCGGATTTCTATTGCAACCTTGGTGGCAGCAGGCTTTGCGGTGTTGTTTCTGATGCCCATTGTGTTGACCATCAGCAATTCCTTTATGTCGTCCTCGGAGATTTCTGCCAACTATGGTTCCGTGTTTGCAGTGAATGAAAACGGCGGTAAGGTCTATATTGCAGAGAAAGTAAATTTAAAATTCATACCGGATATGGTGTCCTTTTCCCAGTACATAACGGTCCTTTTAAAGAGTCCGGATTATCTGTTAAAGTTCTGGAATTCTGTTATTCTGGTGGGACCTATCCTGATTTTTCAATTGACGGTGGCGGCACTGGCTGCCTATGGTTTTGCAAGATATTCAGGGAAAATACGAAGCATCATTTTCTTTTCTTATGTGATTTTGATGTTGATGCCCTATCAGGTTACTCTGGTGCCCAATTTTCTGGTGGCGGATTGGCTCAATACCATTGATACCTACTGGTCCATCTGGCTGCCGGGTATCTTTTCACCTTTCGCAGTGTATCTGTTGACAAAATTTATGAAGAGAATCCCTGCATCGGTGATTGAGGCGGCACAGATTGATGGTGCAGGGGAGTGGCAGATTTTCAGGCGGATTTGCCTGCCCTTGTGTAAGGGAGCACTGTGTTCGGCAGCAATTTTGGTGTTTATTGATTATTGGAATATGGTTGAACAGCCTTTGATTTTGCTGTCTGATGCGGAGAAGCATCCCTTGTCGGTGTTCCTTAGCAAAATCAATGCGGCGGAGGTTGGACTGGCCTTTGCGGTGGCAACTATCTACATGGTACCCAGTCTGTTGGTATTTTTATATGGAGAGGAATATCTTGTAGACGGTATCACCTATCAGGGTGGTATTAAGGGATAAAGCGTTATTAACGCAGCTTATAGAGGAGAGAGAAGCAATGAACGAGAATAACAGCAAGAGAAGAGAGTGGGTCAAGACAGCGGCGATTATCTTTTTGAGTGTGCTTTTGGTGCTCACCTTTTTCTCCAATACCATTATGAACTATTCTCTGCCGGAGGTGGCTACGCAGTATGTGGAGCCGGGAACCATCACTGCCAAGATTCGCGGTACCGGTACAGTGGAAAGTGCCGACCCTTACAGTGTAAAACTTAAGACCACTGACAATACCACTGCAACCGGTGTTTATGAGGTGCAGTCTGTGGAGGTGCAAAAGGGGGATATTGTGCAAAAGGGCGATATTTTATGTCTTTTGGCTTCCAATGAAAGTTCTCAGGTGGAGGATGCACAGAAGGAGTTGGAGGATAAGCTTTTGGAGTATGAGATTGCCATTTTGCAGGGGGATGTGTCCAGTACGGTTCTTGACAATGCCCAGAATGGCGGTGGCGTGTCCATCGAGTCTTATCAGAGCAGGGTACTGGCTAAGGAACAGGAAATAGAGACCTTGAAGGCGGAGCTTGAAGAGGCTGAGGATACCTTGGCGGCTTGGGAGAAGCAAAAGGATAAGACAGTGGACCCCAGCAAGGAGAAAAAGAAGCTTGAGGAGGCTCAGAAAGCCTATGATGAGGTGGCTGCTGTCATTGATGCGGCCAATAAGGAGATTGAAGGATGGCAGGCAGAGATTGATGCCAATAATCAGTTAATTCGCGATTATGAGGATGGTAAGCTGATTGTGGACGGAGATACGCAGGTGCCGGCGGTAACTCAGGCTCAGTACGAGGCTGCGGTGGCCAATAATCTTATTTTGCAGAAAAGAATTGATGACAAAAAGGCTGAGATTGCAGTGGAGGAGGCTAAGCTTCCTGATTTGGAGAAGGCCTTAAAGAAAGCTCAGAAGGCCTATGACGAGAAGGTTGAGGACACGGAAGACAATGTGGAGGATTCCCTTAAGGCATGGACAGAGGAGGTGGAAATCCGCCGTCAGAAGGTGGAGGATGCCGAGGCCGCAAAGACACAGTTGATTACGGATATTGTGACGGAACTGGAGTGGAGCGATACCTTGTCACAGCTTAAGGAGAATATTGCCGACCTTAAGGAGGAGGCTGTGGGCGGCGAGGTGGTTGCACCGATTTCCGGTGAGATTATTGCCGTAAATGTCAAATCCGGCGAGGATACTCCTTCGGATGGTATTTTATTTACCATTCAGCCGGAGGGTAAGGGCTATACCATGGAGTTTACGGTGACCAATGAGCAGGCAAGACGTGTGTCCGTGGGCAATATGGCTGAGCTTGTGAATTCTTGGAGATATGATGATGTGGAGGTGCTTTTGACAGGCATTAAGCCTAATCCCCAGAATCCCAGTCAGAGCAAGCTTCTGACCTTTGATATAACGGGTGATGTAACGGACGGTCAGTCCTTAAGTGTGTCTTTGGGAGAGAGAAGTGCTGAATATGAGTTGACAGTGCCCAACAGTGCCATCAGAGAGGACAATAACGGTAAGTTTATTTTGATTGTAGAGACCAAGAGTACACCCTTGAGTAATCGATATATTGCAAGCAGAGTGGATGTAGAAGTGTTGGCAAGTGATGACACCAGAAGTGCAATTAGTGCACCTTTGTACGGCTATGACTATGTGATTACTACTTCCACTGCGCCCGTGGAGGCAGGCAATCAGGTGAGACTGGCGAACAATTAAGGAGTAATCAATCTATGAAGAGACTGATACTTGGTATCACCGGAGGAGTGTCTTTTCTGGCATTTGTGATATTGTGGGCTGTGACAGGGCATATGGCAGATGGGCTGTCCGACCAGAATATGGCAAAGCGTTGGAATGAGGACGGCGGTGTGGCGCAGATTAGTTGCTTTTTCTCGCCGGATGCAGCGGTGACGGAAGATACCTTGCAGGAATTTGAATACAACTTGGAGAGTTTTTTACAGGAGTCATCCATTACTTTGGAATCAGAGAATCCGGGAGCAAGACTGTGGACTTCTGCCTACAGTGCTGAGGGCAAGATTACCCTGACTACGGATTATGGAAAGGTGGAGGCGGATGCTTTGGGAATCGGCGGAGATTTCTTCCTGTTTCATCCCTATAGACTTTTGAATGGTGCTTACTTTTCCGGAAATGATGTGAATCAGGATTATTGTGTAATCGATGAGGATGCAGCGTGGCAGTTGTTTGGTTCCAATGATGTGGCAGGCATGATGGTAAGCATCGGAGGTGTGCCTCACATCGTAACCGGTGTTATTGAGAGACCGGAGGGGCGATTGTGGGAGGCTGCAGGACTGGACACCACAAGAGTATATGTGTCTTTATCCACGTTAGAACGATATGGTGTCAGCCACGGAATCAATCACTACGAGATTCTGATGCCCAATCCGGTGAAGGAGTTTGGCTTTAATTATGTGAAGGAGAAGCTTGGCTCAGACGAGAAGGAGACTGAGGTTTTGGAGAATACTTCTCGTTTTGGTCTTTTGAATCGGTTGCAGGTCATTAAGGCATTCGGAACTCGGTCAATGAGTGGCAAATCCATTATTTATCCTTACTGGGAAAATGTGGCAAGGGGCTATGAGGATATCATCGGACTTCTTACAGTGTTTATGTTGGCGGCTTTTTTGTATCCGGCTGTTCTTGGTATTATATGGTTTATCCTATGGTGGAGACGGAAGGGCTGGACATTTAAGAGTATTTGGATTAAGATGGTAGATAGAGTGGAAGATTTGCGGGAGCGTTCCTATGCCCGCAAACACACAAACGAGGAGGAGTTGTTATGAGAATGTGGAAGAGACTTGTAAGCCTTGCACTTACATCTGCATTAGTGCTTGGACTTTGTGCCTGCAATACAGGTGGCGCAGGTGGCGGAATCGGTGGCAAAAAGGAAAACAGTGCAAATGCTGCGTTGGCGAAGGAGTATGTATATCGCCTTGATGAGTTTGACTTTAGCACACTGCAGGAGGGAAGTGCCGATTGCTCCATCATGCAGGTGACACAGACTGATGACCGTATTTATGTAGTGCTTCGCTCTTATGGGCAGGATTACAGCACCAGCAGCTATAAGCTTGCGTCCATGAATAAGGATGGAAGCGATACTCAGATTTATGGGCTGCAGACGAGTATTGCCTCTGAGCAGGAGAGTGGAAACGGTGTGGCAAGTGGTGAGAATGTGGCAGCAGAAGCGGAAACTGCCGATTCAGAAGCTGCCGTTTCAGAAACTGGCAAGACAGAGGAAGCTGCAAGTGATAACGCAGCGGTTGACAATGATATGAGTCTGGGTGAAGAAGAGTATTCCATGATATATGAGGATATCAGTTTCGGAAGCTTCCAGATTGCAGATGGATATCTCTATGCGAATAAGAACTATTATTTTGAGGATTATAGAGATCAGGAGAATATTGTCAGCATCCATGAAAACTATGTATGCCGCTGGGATTTGGAAGGTAAAATGCAGCAGGAGGTTCTTTTGGACACTCTTTCCGACGAAAATGCGTGGTATTATATTAACAATTTGGCAGTTATGGACGACGGTCGAGTGATGCTTCTGGTGGGTGGAGATCAAAACGGTAAAATCGTGGTTGATCCTGATGGCACGGTGTATGATATTCAGCCTGTGGAAGCACTGAACACTTTCTTTGAGCAGTCAAGTTACAGTGTGGTAATGCCGGATGGTAAGATGCTTTTGACCTACTACAATCAGGACTGGACGAAGATGTCCATATGTACATATGATTTTAAGACGGATGAAATGACAGAGCCTTTTGAATTACCCGCTACTATGTCTTACAATGGTTTGAGTAATCTGAGTGTGGATGCCAATGGTGATTTGCTTTTCAGTACTTCACAGGGCGTGTTTAAGTATCATATAGGCGATGCGGAAGCTCAGCAGATGATGAGTTTTGTCAATTCTGATTTGAATGTGTCTTATCTGGATGCGATTCTTTCTATGGACGAGGAGCATTTTGTCGGCCTGTATTCTGTTTATGATGACAGAACCTATGCTCGTACTTTGGAGGGAGGAATCTTTACCAAGGTAAATCCGGAGGATATTCCGGATAAGGAGGTATTGATTCTGGGCGGTGCTTATATTGCCAGTGATTTGAAGGAAAGAGTGGTTGACTTTAACAAATCCAGTAATACTCACCGTATTGTGTTGAAGGACTATAGCCAGTACAACACCAACGAGGACTATAATGCAGGCTATACTCAGCTTAATAACGATATCATTGCAGGCAATATGCCGGATATTCTGGTTGTGGATTCCTACAATATGTCTTTGGAGAATTATGTGTCCAAGGGATTGCTTGCGGATATTGGTGCATTGATTGCAAATGATGAAGAACTGTCTCAGATTGATTATATGGATAATGTATTTGAGGCTTGTAAGGTAGATGGTAAGCTGTATGAGGTAATTCCTTCCTTCTCAGTTAATACTTATATTGGTAAGACCTCTCTGGTGGGAAGTCACAGATCATGGACCATGGAGGATGCGCAGGCACTTCTGGCCAAGATGCCGGAGGGAACCTCTCTTTTTGGCGATATGACTCGTGACGGTTATTTTAGAACGGTTATGGAGCTTTGTGGCAGAGATTTTATTGATGTATATAGTGGAAAATGTAATTTTGATTCGGAGGAGTTCATTTCCCTGATGGAATTTGCCAAGACGCTGCCGGAGGAGTTTGGTGATGATTATTATGGGGAGGACTGGTACATGAATTATGAGTCACAGTATCGTGATGAGCGTACCATTTTGTCCAACTGCTATATCACCGGAATTCAATATCTGGTTTATACTATCAATGGTTCCTTCGGCGAGGAGGTAAGCTTTATCGGTATGCCTACCTCCGGCGGTCAGGGTTCAGCTATTACCACCTCCACCTCCTATGCGATTTCTGCAAAGTCTGCATATGGTGATGTGGCATGGCAGTTTTTAAGATATTATCTTACCAATGAGTATCAGGATACGATTGACTGGCAACTGCCTGTCAGTGAATTCTATTTTGACAAGGTGGCACATAAGGCTACGGAGAAGCCTGTGTATTATGATAACCTTGGCAATAAGATAGAGGAAGAGTATAGCTATTGGATTAATGATGAAAATATTATACTGGATCCTTTTACACCGGCACAGGTGAAAAGTATTAAGAATTTTGTTGGAAATGTTAATACAAGATCCTACAACAATGAAGATATTATGAATATTATCACAGAGGAGATGGAGGCTTTCTATCTCGGAGATAAGAGTGCTGCGGATGTAGCTGCTATCATTCAGAGCCGTGCGCAACTGTTTGTAAATGAAAATCGTTAAAATGGAGCGGACATGAAGGGTAAGTGTTATGTAATCGGTGCAGGGGACTTGACAATGGGGGAGCTTACGGTGGCTGAGGAGGATTTCGTGATTGCCGTAGACGGTGGGCTCAGCTACTGTGGGATTCTGAATGTGGAGCCTGATATCATTATAGGGGATTTTGATTCCTTAAGCGCCGGAGAGCTACAGGCACTCTCTGTGCTACGGAAGGAGATTCCTGACAGGATTATCACTTTGCCCTGTGAGAAGGATGACACGGATATGTTGGCGGCTTTGAAATACGGATTGTCGCAGGGTTATGAGGATTTTCGGATATATGGGGGCACAGGAGGACGTTTTGACCATACCTTTGCCAATATTCAGTGCCTTCTTTATCTGAAAAAAAATAATGCTACCGGATATCTGGTGGATGGCACAGGGATGATGTTCGTGCTTCAAAATGAAGCAGTACATTTGAACAAGAATTTAGAAGGAGTACTTTCTCTTTTTAGTCTTGGCAAAGAGGCGAGAGGAGTTTGTATCGAGAATATGAAATATCCTCTGAAGGACTACTGTATGACCAATGATTTCCCCATTGGAGTCAGCAATGAATTTATCGGGGAAGAGGCCGTAATCAGTGTGGAAGAAGGAGAACTGGTCTGCATGATTCAATATGCAGAATGATAAAAACTAAACGAATGCTGTCGCACCAAAAAGGTACGACAGCATTCGTTTAGTTTTTGTCTACATCAATTACTGCGAAGTAGGCAGGATTGTGGTTTTTGATTTTGTAAGCAATGATTTCTGTAAGGGCTCCGTCAGAGAGTCTGTAATGAAAGGGCGTCACCACATCAAATATCAGATTGGTGTGGGTGGGGCCTTTTACAATGCGGAAATCGTGCATGGTAAGTATAGGGTCAATGTCGCTTAAAATCTCTTGTACAAGGGCATGCAGACTGTCGGTTTCCGGGTCGTTGACACAGATAGGGTCCATGTGGATGACAGCACTGCAATTGAGTGTGTTGCGAAGCTTGTGTTCCACCATATCTACCAAATCGTGCATTTCGAGGATATTGCCATCCGCAGGTACCTCTGCGTGTAGGGAGAGATGGACTCTGCCTGGGCCGTAGTTATGTACCATAAGGTCATGGATGCCGATGATGCCTTCATGGGATAATACAATGTCTGTGACCTCCTGAACAAATTCCGGGGCAGGTGCCTGACCCAGAAGGGGATTGATGGTGTCCAGGGCGGCTTTAACTCCTGCAATGCAGATAAAAATCGCCACGGCCACACCGCAATATCCATCGATGACAAGGTCCGCAAAATGTGCCAGTAACACCGATATCAAGACTACTGTGGTGGCGCACATATCACTGATGCTGTCAGTGGCAGTGGCTGCCATGGCTACGGATTGAATCCGTTTGCCTACGGTACGGTTGTAAACAGCCATATAGCCTTTTACCAGAACAGATACCACCAGAATACCTACCACAAGAGGCGTGCACTCCGGCTTTTGCGGGTGCATGATTTTGTCTATGGAGGTTTTGAACAGCTCAAAGGCCATGAGCAAAATCAAAAAAGCCACCACAAGGCCGGAGATGTATTCCAGTCGGCCATGTCCAAAGGGATGGTCGGAGTCGGGCTTTTGTCCTGCCAGTTTAAATCCAATCAGTGTCACGATGGAGGAACCGGCGTCGGACAGATTGTTAAAGGCATCAGCGGTGATTGCGATGGAACCGCTGAGTATTCCGGCTGCCGTCTTGCCTGCAAAGAGCAGGAGATTCAGAAAAATGCCTATGCCACCGCAGAGCATGCCATAGGACTGCCGAACCTTGGGAGAGGCGGTGTCCTTATGATTTTTGATGAATATACGTGCCAAAAAAGAAATCATAGTATGTATCCTTTTGGGGGCGACCCAATTAGTCTGTTTCTAGTAATTGTAATTCATGGGGAGAAAAAATACAATGAATAATTTTCTTGTGGAAATATTCAGATAATGATATACTTATATTAAATATTGTTAGATACCGTAAGGTGGAAATGGAGAAGCGTATGCAGGATAGAAGAAGAAACAAAAGAAGCCCTTTACAGTCTACGCTTGTAATGAAGCGTATTGATAACAATGTTACGGAGCAGGTTGCAATTGAGATTACAGATGTATCCAAAGGGGGAATCGGATTTAACTGTAATGAAATTTTACAGATTGGAACCATTTATGAGTCTTATCTGACTATCTGGACAAAAGAGGTACTTCATGCCTTCTTGCAGATTGTGCGTATTGAGATGAAAGGAGAAAGTTTCATTTACGGTGCAAGCTTTGTGGGGATGCCGGAGATGGATGCTTCCAGAATAGAGGTTTATCAGACTATTAACGAGAAAGATAAGTAAAACTTCGACAGAATTATAGCCAAAGCTGACATATTGGGGGATTGGGGATGAAGGTATGGAGTCGAAGTGAACAGAAGTACATAGAAGAGCAGGAATATCAGAAAGAATTATTGGATTTTTTGTATCATACAGTACCCGGACGAGCTTTGCTTAAGACGGTTACGAATCCGGTGGTTTCTGAAATGAATGCGTGGAAGGAGCGTTCTTCCGGTTCGATAAGTAAGATAAAGCCTTTTGTGGAAAGGTATCATATTGATTTGTCGGAGTGTGAGCAGAAAAATTTTCGCTCCTTTGATGAGTTCTTTACACGGAAGCGTCCTTATCATACGGATGCAGGGGAGGAAGAGTTGATTGCGGTAGCTGATGCCAGACTGTTGGCAAGACCGGTGTCTGAGGGGCTTGTTTTGCGTGTGAAGAGCAGTTCCTACACCCTGCGGGAACTTGTGGGTTGTGCTTACGATATGTCGCGTTACGAGGGCGGTACCTGCTTGATTTATCGTCTTGCAATGGAGGATTATCATCGGTATGTGTATTTGGATGAGGGTCGAGTGGGAAAACAGGTGACCATTCCCGGACAGCTTCATACGATACGGCCGGTGTCGGTGGAGTGCAGGGCATATTCCTCTAACCATCGAATCTGTACCAGATTGCATACCCTGCGGTTCGGCGATGTGCTCCAGATTGAAGTGGGGGCATTGATGGTGGGCAAAATTCAGAATCACCCTGCCAAACGATTTAATCGCTTACAGGAAAAGGGATATTTTCGCCATGGTGGTTCTACTATTTTGCAATTTTTCGAACCCGGAACCATTGTTTTGGATGATGATATCCGCACCCAGTCTATGCGAGGGACGGAAGTGTTGGTGCGTATCGGTGAACGCATCGGCAGAAAAATGAATTAAACAAGTGAATGAGACTAATAAAAAGTGCGAGCGCAGTTGAGGTATCAACTGCGCTCGTATACTGTATAGCCTTTGTTTTTTAGGATTTCCTTGGCTTTGGCGATGGTGTCCTCATCATAGAATTCGATGCGGAGCACACCACCTTCGGTTTCGCGGTTGTGAGCGATGCCGATATTTTTGATGCTGATGTTATTCAGTGCCAAAATGGTTGCAATTGCTG
The DNA here is from genome assembly GCA_045543175.1 of Acetatifactor sp. Taxonomy (GTDB): domain Bacteria; phylum Bacillota; class Clostridia; order Lachnospirales; family Lachnospiraceae; genus Acetatifactor. The sequence continues at coordinate 85,805 of JAZQMG010000084.1, read as the reverse complement.
CCAAAGCACCGGGTTCATCAGCGATGTCAATTTGTATTGCATAGTCGCGTTTGATGGGACCGCTGGAGGTATTGATAAAGGAGTCCCGATAAATGCGTGCACTGTCGAAAAAGTCATGGAGTACGGTGCTGTCCTTGGCATCCAATTTCTCACGAATGGCACAGAGGGCATCAATGTAATCGGTCAAAAGCTTGGAGATGTTCTCTGTGTTGGTCAGGCAAATCTGTTGCCACATCACGGGAGAGGAGGAGGCGATGCGGGTAATGTCTTTAAAGCCTCCGGCAGCTACCATCTTCATAATGCCATCCTCGGAATCGGATGCCTCCACCAGATTCACAAGAGCAGATGCAATCACATGGGGCAGATGGCTGATTGCTGCGGTGACGTAGTCATGTTGCTTACAGTCCAATACCAGAGGGAGTGCACCCAGAGTAGTCACCAATTCCCGATAGGCATCCACCTTCTCCTTGGGAACGGAAGGTGTGGGGGTTAGTATGTAATAAGCATTTTCCAAAAGAATTGCCTTGGAATTGACATAACCGACACGTTCGCTGCCTGCCATGGGATGTCCACCGATAAAGCGGGATTCCAGACCCATTGCAGAGATGGTTTCGTGGATGCCTGTTTTGACACTTCCTACATCGGTGAGGAGGCAATCCGGTGAGAGCAGCTCCTTAATGATGTTCAAATTATCGTCATTTTTCTGAACAGGGGCGCATAGAAACAGATAATCACAGGGGCGAAAGGTATCGTCAATGGCTGGTGCTGCGATGTTGATGACTCCGTCGGAAAGTGCTGCTTCGAGTGCGGCACCATTGATGTCATATGCTATAATTTGGGACTGGGGAAGCTTTTCCCGGATGGCTCTTGCGATGGAACCGCCGATTAGTCCCAGGCCGATAAAACCAAAGGTTGTTATTTTCATGTTTTCTCCCTTTCGGTCGGGTATAAGGTTATAAAACCGACAATACAATTATATATTTTACTATACTACGTTAAAGTGTGAAAATCAACTGACTTTTGTTTAAAAAATTTGAATAAATTTATACAAAAATACTAACAATTACTTGTAATTTTGCGGAAAATTTAGTAAAATGAGCTATAGGGTTTGGAAAACTGATAAGAAATCAGTAAAAACCACGAAAAAGACGGAAAATCGGAGGGCAACACATGAAAGTTTATACAACTGACAAGATTCGTAATGTGGTATTGTTGGGTCATGGAGGCAGTGGTAAGACCAGTCTTGCAGAGGCCATGGCTTATTTGTCCGGTATCACCTCCCGCATGGGCAAGGTTGCGGACGGCAACACGGTGAGCGATTACAGTAAGGAAGAACAGAAGAGACAGTTCTCCATCAGCACATCTGTGATTCCCATTGAATGGGAAGGTTACAAGATTAATATTTTGGATGCACCCGGATATTTTGACTTTGTAGGTGAGGCTGAGGAGGCAATCAGTGCAGCCGGAGCAGCGATTATCGTTGTCAACGGTAAGGCCGGTATCGAAGTAGGTACCCAGAAGGCATGGGAACTGTGTGAGAAATACAAGATTCCCCGTTTTATCTATGTGTCCAATATGGATGTAGACAATGCTTCCTTCCGTCAGGTAGTGGAGGATATGACGGAAATGTACGGCAAAAAGATGGCTCCCTTCCATTTGCCTATCCGTGAGGATGAGAAGTTTGTAGGTTACATAAATGTGATTACAGAGACCGGTAACCGTTGGCAGGGTAAGGAGGTTGTTCCCTGTGAGGTTCCCGATTACAATAAGCCCAATCTGCAGATTTGCCGTGATACCTTGATGGAGGCGGTTGCAGAGACCAGTGAGGATTTCATGGAGCGTTATTTTGGCGGTGAGACCTTCTCTGAGGCAGAGATTCGTGCGGCACTTCGTACCAATGTCTGCGACGGCAGCATCGTACCTATGACCATGGGTTCCAACACCTTGTGTCAGGGTGTTTATACCTTGTTGGATGATATTATAAAATACATGCCCAGCCCCGAGAACCGTGAGGTTGCCGGCATCAATATGAAGACTAATGAGATTTATCATGCGGACTACGATTTTTCCAAAGCGAAATCAGCTTATGTATGGAAGACTCTCGTGGATCCTTTCATTGGTAAGTATTCCTTGATTAAGGTAAACTCCGGTGTTTTGAAGGCCGATGATGTGCTTTATAATGTGGATAAGGATATTGAGGAGAAGGTTGGTAAGCTTTATGTGCTGCAGGGCAATAAGCCCATTGAGGTGCCTGAGCTTCATGCAGGTGATATCGGAGCATTGGCGAAGCTATCCGGAGCACGTACCGGCAACAGTCTTTCTACCAAGGCAACCACCATTAAATATGGTCAGGCTGAGATTTCCACACCTTATACTTATATGCGTTATAAGCCCAAGAATAAAGGGGATGTAGATAAGCTTTCTCAGGCACTTCAGAAGCTGAGCCATGAGGATTTGACCATGAAGGTTGTTAATGATGCAGAAAATCGGCAGATGCTTTTGTATGGTATGGGCGATCAGCACCTTGAGGTTATGGTGAGCAGACTTTTGAATGAGTACAAGGTTGAGGTAGAACTGAGCAAACCTAAGATTGCATACAGAGAGACTGTCCGTAAAAATTCTGATGTGGAGTACAAGTACAAGAAACAGTCCGGCGGACATGGTCAGTACGGTCATGTTAAGATGCGTTTTTCACCTGCGGACGACTTAGAAGTGCCTTATGTATTTGAACAGGAGGTTGTAGGCGGTGCGGTTCCTAAGAACTTCTTCCCTGCGGTTGAGAAGGGCTTGCAGGAATCTGTGGTAAAGGGACCTTTGGCGGCTTATCCTGTAGTGGGTGTGAAGGCTGTATTGTATGATGGATCTTATCATACAGTGGATTCCTCCGAGATGGCGTTCAAGATGGCTACCATTCAGGCGTTCAGAAAGGGCTTCATGGAGGCTCATCCTGTTCTCTTAGAGCCGATTGCAGCCTTGAAGGTAACGGTTCCTGATGCCTATACCGGTGATGTCATGGGTGATTTGAATAAGCGTAGAGGCCGTGTGCTTGGTATGAATCCCATGCCCGGTGGCAAACAGGTGATTGAGGCGGATATCCCGATGAGCGGATTGTTCGGTTATTGTACAGATTTGCGTTCCATGACAGGCGGACGTGGTGAGTATTCTTATGAGTTTGCCCGTTATGAGCAGGCTCCTTCCGACGTACAGGAGAAGGAGGTTGCAGCAAGAGCAGCCAAGGTTGCGGAGAATAGCCTGGACGAATAGACAGATAAATAGAAAGCGAAAGAGTAAGGGGAGTGGAAATGATGAAGATACAAGAATTCTGTGATATGAAAAAGTTTGAGGAGATTATGAATAACTGGGCCAAGAGTACCGGTCTTGCCACTGTTGCAGTGGGAGCTGACGGTGAGTATATCAGTGCCTGTTATAATTTCACAGACTTTTGCATAAAGCTGACCCGTGGTAGTCAGGAAGGCTGCAAGCGTTGTGTGAAAAATGATCAGGAAGGTAGAGGCGTTTATTCCTGTCATGCGGGATTGGTGGATTTCGGTATTCCTATTACTCTGGAGGATGGCACGGTGCTTGGAAGCGTAATCGGCGGTCAGGTGCTTCCTGAGCAGCCCGATGAAGAAAAGTTCAGGGCTACAGCAAGAGAGCTTGGCATTGACGAGGATACTTATATCAGAGCGTTGCAAAAGGTTAAGATTAAGACCAGAGAGGAGATTGAGGCTTCTGCCAACCTTCTGGGTGATGTAATCAATATGTTTGTGCGCACCAGTTATGTATCTTATATGAATGCAGACTTGATTAATGGATTAAAGGATGGCATTCAGAAGGCCATGGCTGAGATTGATGCTGCCAATGCCAGTGCGCAAAAGATTGCAGGCTTCGGCAGTAAGCAGCGCATTTTGGCATTGAATGCTTCCATTGAGGCTGCGAGAGCAGGTGAGGCAGGCAGAGGCTTTGCAGTGGTTGCAGAAGAAGTGCAGTCCTTGGCACAGGGTATGGATGCTGCCAGTCAGGATATCAAGGTTGCATTGAGTAAGGCAACAACCACCATTCATAGTCTGAACAGAAGCGCAATATAAATAGTACATAGTTAAGGGAGACCCGGCAGAGGCTGTTAAACGGCTTTTGCCGGGTCTTGACAGTTTATGGCAAAAATAATAAAATTAATCTTTATTTAAGTATAGAATTGAGTGAGGAGAATTTAGGGTGAAAAAGATTATGAAATCGGTGTTGGCATGGGTGCTGACACTGGCTGTGGTTGTGAGTAATGTGGAGTATGTGAGTGCGGCTGTTGTTGTGTCGGCAGAGAAAGAGGCTAAAGCAGAGGCTGTAGTGTTGCAGACAGATGAGTCAGAACAGCAACAGGTGCTTCAGACGAGTGCTGTGGCAGAAGGAACCGGTGACGGTACAGGTGACGGCAGGGATGTGTCTGATGGTGATGTGTCCGGTGGCGATATGGTGGAGGTTCTCTATTCCGGTGAAGTAAATGGTATTGTGTGGGAGGTTACCAGCGATGGTGTCCTGACAATCGCGGGAAAATATAACTTTGAAAGTGTTGTCGAGGATTCCTCGCCGTGGACTTTGTATGATAGTTTCTATACAAAGGCTGTGATTACGGCAGAAAATGTAACGAGTACCCATAATTGGTTTTATTATTGTACAGAGCTTACGGAAGTGGATCTGTCCGGTTTTGATACGTCAAATGTGGTTGATATGTCGCAAATGTTTTATCAATGTAAGAGCTTAACCAAATTGGATGTCAGTGGTTTTGACACCTCAAATGTAGTTGATATGTCAGATATGTTTCATATGTGCGAAAATTTATCTGTATTGGATGTCAGTGGCTTTGATACCTCCAATGTTACAGATATGTCAAATCTGTTTAACAGGTGTAGAAGTCTGGAATACTTGGATGTGAGAGGTTTTGATACATCCAATGTTACGAATATGTCCAGCTTGTTTTATGGTTGTGATAGCTTGGATAATCTGGATGTGAGTGGTTTTGATACCTCTGAGGTCACTCTCATGAATTATATGTTTGGCGGTTGTTATAATCTGAGCAGTGTAGATGTCAGTGGCTTTAATACATCAAATGTAACACGCATGTATGCTATGTTTAAAGATTGCAGAAGTTTAGTCAGCGTGGATGTGAGTGGCTTTGATACTTCCAAGGTTAATTCAATGGATTATATGTTTAGTGGCTGTTATTGCTTGCAGGAAGTGGATGTGAGCTGTTTTGACACATCAAACGTCGTTGGTATGTATGGCATGTTTGAGTTTTGTGGTGATTTAAAAAATCTGGATGTGAGTAATTTTAATACATCTAAGGTTACTGACATGGGCAGACTGTTCGCCAACTGTGAAAGTGTAAAAAGTCTGGACGTGAGTAACTTTGATACTTCAAATACAACACGCATGGAATATATGTTTTACGCATGCGAAAGTGTGCAAAGTCTGGACATTAGTGGCTTTGATACCTCAAAGGTTACCAAGATGGGGAGTATGTTTGGAAATTGTAGGAACTTGACGGAGTTGGATGTCAGTGGTTTTGATACCTCCAATGTTATCGATATGTCGGGCATGTTTTGGGGTTGTGATAATATGGCGGGACTGGATTTGAGTGGTTTTAACACCTCCAAGGTTACCAGTATGGCTCAAATGTTTAATCGATGCTCGAGTTTGACTACATTGGATCTCAGTAGCTTTGACACTTCTCAGGTTATTAATATGTACCAAATGTTTATGTGGTGTGATCGTCTGATGAGTCTGGATATATCCGGATTTGATGCCTCCAATGTGGAGTATGCGTCTGGGATGTTTGGGCATCTGGATTCCATTGTACGGATAAAATGTATGCCGGGATTGCAATTGGATGTTGAGGTGCCTACGACAATGACCGGTGCAAATGGGACGGTGTATGATACCTATATGCCAAAGGGACTGACGGAAGGAATCTGGCTCTATGCAGGAACGCTTGATTCCGGCGTGATTGACGGATTGCGATGGTATGTTACGGAGAACGGTGGCTTATATATTACAGGAGAATATACCGGAGATGGAGAAGAAGTAACGGTATGGCCCTGGCATGCCTACAATACCAGCGTTACGAAGGTCTCTGTGGATGCTGTGGGCGTAACCACAACAGCGCATTGGTTCGAGGGCTTTAGTGAGCTTACAGCTGTTGATTTGTTGAACTTTGATTCCTCTCTTGTTAGAGATACGCAATCCATGTTCCAGGGCTGTAGAAAGCTTGTGGCATTAGATGTCAGCATGTTGGATATGTCTAGTGTGGCTAATGCAGATTACATGTTTAGTGGGTGTAGATTGCTTACGCGAATTAAAGTTTTTGAGAATCTTGAATACTCCATTGAGTTACCTACGGAAATGTACAAAATAGATGGTGAGAAGTATACAAAGTACACGGAATTTCCCTTATGCGAAGAAGAGAGTTTTTGGGTGTATGAAGCAGATGGCTCCGGTAATATAAATGGTCTGACATGGTTGATTCTTCCCAATGAATATCTATATATCAGCGGTAGAAATACTTCCACAGAGGTGCCGGATGCTGATGAATATCCATGGCGGTGGGCGGCGGGGTACAGGTCTTATTATAACAAAGTGATTGTGGATGCCCAAAATGTGCTGTCTACTGCACATTGGTTTGAGGGCTGTAGCAATATCGCGCAAATAGATGTATCCGCCTTTGATACCTCAACGGTAACTGATGCCACGGATATGTTTAAGGGATGTAGTGGGCTGAAACAGATAAAGCCCTTTAAGAATCTGTCTTTATCTGTGGAGTTGCCTCAGGCGATGTATGATATGCGGGGTAACCAATATATAGAGTGTCCTTTTGGGGTAACAGAGGATGTATGGCTGTATAGTTTTACCTATGCAGGTGCAGAGCATGGGATTTCATGGATAATATCGGATGAAACCACCTTGATTATCGGCGGTGCAGATACTTCAACGGAGGCAGTTACCACAAAGGTCTGGCCTTGGCATGAACACAAGGATAAGTTTACAAAGGTGGTTGTTTATACAAAGAATGTGAAGTCAACTGCCTATTGGTTTGAAAATTGCAGTAATATAGAGTCTGTCGATGTGACGGAGTTTGCTACAGGTACGGTAACAGACATGAGTTACATGTTCCGGGGTTGTACCGGTTTGGAGAGGCTTGATTTGAGTGGCATTGATACCGGTCAGGTTCGAAATATGTCTGGTATGTTTACACGCTGCAGTGCGTTATCTGAATTGAAACTTGATAATCTCAATACTGCAAATGTAACGAATATGGGGTATCTGTTTTATGGATGTAGCAGATTGTCAGAACTGAAGCTTGACAGCTTTGACACGGCAAATGTCGCAGATATGAGTGCTATGTTTATGGGCTGTAGTAATCTGACAAATTTGGATCTGAGTCATTTAAATACGGCGAAGGTTACCGATATGAGTCAGATGTTCTCCGGTTGTAGTGGACTTAAAACCTTGAATGTGAGTGCCTTTAATACTGCATCGGTTACCAGCATGCGATCCATGTTTAATGACTGCGGTAGGCTGCAAAGGGTGGATGTGAGCGGTTTTGATACCGCTTTGGTTAGAACTATGAGCAGTATGTTCAGTGGTTGTAGTTCGTTGACAACGTTGGATGTGAGTGGATTTGATACGACTTCATTAACCGATATTACATACGCCTTCCATGACTGTAAAGCTTTGATGGAATTGGATATGGGAGCCTTTGATTTGGCGCAATTGAAATCGGCTGACCATGTATTTGATGACTGTGAGAGTCTTGTTTCTATACATACACCCTTAAACCTGAATCTCATCATTAATTTACCGGTTTCTTTGGTGGATGATGAAGGTGTGGAGTATACTCGTTTGCCTCAAAATCTAAAGGAATCTGTCTGGCTGCAGACCGTAAAGGCAAAGGGCGTTTATTACGGTATGGACTGGACTGTTTTAATTGCCGGTAAACTGATTGTTTCCGGTAATTATACAAGTCACGCAGACACGGATACCTTCTGGGGAGATTATGCAGAGGATATTAAGGTTGCAAAGATTGATGTAACAGGGGTAAAAAGTACCTCGAAGTGGTTTGCCGGAATGAGTGGTCTGGAGACTGTGGAATTAATTAACCTGGACACTTCCCTTGTTACGGATATGTCGGATATGTTTAACGGCTGTAGTGTGTTGACAGGGGTGGATATTAGTGGCTTTGTCACTGGAAATACAACTGATTTTTCAAGAATGTTCAAGGATTGTCAGGCATTTACCAAGATGGATCTGACGCAGTTAGACTTTTCCAAGGCGGTAAGTGTACAAGACATGGTAAGCGGTTGTGTTGGTATTCAGGAGATTCGTATACCTGCCAATTTTGCACTGGATTTGAGTGTGCCGAAGCCCTTGTACAATTATCTTGGTGAAGTACAGACAGAGTATTTCCCGAAGAATCAACCGGAGGCAGAGTGGTACTATGCTGAAAGTCCTGTAAATGAAGGTGAATTGCACGTTTCCAAGGTCTATCCCCAGACCTACACCGGAAAGGCTATTAAACCTGAAATCAGAGTCTATGATGGCGCGACCCGTTTGGTGGAGAAGAAGGACTATACCATCAAATATAAGAACAATAAAAATGTCAACGATGCGTCTGATGAAGCGAAGGCACCTACCATTATTGTGAAAGGTAAGGGCAACTATATCAAGCAGGAAACCATCACCTTCCCCATTCTGGCTAAGAATTTAGCGGATGAGGATGTGACCGTGAAAGAGTTGGTGGCATTGGAAGGGAAGAAGGTACAGTTACCTGTTCCCAAGCTGACCTACAATGGCAAGAAGCTTGTAAAGGGCAAGGATTTTGACGTGAGCTATCCTGACCTTGAAGATAAGACGAAGGTAGATGCTTATAAGGTGGCAGGCACCTATTCCGTGTTGGTAACAGGTAAGGGTAACTTTACAGGAACCAGAAATCTTGTCTTTACTATTACGGACGGCACATTGATGAGTAAGGTAAAAGTTGCCAAGATTGCAGCAGAGAAGTATACCGGAAAGGAAATCAAACCGGAGATTAAGGTGACTCATGGCAAGAAGACGTTGCTAGAAGGAACCGATTACGCTGTATCCTACAAAAATAATAAAGAGATTGGTAAGGCTACGGTTGTTGTAACCGGACTGGGAGATTATGCAGGTACCAAGACAGCGACCTTCCAAATCTATGGTCAGTCCATTGCAAAGGCTCAGATTACAGGCCTTACGGATAAGGTGTATAATGGTCGGGAACAGACGCAGAAGATTCAGGTGGTGCTTGACGGGAAGACATTGCCGAATAACGGTTATACGGTTTCTTACAGCAAAAATGTGAATGTAGGAAAGGCTACCATAACAGTAACCGGAAAGGGTGCATACTCTGGCACGGTGAAGAAGACCTTTCAGATTACATCCTATGATTTGGATGAAAATAGTAAGAAGCTGTTTACAGGTGTACCTAAGAGTTTAACGGTAACTTATGAGAAGGGTGGCAGTAAGCCTGCGTTAGATTTAATGTTTGCCGGAGCTGCTATGACGGCAAAGAAAGACTATACCATCAGCTACAGTAACAATAAGGCGGTTACGAAAGAATCAGATGCGAAGAAGCCTGTCATTACTATCAAGGGTAAGGGCAATTTTAAAGGAACAGTTACCATTCCTTTTACCATTGTAGCTAAAGATTTGCGGAATGTAGATAATCCTGTCACGCTTAAGCTTTCCGACGTACCGTATTCTGCGAAGGCAGGAAAGTATGTAAGTAAGCCGGTCCTGACAGACTCCAACGGCAAGAAGCTTGCAGCGGGAACTGATTACGAGAAGAAGATTGTCTATATCGCAGAGGATGGCACAGAGTTGGACAAGAAGAGTGTGGTAGAAGCAGGCAAGACCGTGAAGGTTATTATCACTGCCAAGGGCAACTACACCGGTACTATGGAGGCGACTTACAAAATAACTCCGGCAGCCTTTAAAAATGCCAAGATTGAAATTGAGCCGCAGGTTTATACAGGAAAGGGTGTGATTCTTGACAAGGATGACTGCACTGTTACCATGGACGGTATGCCCCTGACTTATGGTGTGCATTATGAGATTGTAGAGGGCAGCTACAAGAACAATGTGAAGAAGGGTACTGCCAGTGTGACTGTTAAGGGCCTTGACAATTATGGAGGAGAGAAGACCGTGAAGTTTAAGATTGTCCCCAAGGAATTGATTTGGTTCTGGAGATTGTTTGGTTAATCAGCATTGTTTTGATTGAATATATTGCAAGAAACGAGTTCCCAATCCAAAAATGGATTTGGGAACTCGTTTTGTAAGGGAGTTAATCTGCATTTTATTAATCAGTGTTCAATATGGAACTGATTTCGGTAACCATTTGATTAATGGAATTGACTTGTTCTGTCATTGCCATAATGTCATTCATGTTGCTGTCTACCATGTTGTTGATGGAGACAAACTGTTCATTTTCGTTTTGGATGCTTTCTGCTATATCCTGATTGATGGTGACGGTATTTTTGATTACCGCAGCCTGATTGGTGTGGGCGTCACCCATGGTCTCTACTGCGTTCACCGCATCGTTTAACAGGAGGGTCATATCCTTCATGCCCTTGAATACATGATTGAAGTATTCGTTCTGTTCCTCCAGTTTCTGAGAGTTTTCCTTGACCTGTAAGGTGATTTCGCTTACGTTGTTTTGTACCTTGGTGATAACCTCCTCAACCTCCTCTAAAGAGTGGCGGGTACTGTTAGCGAGGTTGCCAACCTCCTGTGCAACTACGGCAAAGCCTCTGCCGGCTTCGCCTGCTCTTGCGGCCTCAATGGAGGCGTTGAGAGCCAGTAAATTGGTGGAAGAGGAGATTTCGTTAATCAGGTTCAGAGTCACACCGATTTCATTTACTGCTGTAGACAACTTCTGGGCAACCTCAATGGTGGTTAGCATGGACTGTGAAACCTCGCTGTTGATGGCATGCAAATCATTTAAGAGTTTTTCGTTGGACTCGGATTTCTCCAACAAATTATGGGAAGTGGTTTCCACCTTGGTTACATTGTCGGCAACTACAGCTTCCCACTTGTTCAGTTCGCTGAGGTTGGACATGCTTTCCTGGGTGCGGGCACTTAACTGGTTGCTGCTTGCAAGGAGAAGTTCACTGGTTGCTGACAGCTCCTGTACGGAGGCACTCTCGTTGTCAGAAATCTGAGAGAGGGCAGTGCCGGCTGTTTGTAAACGTTCGGACAGTTGTTGGACGGAGGTGAGAACACTCATCACATGCTCGTTGTTTTTCTCCAATTCGTCTTTTTTGGCAGTGACAAGGAAATGTGCTACAAACCAGACAAAAATCAGAAGTCCGGATAAGGATAATACCAATGCCACGATACACATGAGGATATCCGTAATGAATAATTCATCCTTGACGGGCATCAGGTCAGTACCTCTGATTCCCCAACCAATAAATAAAGAAATCATACAGGCTAATCCGCTTGCCAGAAGCAGTTTGATATCAAGGAAAAAGGCAATCAAAATAAGAAAAAAGAATAAAAATCCCCAAAATGTTCTTGTGGGAAGCATATATAACAGGTAGTTCCATTGTACGACAAGAACAATTAAGGAGAAGAGTTTTCCTACATTAAGGCGTTCCGGTTTTAGAAAACCATCTGAATCAAAGGAGGTTTTGACAATAAACATGGCAGTGATAAAGAAGGTTATATCCATAATTCCCAGACCAATCGTGGCCAGCCATGGAACATCAGGATAAAACCCCAATAATTTTTCTGTGTTGAACATAACGGTTGCGCACATGCAGGCACTTACTAAGATGATAAGTCCCCACTTAAATACGGCAGACAAATACACTTCAAATGCACTTTTTTTCATAAAAAACATCTCCTTTTCTGACTTCTTTTGTAATATTATACAATATAACTGACAAAGCAAGGAAGAAAATCCATTAACTGGTCAGAAATAACCGTTAGTCGGTAATTGATTTCCCAAGATAAAAATGTAAAATAGAAATAGTGTCTGATTTACTTAAAGATATGGAGAATTACAATGAATGTTATTAAGAAGTATTGGGATTCGGTATACATATATGTAATGCTGTTGGTTCCGGGATTTTGCATGTGTGCGGGAATTTACTTTTCTATTTTGAAATATTTGGGACTTTTGGTAGAACTGACATGGACGCAGATTCTGATGTTTGACTGTAGTCAGCTTCTTTACTTGGGAATTGCTCTTTTCTTTATTTATCGGAACAAAAAGGATTCTACCTACATCTCCAATAATCTTATAGTTGTAAAAGGATTTATTGTCACTATTTTGTTTATACAGTTTAATGTCATACTTTACTTGTTTGCGTCTCCTCATTTGTGGGAATGTACCTTTTTGTTTTTTGCCTGTATTACTTTTTTGTTTGACAGCAAGCTTATGGCAGGCAATATAATATGCTATTTTCTGGCACTGGCTGTGGCATATGTTCTGCGCCCGGAGGATTTTCTGCCGGTGGGGCAGGGTGTTGTGTGGGAGATTATGGCATATCGCATCATGATTTACTGGCTCACCTCAATTTGTATTATGGTTATTGTTTATTTTGTGGAGCATTTTCTGATTCAGGCCAAGGAGAGTAATGAAGAAAATGTTAAGCTGATTGAGAAGCAGTTGGAGTATTACAAGGATATGGAGCTTCTGGACAGGGAAATCCGCAAGTTCCGGCATGATATTGTCAATCATTTCATGTGTATGGAGATGCTTTTTGAAAACGGTAAGACCGATGAGCTGCGTCAGTATTTCGGAGAGCTGCAACAGGATTTTTCCTTTCAAAAGAAGTTCTATTTCTCGGGGAATGACATTGTGGATGCAATTTTGAATCATGATTTGACCTATCATTGCAAGGAGGGAGTAGAAGTTACTGTGTACGGAAGTCTGCCGGAGATTAAAACGGTGACGGCAATGGATTTGTGTACGCTGTTTTCTAATATTTTATCCAATGCCATTACCTCTGCCAACCAATGTGTGAGTGTCTGCGATGCCCGGATAGAGATTTCTTTTGCAAGCGGCAGGAAATACTTTTCCATTGAGGTATCTAACAGTGTGCAGGGACAGGTTGGCAACAGGGAGAAACCCAAGGATAGGAATCACGGATATGGGGTTGGAAAGGTAAAATCTGTTTTGGAGAAATATAATGGCAAGTCGGAGATGGAGTTAAAGGAGCAGATATGGACACTTACGGTGTATCTGCCGATTTGAGCAATCTACAGCATACAGGGAGAAACAGGATGAAAATTGTATTATGTGATGACCAAAAGAGTGTTTATACGGAGATGGAAGGCTTACTGCATAAATACAGTAAGGAAAAACAGCTTGAAAAGGAGTTTATGTATTTTGCAAAGCCGTCTTTGCTGTTTGAGTATATGCAGATGGAGGCAGTTGACCTTGTCTTTATGGATTTGGAGTTCTGTGATGAGTCGGAGGATGGCATTGTATGGCTGAAAAAGATACACAAGCAGTTTCCTCATGTGATTGTGATTATTCTGACTGCCTATGAAAATCGTTATAAGGAAGGGTATGAGGCGAGGGCTTTTCGCTTTATGACCAAACCTATTGAGGAGAGGGAATTGTTTGCCTATCTGGATGTAAGTATAGAGGAATTACAACTTACCACAACGATTTCGCTTACAAGAAGAGGAATTAGTTATCCGATTCCGGTACAGGATATTTTCTATTTGTCGGCGCAGTTTGGCGGTAGTGAGTTGTGGACCAAAACGGATACCTTTTTGTGTGATGAAAGTCTGGTGCAGTGGGAGAAGCAGTTGCCGGCGAGCATGTTTTTCAGATGCCACAGCAAGTATCTGGTGAATCTGGCGCATGTGACTTCTTTTGACAAGCAGATGATGACCCTTGCAAATGGTGAGAAAATACCGGTTTCCCGAAGAAAATGGAAAGCATTTCAACTGGCATATATGAAGTTTGATACAAAGGATTACAGAGTGTAGTGTAAATGTGAGCAAAAGCGATACAGATAATGCAATAAGCGAAGCGACAGGGCAAAAAAAGCAGTCGCTTCGCTTATTTGTAAGATGGAGGAGTTATTTCAGATGCTGATTGTAAAGCTTGTCAATCTGCTCTAATTCCTCTGGGGTGCTGTATTTGCGAATGGCTGCAATGGCAGCCTGTAATTCCTGTGGCGTGAAGGTGAGGTTGGCTGCCTTGGCCTCCTTGATGATGGGCATAAGCATTCTAAGCATTTCAGCCTGATTTTTGCCGGGGGAAAGTTTTTGTTTGCGAAGGTTGGCATCGTTGAACATTTTGTTCAAAAAATCTAATTTGGCTGCAGGTATGGTTTTGACCAGTTCATCCTCCATCCAGGCGGGGCGTGTGTTTGAATCAGACATAGGTTTATGTCTCCTTTCGGGGTTTATTCATTTTCGTTTGAAGATGTAAATATTCCTTGCATCATATTCATCATTTCCATTATTTGTGACAGGTCTGTTTCTTGTGACATATTCATCATTTGGGAGAAATCCATGCCTCCCGTGCTGTTTCTGTCGAACATTTCAGGGGCCATTTCTTTCATGAGCTCTATCATCTCCATCATTTGCTGCATATTTTCAATGGTTTGGAACATGTTTTTCATGTTTTGAAGTTGTGTTTTTTCTTCCGGTCGGCAAAAGGGGAGCATTTCGTCCAAAAGAATGGTAAGATTGCCGGAGTCGTCGGAATTGCAACAGGGGGAGATTTGAATAGACGGGTGACGGGCAATCATTTGTAAGGTGTGTTGTAGTTCCATAAATTTAATATAGACAGCCATTTTGCCCTGAACGGAGGGGGGCATATAGCCCACAAGAAGTTTTAGCATTTGAATATGACTGGTGGTAAAGAGTGTATCAAAGGCCAACACCCGATCTGAATGATTTGTATCCATAAAACCTCCTGCGCAAAGAATGATTGTCTATGTATTCTATGCACAAAAGGCGCAGAATATGGCTATTGGATTCTTGGGGCAACCAAACAGGCCCCCGAAGGAGCCTGTTGGTTTGCAGTGCTGATTAGCAGCAGGAATTGCAGTTGCAGGAGCAATTGTCGTTGCAATTGTTATTGCTGTTGTTGCCGCCACAGAAACAGCTGATGAGGAGAATCCAGATCAGCCATTCGCAACATCCACCGTTGCTGTTGCCGCCGAGAATGCCGTTGCCGCAACTATTGCCGCCACAGCCGCCGCCACAGAAGAGCAGCAGAAGAATGATCCAGATGCAACTGTTGTTGCCACTGCCAAGAACATTGGAACCACAGCCACAGCCGCAGTTGCCGGAAGTCAAATTACCCATAATTTAATGCCTCCAAATTTTGAAGTTTATTTATGATGTATTGTATGCGCTAAAGGATGTCTATGTTTCGCCTTTTTTATCAAAAACTTAAAAATATATTGGTACAAGATATTGAAAAACACTTGCATAAATTGCGAGATATAGTAAAATAGATATGATGAGATAAATTGGTATGAGTATGTGTAGAAGCAGGAAAGTAATATGGCTCAGAATAACTACAATGTGGAAGGCCGTGCCTTTCGCAACGAGGCAGATTATAGGCGTGCCCTGCGGGATAAAGAGATTATTGATCGGCTAAGAAAAGAGTCGGTGGGATTCGCAGGTGCAAAGCTTGAAAAGTTGCGTGAGGATGTGCGCAGCGGTAAATATAAATTTCATACATTGCTTGGGCAGGATTTTGAAGATGAACTGACAGAACGCATAAAGCGTGCGGGGCAGGCCGGTGCAGGACGAGCCCCAAAGGGAAAGTCCATGAAACAGAACTTGAAAGCATTCTCCGGGAAGAAGACGGCAAAGCCTGCGGTGGCTGTGTCGGAGGAAGCGGTCATGGAGGAACTAAAGCGGCAGGAGCGGCGAAGAAAGCAGATGATTCTGGCTTGTGCGTTGGTTGCGGTGGTGTGTCTGGGGTATTTTGGTATTTATCTTTTTTATCAGGAACGTACCGAGGACAGCTATGACGAGCTGATTGCTTTGAAAGAAAAGCCGGTGGAGTCGTCCCAGATGCCGATGCCCGATGATAAAGTGGTCATCAATTACACGGATGAAGGTGCACAGGAGGTGCCGGAAGTCCTTGATGAATATAAAAATTTATTAAAAAAGAACAAAAAGCTAATCGGATGGGTTAAAATTGACGATACATATATAGATTATCCTGTCATGCAGACATCTGACAATGAATATTATCTGGATCACAATCTGAATCAGGAATATGACAAAAACGGTTCCATTTTTATGGACAAGGACTGTGATGTGATTAAGCCCAGTACCAACTTGATTTTGTACGGTCATCACATGCAGAGCGGTAAGATGTTTGGAGGACTGGATAAGTATAGTGACCCGGAATATTATAAGGATCACAGGTACATAGATTTTGACACTATTTACGAGAAGGGCATTTATGAAGTGATGTATGTGTTCCGCTCACGGGTTTACAGTGAGGAGGATGTGGTTTTTAAGTATTATCAGTTCATCGATGCAATGAGTGAAGTGGAATTTAATTCCAATATGAAAGAAATGGCGGCGGTGTCTTTATATGATACGGGAGTGACCGCCAGTTACGGCGACAGGCTTTTGACTTTATCTACCTGTGATTATCAGGAGAAGAACGGAAGATTTGTTGTTGTAGCCAAAAAGGTAGCGAAAAAGGAGTAGGAAGATGACAAAGGAACTTAAGAAAAAAGGCAGAAGACTTAAAAAGACAGTCAGAAAGACACTCGGTACCATTTGTCTCATATCTGCAATTTTGATAGCGACAATCCCTGTAGAGGGATTGAAACAGGTGTCGGCAAATATTACAACATCAGCTAATTCAGATATGGATGAGGCGGCGATGGAGCAATACTATAGCATTCCTGATTTGTCGACGTACACCGGTAAAATTTATACCACAGGTGACGGTACTTTCCAGTTTGCTTATGTTGCACCGGATGGAACAGATACCGGCCCCACCAGAATTGCAGTGCTTCTGGGTTATAATAGTGTGGGTGCGTTAAGCGGCGGCACACTGACCATTCCCGATACGGTGGACGCATATCTGAACTATCGTACCACGGATGGTACCGGTCAGGGTTATGTTGCGGTAGGACAGTCCGGTAACTATTTGTTTTACCGTGTGATTCAGGAGACCATTCCTGCAGTTACAGATCCTTCCACTGGTGATGTGATTACACCGGAGCAGATTATTTATGCGTATAATCCCTGTTATTACAGAGATTATGCAAATTGGAAGGACTTGGGTGCAGAGGAATTGTATTATTATCCTACCTCCAATTATAAGCCTGATGGTGCTACGGCTCCTGTTACTACAGATACCAGTGAAGCATATATGCGTATCAAGGAAGCTGTAGTTGCTTATATCGGTAACCAGTATCTGACCGTGAATGAGGATGGCGACGGCGGTTGGAAGATTAAGGGAAATGTAGACAAGGATCACGGTATTTTTGCAAGTAAGGGTTCCATTGTACACCTTGTTGTGGGTGAGAATCTTTCCGGTATCGGCAATTACGCGTTCTATAATTGTACGGCAATGCAGAGTATTACTTTGAGTAATGCTTTGGATACTATCGGTAACTATGCTTTTGCAGGATGCTACAATATGAGTACGGTAACCATGGATTTGGCATCCAATATTACTGCAATCGGTACACATGCCTTTGAAGATTGTCAGGCACTCCAGACGATAACCATCCCTATCAATGTAACTACCATTGGTGATGCTGCGTTTAAGGGATGTTGGAACCTCCAGAGTATTGATTTGTGCGGACAGGGACAGAACGTTGCACTGCGTAATCTGGGCTGTGATATGTTTGTCAATTGTAGAAATCTGAGGTCAATTACCTTCCCTCAGGGATTTACAGAGGATGTGGATATCAGTAACTTCGAGGGTTGTCTGGCATTGCAGACAATTACCGTGCGCAATACAATTATGAATATTACGGAGAATTTTGGTCAGACTACCGGAACTCCTACATTTGGCTATGAGGATTTCAGAACCCAGTATACGGAGAGTACGGCGGTTCAGGGTACCTTCTATTTTGAGGGACCTACCAATGCCAATAATCCTTCCAAACTGCATGCAACGGCAAAGAAAAATTATTTTGCATTCAGTTATTTGTCGGATGTTGATTTGTCGATGTTGAACATTTATGAATTGACGGTTGATGCGGGAAATAACAAACAGGCTACTTATCGTGTGAATAATAAGAACCAGTTGATTGAAACTGTTTTGGACACAGGTATTGATTTGATTGATTTGCCTGAGAAGATTGGCCCTTATTATATTTCGACTATTAATTCTAATGTATTTAAGGACTATTGTTCTTTAGAGAAGCTGATTGTACCGGCTACCGTACAGAATATTGCAGCAGAGGCCTTTATTGGATGTCATCAGCTTAAGCATGTTGTGTTTGAGAATCCTTCTGCGCTGACCATTGGGGAGCGAGCATTCCAGACTCAGGAGGTAAGTAGCCATAAGGATGATTGTCCCAACAAGGATGAAACGACGAATCCGTTGTCAAATGAGCCTACACTGACCTTCACAGGCCCTATTTCACCGACCTCAGAACCTTTCCGTTATGCGATGGATCCTGAGAATAAGATTAATACGGGAACACAGAAGCGTTCTTATATTACATATTATAGTGGATGGCCTCAGAATTTGACGGTGCAGTATAATCAGGAGACGGATAAGAATGAGTTGATCAATTATCCCACGCTGACAGATTTGGGAAGCTATGATACTACTTACGGAGCATATGTTTCCGGTAGTACAACAGAATATGTATATCCTTATATGACGGATGAGTATGTTGAGGCTTTGAAGGGAGCTTATAATAAGAAGACAAGACCGGATACTTATACAGATCCCTTGACAGAGGATGAACAGGCTATTTGGGATGCGGTTATGAACATTGAACTGCCCGAGGGTATTGAAGGTATCAAGGAAGGTCTGTTCAAGGAGAAGGAAGTTGACAGCAATGAGGCAGGACATACTTACTTCTCCACAGAAGGAGCTACTTACAAATCGCTGACTGCATATGGCTTGCAGGAGGTAAGCGGCGATACTGATTTGACTGATGATGTGAAGGGCGGCTGTTTCGCAGACTGGACAACCCTGGCAAAGGTTGCGTTGTATGGCGGCACGGTTTCCATCGGCGATTATGCGTTTGAGGATTGTGTGCGTCTGGAGGATGTAACCATTCCTGAGACAGTGATGGAGCTTGGTAAGATTCCTTTCACCGGATGTGAGAAGCTTAGTTATGTGAATTTCCAGGGAAGTCCTTATTTTACCTGTGATAATTCCATTATTTATCAGACAGACTCTACAGGTGCGAAATTTAAGCTGGTTGAGTATCTGGAGGGACGTGAGTCAGGAAGTGTTACCAGTGCTGAGGTTGAGACTGTAACAGAGATTGCACCGGAGGCATTTGCAGGTACTAAGGTTTCCTTTGTGGATCTTAGCACTGCCATGATTAAAAATGTTCCTGAGCGTGCATTTGCAGGCTGTTCGAAGCTGATTCAGGTTATCTTGTCGGATTCAGTTACCGCAGTGGAGAGTCAGGCGTTTACAGAGTGTCCCAATATGCAGCGTATTACAATCCCCGGTGTTTACACGGTATTTAGAGTAGATGCCATGGATACGGAAGATCATGATCCTCAGAATCCTTCTGAGCCTGTATTTGTCTGCAATGAGGGAAGCTTGGCTTATGAGTATGCGAAGACCTATGGCTTTATTGTAGATACCAATGGTGTGAATGTTTCTTATAAGGTTGAATTTAAGGATTGGGATGGTACAGAACTCAAAACAGAGTATGTAATTCAGGGTCAGGATGCAACTCCTCCTGAGGCTCCCAAGAGAGAGGGATATGACTTTGTAGGTTGGTCTGAGGATTACACCGGTATCAGCAAGAATATGACAATCTATGCGATGTATGAGACGGAAGATCCCGATGCCAAGAAGGTAACCGTTACCTTCTATGACGATGACCAGACCACTGTTTTGGCTACCCGTCGTGTAACCATCGGTGATGTGGTTGAACTTCCTCCCGATCCTGTGAAGGAAGGCTATGTATTCATTGGTTGGATTGGTGATGTGACAGCACCTATTACCCAGCCTACCAACTTCTATGCAAAGTTTGAGGAGAAGGACGGCAGATTTGTGGTACAGTTTATTGACCATGATGGTACAATTCTCAGCAAGCAGATGGTTGAGCCCGGAAGTGCACCTATTGAGCCTAAGTCTCCTACCAGAGAGGGATATACCTTTGCAGGATGGTTGCCTTCTGATTTTAGCAATATCACCAAGGATACGGACATCTATGCTACCTATACCAAGGGAGATGGTTCCTCCGATGTAAGTGGCGGCGATGGTGACAGCGACAATGATGGTGATAGTGATAATGACAAGGATAACGACAAGGATAATGATAAGGACAATGACAAGACCAATAACAGTAAGCTTTATACCCTTACTGTTCAGAATGGTAGCGGTTCCGGAAGCTATGTAGCAGGTTCTCAGCCCATAGTTGTGGCGAATGACCCTGCAAATGGCAAGGAGTTCAGTCATTGGACCATTGATCCTGCCGGTACCAAGATTGCCAGTGCAGTTTTGTCTGCTACAGTAGTTACCATGCCTGAGGGCAATGTAACGGTTACAGCACATTACAAGGACAAGACAACTACCAGTACCGGAAGCGGTAGCAGTTCGAATAACAGTAGTTCTAATAAGCCCAATACGAATTCCGGTGCGGTAAGCAATGGTACATCCGTAGTAATTGATAAGAACGGTTTGTCCAATACCGGAGTGGTATCTGCAACAGTAAAAGGCTCTTCTGATAACTTTGTAATTAAGATAACAGAGAGCAGTATTGCGGCAGAGGCAGCACTTAAGGCATTGCAGGCTGAGTACGGCAATGTGGATGATATTAAGTACTTCCCTATGGACATCAGTTTGTATGATTCCACAGGAACTAAGAAAATTACAGATACCACCGGATTATCCATCAGTATTACTTTACCTTTGCCTGATTCTTTGATTACCTATGCAGGCAATAACAAGGTAGCAAGTGTTGTAAATAACAGACTGGATAAGCTTTCAACAAAGTTTACCACCATCGACGGTGTGGCTTGTGTGACCTTTACGGCAGAGCATTTCTCACCTTATGTTATTTATGTTGATACAGATAATCTTTCCGCAGGAGTTGTTGTGGATAATACTCCTAAGACCGGAGACGGTATCCATCCCAAGTGGTTCTTGTCCATTGGTTTGGCTTGTATATCAGTAATACTTTTCATGAAGAAGGATAAGCGTACTTCACCCAAGGTGAAGACGGCGTAAGAGGAAGAGAAGCATGAACAAAAAGAGGTTGTTGGGTGCATTTTTAATCATCACATCACTTATCGTTATGCTGCTTCCTGCAGCGGAGGCAGATGCGGAGACGTCTGCCTCCGCTTTTACCATAAAAAGCGGGGAGCTGACAGCTTACAAGGGTGTGGCCTCAACAGTGTCTGTTCCGTCTACGGTAACTGTAATCGGAGAAGGGGCTTTTGAGGACAATGATTATGTGAAAAAAATTATTTTGCCGAAATCGGTAGAAAAGATAGAAGCCTATGCGTTTTGGGGGTGCGATAATCTTGAGACGGTAGTTTTGGGTAAGGGGCTTACCGAAGTGGATGATTTTGCTTTTGCTAACTGTGATGGCTTAGAGACAATGACAATTCCTTCAAATGTCAGAAGAATTGGTATTCAGGCCTTTGCGGACTGTGATAATTTTGAAGATATCACAATCCCTCCGCAGGTAACGGATATCAGCGAGGATGCTTTTGATGGGGATTATCTCTTGAATATTCACTGTGAGACCGGAAGCTATGCAGATAAGTATGCTCAGGAATTTTATGAGCGTCAAAAGGAGATGGCTGTTTACGAGAATTCTGATAAGGAGGATTCTGTTAAGTTTGAAATTCCGGAGGATGGCGTGTATTCCGGTGCAGATGCAGATAAGTCGGATAGCGATGAAACGGGGGTGGAGATTCCTGTTTTGGGTGAGACTCTTGGAAGTACTACGGTTGTAGGTAATCAGGCCATGGTTTTCTTGCAGAATGCACAGATGCCTGTGCAAAGCGGTGGTGAAAAGACACATGACAAGCAGGACGCTGACGATGCGAAGACCGATGACCAAAACGGTAATAAGGTGACAACTAAGGATGGCACCATTGTAGAGCGCGCATATTATCGGGATGCTGACATGAAAGAGATGATTGTGGAGGAAGGTGTTCACACAATTGGTCAGTTTGCTTATGCACGCAGTGGCATTCGGAAGCTTACTCTGCCGGAGGGATTAAAGGAAATTGAATATGCTGCTTTTTATCATTGTGATGATTTGGCAGAGGTAGCGATTCCTGAGAGTGTAACTGCAGTTTCAGCCAAGGCCTTTGCTCATACCGCATGGGTAGAGAAGTTTCTGACAGGTGCATCCGAAAGTGCAGACAATGATGCCGTAACCACAGAAGAAGATTTCCTGATTAGTGGAGGTGTGTTGGTTGCATACAGAGGCAATGCCAAGGAGGTTGTTGTACCGGAAGGCGTTCGTGTGATTGCGGGAGAGGCTTTTGAAAATCATGATGAGATTGAAAAAGTAATTTTACCTGCATCGGTGGAGAATATTGACGAGGTTGCCTTTGATGGTTGTAATCTCAAAGAGGTGGAATATAAGGGGAATGCCATGGATGAAGAGTTGGTAGAGACAAGAGTGAGTCTGAATGCTCTGAGCTCGGAAGCTTTTAGTCAGGTACCGGTCAGGCAGAAGTTCCCGATTGCATGGGTTGTGGCAGTAATCATGATGCTTAGTGGTTGTATCTGTGTTTTTCACAAAGTAAAATAGTACAATTTCATAAGAAATATTTTCATTAAATTGGGATTATCAAGAAAAGTATTGACATATATTGCATAATTGTATACAATTATGCGAGAAGTAAAAACAGTACTGGAAAGGATGGTCCCATTTTTTATGAGAGAAGAAGATTTTCAGTTTCAGCATCGTCCGGTGACGATGAATGATAAGAATAACCTTTTGCAGATAGAGGAGCATATGTATATTTTGGATGATGTGGAGAAGCCCAATGTATTCCGCAATATGTTCCCTTATTCGGATGTGCCTAAGGTTCCTTTTAATGATAGAATTGTGCCTCACAATATGCCTAGGGATATCTGGATTACAGATACCACCTTCCGTGATGGTCAGCAGTCCAGAGCACCCTATACTACCGAGCAGATTGTGACGATTTATGATTATTTGCACAAGCTGGGCGGTCCTAACGGTATGATTCGTGCCAGTGAGTTTTTTCTTTACAGCAAGAAGGACAGAGATGCGGTTTATAAGTGTATGGAGAGAGGCTACCAGTTCCCGGAGGTAACAAGCTGGATTCGTGCAAGCAAGGAGGACTTTAAGCTTGTCAAGGAAATCGGCATGAAGGAGACCGGTATTCTGGTTAGCTGCTCTGACTATCATATTTTCCTGAAACTTAAAATGACCAGACGACAGGCGATGGAGCATTATCTGAGCGTTATAAAGGATTGTCTGGAGGAGGGTATCAGCCCCAGATGTCATCTGGAGGATATCACCAGAGCAGACATTTATGGTTATGTTGTACCTTTCTGTCATGAGCTGATGAAGCTCATGGAGCAGTACAAGATTCCTATTAAGGTTCGTGCCTGCGATACCATGGGTTATGGTGTTAACTATCCCGGCGCAGTAATTCCCCGAAGTGTACAGGGAATTATCTATGCTCTTCATGTACATGCAGGTGTGCCTCATGAGCTGATTGAGTGGCACGGTCACAATGACTTTTACAAGGCGGTGGTTAACTCTACCACAGCATGGCTTTATGGATGTTCCGGTATTAATACTTCACTGTTTGGTATTGGTGAGAGAACCGGTAATACTCCTTTGGAGGCTATGGTATTTGAATATGCACAGCTTAAGGGTGACTTGAATGGTATGGACACCACAGTCATCACAGAGCTTGCAGAGTATTATGAGAAGGAAATCGGCTACAGAGTGCCTTCCAGAACTCCTTTTGTAGGTAAGAATTTCAATGTTACCAGAGCGGGTATCCATGCGGATGGTTTGCTCAAGAACGAAGAAATTTACAATATTTTTGATACCGAGAAATTCTTGAACAGACCCGTGTTGTGTGCGATTTCCAACACCTCCGGTCTGGCGGGTATTGCTCACTGGATTAACACCTATTACAAGCTTAAGGATGAGAAACAGGTCAACAAGAATTCCGAGCTTGTTGTGGAGATTAAGAAGTGGGTTGACGAAGAGTATGCCGGAGGTCGTGTGACTGTCATGACTGATGAGGAGATTATCGAGTGTCTGAACAGAGTATGCCTTGAGAAGGGCATTACCCTTGGATAAGGAGAGGAAAAGTGGCTGGTTATGATGTGAAGCAGGAGGTAACGGATAAGTTTTCCCTGCGAGGAAGAGTTTTTCATAAATTGAGAGACGATATTTTAAGCGGCAAGTATCAGGAGCATGAGGAGCTTAAGGAGGTGGCAATCGGTGAGGAACTGGGTGTCAGCCGTACTCCTGTGCGTGAAGCCTTCAGACAGCTTGAACTGGAAGGCCTGATTCAGATTATTCCCAACAAGGGTGCCTATGTTACGGGTATTACGGAAAAGGATGTCAGAGATATCTATATGATTCGTTCTCTTTTGGAGGGCTTGTGTGCCCGTTGGACCACGGAGCATATTACTAAGGAACAGCTTGAAGAGATGGAAGAAAATGTCTATCTGGCGAAGTTTCATGCGGAAAAAGGCCATTTGGAGCAG
The DNA here is from genome assembly GCA_045543175.1 of Acetatifactor sp. Taxonomy (GTDB): domain Bacteria; phylum Bacillota; class Clostridia; order Lachnospirales; family Lachnospiraceae; genus Acetatifactor. The sequence goes on along the minus strand of JAZQMG010000084.1, from coordinate 60,907 downwards.
TTGGCGGAGCTTGACAATCGTTTCCATGACATCATGTATGAGGCTTGCAATTCCAAGATGTTGGAACATCAGTTGAAGGATTTTCACGAATATGTGTTACGTGTGCGCAAAAGAACCCTGAACAGTGCCAACAGAGGGCCCAAATCTAACGAAGAGCATGAACAGATACTGGAAGCAATTAAGGCAAAGAATGCTGATTTGGCAGAAAAACTGGCTAACCAACATATGATTAACGCCTATGAAAATATGGTAAATAATGGTCTCCATGAGATTTTTGAAGAAAGAAAAGAGTAGAATAAATAAAACAATCGATAAATGTATGCGAGAAAGGCAGGATAATTATGGCAAAGATTCAGATGACCACCCCTTTGGTTGAGATGGACGGAGATGAAATGACCCGAATTCTTTGGAAGATGATTAAGGATGAGCTGTTGCTTCCCTATATTGATTTAAAGACAGAGTACTATGACCTCGGTCTTGAGTATCGAAATGAGACGAATGATCAGGTAACTGTTGATTCTGCAAATGCCACCTTGAAGTATGGAGTTGCTGTAAAGTGCGCAACAATTACTCCCAATGCGGCTAGAATGACCGAGTACAACTTAAAGGAGATGTGGAAGAGTCCTAACGGAACCATCCGTGCAATTTTGGACGGTACAGTATTCCGTGCGCCTATCCTTGTTAAGGGAATTGTTCCCTATGTAAAGAACTGGACTAAGCCCATTACCATTGCACGTCACGCTTATGGTGATGTTTATAAGAATACCGAGATTAAGGTTCCCGGTGCGGGTAAGGCAGAGCTGGTTTATACTGCCGAGGACGGAACTGAGGTAAGACAGTTGATTCACGACTTCAAGGGTGCAGGTATCATTCAGGGTATGCACAATACAGAGGAGTCCATTTCCAGTTTTGCAAGAGCTTGCTTCGGTTATGCAATCGATACCAAGCAGGATTTGTGGTTTGCTACCAAGGATACCATTTCCAAGAAGTATGACCATACCTTTAAGGATATTTTCCAGGAGATTTATGATGCTGAGTACAAGGCAAAGTTTGAAGAGCTTGGAATTGAGTATTTCTATACTTTGATTGATGATGCAGTTGCCCGTGTAATTCGTTCTGAGGGTGGTTTTATCTGGGCTTGTAAGAACTATGACGGCGATGTGATGTCTGATATGGTGGCTACTGCTTACGGTGATTTGTCCATGATGACTTCCGTGCTGGTATCCCCCAGTGGTGTATACGAGTATGAAGCTGCTCATGGTACTGTACAGCGTCATTATTACAAGCACTTAAAGGGTGAGGAGACCTCCACCAACTCTATTGCAACCATTTTTGCATGGACCGGTGCGCTTAGAAAGCGCGGAGAACTGGATGGCAACGCAGAACTTATGGAGTTTGCTGACAAGTTGGAGCAGGCTTGTATCAAGACCATCGAGGATGGCAAGATGACCAAGAGTCTGTCCATGATTTCCACCTGCGAGAATCCTGTGATTCTCAATAGTCTGGAGTTTATTCAGGCAATTAGAGAAACCTTGGACAGTCTGATGTAAGAGTATTGGTGGCAATTGGTCGTAAAATAGGAGACAGATATTTATGAAAGACAGACCGAGATTGCATGATTTCGGTCTGTTGTTTGTTTTATGCGCCCAGCGTATTGCTTGTGGTTATGAGGAGGAAATAGTTTTATGGCGAATATAGATGTAATAGAAGAAAAAGACTATATGGGGGAGTTTAGAAGAGAGGACGTATTTGCATTTTGCAATGTAGAATATGAGGAGTGGTATACGCCCTGTTCTAGAAAATGCAAAATTGCAGGGAAGGTGGAAGCTTACTATGCAGGATATCGGGCGTTTGTCTGGCCCGCATTTTTCTTTCGGTCATTGTGGTTTGTCTACAGGGGAATGTTGAAAACAGCCATCATATTGGAGGTTATTGAGCTTGTTTGTTATGGAATTTTGGTTCTTATAATGACAAGTGATAACAGACAGCTTGCACTTGGGGGTGCTGTAATTTATCTTGTGAGTCTGTTGATTTATTCGTTGTGTTTAGGTTTTTGGGGAGCAGAATGTTATGGTAATTATATTAGAGAGTGTCTTACGGACAGAAAATTGGAAAGACGTGAAGATATTCCTTGTGTGGAATTAAAGGAAAGTCTGAAAAAACAAGGGAAACCATCATGGAAGCGGACGATTGGATATTTTTTGATTGTTAATCATGTTGTGTACTTTATCTTTAATGCAGTGGTATTTACCATTAGGAATTTCTTTTAGTGGAACAGAGGAGAAAACAGATGGAAACGCAAAATAAAGAATTGGAAATATTGTTGGCTGAGACTGCTGAATATGATCAAAAATATGAGGCCAAGCAGAAGAGATTACATAAAAAGCTATGGATTGTAACAGCAATTATCTTGGTGATTGCCTGCTATTTTGGCATTTTTAATACAAAGTTTGAGGTGAAAGAGGATGAAGAGGGTGGATACACCATAGAGGTTGTAGCCAGCACGGCATGGTTTTTGCAAGTGCCCAAAACCTATCAGGGAAAAGAAATAGCGCATGTGGACAGAACGGCCTTTTATGATGAAGAAATTTGTCCGAATATAGAATTTGCAAATATTCGACCGGAGGGTGGCTTGTTTGTAAAAAATTCATTCTTTATCGGATTGCCGTACTCGTATACTCTTTATAGGGATTATGCGGAGTTGGAGCGATATAACTGGGTTGCAGAGGAACTTACAATTCCTAAGAGGGTGTGGCTGAAACCGGTGAAAGCCATTGGTCAGTATTGTTTTATGGATACAAAAGTTTATTTGAAAAAGGTTACACTCCATGATAAAATTGAAAGAATTGGGTTGGGAGCATTTGAGGGCTGTAAAAATTTAACAGAGGTACGAGGGGCAAATGCAGTAAAGGAAGTTGGTGATTTTGCATTTGAACGTTGTGCAAGCTTAACATTGGTTGAGGTAGGAACGGATGTGGAGGCAATTGGAGATGGAGCCTTTGCAGGATGCGAGACTTTAATAAGGATAGAGCCTCAGCCGAATCTAACAAGTATCGGAACATGTGCATTTAGTCTTTGCGGATTGGAAGAATTTGAGTTTAATGAGAATGCTGATGTGAAGCCTAATGCTTTTTCTTATACTACACCATGGCTGCAAAATCGACCGGAAGATTTTGTGGTCTTTGGTGACGGAGAGCTGTATGTTTATAAGGGAGAAGATGATACTTCTATTGTAATACCGACTGGAATTAAGACCTTGAAAGAAGATTCCATGTGGAGGGTAGGTGTCTCCAGTGTGCTGCTTCCGGAAAGTGTAACCACAATAGAAGAGGATGCTTTTTATTACAATGAAGAAGTTCGCATATATGTGCCCGCAAATGTTATAGAGATTGAAGGATGGGGAGATGAGGAGAGACAAAATATCATCGTGACCACTGAAAATTCCTATGCCCATCAGTATGCGGTAGAACATGGAATTTCCTATGAGTTGGTGGATAATCTGCAGGCAGATTGGGAATTGGAAGTGGAACGGGTTAAAGTGCGTAATGGCAGAAATGACAAGAGAAAAGCCGCGTATGAAGAAGCTCAAACACAGGGAGTGTTGATTGACATATATGCTATAAAATTAGGTGCGACATTAGAAGAGATGCAAGAGCTTGTTGGTGAGTATGATTTTGTATGGGAGGAGTGCAGTCAAGGAGTAAGTGTGTCGGAGGATATCCTGATGACTCAAAAGGCAGTCAGCCATACCATGGTGGAAGCGGTTTATGATTATCCGGCAAGGGTTACTTATTATTTTGACGATGCCAATAAGCTTAGAGAATTGACCGTAGAATGGGATTCTGATTGTGATAGAGAAACAATTTTTGAGAATCTGGAAGAAATGTACGGAGAAGAACATATGATTTCGCGCCTTCGATATCAAGATACAGCGATAGATGTGGATCAATGGAGTCTGGAAAATGATACGAATATTTGCTTCTATCCCAATTGGTACGAAGATGGAAAATGTATGCTCTTTGTGGCCAAGAAGCGGGATATGGGTGATACAACAGATATTCCCTATAAGGAGCAGGGACTTGTAACGGACTCCAAAAGAATTTTATTGAATATGACAGAGGATGCCATAAAAAGAAGTGATACAGGGGTACGATGGAAAAAATATAGCCTTTCCGAATATCAGGGGATTTGTAAAAATGTGAATTATTCCGAGTGTATGCACAGTATTGTTGCGTCCAGTGATCCTCTAAGAGATATGTATTATCCGAATTACTATGACGATATAATTGCAGAAGCAGAAGCGGATGTATTATATGTGTTGGATGAGAACGGTGCTTTACAGGAGATTTATGTGGATTGGGGAGAGTATGGGGCTTTATTTATTGATGATATTAAATATGAGTTGTGTAAGCTTTATGGAGAAAACTTTACCATAGATAAGGTAGAATATGATGGTAAAGCGTTAGAGGTTTACAGGTGGGATTTAGAGGATGGAATTAGTATTTTACATTATAGTCCCACTGATGAGGATGAAGATACTCCGAAGATGTTTATTGCGCACACGGAAAAGATAACTTTCCAGTAATATAGAAGGGCAGTGCATCATGTTTCGATTGATTGCGCTGCCCGTTTGGTGTATTATTCTGCAAGAATTTCCCATTCTTCATAAAGTTTCTCAAGTTGAGAATTGATTTCGTCCTGTTCCTTGGCAAGTTCCTGTAATTTCAGTACCTGTGTACCATTTGCAGGGTCTGACATTTCGGTATCAATCGCGCTAAGGCGTTCTTCCAGTTGTGCGATTTTCTCCTCGCACTTTTTCAAATCATTTTCTTTCTTGCGAAGTCTTGCCTGTTCCTCTTTCTGGGCTTTCCAGTCCAGTTTGTTGTCGGAGGGGGCGGTAGCTTTGCTGCCGGAGCCCGTGGAAAATACAGTGTTGGTGGCAGAGATGTCTGTCAGTCCCAATGCTGCCATCTGTGTGTCTTTTTTCTCCAGATAGTAGTCATAGTTGCCGATGTAATTTACAAATTGACCGCCTGTTAAATCTAAGATGCGGGTGGCTGTTTTGTTAATAAAGTATCGGTCATGGGAAACGTAGAGTACGGTTCCTTCATAACCGTTTAAGGCATCCTCTAAAATCTCCTTTGACATGATATCCAAGTGGTTGGTGGGCTCATCGAGAATGAGGAAATTAGCTTCGGAAAGCATTAGCTTAGCCAAAGAAACACGACCTCTTTCGCCACCGCTTAAGTCCTTAATCAGTTTGAAAACATCGTCACCGGTAAACAGAAAAGCAGCAAGGACATTGCGGATTTCTGTGTTGGTAAGGTAGGGATAATCATCCGAAATTTCCTCGAACAGTGTCTTGTCTTCATGAAGTACATGATGCTCCTGATCATAGTAGCCGATTTCTACATTGGTACCCAGTTGAAAGGTACCGGCATCTGCGGGATGTATTTCATTTAATATCTTCAAAAGGGTAGTTTTGCCTGTGCCGTTGTCACCGATAATTGCCACATGTTCACCGCGCTTAATTTCAAAGCTTACATTTTCAAACAATTTCTGATTGCCGAAGGATTTGGAGAGTCTCTCTACTGTGAGTACATCGTTGCCGCTGGTGCGGTAGGGGGTAAGTTTTAAACGCATATCTGTGCGTTGCTCGGAGGGCTTTTCCAGTACTTCGATTTTATCCAGAGCTTTCATGCGGCTTTCTGCGCGTTTGATGGATTTTTCCCGGTTAAAGGAGCGGAGCTTTTCGATAACTTCTTCCTGATGTTTGATTTCACGTTGCTGATTTAAGTAGGCATTTCGCGCAGCAATGCGCAATTGTTCCTTTTTGACTGCATAGTCGGAATAGTTGCCTGCAAAGGTGGTTGCCTTGCTTTGATCGATTTCCACTACCTTTGTAGCGATGCGATCCAAGAAAAAACGGTCATGGGAGACAATAAGTACAGCTCCTTTGTAATTCAACAGATAGGTTTCCAACCACGTGATAGAGTTCAAATCCAAATGGTTGGTAGGCTCGTCCAAAATAATTAAATCCGGTTTCTGCAAAAGCAGTTTACCCAGTGCCACGCGGGTTCTCTGTCCGCCGGAAAGAGTAGCAACGGATTTGCTGAACTCTTCTTCTGTAAAGCCTAAGCCCTTTAACACACCTACCAGTTCACTGCGATATGCATAGCCGTCACCCATTTCAAAGGCATGGGTCAAATCGCTGTAGCGTTTCATTAATGCTTCCAGTGCTTCGCCTTCTGTGTGATGCATGGTTTCTTCGGCTTCACGAATCTGATTTTCCAATTCTACAAGTCCTTGCTTTACAGATAAAAGTTCCTCGTAAATGGTACGGTTCGTATCGACTGCATCATTTTGTGCCAGATAACCGAAGGTTTTGTCCTTGGCAAAGGTTACAAGACCTTCATCGGGCTGCATTTGTCCTACAATAATGCGTAGAAGAGTAGTTTTGCCGGCTCCGTTTACTCCCACGATGGCAGCTTTCTCGTAATCTTCAATATGAAAACTGATATTTTGCAATACCTGATTATCCACAAAGGTTTTGCTGATATTTTGACATGAAAGTATCATGATGGTACCTCTTTTTGGTTTATATTTTGTCGGCATTCGGTGTCTGCCGATACCCATATATTTTATCTTGTGAAAGAGGTTGTGTCAATTCCGGCGCAGGGAAAAGTACAAGACTTTATGTCAATATTGATGGATGCCTAAGAGATTTTCTGTTTTAGTAACTGTACATCAGTTTGCAACATGTTTACCTGTATAATCAGATTTTCAACTTCTGCACTTGGTTTTTGTGCTTTTTGCAGATTGCGGGCTAAATCTAAATGTCCTTCAGCAATACGCTGAATATTGACACGAATTTCGTTTTCTAAGGTTATTTTTATATCTTTGACATCGTTCTCTACTGTGTTAAGTCTGTTATCCAAGGAATCGAGCTTGGACTCGATTTTTGAGATCTTATCCTCCACGATAGAGAGTCTGGATTCCATGTTAGAGACCTTATCCTCCAGGGTAGAGAGCCTGGATTCTATGTTGGAAAGTTTGGATTCCATGTTAGAAAACTTGTTCTCCATATTATCAAGCTTACTCAGAATTAAATCAAATTTTTGGTTTTCGTTCATATAAAAATACTCCTTTCAATTTTGCTTTAAAATAAATATGTACAGTTTGATTCAAAATTCCTTTATTCTGGTCCTGTGTCAAGATTTAGTACAAATTAAAATGAATGATTCTGCCTGCTAAGCAGCAGACAGATGATTTATCCGCTCATACAGCTTTTCAAAATCGTTAGGGGACATATAATTGCAGTGACTATGAGTTCTAACGGTGTTGTAAAAGGTTTCAATATATTCGAATACAAGCCGGTATGCATGCTTGAAATTCTGAATATTAAAGCGGTTAAGCCATTCTCTTTTAATGAGCGAATGGAAGGATTCAATACAGGCATTATCATAGGGGTATCCTGTATGAGAGTAACTGCGTTGCATGTTTTCAGTGGCTTCACGCCAGGCATTAGAAACATACTGGCTACCACGGTCTGAATGGATGATTAATGGCAGGTCGGTATCACGACAGGCTTTGGCTTTGTTTATTGTTTCGATAACAGAAGATACTTCCATATTATCAGAGAGTGTCCAGGCGATGATTTTTCGGGCAAACAGATCCATAACACAATTAAGGTATACGAAGCCATCCTGAGTCCAAATATAAGTGATGTCGGTACACCAAACAGCATTAGGACGTTCAGGGTTGAATTGTTCATCAAGAATGTTATGTAGTTCGTTGCTGAAATCAGAATCTCTGGTTGTGGTGGTCCAAGGCTTTATCCATTGAGCTTTGATACCCATTTCGCGCATGTATTTACCAACAGTGCGCTGGGAGATGGTTTCGCCGGATTTGCGAAGTTCCTGAGTTATTTTAGGAGCACCGTAATTCTGTTTAGAATCATCATAAATCTTCTGGATTTCCTTTTTGACAGCTTCTTTACGCTGACGGGAAGCAGAGACTTTTCGATTAAGGAAAGCCTGATATCCAGAACGGGACACGCCTAAAAATTTCAGCATTCCGGAGGTAGAGACACGGCGTTTGGTTACTTTGGCAGCCTCTACCTTGGCAGAAACTTCGGTATAGATAGCTTCTGTTAGTCTTTCCCCAGAATGCCGATGGCTTTTTTTAACACATCGAGCGCATCCTGGGCATCACGGAGTTCACGTTTGAGACGGGCAATTTCTTTTGCTTCGTCGGATTCGTAGTTACCGGAACCCCTAACAGGAATATCACCATCATTATCTCTGAACTGGGCTTCCCAACGGGCTAAGGTGCTGACACCTATTCCGAGATTTTTTGCACACTCAACTTGAGTGAGATCAGGATGCTCCTTGCGATAGTTGACCGCATCAAGTTTAAATTGTTTGGTGTGTTGAGTTTTTTTGCGTGACATAATGAGTACCTCCTCTTGGTAGTATTATACATTATTTCAAGGGAATGTCTCATTTTATTTTGTACTATTTAAATACTAGCACTAAAATGGGTGTGATGTGGCGATAAGAAAGTGTCCCAATTGTATGTAAATAAAAATGGCAAAAGAGGAAAATGAATGACACATGATAAATTAGTGGAACTGCAAAACGGATTAAAGACTGCATTTGTCAATAATACAATTAATTCTAATTTAGCGTACAAACCACAGTTTGTTTATAACGACAACAAGAACGGTCTGAAGGTTTTTTCTGCAATAGAGGATGAATTGCTTAGATGCGATAGGTTTGCAATTAGTGTTGCATTTATAACAAGAGGGGGAATTACGCCTCTTTTGCAGACATTGCAGGAATTGGAACGGAGAGGTGTTCCAGGACGGATCTTAACAACGGACTATCTTAGTTTTAGTGATCCCAAAGCGTTGGATATCATAGCAAGTCTTTCTAATATTGAGCTTCGGATGTATCAGACGGAGAGAGCGGGCAATGGGTTCCATACGAAGGGATATATTTTTCAGAAAAGCGAGGAATACCGCTTTATCATTGGAAGTTCTAATTTGACGCAGGATGCATTAACTCGTAACATGGAGTGGAATACCAAATTGGTATCCACAAGTCAGGGAGAAATGGTGAGCTCTGTATTGAGTGAATTTGATAAGCTTTGGAATGCGAGCGAATATACCAAGACCTATGCAGAGTTTATTGAAGATTATCGTAAGAAATACGAGGAAAAGCAACTGTTTAACAAAATGGTTGCGGAGCAGAAGCGAATTGCAAGGAGTGAGGCAATACCATCTGTAGAAAGCTATACGCTGCAGCCAAACTCAATGCAGACAGCGTTTATCAATAATTTGTTAGAGTTAAGAAAAAACGAAGTAAATAAGGCATTGCTTATTTCTGCAACGGGTACTGGTAAAACCTATGCATCTGCGTTTGCAATGAGAGAGCTCGGATTCGAACGAGTTCTGTTTCTAGTACATAGAAATCAAATTGCGAAGCAAGCGAAGGACTCTTTTGAGAGAGTATTTGGTAGCAGGATTAAAACTGGATTAGTATCTGGAATGAAGCATGATTATGATGCGGATTTTGTGTTTGCGACTGTTCAGACTTTAAGTAAACAAGAAAACTTGGAGAAGTTCCCCAGGGATTATTTTGATGCATGTATATATGACGAGGCACACCATACAAGTGCCGGAAGTTATAAAAGGGTAATGGATTATTTCATGCCCAAATTCACATTGGGAATGACGGCTACTCCGGATAAGCGTGATGACAATATGGAGGGTCGAAATATCTATGAGATTTTTGATCATAACATTGCGTATGAAATTCGATTGCAACAGGCAATGGAAGAGGATTTGTTATGTCCGTTCCACTATTTTGGAATCACTGATATGGCAACGATTTCTGATGAAGGAAGTTCCAGAGAGGAGCAGTTGGAGAACTTTAAATATCTTACAAGTGATGAACGTGTGAGATATGTCATGGAGCAGGCCGGTTATTTTGGCTATAGCGGGGAGCGGGTAAAAGGACTCATTTTTTGTAGCAGAATAGATGAGGCGAAGGAGCTTTCCAGAAAGTTTAATGAGCAGGGACTGAGAACCATTGCATTAAGTGGTGCAGATTCAGAGGAGGTAAGAGCAGAAGCTATCGAACGACTTACAATGGAGGTCCTGTCTGAAGAAGATGATTACCTGGATTATATTATAACGGTGGATATTTTTTCGGAAGGAACAGATATTGTCGAGGTCAATCAGGTTATTATGCTTCGTCCCACGCAGTCACCGATTGTTTTTATCCAACAGCTTGGTCGAGGTTTGCGAAAAGCATCAGGGAAGGAATATGTGGTTATCTTAGACTTTATTGGTAACTATAAGAATAACTTTATGATTCCCATTGCGTTGTCTGGAGACCGCAGCTATAACAAGGATAATATTCGGAAGTTTCTTATGGAAGGTGGCCGTGTGATACCGGGTGCGAGCACCATTCATTTTGATGAGATTAGCAGGAAGAGAATCTTTGCAGCAATTGATAATGCGAATTTTAGTGACATAAAACTTATCAAAGAAAATTACTTAAATCTTAAGAATAAACTTGGTCGAATTCCTATGCTAAAGGATTTTGATGCTTATGGTGAGATGGATGTTCTTCGGATTTTTGATAACAATAGTCTGGGTTCCTATTACAAGTTCCTTGTAAAATATGAAAAAGAATATACAATAAGATTATCTGTAGAAGAAGAGAAGGTTATTGAATTTGTGTCCAAGAAACTCGCTAGTGGGAAGCGAATTCAAGAACTGAGACTTTTAAGTAGAATGCTGGCATATGCACATGGCTTGTCGAGACTATTATTGTTTGCAGATCTGAAAAAAGATTTAAAAGATAACTATGGAATTGAAATGAATCAGGACCAGCAAGAGAATGTCATTAATATTATGACAAACGAATTCCCGGCAGGCGCTAGCAGAAATACGTATGCGGAGTGTATTTTTATCGAAAAGAGTGACGCAGTGGAAGCTGATTATCGTGTTTCCAAGTCCTTCGAGAAAATGCTTGCAAATGAGGATTTTTATGAAACTCTAAACGAGTTGGTCGAATTTGGTATTAGCCGATATGAAAGAGATTATTCAAATACGTATAAAGATACGGATTTTGTCTTGTATCAGAAGTATACATATGAGGATGTTTGTAGACTTTTGAATTGGGAAACTAACGAAGTGCCTCTCAATATTGGCGGATACAAGTATGACAAGAAAACTAAGACGTTTCCGGTATTTATCAATTATGATAAGTCAGATGATATCAGCGACACGACTAAATATGAGGACCATTTTACCAGCAGCAGTAGCCTGATAGCAATATCAAAGTCCGGTAGGTCGATAGCTTCTGAAGATGTGCAAAATTTTCTGCATGCAAGAGAACGAGGAATTCAGGTTCATTTGTTTGTGCGAAAGAATAAGGATGATAGAATTTCTAAGGAGTTCTATTATCTTGGTCATATGCAGGCTAGCGGTAACGTGAGAGAATTTGTAATGCCGAATACAGACAAGACCGCTGTTGAAATAGAGTGGCTATTGGATGCTCCGGTGAGAGAAGATTTATATGAATACATTGTAAATGAATAGAAGTGATAGTCTTTGCCCGCGTAAGCGGGCAAGGGCATAAATTAGGAGGCTTAGGATGAAGACGATAAGAGTAGTAGCTGCAATTATAAAAGCGAAAAATGAGCAGGGTGAGCCTATTATTTTTGCAACTCAAAGAGGCTATGGTGATATGAAAGGCGGTTGGGAATTCCCAGGTGGTAAGATTGAGGAGGGTGAAACTGCCCCGCAGGCATTAAAGAGAGAAATCATCGAAGAATTAGATACGGAAATAGAAGTTGGTGAGTTGATTGATACCATAGAGTATGATTATCCGAATTTCCATCTTTCCATGGATTGCTTTTGGGCGGAGATTGTGTCAGGGGACTTGGTGCTGAAGGAGCATAAGGCGGCGAAGTGGCTGACGAAGGAGGAGCTTGATTCGGTAGAGTGGCTGCCTGCGGATATAACGTTAATTGACCTGATTAGACAAGATATGTAGGATTATAAAGGGGAAAAGTATGAAAAAACATCGTTTCATCATCGTGGGTTCTGGTTGGCGTTCTCTTTGTTACGTCAGAATTGCAAAGGCATTACCCAATGTCTTTGACCTGTGTGCCATGCTTTGCAGAACAGAGGAAAAGGCAGAGCGAATGGCTAGAGAAAATGATATCTATACCACCACATCCATAGAGGAATGTAAGGCTATGAATCCGGATTTTGTTGTAGTTGTGGTAAATAAGACATCTATTGCAGAGGTGAGCAAGGAGTGGATGGGGTACGGATTTACCGTGCTTTGTGAGACTCCGGCAGCTCTGGATACGGATACCCTCAATGAATTGTGGCAGGTGCACAATTCCGGTGGACGTCTGATGGTAGCAGAGCAGTACATCTATGACCCTGTGTATCAGACACAGCTTAAGTTGCTTGGAAGAGGGCTGATTGGGGAGCCTTCTTTCTTGCATCTTTCATTGGCGCATGAATATCATGGAGCCAGTCTGATGAGGGCCTATTTGGGTGTGAATGCGGGGACAGCTTTTACGGTGTCTGCAAAGACCTATGTATTCCCTACAGTGGAAACCTTGAGCCGTTATGAGCGATTTACTGATGGAAGAGTAGCAGAGAAAAAGCGTACGGTTGGAGCCTTTGAGTTTGCTGACGGTAAGGTTGCCGTTTATGAATTTGATTCGGAGCAGTATCGCTCACCCATTCGGAACAATTATGTAAAGTTGCAGGGTGTCAGAGGCGAGATGAAGGACAATACCTTTTACTGGTTGGATGAACAAAATGAGCCCGGGAAGGCGCAGCTTATTTCTTCGGAAGTGCAGTTTACGAGAGACAGTGAGAACCCCAATCTGAAGGTTGCATATGAGTGTGAGGAAATCAGACTGGTGCAGGAGGGCGCAGAGGACGAGGTAGTGTACGAAGCCCCATTCGGTTTGTGTGGCATGAACAAAGGGGAAACTGCTGTGGCAAGGATGATGGTTCAGGCGGCAGAATATGACAGAGCGGCGGCTTCTCAGGCATTGCGTGATACGTTGCAAGATGCCTATATGGCGATTCTGATGAAGCAGGCGGTGGAAACGGGAGAAGTGATTGTATCTCAGGTGCAATCATGGCATGAGACGTAAAATGGAATGCAGTATAAAGGGGTGGAGTCAAGCATAGATTCAACCTGACGCACAAAACGGTTAGATAAACTGACAATCAATACAGAGGAGCTGAGGTATGATGAATAAGATACGTGTAGCACTGGTGGGTGTAGGAGTGATGGGATCAAAGTATGCTGACATGACCCAGTCAGGGGAAGTGAAAAATATGGTCCTTACGGGCGTTGTGGCAAGAAATCCCAAGGCACAGGAATGGGCGGCAACTTTGGTAAACAGTGAGGGTGTTCGGCCGAATATCTATACGGATGTGGAGGATATGTTTGCTCATGAGGATGATTTTGACGCAATAATCATCGCAACGCCTCACAAAACTCATGAGGAGATTGCGGTTCGAGCATTTGAGTTGGGCAAGCATGTGTTGTGTGATAAGCCGGCAGGAGCCACAATCCGTCAGGCACAGAACATGACGGCTACATCAAAGAAGTATGATAAAGTTTATGGTATGATTTTTCATCAGCGTAGATATCCTAAATACCTGTATATCAAGCAGGCGCTTACGAATGGAGAGCTTGGGGAACTGAAACGTATGTTAGTTGTGAACTCAAGATACCTTAGGACGGCTCATTATCATCAGTCCGGAAGTTGGAGAAGCAGTTGGAATGGTGAGGGAGGTGGAGCACTGATTAATCAGGGAGCCCATATCCTTGACATGTGGCAATGGCTTTTTGGTATGCCCCGGAAAATATATGCGGAGATACCCTTTGGCAAGTATAACAGTTTCAAGGTGGATGATGAAGCAACGGTGCATATGCGTTATGAAAATGATGCTACAGGGGTGTTTATGCTCACAACCGGAGAGGCGGTATGGCAGGAGCGTTTGGAAATCGTGGGGACGAAAGGGCGTATGCTGCTTGAGGATGATATCCTTCATATCTACCGATACAGCAAGGATTCTACAGAGTATATTGCCACGGAGAATGTGAATTCTAGGGAGAATCTTACTATCACAGAAGAAGTAATTGATTTTGGTAAAGTGAAGGAGCCCTATGTGGAGATGCTTGAAAATTTTGCAGAAGCAGTGCTTACCGGGGATTCATCCATTCTGATTGCACCGGGAGAGGATGCGGTAAATCAGTTGATGCTTACCAATGGGGCGTACTATTCAGCGTGGAAGGGAATGCCGGTTTGGTTGCCTTTGGATGCGGAGGCATATGAGGAAGCGTTTCAGGAGCAGTGTGAGGGGGAGTAAAGGTCAAATTTTATCATTAATATATCTTTATGTGTCACGGCAGCAAGTTGCTTTTTGAAAGAAAGTTCGCAAAATCGAGGGTTGTGGGATTTTAAAACGGAATTTTTATACCAGATTTATACCAAATTTAGTGGATTTGGGGCTGTGACATGGTCTAGAAAAGAATAGCATTTCGGTGGTGGAGAGAAACTGCCGGAGTGCTATTTTTGCTTAAAGGTGAGTGAAAAATCAAATGATTTGTGAATATTTCATAAAGACAGCAAAATGCTTGATAATCATGGTGAACGTAAAAAGGACAGGAATCCTCAGTGCTTTTAAAACTGCATCTGCTTGTCATACGTCAAGTAGATGCAAAATATTACTTGACGTACGACAAGTAATAGAATAAAATTAGGGTGGAGGTGAAACACTATGAACACACAGCTGGTAAAAGAAAAACAGGACCTTACTTATTTGTCGTGGTCCATGTATCGCAGTTCTTCAGGAACAGCGGGTTCTTTTCTGAAATCCCAGTCCGAACTGGGCGGGAAGAAGGTTTATTATAAGCTCTCTAATTTTGATAAAGTACAAGGTGTAATCGGTCACGAATGTGTAAATGAATTGATAGTTGACCGACTGCTTACCATATTGGGGATTCCTCATTTGTCTTATCAGCTTATTCATGCAGATATTATGGTGGATGGAAAGGTTCATGAAGTGTATCTTTGTGCCTCTGAGGATTTTAAGGAAAAAGGTGAGTCCAAAATTGCGCTGGATGCCTATAAGGAAAGAGAAGGACAAGAAGCGGAATCTGCTCTTGATTTTTGTGTTCGCAAGGGTTGGGAGGAGTATATTTATCAGATGCTCGTGGTGGATTATCTGATTCTTAACCGAGACCGGCACGGAGCTAATATTGAAGTTTTGCGTAACAGTCGAAAAAAGACATTTCGCTTGGCGCCTTTGTTTGATCATGGTCTTTCGCTGCTTTGTCGCTGTATGGATGACAATCAGGCAGATGCGTTTGAGGTAATGGAAGATAAGCTTTGTAATAATTATGTTGGTTCGAAATCCACATGGGAAAATTTAAAGCTGATACCTGCAGATAAAATTCCTGTATTAAATCCTTTGTGCGAGAGTGACAGAAGAGTTGTAATGGAAGGGCTGGAAGGGATTATTTCCGAAACGCTTCAAGATAAAATATGGGAAATGATTTGGAAAAGGTGGTGTGCGTATGAGGATTTTTGCAATTCGAGATGAATCTGCCGAGACACAAAAGGATTTGGCATATCTTCTTTATTATGAGCTTGAAAAGAGGTTTTATATTGAATTGCCGGAAGGTGCGGACCCGTGGGAACTGCCTTTGCTGCTGGATTCCTTTGTAAAACAAAATGAAACCACAATAAACTCTTATTGGAGCAAAATCTGGGTTCAGCAGCGAATCATTCCGACAGACCGGCAGAACATCGGAGAGATTTTGCGTGATAACCAGATAGAAGAATATGATGAGTATGAGCTTTTGGTGTTGGCGATGGGAAGGTGTGCTCAGGATGATTACTACTTGGTTCCCATTGACGAAAAGGATCTTCCGGAAGAAATCACGAAGCGATTTGCTACAAGAATAGAAGATGTGCTTCCTTTGGATGATTACTGTCTGTTGGTGTTTTTCAGGGACGGAATAATCAAGAAGTGTGATTTGAAGAAACACTTTGAGAAAACATTTGCTTTTCATATCCTGCTGAAGAAACCAGAGTATTTTGAACATGCTCAAATGCAAACCGGAGGATACGGTGTGTCGTGGGACATTAACATGAGTGTTTCAGATTCCATGTTGTATCGTATAGGGAAAAAGGTTCCTCTTACAGCATCGGATTTTCGCAATTTTGTCACGCATAGAGTAATCAATGCTACGGAGGCTGCGGAGCTTCTTGGATGCTCCAGGCAGAATGTCATTGATTTGACAAAGCGGGGGAAATTGCATCCGCTCAAGACATCTGACAAGAACACATTGTATTTAAAGAGTGAGATATTGAAGAGAAATTGGCAATAGGAATAGAATTTTTTCGAATAGCATTTCGGCAGTGAGTGATTGCTACTGGAGTGCTATTTTTTGAGTTCAGGCAAAAAGCCGGAAAAGAAGGGTATTTGGTGGAATGAGTATTGCGGAAATTGCAAGGGGATAGATTGCATTGTTCGGAACAATAGGTGGTATTATTCGGAACAATGCAGTATATTGTTCGGAACAAACGACGGAAGGGAAAATAAAATACTCCAAAAAAAGGTTTTATGCGCGAAATACGAAAGAAAACTTCTTAAAACGAATATAAAACTTGAAATCTGAATATATTAGTGTTATATTATGTTTAGAGAAAAAGGAGGCGATGAAGGTGCTTTGCCAGTTTTCATTTCAGAATTTTAAGTCTTATAAGGAAGAGACTACATTTGATTTACAGGCGACAGCCATTTCAGAATTTGAAGAGAGTTTAATTAAGAGGGAAAAGTGCAGCAATCTTCTTCCTGTTAGTGTTATATATGGTCCGAACGGGGGCGGAAAGAGTAATCTTTTACAGGCGCTAGCTTGCCTGATTACAACAGTTGTAAAGCCAATTCATGAGTTAGGGAATACAAGAGAGGATGTAATTATTCAGCAGGGATTTTCTGCTAAGCCGTTTTTGTATGATGTGGTTTCTGCGGAAGAGCCAATAGAATATCGTATCTTTTTCAGAAAGGGTGATTATGAATATCGTTACTATCTTGCAACCTTAAAGGATGAGATATTTGCGGAAACGTTGGACAGAAGAGCGTTGGGAGGAAAGAAGCCTGCACAGATTTTTTATCGTGAAGAAGAAGTAATTACTCTTGGTCCAACCTTAAGTAAGGAAGGGATAAACACCAAGGTTAATGAGAAGATGCCATACTTATCCTTCCTGGCTATTAACTATAATATTCCGGTTATCGCAGAGGTACAGGAGTGGTTTGAGTCTTGTATCATCCGTAACTACGGTAATCCTATCGTCGAAATGGAAGTTATGTTTTCAGAAGATGTGAAGGTTAAGAAGCAGATAGTAACACTTCTTAACGATGTGGGAATCGACATTGAAGATTACAGATTTGATAGCGATGAAAAGCAGTTATTCTTAAAGAGAACAATTGCCGGAAAGCCATATGAGTTAAGCCTTAGTGAAGAATCAGACGGTACCAGAAAATTAATTGCAGCATTGCCGGCAATACTTATTGCACTTCAGGAAGGGCGTTTGGTTATCATTGACGAATTGGATGCAAAGCTTCATCCAAAGCTTTTGAGATATGTGATTTCGTTATTTAAGAACCCTAAGGTTAACAAGCATGGAGCACAGTTGCTCTTTACATCTCATGATATGTCTACAATGAAGAATACCGTATTTAGAAGGGATGAAATATGGTTTGCAGCATTGAATGAGAAGAGAAGCAGTGAGATTTATTCACTTTATGAGATTCGCCATGAGGATAACGAAAGAGTTAAGAGCACAGCAGCTTTTGATAAGCAGTATATGGAAGGTAGATATGGAGCAGATCCATATCTGCAGAACATGCTGAGCGGAGGTGACTGGACTTGAGTTTAAAACCTCCGAAGAAAAGTGATTTAAAGAAGCCGTGGATGAACAAACCGGATAGGACAATTAAAATCCGTCCGGAGTATCATTTGATTGTGACGGAAGGAACAGACACGGAACCTGCATACTTTGGCGCAATTCAAGAGATTATCAATAAACAGTATCCGGAGAAAATACAATTAAAAGTATTGGGGTTGGGGGACAATACAGTAAGCTTATTTGAAAAAGCAAATCGATTGGCAAAAGAAAATCCTAACGGATATCGCCATGTGTGGATAGTTTACGATACTGATGATTTTCCCGCAGAGCATATAGACCGAGTGGTACAGCTATGTGCTGAGAGCAGTACGGATGAAATAGACTATCATGCAGTTTGGTCCAATCAGTGTATAGAGCTTTGGTTTTTATTACACTTCGGCTTTATGCAGTCTGATATTCATAGGAGTGAGTATTGGCCGAAATTAACAGAATGCTTAAAGAAAATCGGCGCAGGAGAATATGCAAAGAATCGTACCGATATGTATCATATTTTGCGTCCGTATATGGATACAGCGATTGTCAATGCCAAAAGTCTGGATGCAATAAATTACGGAAAAGCACCATCAAAGGCGGCACCGGGAACAAAGGTGTATGAGTTGGTTGAAAGGTTGAGGCCGTATTTGTAGGTGGAATAGTTAATTTGAGTGACTAAGATGAAGGAAAGGAAGGTGCCTTATGTTCCCTTTAATCAATAAACGAGAAACCGGAATCAATCTACGCAGAATCATGGACATGCGTGGTATCACTCCGAAGGATGTACAACAGTACTTGGGACTTGGTTGTGTGCAAAGTGTATATCGTTGGCTGGATGGTGTCAATGTGCCGACTGTAGACAATCTGTATGCGCTCAGTGAATTGCTTCAGGTTCCCATCGATGCAATAGTGTGTGGTAACAGGGCACCGATTGTATCGAATGTCTCAATCGAGATGATGGATTCTCGAGAAAGAAGATTGTGTACATATTATGAAAAACTGAATGAGAAGCGAGTGGCGTAGGTAATATTCAAAAGGCGATTGCGTTCTTACACTTTTGAACTACAAGTTCAATGACAAATCACAAATCCTTCCTTAGAATTGTTTTAGATGACAATTTTCAAGGGAGGATTTTTTATGAGCGAAAAAATGTTGGTAACACAGGCGCTGGATGAAAGAGACCTGTTAGTAAAGAAGATAGCTGACAAGATTGCTAAGGCAAGTTTTGTGGACACCATTAAGCCCAATGAGGATAAGGTTTTTGCAAAGCGAATTGGTAAAGAGGAGTATGCTCAGGAAGCAGAGTCAGCTTATCAGCAGATTGTTGATTTGATTGAACGGTTCCAGAAGATTGATGCAGCAATTGTGGCGTCCAATGCAAATACATCAATCAATACGTCCTACGGAGCATTTACGGTTGCCGGGGCAATTGCGTTAAGAAGCAGACTTCGTGGCGCGGGCGCTTACGGAGGTGATGCGGACTTTGAAGGACGACTTCAGAAGAAGCTTGCCAATGAATATAACGAGCGAGTGCAGTTTTGTGACAGGAAGAACAATCAGCTGCAGTCTACTGCAGAGGAGATGCGCTTGAGCATTCTGGGAAAGGACAGCAAGACCAAAGATGAAAAGCCTTTGGGAGTTGTAGAAGCCTATGTGAAGGAAAATACGACGGAGCTGGTGGACCCGTTGGATGTCAAGAAGAAGGTGGAGGCATTGGAAGAAAAGCGTAACGCGCTTCTGACTGAGCTTGATACACAGATAAAGGTATCGAACGCAACCACTTTTATTGAGGTAGCGTAGAGGGGTTGGCGGTGCGAATATCCGCACCGCCAACCTGGTAAGCAAGTTTGTATTTGCCTGCATTACGAAAATCTCAAACCCGACTTCCCTGTAACAGGGTTACGTTACAAGAGGATAATACCAATTCTGCTAAAATTGGGTTGCTAACTTTAAAAGCGGCGCAAATGGAACGCGCGCATGACTAGTAATCATGAGGTTGCAGGTTCGATTCCTGCCTTTAGATAAGTTGGTTTATAAACGATGTTGAGAACATCTCCATTTTTAACTGTTTTGTGTTTTTATTCAATTGTTAAAGGTGAATAGTTAACTTTTCTTTCTTGAATGGTTTTATGTAGTGGGACAACTTTGGTTTAGACATAGAAATGTGTTGAAATCCATGAAAAAGGTTAAGGCGTTAAGTCGGTTGGCCGGAGGTATTCCGCATGGCTGTAATGTGGGCATATATTTTAGATGATGAAGTCGTGGCGAAAGCTACGGCTTTGTTTGTAGGTTTAAGATCACAATTTGTGCTTTCAAGTTTAGAAGAAGGAACTGCACATGGCGGTCGTCGCTATCTTCCGTATGTTTTCAGAGAACAAGGATGTCGGGAAAAAGTGTTTTGCAATTAACAGAATAGAGGATAGGGCAAATATAATTGACATTTTGAATCGCATAAAAAAGACAGATAACGGAGGAACCTAACGATGGAAGAGAATAGAATCACTGCAATCACCAAAGAAAAGACAGATGTGCTTAAAGATGCATATAAGGAGACCTTGGAACTATTAGACGCATATGACCATCAAACACTAACACGTCCGGAGGGGACATATTATGATGGGAATGAAACCATTGAAGAAGTGGCGGTAAATATGTTGTATGACATGATAAAGAATCCGGTTTGGCATGACTACAATAAGCAAATGACAGCAATCAAGTTCTTGCTGTTTTTGGAGTGGAATAATGCGCTGTTTGTTAATGGAGAAAAGAGAATCAGTGATACATTATTGGTTGCGCTTATCCTTATGATAGAAAAATCAAGAGATGAGGATAAGGAGATGATAATTAAGACAGCGTTAAATTGTATATGTTAAATAGCAAACTTGAAGTCACAATTTGTGACTTCGAATTGAGAGGAGGAAACATGAAACTAATACATATTTGCGAAGTATGCGGCAAGACGGAAATAATGACGCCGGAGGAAGCTTTTAATGATGGTTGGGATTATCCGCCGAGAATGGGAGCTTTTTGTATTGTGGGACCACGAACATGCGGAGATTGCCCAATAAATCTCACGGTATGGTGGGCCTTGGCGGCTGAAAAGAAGTCGGTGTTAGAGCTGTCGCAAAAGCAAATAGAAACAATAAAGAGGATTCAAGGAGAGCCTGAAAGTATTATGCCGAAGGAGGCAAAACAATGATTCCAACATTATACGAACCGTTCCGCCATTGGTCAGAAGGTGGCTCGGTTTACATATTATCTGACTTGCATTTTGATGACGAAGATTGCAAGTTTATGAGTCCGGATTGGATTAGTCCACAGGAACAGATTTCCATCATAAATGGGATAGTAATGAAAAATGATACATTTATTTGCCTGGGAGATGTGGGAAGACCGGAGTATATCAAAGAAATCAAGGCGAGGAAAAAGATTTTGATTCTTGGAAATCATGACGCAAAAGGTGCTTATAACAGCTATTTTGATGAAATATATACGGGACCACTTTTCATAGCGGAGAAAATATTGTTATCACATGAGCCTGTGTACGGATTGCCATGGTGTCTGAATATACATGGTCACGACCACAATAATGTGGAACCATATAAAGAGGGATGCAAGCACATTAATTTGGCTGCAAATGTATGTGGATATACACCGATAAACCTTGGAAAGATTATCAAGGAAGGTGTGCTTGCAGATGTTCCAAGCATTCATCGAATGACAATTGATAGGGCTAAGTTAAAGGGAAAGATTAGTGGATGGAAAAATTAAAATTATATCACGAGTATAATTTACAAACTAAAAAATTCGTGCTATAGTGACGATATGAAGAGCAGAGATGCTTTTAAGAAAACAAAAATGATTATGCGACTTGAGTAAAAATTCGAAACAAATCAAGATTCGCGGAAAGGAAAAGACATGACAACAGTTAGATTTGCATATTACCTGAATAGTGAAAGTCATTATGAATCACTCGTAGAGTATAAATACGAAGAGTGGTCTGGTTTCATGCGCTCATTTAAGGTAAAGCAAAGGCAAAGAATAACTGTGGATTTGGAACTGTAGTATCATCTATCACATGATATGATTGCAACAGGAATACATAGATTTTCGGACCGCTTATCTTTTATGAGACGAGCGGTCTTTTTGTATGCAGAGAAACCGGAAGAGAGGAAAAGTATGGAATATAAAGAACATAAAAGTACTAGTGTAAGGAAACAAAATGAATTTTAACACTTCCGAGTAAGGACATCCTGTTCTTGCCGGAGGTAGAACAGGAGGAAAATAAAATGTGTGTAATTCCAGTCATTGATATGGCAAAGACAGGACAAAATATCATTATTTTACGCAAGAAGGCAGGTTTGTCTGTAAGAGATTTGCAGGATGCCTTTGGATTTGGAACACCACAGGCAATTTACAAGTGGCAGCAAGGTCTGGCGCTTCCGACCATTGATAATTTGGTGGTGTTGGCGGATCTGTTGGGTGTAAAGATTGATGATATCATCGTGACTGATAAACAAAATCAAATACAATTAGGTGCATAATTGAAAATAAATTTTCACATACAAATTTGTGCTTCCGCCCAAATCGCGGGTGGAAGCAAGTCCGGCCCCTTAGTCTAAAGGTTAGGACACAGGTCTACGTTCCACTTCGGTCGTCGCAAAACAGACGTCCACTGGACGTCTTGCGACCTTTCAAGGCTGGGATATTGGGTTCAAGTCCCATAGGGGTCACTGTGATCAAAGAATTGCAAATAATTCTTCGGATCATATCATGGGTAGGTATGCCTAGCGGCGAAGGCAGCGGTCCGTAAAACCGTTACAAAGAAACAACGTTGGTTCGAGTCCAACCCTGCCCATTTTGTTTGCAGTGTCCATGCTTTCGTTCCGAAAGCACGAGGTCGATGGTGCTAGCCTGCTAAGTTGGTGTGTGTGTATTCGCACCGAGGGTTCGGTCTACGTTCCACTTCGGTCGGCGCAGAGCAGACGTCCCCCGGACGTCTTGCGCCCCTCCGCAAACGCTTTAACTTGCTCAAAAAACAGACAAAATTAGTCAAGTATGATTCGGTCGTACTTGACTAATTTGCGTTGGGGGTATAACACAGATGAAAAGCTGTATAAGAATTTTGCACTTTAGACATGTTTGGGTGTTGGAAGCAGGGAGAACGGTGGAAAAACAGTAAACAAGCGGTCGCGGAACTTGCATAAAAAAGACTTTTTGAACGGATTGAGGTACATTAATTGGATGTATTACATGTTAAATTTTAGTTGTAAGAAGATAAAAAATAAAAGGAAGCGAGGTGCAGATTATGGTCACGCGTGTATCGATTTGAATACTAAAAAATGCCAAAGAGTGCGGTGAGAGAGTGGCAAATAGAGACAATCCGGATTTGGCAGGGTATCTTTTGATGGAAAAATGAGGGTAACAATATAATATTAAGTGGAAGTTGATGAAAGGATAAAAGGTGCGTGGCACCTAGGTAATATTATGTATAAATATTGCAGAGAAATTATGTGGTCGGCAGGAGATAATGCTTTTATTGCGACAGTTGTTGAATTGCCGGGGTGTAAAGCAGTCGGTAAGAATGTGGTTGAGGTTGTGAAGAATCTTGATACAGCTATTGAAGGGTGGATTGAAGCTGCAAAAGGGATAGGACGGGCAATCCCCAGTCCATTGTATTACGAGCCGATAGACATTGATAATGTGTCGGAAGATGAGAAAATACCGTACTATGATTCCGGCAGTAGGACTTGGAAAGTTGTAACAGAAGGGGGAAAGGAAGATGGGGATGCTCTATACATTGCGAGTGAATTTGTAAAGGGTGGTCTGATATATCCGTTTCATAGTGAGCCACCAGAGGAGGAACAGTATCATAATCATACACATGATTTCTCTTCGGTTGTGGAATATTTACTTAAAAACCCGTGTTACTTTTCCATTGAAGGGTTTGAACAATATTACAGTCAGCAGGAAAGAGAACTGTTGGATGATCTGAAAAAGAAGCTAGGCAAAGCGAACAGAAACAGAAAAATATGAATGATATAAGATGAGTACGTGGGCAACTATCAGATTTGGTAGTTGCCCGATTTTTGTTTTTTGTGTTTCAGAGATAGAGGGAGTTTTAATGGACAGACAGTTTTGTAGTATTTAGATGAGGAAGGGAGAAACCTACCCGGTTGAACACTATAAATTATCATTTTGTTGATGATTATGACTTTCAAAATAATGATATAGAGTAGTTTGGAGGAAGGGCTATGTATTTGGAAAGTTTTGTTTTACCTATAGACAAAGAGCAGAAAATGATTGCGGAGAGGATGGCGCACAATGGCGGGAAATATGGTTATATCGACAATGTGTATCCCGGCGGTTTGTTTTCTGCAAAAGGGCTTCGTGAAATTAATTTTGACAAGATTACCATTTTCTATGGCGGGAATGGTTCCGGGAAGAGTACGCTGCTTAATCTGATAGCTTGCAAGCTGGACTTGAATCGTATTGCGCCGTTCAATTCGTCGGAGCTTTTCAGTGTGTATTCTTATGAGTGTGAGTATGAAAAGGGATATGGTGAAGAAGGTTTTCGCCACAGGATACCCAATGGCAGCAGGATTATTACCAGCGATGATGTGTTTGATTACATGCTTGCGGTCAGAACCAATAACATGGATATCGCCGAAAATATCGAAGAGGCAAGGGATGAATGGGCCAATCTGAGGTTTGGAGAAACCATTAAGATGCGCGGAATGGATGATTATGAAGCACTTCGGACACAGGTGCTTGCCAGAAGTAAATCGGTGTCCAGAAGGCAGTTTATAAAACGGACTGTGGGCCAGGAGGTAAAGCTAAACAGCAATGGCGAGACTGCATTGGAATACTTTGATTCAAAGATTCAGAATGATACCTTATATTGCCTGGACGAGCCGGAAAACAGTCTCTCACCAAGGCTTCAGATAAAGCTGACGGAGCTGCTTGAAAAGATGGCTAGGCACTGTGGCTGCCAGTTTGTCATA
The DNA here is from genome assembly GCA_045543175.1 of Acetatifactor sp. GTDB lineage: Bacteria > Bacillota > Clostridia > Lachnospirales > Lachnospiraceae > Acetatifactor. The sequence continues at coordinate 35,894 of JAZQMG010000084.1, read as the reverse complement.
GCAACACATTCGCCGTTCCTATTGTCCATGCAGGGCGCAAGGATTTATGATTTGGATGAAAACCCGGTGGATATCAAGCAGTGGTGGGAGCTGGAGAATCCGAGGATATATTTTGAGTTTTTTGAGAAGCACAGGAGCTTGTTTGAGTAGATTATGGAGAAGTAGTTTATAGATTCTATTGTGAATAAAGAGTATAATGAGAATGATACATAAAAGAGGAGGTGCAATTTATGGCTACAGTACTAGAAAAAATAAAGGGTTGTATGTTTGGCGGGGCAGTTGGGGATGCATTGGGATATCCGGTAGAATTTAGGCGTGCACAGGATATTTTTACAATATATGGTGAAGCGGGCATCTGTAATTACGAGCTTTTTCATGACACAGCTTATATTTCAGATGATACACAGATGACATTGTTTACTGCAAATGGATTGTTGGTTGGCTATACGCGAGCGTGTTTAAGAGGTATTATGGGACCTTGGCAGGGATATGTTGAGGTTGCTTATAAAAATTGGTTGAAAACTCAAGATGAAAACTATGATCCGGAAAATCAGATTGCGCGTTGCTGGTTAATGAATTATGGGGAGTTTTATAATAAGCGGGCACCGGGAAATACTTGTTTATCAGCATTATACCAAGAAAAGTGTGGCAGTATCAGCAATAAGATTAATCAAAGTAAAGGCTGTGGCGGTGTAATGCGTGTTGCACCTGTGGGTCTCTATTTGCCCAAACACATGAAGTCGTTAAAGGATGTAGACATGGTTGGTGCGGAGATTGCAGCAATTACACATAGCCATCCACTGGGCTATATTCCGGCGGCAACATTGACGCATATTGTAGCCCGCTGTGTGACTTCGGAAGATGACTTGGGTGTAATCATTAATGAGGCAATTGATGTAACAGAAGAACGGTTTGCAAATGAAGAGTGCATAGACGAATTTTGTGTACTTATGAAAAAGGCGGTACAACTTGCGGCTAGTGATATGAATGATCTTGATGCAATCAATGAATTAGGCCAAGGCTGGGTTGCAGAAGAAACATTGGCTATTGCTATTTATTGTGCGCTGAAATATAAAAATGATTTTATAAAAGGAGTCATTGCATCTGTTAATCATGATGGGGACAGTGATTCAACAGGAGCTGTGACAGGAAACATTTTGGGTGTGTATCTTGGTGTAAATTGTATACCCAAAGAATTCATAGAACCGTTGGAATTGAAAGATGTTATAGAAGAGTTGTCAGTTGATATGCATGAGGACTGCAAAATGTCTGAGTATGGTTCTTATCATGATGAAAAATGGTGGAAGAAGTACGGAACTGCGGAGTACTATGGCAGGGAGTAGGAGAAGGATAATCTGATTGACAGCAAGATTCTTCCGACAAGCTTTGAGTTGGAAAATCTTGCAGAGGGGGTGTAAGAAGAAAAGTGAAAATGTGAGATAAGTAGATTTGTGAAATGAGCGAAGTTGCGGTCTTGGATGGCTGTGGTGTCGCCCGTTTTTTAGAAGTTTGATATTAAAATAGCTTGACAAATATCGGAAAACTTGGTAAGGTGATGGCATCGGAAAACTTGGTAAAGGAGAAGGACATGAATCGAGAAGAAATTTTAATAGCAGCTCAATCTGAAAAACAAGAGACGGGCGAATATGAAAAAACTGTTGCTAGAAAAGCGATTATGTATGGTGCAGCATTAGGGGTGATGTTGTGTTCGGTAATGTCAGTTGTGGAACTGTGGATTTTAAAGAAGGTGGATTTGGGAAAACCTGCAATGCTGTTTGCAATCAGTGGATTCGCAAACCTATATGAAGGTAGAAAATGTAAAGAGAAAAAGAAAGTCATCAGTGGACTGATTGAGATAATCATTGCAGTATTTTGTTTGTTATTATATGTAGGAGCGTTATTTATATGAATTCACATTTGCAGTTAAAAAACAGAATTAAAGAATTTAGACATGAAAAAGGACTATCGCAAACAGCTTTGGCAAAAATGGCAGGAACGACACAGAATACTATAAGCTCGCTTGAGACAGGACAATATTCTCCGACAGCATATTTGTCCGGGTTAATCTGTATAGCACTGGATTGTAAGTGGGAAGATTGTTTCTATTATGAGATGAGCGAGAAAAAGTAAAATGTTGGAGACATTATGTACGATATCATTAAGAAGTATGTAGAAAACGGAAACAGCACAGGTTTGAATAGTACTAATCTTGATGGAAAATATAATATATGAGAAGTTATTGTTTATACAATGATAATTACGTTGATATTGCAGAGATTTACGAAATAAGAGATGGAAAACAGATTAATATCCCGGAGAAATTGAAGTATTATAGAAAACTAAGTAATAGTAGACAACTCTTTTGTTCTTGTGGTTGTGGAGAAGTAGTTATATTGGTTGCAGGAGACCGGAATTTAAGGAGGCAACATTTTCGGTTATTACATAATTTTTCCAATTCTTGTTGTGAATATCAAGAAGAAAGCGACATATCGGTTAAGTCTAAGATAATGTTAAAATGTTGGTTGAATAAAAATTTGCCAGTAATGAAACATGGGATAAAGTATAGGGTGCCGATAAGTCAATTGGTAGAAAACAAGCGTAGATATGAGTTGTCTATGTATTCGGAAGATTATGATATAGGAGTCATATATAATAAATATGTATCTAGCATATTAGAAGAAAAAGTAGAATTATTATCAGAATTTATGAAATCAAAGATTATATATGTAACTCGGGTAGAAAATGAGGAAACAGATGGACAATATCCTGAGCACATGATGCGTATACAAGAAGCACAGGGTTATTGCTTTTATTTGAATATGACTGTAGAGTCCCTATATGAAGAGGTTGAAGCAAGGGTTTCGATTTATGAGAAAACATATAATGGCTTATGGAAAATAATTAATGTCTGTAATGGAAAACTTGATGATTTCGAATTGAGAATAGATGGTTCGCTAGTTTATAACGGAGACTTAATTTTAGATTTAGTTGATAAAAGCAAGAAGAGTTTTCAAAAAGAGCAGGAACAGGAGTTAGAGCAGATCCGAAAATATGAGGAAGCAGAGAGGTTAAAGCAAGAAAAAATACGTCAAGAACAAGAAGAACTAGCACGATTTGAAGAAGAAAAACGAAAACAAAAGGAGTTGGAGGAGCAAAAAGCAAGAGAGGAGAAGCAACGCAGGGAAGCAGAGGAACTCAATAGCTTTTTGAAAAAATATTCTAAGTGTGCACGAGTTTATAATTTGCTAAAAGAACTCAAAAGCATAAAAAGTGTATTTTTCTCGGACCAAGGGAATGGGAAAAATAAGAATTATAATATAGAGATAGAAATTGATGCATTGAGAATCAATAAAGATAAGCATCGCATAGAGATATTTAAGAATCATTGGGAAAAAGTTTATATTTATATATTGGAGAATGATTTTTGCAAAATTGAAAGTAGACCAGGTACAGGTGTACCATATAGGGTGCTTGATTATACAAGAATCAATGACGTGGAACATCATTTTAAAACTGCTATTACTTGTGTTTTCAAGAATGACAATAACGGCGTGGAATGCTCTGCACCTGAAGTTAATTGTCGGTTTTTAGGGAATAGTAATATATGTGGTTGTGAAAAAAGTTGTCCGTATCAAAAGAGGTAATATGTATAATACCTCAAGTTTTGAAAGGGGCGTCTTGCGAGAAGAATGATGAAGAGAATGTTCAAAAAATTTAAGCATTTATTAGGAACTATGGAGATGTGTTGCAGAGTTCAGTTGTTAGAAAATGAATAGATTAAATTATCTCATTAATATTACATATGTTGAGTGAACAGGCGAATGATGGTAAAACATTAGTAAACGGACAGACGATATTTATTGCGGTTGTGTGAGCTTCTTTGGGTGATAACACATTTTATGTTTGCTATAGGCGCAGGTGTTGAATGAAAGGTTTTACTAGAGGGCAGACATTTGTCGATGTATATGGCTAATGAACTCAGTAGGAGGATGTGATGTAAAAGAATCAGCTAGACGATTTTTCTAAAGAAAATAACTACTAATTTGAAGGATAGATGATAATGAAGTGGAGGCAATATAATGTTGGAGTTGTTTGTTTCGGTGTTTGGTAGGATTATTGATTGGATAATGGCATTATATATTCATCCAACCATTAAGATTTCTTGTTTTGATATTGAGAAAACTGATGATGGAAAGAAAAGTATTAATTTCTCGGCGTTTATAAGTAATAATACCAACAAGACTATTTCAGTATCGCAGAAATACTTAGTGATTTTTAAAGGAAGAACAGAAATTGCCAAAATAGATGTTACAAGATACGAAATAGTAAAGAGAAGAGATTCCTTTGATGAATTGAGCATCCTTTCGCCATTAGATGATATTATTACTTTGCAACCTGGGGAAACAAAAGAGATAAAAACGCTTGGTTACAAGATAAAAAATGATAGAATTGATAAGGCTATGTTTTCTTGTTACACTGGAAGAAAAACATATAAAACTCGTATCAAAAAGTTAAAAAAAGAAATTGCTGAAAACGAAACTGCAGTTAATGAAACAACTGAACAAGAAAAAAATTTAATAAAGGATATGTTAGTAGAATGGATAGGGAAATTAAATAAAAATATAGGAGCGGTTACATGGATTTCAACAGTTGTAGTAGCTGTTATTGCAACATTGTTAAAGTTTATGTGGTATGTTTTTCAAAGAGGTAAATTACTTTTTTGGAATATAGATGCAACAGCAATATCTATTATTGATGATGTTACGTTGTATAGCATTTTTTTGATGTTTATATTAGGTCTAGTGATTGCGGGAATAATGCTACTACCGTTAAATATAATAATGTCAAAAAGAAAGATATGGAGAATATGGGTAGAAATTGGCTTGTTGTTTATAACATTTTCTGCTATTATGCTAATAACAACAGGAATGTATTCTGTTGTTGAGGAATACGGAAGTGTGGGAATGCTTGCAGTAGTAATAGTGTTAGTAATATTTTTTATGTGTTTTTTTGCTCCAAGTTGGGCAATTGCAATTTCACTTGTGCAGTCTCAAGGTAATGATAAGACAAGTTCTGCAAAAGGACTTTTGTTTTGTGGAATATTATGGCTTGTAACAATGACTGGGTATATTGCTTACTTGGGGTATGATAGTGCAAGTAGTCAAAAGGATTTTCGTACAATAGATGAGGGGTATGCTATTATATATGAGACAAGAGAGTATTACTATTTGGCGGAGTATGATGAGCAGAATAGGATTGTAGATAAAGGGCATCAAAAAATTATTAAAAAAGAAAATGTTGAATATTTTTATGATGTAAAGTAATTTGGGGGAAATGCAATTAGATGTTATGTAAGAAGGGAATTGAATAAATAACAAGCATACACAAGAATTGGAGGTAGTCTGATGAAATTGGGAAAGCTTACGGAGGTTAATGTTAGGGATTTATGGAAGCATGAGCAATATGATTTCTCTACATGGCTTGCGAAGGATGAAAATATAGAAGAATTGGGAAGTATTATTGGTCTTAATTTAGTAGATGTTAATACCGAAGTCTATGTTGGATCCTATAGATGTGATTTAGTTGCAATAGATGAGACTACAGGGATAAAGGTGATTATTGAAAATCAATTGGAAGCAACGAATCATGACCATTTGGGTAAAATAATTACATATGCTTCCGGATTAGATGCCAAAGTAGTGGTTTGGGTGGTTAAAGAGGCAAAGGAAGAACACCGAAGTGCGATTGAGTGGCTCAATAATAATACTTTGAGTAATATAGCTTTCTTTCTGATAGAGATTCATGCATATAGGATTGGGGATTCTTTGCCAGCAGCTAAATTTGAAATGATAGAAAAGCCTAATGATTTTATTAAAAACACAAAGGGAAGTAATTCAAAAGGCGAACTCAATAAATCTCAGGCTGAAAGATTAGAATTTTGGACACAATTTAACGAGGTAATTGTGGAAAGGGGTAAGCCTTTTAGTCTTAGAAAAGCAAGCACTGATCATTGGTATGATGTTGCTTTGGGAATTACCGGAGCACATATAAGTATTACATTGGTAAATAAGGCTAATATGGTTGGGGTTGAGGTTTATATTCAAGATAATAAGGAATTGTTTGATTCTTTGTACGAAAAGAAAACAGATATTGAGGAACAAACCGGAATGACATTTAGTTGGGAGAGACTAAATGGAAAAAAGGCTTCGCGAATTAAGTATAGTATTTCTGGATTGGATTTTGATAATCATAGCAACTATCACGAATTAATGGTTGAGATAATTGATAAAGTTGTAACTATGAGAGATGTATTTAAAAAGTATATTTAAAAAGTATATTTAAAGGATATGGTACAAATGGAAACATTAGTATACTACAACAAAAATGCGCAAGCTTTTGCAGATAATACATTAAATGTAGACTTTTCAAATGTTCAAATAAAGTTTCTGAATAAGTTGCATAAGAATGTCACTATTCTCGACTTCGGCTGCGGTTCCGGTCGTGACACCAAATACTTCCTCGACCACGGCTACACCGTAGAGGCCATCGACGGATCCGAGGAACTCTGCATGCTTGCCAGCGTTTACACTGGTATCACAGTAAAGCACATGCTTTTCCAAGACCTACAGGAAGTCAACAAATACGATGCCATCTGGGCCTGTTCCTCCATCCTGCATCTTCCATACGCAGAACTTGTAGATGTGATGAAGAAGATGGTAACCGCCTTGAAAGATAACGGTCTTATCTACACATCATTCAAATACGGAACCTTTGAAGGCATGCGGAATGGCAGATATTTTATTGATATGACAGCGGACAGCTTAAAAAAATTGCTACAGGATGTAAAAGGACTTGAAATAGAGGAAACTTGGATTACGTCAGATGTGCGTCCGGGACGAGGTGAGGAGAAATGGTTGAATCTCTTTCTACGAAAGAAATAGTTGAATATCCAAACGGTGGGAAGAGCTATTTTTATGTGATTGACCGGATGGTTATTATTGTGGATGAAGGAATCTGCAAGTGTGATGCTAAGGATGAGGTTTTTCCGTATACATTGATTACGGACAAGCAGAATTACTATATGCACCGTTTTGAAAAGGTATATCGATTTCTTGCGGAGGATAAGGAGACCATAGAGGCGGTGGTGCAGGGTGCGAAAACCCATGTAGATATGGATTTTACCATCCGAGTTGCCAATCGTGAAGAGAATGCGGATGCATCACCGCTGGAGCTTTTGTTTGAACGAAATTTTAGCAATGTGTATGGGATGAATGCGCTGAAGTATCTTTGGAAGGAATATGGCGTGGTAGATGCCCAAGGACACAATTATTTCTTGGATTATTATGTGCGAACAGGCGCTGGTGGTATTGCGGTGGAGGAGAATGGCGTGTCCTATCATCATCCGCAAATTATCGGTTTGGAGAGGTATCGGAAACAACTTCAAAAGCAAAATACTTGTACCCAGTGGGGCATTAAGCTGTTCCGTTTCTCAACGGAGGACTGTCAGTTTGAAAGTCGTATCGAGGACGATATTCGAACTTTCTTTGGTGAGGATGTGAGCAGATTTGAGGAGAATGGTTTGCTCATTGACAGACCGGTGGAGTTGTATGATCATCAGGTGGCGACTTTGCAGGATATAGAGCATAAGCGAAAGGAAGGGGTTAAGACCTTCCTAATTGTGTTTCCTACAGCCAGCGGCAAGTCCAAGATTGTGGAGGAGGATATGCGTGCTTTTGCTACAGGCAAGGCAGATTTTAAGGCATTAGTACTGGCACCCAACACGAATATTGTAAAGGACTGGCACAGACGAATTGAGGAGTCCTTACAGGAATATAGGAATAAAATTGAAGTAAATACTTTTGCATATATCGTGAGAAATTACACCAATATATCTCCCAAGGAGTATTCCTATATTGTCATAGATGAGGCGCATCATGCGGTGGCTCCTATGTTGAAAAGAGTGATTCAGTATTTTACACCGGAGTTTATGGTGGGGCTTACAGCTACGGATCAAAGGCCGGATAAAAAGAAGCTAGAAAGTGTATTTGGCAGTTACAAGACAGGCCTGTCTCTGATTCAGGCAATGGAAGAAGGCATCGTTGCCCAGGCCAATGTGTATCGTATTGAAACCAATATTGATTTGAGTCATGTGCGCTTTAATGGCAAGGATTATATCAATGCGGATTTGGAGAAGAGTATCCGTGTCACTTCCCGAAATGAGTTGATTGTGAATGTGTTGCAGGAGTATTTCTGTGAGGGAGAGGTGGCAAACCGTCAGGGTATCATTTTCTGTGTAAATACCAAGCATACGGTGGAGATGGAGAAGCTTCTGAATGAGGCGGGCATTAGTGCAAAATCCTATACCGGACAGACGAAAAATGCAGAGAAGGTCATGACGGATTTTAAGGAGAAAAAGATTCGTTTCCTATGTGCCTGCAATATGATTTCCGAGGGTTGGGATTATCCGGAACTGGGGATTTTGGTTATGGCGAGACCGACTTTGTCCAAGGTTTTGTATTTGCAACAGATTGGCAGAGGGCTTCGCAAGACCGATGTGAAGAAGAATGTGTTTGTTATTGATGTGGTAGATGAGTATGGTGCTATGGCACGACCTTGTTCCATGCATAGTATTTTCCAGAATGCCATGTATGTTCCTTTTGGCAATATTGCCTGTAGGACTTATTCTGTGGGAGATATAATAGAGATTGACGGACTTCAGGAGCGAGTGGAACGCATTGTGGAAATTGATGTGACCAGCTTTGAGGATAAGTATGGCGATTATTTGAGTCAGGAGCAGTTGGCTAGGGAATTCTATGTCAGTACCGGAACCATTACCAGTTGGATTAAGAAGGGCAAGATTCACCCTACGGTTGTTTATCCTTTTGGTAGTAAGCAGATTTATCTGTTTAGTCCGGAGGATGCAAAACGGATTCGTCAGGAGCTTGAGATTCCGGAGCATACAGAGGAAACCATGAAGCAGGACTTTTTTGACTTCTTAGAGGAGAGGGACTATTCCCTGTCCTACAAAATGCCTTTTATGCTTTCATTTTTGAAGAATATGAATTCTATTGGAGATGCCAATATCGAAGAGGTGTTGAACGATTACATAGCATTTTACGAGGATAGAATCAAGCGCGGTTTGCCGGTGGACAGGCCTTCATGTCCATATAATGCGGAGACCTTGAAGGATAGGAAACTGATAAAGGCTAACATGCTGACCAATCCTTTTGAGAAGTTTGAGCGAAAGAGGTTTCTGTATCATTCCAAGGATTTAGGTGTGATTTCTATGAATCATGCATTGTTTGCTCGGATGGAGGAAGAGGATTTCCAGAGGGTTAAGGAACAAATGCTGGAAGATATCCGAAATTATTATCGGGAGATGGGTGTGTAAGAATATGATCGTTTTTGGAAGGAGAAAGGTTGGATGAACCCCAGAACAGCAAAGAGCATGGAGCTATATGAAATGATGCTTCGCAGAGGTTATCCGGAACCTTTTTGTGACCAGATTACAAGGAATCTAAACACTGATTGGACAGCACAGAGAATGATAGGATATTTGTCGCATTACAAGAAGCTTCCAATGGAAGAAGTGGTTGATGAGATGCTGGCAATATTAAATGATCGGAATCGCATTATGCAGAAAAAGGAGCTGGAAAGCGTAAATGCGAAATGGAACGAGTATATGGATGCAAGATACTATACAGATAATGATGAATAAAAGAAGTGCGAAGAAATTATGTGGAAAATAATACAGATATTTGATGGTAACTATGGCTGTGAAGAACTTGCGCCGGGAGAGAAACCAAAGGTTTCAGTTACACTTAAAAACGAGTGTGGTGAGCAGAAATACATATCCGTGGAAGATGACTGGCTTGTAGCAAATAATTTGGATATAGGTTCTGAATGGCCGGAATTATAATTTAGAGGTAGAGTTATGAAAATATTTGTAGACGCAGATGCCTGCCCGGTAGTTCGAATTGTAGAAAATATCGCCAAGAAACATCAGGTGCCGGTTACCTTACTCTGCGATACCAATCATGTGCTTTCATCCGATTACAGTGATGTGATGATTGTAGGAGCGGGAGCTGATGCGGTGGATTTTAAGCTGATAAGTCTGTGCCATCAGGGCGATATTGTGGTAACTCAGGATTATGGTGTGGCGGCAATGACCTTGGGTAAGAATGCCTATGCAATCCATCAGTCAGGCAAATGGTTTACAGATGAAAATATCGATCAGATGTTGATGGAGAGGCACCTTGCCAAGAAGGCGCGAAGAGGCAGTTCCAAGAATCATTTGAAGGGGCCTCGCAAACGGACTGCGGAGGATGACCAGAGGTTTGAAGAGAGTTTTGAAAAGCTTTTATGTAGGGCAATGTCAGAAGACAAAGGTTTACAGAATAGTTAGACACGAAAGATGGAAAAGGTGGTGAAAGTGTGGCAAAGTCAGGCAATTACTATTATGACCAATTGAATAAAGAGCAGCAGAGAGCCTACTATGTCATGAAGGAAGGTTTGTTAAATCTTCAGGATTCCTTTGCGGTGCCAATGCTTTCCCAAAAGGAACTGTCGGATATTTATTTTATGATTCGCATGGATTGTCCGGCAATCTTTTATTCGGTGACTTTTTCCTACAAGTATTATGCGGATTCTACGGCAGTGGAGATGGTGCCGCAATACCTTTTCTCAAAGGATAAAATCAAGGAGCATCGCCAGGCCATGGAGTCAAGAGTGAAAAAGCTGGCTCGTCAGGCGGCGAATTTGGACGAGAAGGGGAAAGAGCTTTTTATCCATGATTTTATTGTGGAGAATGTGAAGTATGATAAGCTGAAGAAGGAGTATTCCCATGAAATCATAGGTGCCTTGGGAAATGGTGTGGCTGTCTGTGAGGGAATGGCAAAGGCAGTCAAAATTCTGTGTGATGAACTGAATATCTGGTGTATCATCGCTTTGTCAGAAGCCAATCCGGATAAAGGTATCAAATACAGACACGCCTGGAATGTGATTCGAATTGATGGGCAGTATTACCATCTGGACACAACCTTTGACAACACACTTTCAAGAGATGATACGGTGAGATATGACTATGTGAATTTGTCAGACAAGCAGATTTTCAGAGATCATGAGCCTGTGATTTGGAAGGTGCCGGCCTGCACTGATAACGACCATTTTTATTACAAAGAGAAGAAAGTCTCTTGGACGACAATGGACGAGGTGCAAAACCGAACCAAACAGGCGGTAAAGAAGGGGAAAGTACTTTTATTCCATTGGAGAGGTGGTTATCTGACAAGAGAAATTTTGTCGGAGCTTCTGGAGATATTTAAGCAAGAAGCACAGGTAAAAGGGAAGCGGGCATTTGTTTCTGTCAATTGGCCCCAAGCTGTATTGCGAGTGCGGTTTGCGGATGGAGTTGGCGAGGAACAGCTTGAAATGGAAGAGGCCAATGAAGGCGAAAAAGATTAACAGCAAGGAGAAGGTCATTGAATATACAGATTTTTGGAACCAAGAAGTGTAATGATACCAAGAAAGCAGAGCGCTTTTTCAAGGAGCGCGGAATTAAGTATCAGTTCATTGATATGAAAGAAAAAGGTATGAGCAAAGGGGAATTCACATCGGTAGCACAGGCCAATGGCGGTATCGAGAATATGATTAATCCGGATTGCAAGGACAAGGATACATTGGCGCTGATTCAGTATATTGCTGAGGAAGATAAGTTGGAGAAGATTCTTGAGAATCCCCAAGTGATTAAGACTCCGGTGGTTCGGAATGGAAAGCAGTCTACATTGGGATATATGCCAGAGGTTTGGAAGGGATGGAGCTAAAATTGTGATGAGATCCTGTTATGAATCCGCATTATTGGACACAAAGTCATTTATACTAGGAATCAAGATAAGGAAATAACTTTAATCTTGGTTCCTTTTAGTTTATTCATGGTGGAGGAGATGAGAATATGCGTGATTGGAATAATAACGGTAAACTTGATATGGAGGATGATTTTATAACTTATCATATTTGTAGGTCTATGTCGAATATTGCAGTGGCTTCTGCGTTACCTGTAAGTATTACGAAACATGCAAGAATGATGATGTGTTGATGTGAGGGGGTAAGAATCCTATAGGATAAATCATCAGAAGGAATCGGAAAGGAGAACAGTAGAAATGAGAATGATTAGTAAAGAGTCTACGAGCATGGTTTATCATCGGCCGCAATGCAGATATGCACGAAAAATTAGTAAGGAAAATCGGTTGCAAATGTATTGGTATGAGGCGGAGAAACAAGGGTATCGTCCGTGTAAATGTTGTGATGAAATGAGATTCCTTTATAGTTTAGAGGAGGGTGATATTGAGTATTTTGCAGAAAAGTATAATCTGGATGTTGATTTGATAAATAATGAACTTATTATTCGAACAGATGCAGGGTGCTGGAAAATTCTTTATAAGAAGAGCAGACAGAAATTCATGCTACTTCATCGTAACTATGTGAAGGGGCGTATAACACTCGATGAAATCAATAAAGTGCCTTATCACCATCAGGGAGATATTCCTTTTTCTAGAAGTATTATGAAGTATGTAAAGTACATACAGGCGCACGATGAGTTTAAGGTGAGTTCAGTGGATTATCGTACAATGCCACAGGCTACAGAGCGTCAGAGGACATATTATAGAGCTGCAAAGAGACGGGAAGAAAAACGTAGCGCCAGACGTTTGGACAACTTATTCCTTATGATTGAGCGTAAGGAAGGAATCAAACAGTTATCATTTTGTTAGTGGAGGGAAATGAATATGGGAAGAATTTATTTTACAATCGCAGGTACAAAACATCATTACGGACAGGAGTATTTTGAGCCGAAAATGGAAGTGAAGTTGATAAAAGAACCTGATAATGAGCACGATAAAGAAGCTATCAAAGTAGAGTTGGAAGGTCTTGGCCTTGTAGGTTATGTGGCAAACAGCCCATATACCGTTCTGGGAGAGAGTATGAGCGCAGGCAGACTTTATGACCGCATTGGAAACGAGGCTAAGGGAAGCGTGAAATATGTATTGCCTCAAGGCGTGTTGTGTGAGTTGATAGAGGATGAAAATGAGGTGGAGTGATGGAACCTTTGTATCGAATTGTTGGTGAAATTACAGACATTGAAGTTATAGAATAGGAGTTGAATATGATTTTATGGACAATCCAACATAAAGCTGCATATGAGGAAATGTTGCGAACAGGAGTGCTCCGAGCAAATTCAAAGTACATATTTGAGGAATTCTTTCGGGAATCCTATGGATGGATGGCGGACCAAATGAAAAGGCGTATTGGAAATCCGCCTGCTGGAGTAACATTGCCGGTATGGGCATGGTATCAGTGGGAAGGTAAGAGGAAAAGGCCGGATATGAGGTCACATGGTCGGTCTAGTGACAAAGGGGTTCCGATTGTGTTGCTTACAATTGATGTTCCGGATGACCAAGTGCTTTTGTCTGATTTTGATTATTGGCATGTAGTGTTAAATGATGGAGAACTTATTTTTCTATATGATGAGAATGCAGTTTATTCCAAGGAAGAACGACAAAAGAGTTGGGAAAATATATTTGATTACGAATGTACTTATGATGAAGAACGGACCATTGGACTATCGACGCAAGCTACGATGTGGGAAATAAAAACTGAGTGGGTATTAAAAGTAGAATATTTTAAAACAAGATGATAAAAAGCAACTGATAGTTGCATAGAGGGCAATAATTGGTTGGTGGATTATCTGTAAAGAGTAGCGTATGATTAAGTTATCAAATGAGGGAGGATTATGAAATGGGATTTGAAGAGAAATTAGTAATGTATAGAAAAGCAGCTAACATGACGCAGGAATCCCTTGCTGAAAGATGTAATGTAACAAGACAAGCTGTTGCAAAATGGGAATAAGGTGAATCGCTTCCGGATGTGTATTTAATTGCAAGGATGGCAAGTATGTTTGGGATATCTATAGAAGATTTAATTTGGTCGAAAGATGCTGTGACTATGGAGAATAGGAAATACTATGTACGCGAAGCAAGGGATTGCGATAAAAGAGATTTTCTATTGATTATGAGAGAACATAGATTCTTGGGTGGATTTTTGCGCCGATTAGATGAAGATGAAATCGAGACAGATGACTTTTTTTGGCATGAGCATATGGAGAATGGAAAAATTTTTATAGTACGTAAGAAGGAAGAAGATGCATTTGTTGGTTATGTGTATATTGAGGACTTGGATACTAATGCACCACAATTAACAATGCAGTTTTATGAACACCCCCAGTTTGGTGGTGCTGATTTTTCGTTGATCAGAGATTTGCTTAACTGGATTAACAAAGAATATGAAGTTAGGGCAGTGCAGGCATTTGTAAATTCTGCAATAGAACGTAGCTTGTTTACTTATTTGGGGTATAAGGATGTAAAGGATGAAGTAATGTTGGCATTGCCTATTTAGTTGACGTAACCAATGGTTGCATAATTGCTAGTGTTGGTTGGTGGAAACTATGCGGAATTCCGAGTATCATTTTATTATCAAAGCGAGTGCGGTGGACATATATGATGTTAGCAGAGAATTTGCAGATATTAAGAAAGCAAAATGGCTTATCTCAGGAGGAACTTGCAGAGAAGTGTCAAGTATCCAGACAGGCTACTGCAAAGTGGGAAAGCGGAGAAAATGTTCCTACCTTTCGGAAGTAAGCGGATTGACGTTATCGGATATTGAGTTTAAAGAAATGCGTATTCGTGTCAATCATCAGTTACAACGCACAAGTCAGATGCAGTACATTATACAGGCACCAAAGACAGAGCGTGGAGTGCGATATGTGCCTATGAGGGCATTCGGATATAAGTGTCACATTAAACACATATACCCATGTAGGATTTGAAGATGCACAGGACGAGTTAAAACGTGTGGTAGGGCAGTAAGTTTTAAGCAAAAATGGCGAATGGTAAAATGAAATAATTTACCACTGAATTTACCACTTTTGCAGAGTGAAACATAAGAAAATATGTGAAGATATAAGAAGAAAGGTTTAAAATCAAGAACATTAAAAACGGCAGTATGCCTTGAAAATACAGTAAATAAGGGAGTCTTAGTGTAATGATAAAAGTATTATTCATCTGCCACGGCACAAAATGATTGCATAAGCAAAAACGCAGTGTTATCAAGGGTTTGTGAGGTTTCATCAAGAAAAACCACTCCAATTTTACACCAAGTAATATGTAGCAAGAAGATTAAGCGAGAATGGGACTTAAATGCAGGAAAAAATGTGGAAATCGCAAATTTCAGTTGTTTTTTTCGATGAATCGAGTATAATAAAAGTAGGAACAGAGATGTTCCCGATGTAAGAGCATCGTTAAAAGTTGGGCTGCAGATGGAGCAGGTTAAAATTTCCATTTTATAAGATGTCTTAACTGGGCATCGAGCCTGGCAACTTGGATAAAGTTGTAGTCCACGTGGGGGACTTAATGATTTCCACGTCGTTATGGGTATCTTAACTGGGTACCGAGGCTGACAACCAGCAGAAAACTCTTTTAAAAAAAATTCTTGGAGGAGTGTGTATTCGTCACACTCCTCTTTACGTATGAGGTATCAATGGCAACAAAAACGGATAAGAAAAATACAATACGACAAGATATCATAGATTCGGCAGGTGTATATAGTCAAAATCTGGCAGGTAAAGCATTTCTGTATGTATATGGCGAAGAATTCTTTGAAGTTTCCTTTCCTGTGGATCATTTTCTTCACTTAACCGGTGTGGAAACAACGTTATCCGCAAAGGATTTTTATAAGAATGCTAAGAAAGGAAAACTCACAAATAGCCAGTTTTATTTTGATGCACGACATCCATATGCCAATGCAAAAAAGAAGTTGCCATGTCTAAAAAGATTACCTGAACTGACCAATGATATGGTATGTATCCTTAAGGATATGCAGACTGTGACAATTATATACAAATTGAGTGTAACAAATCTGGAGTTTACATTGGGCTTAACCGAAAATGTAGATAACCAAGGGAAAAAGATTAATGACTTTTTCCTTCCGATGTCGTTACGAGTAGAAGATACATCTGTTGAAAAAAGTAATGATGGAGAAATTGTAGATTTCATATTCTCAAAGGATGCCAGTAAAACCAAGTACGATTCTATACTAGTGGAAGATAAACATAAAATCATTCCAGATTGTGTAAAACATTTGATTAATGATAGTTTTTATAAGAATGAAGGAAATGAATAATTACATAACATAGTGATTAAAGCATCGGGAAACTGGTGCTTTTTTGTACAAAAATTTCTTTTCTGGAATGATAACACTTATTGAAGCGTGACTGCTAGTTGTTTGGGTGCCCTTGTAGGCACGTTTGTGGCGATGGGGGCGTTGTTAGGAGAAAAGGGGATAGTTGGTCGATAGAGAGTTAAAAACGCAAATTTAGGCGAATTTGAAAGTGTGAAATCAGCCACAGAAAATAGGGTCGAAAATGGTGCAGGTTAAAGGAGTTATGCCACCAAGAGGCGGCATAACCCGTGAAACGCCCACCGGCAGTGCCGTTGGGGCATTTGGAGTATGGCATAACTTTTGATACGATGTTTAGAATTATTATGCCATATATGCAAAAATAGCCGGAAACTAAGGAAAAGTAGAGGAAATTTGTTATGCCATGAGGAAAAGCACCAAGGGATAAGTATGTCCATTCGGTGGACTATGGTATAGGTTATGGTGAACCATGCTGTTAAATATACGATTTAAGTAATAAAGACAGAGAAAAAAGAAGTATTTATATTGACTTTTATGCCATGCAAAAATATAATTACAAGCATAGAAGTCAACAAAAAGAAAGGAAACTATTGTGGGAGCAACTGAAGAAATTATCAAGATGGCAAAAGAGAATAATGGTACAGTTACGACTGCAATGGTGGTTGCAGCAGGTATCTCACGTGGAAATATCAAATACCTTGTGGACAAGGGAGTGATTGAAAAGTCAGCAAGAGGTGTTTATATTTTGCCGGAGGTTTGGGATGATGAGATTTTTAATTTGCAGAGTCGATTTAAACGAGGAATCTACTCTCATGAAACAGCATTGTTCCTTTGGGATTTAACGGATAGGACACCGAACAGATATCACATGACGTTTCCGGCGAATTATAATTTGACAAAGCCGAAGGAAGAAAACATTCGATGTGTACAATGCAAGGAAGTCTTGTATGATTTGGGAGTGGCAGAAGTGCTTACGCCGGGAGGAAATACCGTAAGGGCTTATAGCGTGGAGCGCACGCTCTGTGATATTTTGCGCCCACATAGTCATGTGGATATTCAGGTAGTGACGGAGGCGTTTAAGCGGTATGCAACCAGAACGGATAAAAATATTCCGCTCTTGTCAGAGTATGCCAAAACCTTGAAGGTGGAGAAAAAACTCAGAGCATATCTGGAGGTGCTGTTATGAAAAATGCGATGCAGCTAAAAGCGATTATTAAAAATCTCGCAAAAGAAAAACATATATCCGCACAGCTTGTGATGCAGAACTTTATGTTGGAGAGATTGCTGGAACGAATATCTATTTCAAAATATCAGCAGAATTTTATTTTGAAAGGTGGATTCCTGATTGCAGCGATGGTGGGTCTTGATACCAGAGCAACCATGGATATGGATGCAACCATAAAGGGCTTGCCTGTCAATGAACAGACGGTGCGGGAAATGTTTGAAGAGATTTGCAAAATAGAATTAGAGGATGATGTGACTTTTAGTTTCCGTAGCATCGGAGAAATTCGCGAGGGTGATGTATATACCGGGTATCGTGTTTCTCTGTCTGCAAATTATCCCCCAATGGCTGTTCCGCTGAAATTGGATATTACGACAGGAGACAAGATTACACCCAAAGAGATAGAGTATCAATTCAAGCTTCTCTTGGAGGATAGAAGTATTTCGGTGCTTGCGTATAATCTGGAAACAATTATGGCGGAAAAATTGGAGACAGTAATATCCAGAGGTGATCAGAATACCAGACCAAGGGATTACTACGATATCTACATATTGGCCAAGCTGCAATATGCAAACATAGAGCCGGATGCGTTAAAGGCTGCACTGAATGCCACCACAGAGGAGCGTGGCTCATCAGCGGTGGTTAAAGAGTATCGCAGCATTATGGATACGGTTAAGAGTAGTGAAGTAATGCAGAGGCAGTGGAAGAATTATCAGAAGGATTTTGAATATGCAACGGACATTGCGTTTGAGGATGCGTGTGATGTGGTGGTAGAGTTGATGGATGAAGTTCTATGATGATTTTGTAGAATAGAGTATATCCTAAGAAAAAGAATGGCATGAAGTGGTTGCAGAGATGATGAATTGTGGATGGTAAACGTATAAGAGCATATTGGTCAAATGAAATGCAGGCATTAGTAGATATGTTGAAACTTTAATTAGAGAATATTTGAAGAGATATCTTCCTAAAGACTTGGAAGTGCTGACAGGGTTTATTTTGCGACCTGCGGTAAAAACCGGGCTTAAGAATAAATATCGACAAGGGCAAGAAGATGTTCATTCAGCGTAGTTAGATATTATGGTGTATGATAGTGCTAAATATCCAATATTTCAGAGGTTTGGGGAAAGTGTAATTGTTCCGCCGGAAGGAGTTGTTGGTATTATCTCGGTAAAAAAACATCTGCATGACACCGATGTGGCTCACGAATTATGTGCACTTAAAAACGCCTCTAAATTATGTAGATGTGAGAACGATGCAAAAGTTAATATAAGAGGTCCGTTTTTGGCATTAGTGTCAATGGATTCTTTTGAAAAAAAGGAGAAGAGTACAGAAGATTGGATTTTTGAAAAGTTGCAACAGGAATATAAAAGCGAAGAGGATTACTTTGATGATTTGATAGGATATATTGGGGCATTAAGCAAATGGAGTATTTTTAAAAAGCGTCCAAAAACAGGAACAAAAGCTGAATATATATTTTTTGATCATACTGATGAAGAACAGCATATAGGATTTCAATTTATTTTAACAGGATTATTAAGTGTGTATTATGATGAAACTAGAAACTTTATTTCTAGACCGGGATTTACAGCTTTTCCTTCGTACAGAAATTGCAATAAAAAATTAGGTGAGATTAAGACAAAAGGTATGCGTTAAGTGATGAGACGGGAATAAGTTTCAAATATGGAGTATGCTAAGAGTGAATTGAAGAGAGTAAGTGGTGTTTAAGAGTAGGTAGTAAAAAGGGGTAAGAGTACAAGTGGAAAAAATACTTCCATTTGTACTCTTTTTGCCTACCAAGATATGAAAAGTTATGCTAAAATATACTAAGTTAGGGAATTTAAGAGTGTTTACCTACGATTTACTTATTTACATTTTATACTTATGTAGGGAAGAGGAGGATATTGAAAAATGACAGAAGTGGAAATGATACAGAATATTCCTAAATTTGAATGTTCAGATGGTAGTCCATTAGGTTATGAAGACGATTTTTTTAAAGATAAACTACAGGAAGCATTAACAAACAGAGATATAATTTGCTTGGCTCGTGGAGAAGGAAGAAGTAGAGTATTGACGGATATTGTGTTTCATCCGGAAATATTGTTTGATTGGGGTGAAAAATCTTTACATGCGTATCTTGGAAAAAAGGATGAGCGATTGAGACGTTTTTGTGACCCAGAAGTAGTTGATAAAGAATTATTGATTTATTATATTAGAAAATATGGAGACAGATTAAAAAGTAAATATAGAAAGTTTCAATATTTAAGATGTACAGAGAGTGAAGTACATTCCTTTGAAGAACAGTTAATAGAAAGTGTTCAAAGGGAACACAATGTGTCAAAATTGTTATGTATAAAAGAGTGGTTATTTTATGCACTTCATACAACACAAGTTGGCGAGTTTAGTAGGATTACACCATGCATATCCTGTTGTTATGGTGAGGATAGGTTTAATATTGCAGGCAGATTTGGTAGAGGGCACTATAATAATTATTATGTTGTAATGGATTGTTGGGTTGATGTTAGAGATGAAGGGAATTCGTATAAGAATATGTCGTATGTAAACGAAATATTGGGAGAATATGGATTGCGTTGGTTTTCTAATAGGCATAATGAAATAATGCTAAAGTATGGGATTTTTCCTCAACAATTGGTTGGATATTACTTTTGGGATAGAGGGGATTTAACAAAATATGTTATTAATAAGCATTATGTAGACGAATGGAAGGTGAATCCTGATTTTCAAATCGGTAGTCCTATATATTTTGAGCAGATAGTAGATTTTGATAAATTGGGACCGTATAATACGGTATATGAATATGATGGAAGAAATTATTCTATTGTAGGAAGACGTAATTGATTTAGAATTAAGTAAGGTGATGTACAAAATGAGAAATGGATGGATGGAATGAAATGGGTCAAAGCGAGATATCAGTAATAGCAGACATAGGAGCAATACTTAGTCCTGTGCTAGTATTTGTAGGAGTGGTTGTTCAGATATTCTATAATAACAGGACGAAACGAAAAGAAAGAGATTATGAAAGAAGAGATGAAGTATATGTTGCATTTTTGACTATATGTAACGAATTAGTTGTTGATGGAAAAAAATTATTTGAACAGGAGTATTATTTTGCGCTTGTAAAGTCGTACTTTATGGTTGTGTTATATGCACCCAAGAAATTAAAAAAGGTCATCACTGAGTTCAAGAATAGGTTAGATAAAGAATACAGGCTCTATTGTGTTGCGGTAAATGAGGGGAGATGGGATTTTAATGTTCAAAAAGCTTTGTTGTTAGAATATGATTATCCAACTGGAGAGCATGAAGCAAAAGTAGATAATGATATATGGAATGGAATCAATGAAAGTCAAAAGAAGTTTTATGAAGAACATGTTATCGAGAAAAAGGAAATAGAAACGTATATTATTAGTATTACTAATGAGATGAGTAAGAATAAATAGAGCTTATGTTAAGGGCACAAAAACGGATGTAAAAGTATGGTCCTATGCCGTGATAGCATTTCGGCAGTGGAATGTGTTTGCTGCCGGAGTGTTATTTTGTTTAAAAGAAAGGCATAACGAGCATAATGAATATTACTTCAAAGTAAATTGAAGTTTGTTCCTTTATAGGAAATTTCTCAAATTGTCAGAAATGGTGTATAATAAGCATGAATCAAAAAATGACATGACAAAAGAGCGAAGATGGAGACTTCGCCATGACGTTGTTTGTGTTGTTTTGCTGGTTCATGGGTGGCTGCACTATCTGACTATAGAGAAAAGATTATAATGAGTATGGTTCTATCCATATCCCATAATCTTTCGATATCGTTCAAATAGTGCAGTTTTTTTGTAGTAAACTTCCAGAACCAGTAGGGAAGTACCACATTCCTCACAATGGAGGGGGTCATAACCAAAAGTCAATACAATGGAAGTTCGCCAGTCGAGCGTCCGTTTTAGAAACTTTTTCTTTTGTTCAGATATAGATTTACGAAGCTTAGATTCCTGTTTATGATGTTTTGCATAAATGCCATAGTAGCGAAGCATTTTGAAATGTTTCTCAGGGATATGGACAATGAGTCGCTTGATGAACTCCAAAGCAGGAACACATTCTTCAATAGTTTTGTCATCTTCATGCCGTGTGTAGTGAAAAGTAACATACTCACCATCATATTTGTCAATGCGTGAAGTAGCGATGACAGGACGACCAAGATATCTACTGATATATTTGATGGCAACGCTGGGAGTGCAAGTGTTGGGCTTGGCGTAAACATAAAAGCCTTGGGAGTGATTTTTGTATATTTCATTTTTGAGTTTATAGAAGGATGGACCTATAGCGTTAGCCATCTTTTCTAGAAGAACCTTACGAAAAGCATTACGCAGAAAAGTGTAATTAAAATGTTTAAATGGACGCCAGGGAGTGATGTTACCGGCTCCACCTTCGGAAATCAAGGCATGAATATGAGGATTCCATTTCAAATCACGTCCGAAAGTATGAAGTACACAAATGAAACCAGGGGTAAAATTTTCGGTTTTATTAGCATTATAGAACATGCGAAGAACCACATCTCTTACAGAAGAAAACAGGAGATTGAGAAGAGCGCGGTCACGAAGGAAGAAGATGCGTAGTTCTTCCGGGATAGTAAAAACGCAATGCCTGTGAACGCAATTGACCAGCTTGCAGGACATATGAAAAGAACGCATGAGATTATATTTATTACCACAAGAAGTACAAAAACGACTGTGACAACGAAAGGGAACAAATTTTAAGTTGCCACAGTGAGGGCATCCATACATGGCTCCACCATAAGAAGGGTCACCACAATGAATCATCTTGTTGACATTTTCAATGACCGCAGGACGAGGGTGGAGTTCGTATAGGATATGTTCATAATAATCAGTAAAAATGGATTGTAAGATATTCATATAAGAATTTTACAATAAAGTAAGGCAAAGAAAAACCCCTTCCCCTCATGAATGAGGGGTCAGGGGAGTTGAGAGTGCCGAAGGCACTTTTTTGGTGCCCAAATTTATTTAATTTAACTTAATTTTGGAAAGGATAATTTTATGATTACGATTTACGGTAAATATACGAATGCGATTGTTTATACAACCAATAATGAAGAATACGCCATTGATGAGTATGCAAGAAAACAGCTACAAATGATTTGCGACCATCCCAGCGCTTCCGGCAGTAAGATTCGAGTGATGCCGGATGTGCATCCCGGTAAGGTGGGTACTATTGGGCTGACTATGACGGTGGGTGAGAGCCTGCTGCCCAGTCTGGTGGGCGTGGACATGGGCTGTGGCATGACTTTAGCACAGATTAAGACCAAAAATGTGGAGTATCAGAAGCTTGATACAGTGATTCGTGAGCAGGTGCCTGTGGGTGGCAATGTACGCAAGAAGATTCACAGGTTCAGTAATGATATTGATTTGCGGGAGCTTAGGTGCTATAAGGCGGTGGATTCTGCCAAGGCGGAGAAAAGTATTGGTACCTTGGGCGGAGGCAATCATTTTATTGAGGTGGACAGGGATGAAGAGGGGAATTTCTATATTGTTGTTCATTCCGGCAGCAGGCATCTTGGTATGGAGGTCACGGAGTTTTATCTGAAGGCAGGCCAAAAGGAGCAGCAGATGAAAAAGCAGGGCGGTCATGCTTCCTATGAGATGACCTGTCTGAGCGGTCAGCTTATGGAGGATTATCTGCATGATTTGGCTTTGGTGCAGGAATTTGCGGCCTTGAACAGGGCAGCCATGATTGATGAAATTACCCGAGGCATGAAGTGGAAGGTGCAGGACAGCTATGACTGCATTCACAATTATGTGGATTTCTCCGGTAGTGTGCCCCTGCTTCGAAAGGGTGCAATCCGTGCCAACCAAGGAGAGGCGGTAATCATTCCTATTAATATGCGGGATGGTATTATTCTGGGAACCGGTTTGGGTAATGAGGATTGGAATTGTTCTGCCCCTCACGGTTCCGGGCGGATTTATAAGCGTTCGGAGGTAAAGGAGCATCACACGGTGGCGGAATTTAAGGAGGCCATGAAGGGAATCCACTCTGTCTGTGTGAATAAGGATACTTTGGATGAATCACCTTTTGCTTATCGTAGGATAGAAGATATTGCGGAGGTAATCAGCGAAACGGTACAAATCAATAAAATAATCAAGCCCGTTTACAATTTTAAGGCAGGCGGGAATGGTTGATAACGAAGTCTCGGAGACGTAATGTTTCCGGGACTTTTGAATTTTTAAAATCTTTTCTGCATATATTATAATAATGAATTTAACTGCAGGGGACAAACCCCATGAATATTGGATAAAGAGGATGATTCATGTATATCACAAGTGATATTAAATATATTGGTGTAAACGACCATACCATAGACCTGTTTGAAGGAATGTATGTGGTACCACAAGGTATTTCTTACAATTCCTATGCTATTGTAGATGAGAAAATTGCCATTATGGATACTGTTGATGCGGCATTTACGGATCAGTGGCTGCAAAATATTGAGAATGTACTTGGTGACCGTAAGCCGGATTATTTGGTGGTGCAACATATGGAGCCTGACCACTCTGCAAATATCGTGAATTTTATAACAAAATACCCGGAAACAATGTTGGTTGCGTCTTCTAAAGCCTTTGACATGATGATGAACTTTTTCGGAACGGAATTTACGGATAACCGGATGGTGGTAACAGATGGCAGCAGGCTTATTCTGGGTAAGCATGAGCTGTTATTTGCCACGGCTCCCATGGTGCACTGGCCGGAGGTTGTGGTGACCTATGACAGCACAGACAAAATTCTGTTTTCGGCGGACGGCTTCGGTACCTTTGGGCCTTTGGATGTGGATAAAAAGGTTGCAGACAAAAATAATGTGGATGACTGGGCTGATGAGGCCAGACGTTACTATATCGGCATCGTGGGTAAATATGGTGTCTATGTGCAAAAGCTTCTGGCTAAGGTGGCGGACTGGGATATTCAGAGGATCTGTCCTCTGCATGGGCCGGTATTGTGGGAGAATTTGGAGCATTATATTGGATTGTACAAGATATGGTCTTCTTATGAGCCGGAGGAGGAAGGGGTTTTGATTGCCTATACTTCTATTTACGGGAATACTAAGAGAGCGGTGCTTTTGTTGGAGGAAAAATTGAAAGAGCAGGGCTGTCACAAGGTAGTGCTGCGGGATTTGGCAAGGTGTGATATGTCAGAAGCGGTAGCGGAGGCTTTTCGCTACAGTAAGCTTGTTCTGGCGACGACCACCTATAATACTCAGATTTTTCCGCCTATGCGGGAATTTATCCGATGGCTTACGGAGCGCAATTTTACCAACCGTATGGTGGCTTTTATGGAAAACGGAAGTTGGATGCCCATTGTAGCCCGATTGATGAAGGATGAATTTGAGCGGAGTAAGGGGCTTATATTTGCCGAGAATTCTGTGAGGATTTTATCGGCTTTGAATAAGGAAAGTATAGCGCAGATAGAGGCATTGGCTAAGGAGCTTTGTGGGGAGGTTTCTTAGGTCTTATTATATAGAAGATTTAGGAGTCCCCATGGGAGTAAAAACAGTATAAATTTCAGGAGGTAGAAGAAATGAAGTATGTATGCGAGGTGTGTGGATGGATTTATGATGAGGAGGTTGGTGACCCGGATAATGGTATTGCGTCCGGCACGAAGTTTGAGGACCTTCCCGAAGACTTTATTTGTCCCCTGTGTCAGATGGGTAAGCAGTTTTTTAGCGAGGTAAGTGAGTAGTGGAGTTAATGGGTTTAAAAGAAAAGCTTTCCTTCGGAAAAGAATATTATGAAATCCGTCTGGAGAGTATTGGTGGTCTGGGCGCCAATCTCTGCGGCAAAATGTTGGGTGAACTGGGTGTAAAGTACTTGGACTTAAACAGCAGCAGTTTTTCCAGCTATGGTTCTGAGAAGACGGGTACTCCCGTAAAGGGATTTATCAGATATTGTGATAAAGAAAAGGAAATCCGAGTGCATTCACCGGTGGTGGAGCCGGACTTACTGGTGGTATTTCATCAGGCACTTTTGAAGGATGATTCGGTCTGGAAGGGGTGCAAGGAGGACACAGCGGTTATCGTGGCTTTGGAGCCAGGGCAAGAGGTGCCGGAGGCTTTGCGTTTGTCTCAGGATAAAAAGGAACATGCTGTGGATAAGGTGACAGAAGATAGGACATACTGTGGAAATTTTTATGGGTTGGAGGCTCAGCGCATTGCCATGGAGACCCATTCCCGTATTAATGTGGTAATGTTGGGTGCTGCGTTAAAGGTGATGGGGTTAGAAAATGTGGAAGTGGGAGAGCAGATTTGTGCGGATACCTTAGGCAAAAAATATCCTGATGCACTGGAGGCCAATTTACAGGGCATCCGCAGGGGATTTGCGGAAGTAAAGAAGTTGGATGTAGTAGCAGAGAAGTGTGGTTGCAAGAACACACAAGCTTGCGAACAAGGCCAATCAGATGCAGGCCGTGCAGACGGAGGCACTAAACCTCAGGAGTGGGGTTACGCAACAGCTCCCATAGGCGGTGTGAATCCCAGATTTGGCAGCACGGTGGTGGCAGATTTGTCCCCTTCCAGACAGGGCTACATTCCCCTTTTTATCAAGGAGCGTTGTATCAATTGTGGTCTGTGTCATTCTACCTGCCCTGATATGGTGTTCCAGTTTGCTAAGGGTGAATATAAAGGTAGAGAAATGATGGTCAATCAGGGCTTGGACTATTACCACTGTAAGGGTTGTCTGCGCTGTGTGGATGTGTGTCCGGTAAATGCTTTGGTAACAGGTGTAGAGGCAGAGCATCCTGACAAGGATTATTTCATGCCCAATCAGGAGCTTGTGCGCATGCCCGAATACTATGAGGAATCCGGACCGGATGGTTATATCACTTCCGAGTCTTATTTGACGGAGAAGAGAATGGAAGGAGGAGAAGTTTAATGAATCAACAGGTTATGGAATATGCTTCCGGTAACGAAATGGCAGCCATTGCCATCAAGCAAATCGGTTATGATCTCATGGGTTACTATCCCATTACTCCCTCCACTCAGATTGCGGAAAATCTGGACATTATGCGGGCAAACGGAGAGACAGACCTGGTTATGGTGGCGGCAGAGGGTGAGCATAGTGCAGCCGGAATCTGTTATGGCGCGTCCGTGGCAGGAGGCAGGGTAATCAATGCCACCAGTGCCAATGGACTTCTTTATGCCATCGAGCAGTTTCCGGTGCAGTCCGGTACCCGCTATCCCATGGTAATGAATGTGGTGTGCAGAACGGTCTCCGGTCCTTTGTCCATCAAGGGCGACCACAGCGACATTATGTATATTCTGAATGCGGGATGGCCGATTTTATTCGCAAGTACAGTGCAGCAGGTCTATGATTTTAATATTATAGCTTTAAAACTTGCAGAGCAGGTGCGCCTTCCCGTGGTAGTGGCCTATGACGGATTTTTTACCAGTCATCAAAAGGGCCGTTGCTTCCGATTTGAGGATGACAGTGTTGTAAGAAATTATATTGGCCCCAAGACGGAAGAATATCCTTTTTTGGATTTGGAGCATCCCATCACGGTAGGTTCTTATATGAATGAGCCGGACATTATTAATAACAGATATCAGCTTTATTTGGCTATGGAGGAGGTTGACAGGCTTTTGCCCGAGCTGTTTGCTTCTTATGGGGAGCTTTCCGGACGAAATTATGCCAAGGTGGAGGGAACTCACTGCGAGGATGCGGAAAGTATTCTTGTGCTTTTGGGTTCTTCCTATGATACTTCTATAGATGCGGTGGCAGAGATGAGAGAGGAAGGAGCTACGGTGGGTGCAAAAGCAGGCTCTGCTACAAAAGTCGGATCTGCTACTTTACACGTGCTGCGTCCCTTTCCCGGAAAAGAATTGACGGAGCTGATTGGTTCCGCCTCCAATATCTTAGTAGCAGACAGACAGGACAGCTATGGTGCAGGTGGCGGTAATCTGTCCCTGGAGGTCAGGGCCGCGCTGCAAAAAGCGGGCAGCACAGCCAAGGTGAAAAGCCTTGTTTACGGTTTGGGCGGCAAGGACTTTTTTAAGGAGGATGCAAAGTCCATGCTTGCATGGGCGGAGGACGCTTCTAAGCCGGATTTTGACTATTATGGAATCACACCGGGAGAGGAGAACAAGGCAGCAGGAGAGCCTTTGTTTGCACCGGTAACAGCAGAGCAGACCAATATCGGAGCTACTAAGGTGGAAAAGACAGAAGAGTCCCTCAAGGTCACAGGCGGTACTTTGAATGCTGTTACTGCCATGCCGGGACGTATTGCCCCCGGACATGGTGCCTGTCCCGGTTGTGGTATTCCGGTCAATGTGAATCTCCTTCTACGAGGCATCGAGGATCCTGTGGTCTTTTTATTTCAGACAGGTTGTGGCATGATTGTGACTACCGCTTATCCCAGAACCAGTTTTAAGGTTCCTTATCTGCACAATTTGTTCCAGAACGGTGCGGCAACCTTAAGCGGTGTGGCGGAAATCTGCTACCGCAAGCAGCAGAAGGGCGAGATTCCTCCCGGAGACATTATTTTTGTTATGGTCAGCGGTGACGGTGGACTGGACATCGGCATGGGTTCTGCTATCGGTACTGCGTTGAGGGGTCACAGACTGCTTATATTTGAGTACGACAATGGCGGCTATATGAATACTGGTTATCAGCTTTCCTATTCCACGCCCTTGGGAGCCAGAAGCTCTACTTCTCATGTGGGTAAGGAGCAATACGGCAAGACCTTTTTTAACAAAGATATGCCAAAGATTATGACAGCTACGGGAATCCCCTATGTGGCTACAGTGGCGGAGTCCAACCCCACAGATTTCATCAAAAAGGCGGCAAAGGCGGCTTACTATGCCAAGACTACCGGAACAGCCTATGTGAAGGCAATCTCCGCCTGCCCCTTGAACTGGAATGACAAGCCTGCCACGGAGCGCAAGGTTATCGAGGCAGCGGTAAATAGCTGTTACTTCCCCCTGTATGAGGTGGAGCAGGGTATTACCAGACTTTCCTATGACCCCGAGAAAACCGGCAAGAAGATTCCTGTGATTGACTGGCTATCTATGATGGGCAGAACCAAGCATTTGCAAAAGGAAGAGTATGCAGATGTAGTGGAACGCATGCAGACAGAGATAGACAGAAGATTTGCAGAGCTGAAAAAAAGAGCGGAATAATTTTAATTTCTATAATAGAAAAGCACTGGGATATTGGCGAAAATGGCCTATTTTCCAGTGCTTTTAAGCGTTTGGTGGTATATGTTTCTAAAGAATGCAAATAAACGACTAACCTCATAACAGATGCAATACATATATCCTATCAAAAATAATAATCAGCAACTATTGACAATTTTTGACAAAAAGAGTAAGATATGTCCGAAACGCAATCCATATGGATAATTAAGTAACGCTACAAACACAAGATACATCCAGACAGTGATTGTTGTTTAAAAGTAAGAAAAATAAGTAAAAGGAGTACACAAGAATGAGTAGGGGAACAAAAGGATTTTTACAGCGTATTCTCTGCTGGATACTGGTTGCATCACTGGTATCTCAGAACGGTTTGCAGACGGTAAGCGCGCAGCCTGCTGAATCGGAGATACCTGTGAGTGAGGAAACAGTAAGCACTGAACAGGAGTTACCTGTAAGTACCGAGCAGGTTAATGAGGAGCTTGGCATCTTAAGTGAGATAGAGGCCAACAGAGGTGAGTTTTCCAAGGAATATCTGCGCAGCGATAACAGCCGCACTGTGGTAGTCTATCCACAGCAGATTCATTATGAGAAAAAGGACGGCACCTTTGAGGAAATAGACAACTCTCTTGCAGAGTCCGAAGAAGGTTATGAGAACGGAAGTAACAGTTATGATGTGGTTATCACGGATAATGCAGAGAGTCAGGGTCAGGTTATTTACAGAGAAGGTGACTATGAGATTGCATGGCAGATGGTAGAGTTAGTTAATCCGGGTAGCGGGGATGGCTCTGACGATGGAGAGGATAATGATTTCACGGGAGGTGAAATAGGGGGAGATAGACCTATATATACTCTTAGATATCTTCCTGAATATTTTAAGGAGGAAGAGGAGCCGAAGGTAAAAAGCAAGACCCAAATTAGGATTCGCAAGCCTTTGTTGGAAGCCAGAGTAACGGATATTGAGGAAGAGGAAGTTCCGGAGGATGAGAAGCTTTATGCCCATCATGTGAAGCAGTCAAAAGTTACTTTTGCGGGTTATTCCAACAACGTTACTGTAGAATATGAGCCTGTGGCTGATGGTATCAAGGAAAATATTATTTTACAGGGACCGGAAGCAGGAAATGAGTACATTTTTGCTGTTCAGACTAAGGGTTTGGAAGCGAAGTTGACGGATGGAAATGAAATAGAGTTTTATGACGAGCGTACAGGAGAGAAGCTGTATTATTTCCCTGCTCCTTTTATGATTGACAATGAGGGAGAGGTATCTTACGACGCATACTATCGACTCATCAATGCCACAGTTCTATCCGAGAATGGCGAAGCAACAGACGATTCCAATCTTTATATTAAGATTGTTTTGAGTCCGGAATGGCTTGAGGAGGCAGCCTATCCTGTAACGGTGGACCCGGTGTTAAAGCAGTGCAGAGCCAAAAATTTGCTGGATACCGGTTGTGTGGGAGATGACAATACTGTTAGAAACGAATTGTATGTAGGGCGGAATAATACTGGCCTGTTTAGAAGTTTTGTAAGGTTTCAGCTTCCTAATCTGCCCGACCAGTGTATTGTCTCTGAGGCAAGACTGAATCTGGGAGGTGAAACAGAAGAGGGGGACACCCATTACATTACAGCCAATTTAATTACAGAAGATTGGTATAATGGTGCCGCAAACCGCATGGGCAGCCAGTTAAGTTGGAACAGTCAGCCTGCAGCGGAGGAGGTTATAGATTATGCCCTAAATGGAAGTTATTTCAACATCACCAAGGCAGTGCGCCAGTGGATGAGCGGGTCAAAGGAGAATTATGGTGTTGCGTTCAAGGCGTATAACGAGAAAACAAAGACCAGAGACAAGATTAGTTTAAAATACAGCAAAAGTACCCCTTATTTGAAGATTACCTACCGTACAGCCGTAGGTCTTGAATCCTATTGGGGAACCCATAGTACCGGAGCGGGTACTGCGGGAGCAGGTTATATCAATGACTACACAGGTGCATTGACCGTGGTTACACCCATTGTGTCCACTGCGGGCAACCGCTTCCCTTTAAGCATCAGTCAGATTTATAATTCCAATGCTACAGACCGCAAATGGCGTTTAAACTATGAGGAAACCATTAAAATCCCCATAGATACGGTGGATATCGGAACCTATCCCTATGTTTACACGGACAGCGACGGTACTGAACATTACTTCAAGAAAAAAGAAGTGACCTATCTGTTGAATGGCGAGGAAAAGACGGTAGAAATTCCTTCAGAAATTACGAAGCTTCCTCCCGCTCAGGATGAGGACGGATTAAAGCTGTATATTGTACCTGTAACAGATAAAAACCTTAAGAATACTTATCCTTTAAAACTGATTGACAAGAGTGCGGGTACCGTAAAATATTTTGATACCTTTGGTCGACTTGCCAAAATAACGGACTCCAATCAATATGAAAATGTCGGAAATGGCAACAAAAAGGTACAAAATTGTGTTACAATAGGGTTTGAAGAGTATGGAGAACTGATGGATATTGATGTTTTCCAAAAGGCTTGTGATGAAGCGGCAGATTTTAAGGATTACTGCCATACCTCCGACGTCACTGACACAAGTGATGTCTATATCACAGCATTGGATTCTTTGGCTGTTCGGATAGAAGCTTTAAAACAGAGTCCTTATGCCCGGGCAGACTATGCTACTGCCAAGCATATCCGCACAGCGATGACGGCACTTGCCAGCCTGAATGAAGTGGATTCCACACCCAATAAGGCAACCATTAAGGAGAAGTCCAAAAGTATCCTCTCTGCACTGGAGTCCGCCAAGACCAGAGTGAACACTTTGGGAAAACAAAAGGATATGCGTATCTGTTCTGTGACAGATGCTGTGGGAAATACGGCAAAAATTACCTGGAATACCGATGGAGTTGCCACTGTTTCAGACCCTACTTATGGTAACATGCTAATTAAGTTTTCCTATACTTCGGGTAAGCTGACAGGCATTACCTTTGCCAATAAGGATGTGGCAACCTACAACTACAATGATAAGAACGGACTTCTGAGTTGCCAAAGGGACACCGACGGCTACAAGGTAAGCTACACTTACAACGAGGGAGATAACCGTATTGTAGAGGTATCCGAATCTCACGGTGGTACTCAGGGGCAGACCTACGGCATTACCTACAATACAGACAATTCCACTACCTTCCGTTTCAGTGGAGTGGATGATGTTTATGGCAACGGGGATGACATTGAAAATATCCATGTGTTTGATGAGCAGGGCAGAGCTATCTGCATCTATTCCAAATCCGTAAGTGAGAACAAGGTTATCGGTGCCACCGCATGCACTTACCAGACAGAGACAGACAATGATGCTACACGCAATAAAATTAAAGACTCTGCCGTGGTGGGTATGCACAGCAACAATTTTCTTACCAATCACAGCTTCGAGTACAATGACAGTAAATGGACTTTGTACAAAAATGAGTCCGATGCACCGGAAAAAGGTGCTTTAAATGCCTGCTATACTGGCAAGAAATACATTGGTACACACAGTGCTTATGTCAACATGGCCAAACGTACCAGTGGTACAGGTGGCTTGAAGCAGAGTGTAACACTGGCTAAGGGAACTTATACCTTTTCTGCCTACGTTGGTGCAAGCGAGGTAGCAAACACAGATGCTTATCTGAAGGTAAAGACTGAGGATGATACTTTCTTTAGTAACAAGGTCAGCAAAGATACCAATATCGAGTTTGACAACGGTTGGGAGAGACTGGAAGTAACCTTTGAAATTCCTCATGAACAGAATGTTACGGTTTATCTGGAGACGAGCTGTAATGCGGAAAAGGGAGCAGGTAAGGTCTACTTTGATTGTGCCCAGTTGGAGGCAGGAAGTGTAGCCAACGACTACAACATCTTAGAGGATGGCAGCTTTGAGCTCACCACCTCCACCCTGCCCTACAAGTGGAAAAACCTTTCCAATTCCTCCATTAAGGTGGCGGATGAGCGGGTTTCGGGTGGCGTAGACGGAAGCTACTGCTACAAAATCACCGGACAGCCGGGCAAGAACAAGTATCTTCGTTTTACCACCAACCTGGGCAGTTCCAAGAACGGCTATGTATTGAGCGGTTGGTTAAAGAGCAACACCACCCCCACAAGAAGCACCAGAGCCTTCAAGGTAATGGCTTATCATGAGGGGGATGAGGAGGTATTACAGGCTACCAGTAAGATTAATACCTACTCTGAGGGATGGAAATATTTCTGTCTGCTTCTTCCGGCGGAAAGCTGGGGCTCCACGGAGTTTACCATCTGTTTCCATGACAATATCGGAGAGCTTTACATTGATGGCCTGCAGCTTACCAGAAATGATGTGCAGACCAAGAAATATGACTCCGAGGGTAGAGTGACCTCCAGTTATAAGGCCTTAAAGTCGGATAACTACACCTACGATTCTTACAATCGTATGAAGAAGCATACCACTGCCGCAGGTGCCTCTTACATTTACAGCTATGCAGGGAATAATGAGGTCAAAAAAGTCACTGCAAACGTTGGCCCGGATACCCATTATACTTACGACCAGTATGGTAATCAGACCGTAAGTCAGTCCTATGCTTCGGATGCTGCAGAGACGACCAGAACCCAGTATTATTCCTCCAATACCTATACTGACGATGGTAACTTCCCCGCTTCCTCCACGGATACGGCAGGAAACACCACCTCATATGACTATGATGAGCAAAAGGGACTGCTGCTGTCAACTACTCTTCCCATGCTGCCCGATGTGGGAACGGTGAAGGTTGCCTACCAGTACGACAATGAGGATAAGATTACTAAAGTCAGTCAGGAAAACAGATCTGTTAGTTATACATATGGAGCCTTCGATGATTTGACAGGCATTGCCTACAATGGCTTTACTTATGGCTTCACTTATGACAAATTTGGAAATTTATTGACCACTTCCATTGCAGGCAAGGTGATTAGCACCAATCAGTATGCTGCCTACAATGGCAGTCTGGTAAAAACGACACTGGCAGACGGAACAGTACTTGAAAATACTTATGACAAGTACGGTAACATCACCAGTAACAAGGTAGGTGGCGAGGTAACTAATACCTATACCTTTGATAACGACGGTAACCTGTCCCGACAGGTGGACAAGGTGGCAAACCTGACCACCAAGTATGACTATAATGATTCTGACAAGGTTGTCAGAAGTGAGGTCTACAACGGAGAGGGAACTGCTGCAGCCAACCTTCAAAGCAGGATGCAGTACACCTACACCAAGAGTGGTCTGGTGGGCGGTCTGTCCTATCAGGAGCAGGATGGTGAGGTCAGAACCTATGCGTATACTTATGCTCAGGATGAGTTACCCACCAAGAGTGTGCATCCTGACGGAAGCTTTTCCACATGGTCATATGATGCGTTAAGAAGATCCACCAAGACGGTATATGCACCCAAGACAGGTCTGTCAGACAGCAAAAAGCTTTATACCACTTATACTTATCAGAACGCTACCCACAACGTGGACGGCAAGGCCAAGACCTCTACAACGGGTCTGGTGAATACCTATACCAACAAGTTTGGCGGCTCCGGCAGTGCGGTATCCCAGTTTACCTATACCTACGATTCCTGGGGCAATATCACAGGTATCAGGGATTTGGCTTCCAATGAGCGTACATATAATTACAACGCCTATGGTGAGGTAACCAGAGCGACAGAGACCTACAGTGACGGTACCACCACCATGTACACCTACATTTATGATGAAGGTGGCAACATCCTAAAGGAGCGGGTGGGAAGAAAGACTCATACTTATACGTATGACAGCGTGTGGAAGGATAAGCTGATTGCCTATGACGGCAAACCCATTACCTATGACGAGGCAGGTCATCCCCTGATTTACATGGGTTCCAAAATGAGTTGGGATGTAAACGATAACCTGACCTCCATTACTAAGGGAAATAATAAAATCAGCTATACCTACCTGTCTACCGGAGAGCGTCGCAGCAAGACGGTAAACGGCACCACCACGACCTACAACTACAACAACGGTCTGCTCCTCTCCGAGACTACGGGCGATGAAACCCTGCGCTTCTACTATGACGCTACCGGAAAGGTAACCTCCATCGGCTACCAGAAGGGCAATAACGCAGAGGCAGGATACTTCTTTACAAGAAACGGTCAGGGAGATATCATTGGAATATACCGAAGCAGTGACTCCAAGCTGATAGGTACTTATGAGTATGACCTGTGGGGTAAACTGATTAGTGCCAAGGAAGCAGAAAAGGAAATTGATAAGGATGGTATCCTTACGAAGAATCCATTCCGGTACAGAGGGTACTACTATGACAATGAAACCGGATTCTACGCAACAGGAGCAAGATACTATGACCCGGTAATTAGAAGGTTTATTAGTGCGGATAGTCTGATTGCAAGTCCGGGAAGTTCTGTAAACGGACATAACCTGTTTGCGTATTGCTTTAATAATCCTGTGAATATGTGTGATGAAACAGGGTATTGGGCAAAGAAAATCATACTTGACGAAATACACAGCAACATAAAGGAACGTATTCACGTTATGAAAGGTGTTGCAGGGGACGTTGCAAAAGATATAGAAAACTTTGATTTAAATAATCAGAGTGAGCAAACAGTATTGGAGTCAAATTATGTTTCAGCATATAAAGGAAAAGTAGTGTTCAGAGCACCTATACAAACTAGTGGGTTTTCAATGGGGGTTATATTACTAGGGGATCAATTAACAACGTCAGACATAAGTATGGTAAGACATGAGTATGGACATACACAGCAGCTAGAGAAGATGGGTTTGAGAAATTATACCCTTGATGTTGTTGTTCCTTCTGTTACGGCATTTCATTTATATCAAGAAGGAAAATTGCCATATGATTATTATGGGTCGGAATGGGAA
The DNA here is from genome assembly GCA_045543175.1 of Acetatifactor sp. Taxonomy (GTDB): domain Bacteria; phylum Bacillota; class Clostridia; order Lachnospirales; family Lachnospiraceae; genus Acetatifactor. The sequence goes on along the minus strand of JAZQMG010000084.1, from coordinate 341 downwards.
GCTGAGGCTGACAAACTTGGTGGTGTTAATAGGACATCTGGTAATACACCCTGGCCAGAGGATGCGTATAACTCATATTGGGATTTAGTCAAATTGTATTTAGAATAAAAACAAGTAAGGGAGACAAACAAAATGAAAAAAATATTACTATGTTTTGTCTTGATGTTAGGATTGTTGTTGGGTTGTGGGAAAAAAGTATCATACAATTTTCTTCATAATCAATCGGAGATTAGCACCATAGAGATTATTGAGGTAGGGGAAGCGGACGAGCAAGGGGTGAATGAGCAGATAACCCTTTGTACAATTGATGATAAGGATGCGTTTCTCGAAGGATTTAATCA
>JAZQMG010000083.1:0-13161 GCA_045543175.1 Acetatifactor sp. | reverse complement strand
CCGTTCCCTTGGGCAATACCCAGCCATCATATTTGTTTTTGTAATTTTTATACAACAACAAAATTTTACCGCGAAAAATGACTACACCACCGCAGCTCACTGCTTCTATCATCGCATATCCCCCTAATTTGTAGTAGGTTTTTCTCTGAAGTATGAATCAAACAGACGCCTTGCTATGGGAACAGCATAATCACCGCCCGAACCGGCACCTTCAACAATAATGGTAACACATACTTCCGGGTTCTCAGCCGGTGCAAAGCCGGTAAACCATGCGTGACTGTCCCCCTTGATATTATTATACTCAGCAGAACCCGTTTTACCCGCCGCCGTGTATTCCAAACCCTTTAATTTGGTAGCTGTACCCTTCTCTACCACTGACACCATCAAATCGGTAATCATGGCCGACTCGTCCTCTGTCATAAGATACCCATAGGAAGAAGGCTTAAAACTTTTTACCGTATTGCCCTCATCATTTACCACCTTGTCAATCACATAGGGTTTCATCAGTTTGCCGTTGTTGGCGATGGCACAGGTAATCATGTTCAACTGAATCGGTGTAATCTGGGTTTTACCCTGTCCGATAGAAGTTTGAATCATATCATCATCCGTCATATCCTCCGATATTTGAACAGAACCCTTGGCTGACGTTAAGGTCAAAGGCAGATCCTCTCCAAACAACAGTCCATCTAATGTCGTCTCAAAAGCATTTCGGTCAAGAGACATACCAATATTGGCAAAGGAGGAATTACAGGATTTTGCAAAGGAAGTCTCAAAGTTTACAGAACCATGATTGGCACCATGATAACAATTGATTCTGCTCTCTCCCTTCGTATAATGCCCATTACACTGATAATTGTAATTCTTCCAGGTGCCGGGATTTTGTCGGATATACTCAAGTGCAGTAATTATCTTAAAGGTAGACCCAGGCGGGTACAATCCCTGTGTAGCACGATTTAACAACACTGAACTGGTATCGTCCTGAATAAGACTTTCCCATATTTCATCAATCTCATTGGGGTCAAAGTCCGGGTGTGATACCATAGCCAGAATCTTGCCGGTGGAAACCTCTGTCACAACAATCGCACCCTTATAGACACTAAGCTGCTCGTTCGCAACCTCCTGTATCTGCACATCCAATGTGGTATACACATTGTCACCGGGATTCTTTACGCCTGCCATATCATTGGCAACCTTATTGTTAATGGAGGTGTTGGTATTAATCAAATAATAATTAGCCAGAGCCTCCACGCCCATACGTCCCTGTGTTGAATATCCCACAATATGCGCAAACAGATTGGAGAAGGGATAAACTCTTGTCTCGTTCTGTTCCTTGTCTAAAACGGTCTCAGCCAAAACCTCTCCGTCTCTGGAGAAAATAGTTCCCCTATAGTTTCTGGAGAGCAAAATTTCCTGACGGGGATTGTAGCTGTTGTTAATCATATCCTGTTCACTGGTAGCCACAAATCGCACCAGATATACAGACATGCACAAAAACAGTGCACAAAAGAATACAACCGATACCATAATTTCAGAAAAGTTACTGACACGTCTGTTTCTGCTCCGGCGTTTCTGATTGGACTTCTGATTAGATTTCTGATTGAATTCCTGTTCACTCTGACTGGTCAACGCGCCTCTCTCCTTCCTGTTGCAATCGAATATAGATTCCCTGAATGATAAAGAACATAAACATAGTGGACATTACCGAGCTTCCTCCGTAGCTGATAAAGGGAAGAGTCACTCCGGTAAGGGGAATGAATTTGATGCCACCGCCCACAGTCAGGAAAATCTGGAAAATATACATAATACCAATTCCATAGACAATCAATTGATAAAATCTGTCATGGATGCGAAGGGCAATCTGCATAATTGTAATAAAACAGCTTACACAGGTAAAAATCAGGCAGATTCCGAATATAGCACCCAATTCCTCACAAATTGATGAGAAAATAAAGTCAACAGACACAAAGGGAATGGCTGTGGGGTCACCCTTCATAAGTCCCATGCCAAACCAACTTCCACTTCCCACCGCAAAGAGAGACTGGGTTATCTGATAGCCCTGATTATCAATATAACTCCAAGGGTCCTGCCATGCAAGAACACGAATCTGTACATGGCTGAATAAATGATAGGCTGCCACCGCCGCCGCACTACCTCCCAAGGCTCCTGCCAAAAGATACAGATAGTTGCGCGTTGCAACAAATACCATCAACACGTAAGCGATGAAGAAAATCAACGCTGCACCCAAATCCGTGGAAATTACCAAAACAATTACATGGATTCCTGCCAAAACAGCGGTAATTGCCACGCGAAGAAAGGATGTCTCCTCCCAGAGCGCACCAGCAAGGAAAAACACAAATAAAATCTTTACAAATTCTGAAGGCTGAAAGGACAAACCTGCAATCTCAACCGAAATATAGGAACCGCGGGTAACAGAACCCATAATCAATACCGCACTCAACAAGCCGATACCAATTGCCGCATAAAGCCAAGTCATTTTCTTCAAGAAACGCACCTTGCTGAAAACAAATGGAATCAGCAAAGAAATAATCAATGAAACAAGCACAATTACATATTGCTTGATGGCCTTGTCATAGGCCAGTCGTGAAATCATCATAAGTCCCGTACCCAAAAGCATGCAGGTATTATTCAGCAACAGACGATTGCAGTTTTCATAGATGGTAGGAACCAAAAACAATACCATGACTAAGAAAATCTCTACAAACGCAAACAAAAAGAGATACTGTATATCTTCTGTTATCAGAATCAAATCCGCAAAACAAAAGGTCTGAATCAGAAATAACAATATATTCTGAATGGTATAGACAGGTTTCTTACCGCTTGCTCCACCATACCGGAAAGCATAAAAGGTACAGAGGGTATAACAAACCATCAAACCGCATATGAAATATTTGGATAATTCAATAATATACTCACTCATTTTACTCTGCTCCCCGTTTTTCATGTCCGGTGGTATATTCGCCAAAGGGAATTGCCCCCTTGGCTCCGGACAGGAAATATTGAAGAATCTGCCCGGTCTCCCGCTCATCTTCTATGGTAAAATCCAATCTGAAATCAACCTCACCCCGCCACTTTTCAAATTCTCCATGAAGAGAAAGGGGAAGGCTGTTATAAACAGTGTTCATACAATGCGTACAGTTGCGCAACACCGGAAATCGCTTCTTATATCGATCTGTAAGATAACTTATCTTGTCTGAATCTTTAGGATTACAGCCGCTGACTGTATTGGTAAGGCAATTGGCTGTAAGCATCAGGGGAATCCTGCCATAAATGATTTTCTCTGCACGAATACCCGCTGAACATTGAGAGGTTTTAAGCAAATGTCTCTGTTGTGCAGCCTTCAATTCATAGGGAAGGCAGTAACCATCCAGTCTGACGGAAAGATTAGTATTTTTATCATTTTCCTTTCCGAAGCATTCCTTACTCTCTCTGTTCCAAATATAGAAACCTGCATCTGCATAAATGGCATCAGATGCCTGCTTACCGTAACCCTTCTCCTCCAAAAAACCCATCCCGTCCATGGAACGAACCAAAAATCCTTCAAACAGTTCTCTTCTTTGGCAGAATGTTTCCCACAATAAAGCAAGGAATCCATCGTCCCGCTTGCGCAAAACATGCGGCAACGCGATATTCAGACTACTTCCCATATCATGAAGCCTGTCACACAGCTCCCAAAAAGAATTGTCGGAAAGATTAGCCGCCTCATAAATACAATCCCCATCTATATACACTCTGCCGGGAATCGTGATATCCGTCCTTCCTTCCCCAAGACAGGCAATCAAAGCCTTCAACTGCCCGATTGTACGAAGTACGATATTCACACTGCTTGTCTTTGTAACCCTTGAATTTTTCAACTCTGCCGCTGGTGTCGTCTGCACCTGAGAGCTGACATCTGTATCAGCGATAACTTCTCTCTTAACGCAAAGCCCCTGCTTTTGAATGATCAGATTCTCCAAAAGTACAGTTGCCTCTCTACGCAAGTCATTGATAGCCTTCAGAGGATAAAACGCATTATTATCCAAAACAATCTGTACTTCCTCTGCCGCAAAAACCGTCTCTCCCAACTTACTCAACTGTTTGCGAATGTTCTCTTCAGAAATAGGCTGCTTCATGGCCTCAGATACCATATCTCCGCGAACCTCAACCCTCCATTCAGGATTCTCCCTATGTGCAAAGGTCAGCACAGCCTCCTGTCCTACCCGGAAATCAGCCGTTATATCAAGCTTTATTCGTGGTCTTTGATTCAGATAACGTTCTCTGATATCTGCCAAAAGCACTTCGTCCGTACCGCTGTAGGAAGGATTATTCAGCGTTACCATATCCTTGCCATTATGACGATAATAATAACCATCCTGCCGTTCACTACGAATATAGAGTTTTCCTAATATGTCAAGATCCTTGCGACTTACACCACAATCCTCACCTGCATAATATTTGTCAATATACTTGCGGTAAATTGCAGTAACACCTGCCGCATATTCGGGCTTCTTCATACGCCCTTCTATCTTAAAGGAGTCAATTCCGGCACCAATCAACTCGGGAATATGCTCTATGGTACACATATCTTTCAAACTTAAGGGATAACACTCCCCACTTGTCCTGCCTGCGTTCTCCACACGATAGGGGAGTCGGCAGGGCTGGGCACAACGACCTCGATTGCCGCTTCTTCCACCCAAAATACTGCTAAAGAGACACTGTCCTGAATAACAATAGCACATGGCACCATGGATAAAGGTCTCTATGGACAGTCCTGTCTGTTCTTTGATATCAACAAGTTCAGATAAACTTAATTCTCTTGCAGGAACGATACGCACCGCTCCCATTTTTTGGAGCAGCCTGGCTCCATAAACTCCTGTGAGTGTCATTTGTGTACTGACATGAAGCTCCATATCAGGAAAGTGCTCTCTGATATAACAAAAAACACCTATATCCTGAACAATCACACCATCCAGTCCTGCTTCGTAAAATGGAGTCAGGTAAGGTGCCAGTTCATTCAATTCAGAATCCCTGACCAGTGTATTTACTGTCAGATAAACCCGACGCCCCCAAATATGCGCATATCGGATACATGCCACCAGTTCTTCTGTTGTAAAATTGTCTGCATAAGCCCTTGCACCAAAACGGCTTCCTGCCAGATAAACAGCATCCGCTCCGGCATGTATTGCACCGTAAAAACCTTCCGGATTCCCGGCAGGTGCCAAAAGCTCTACTCTTTGGCTCATCCGATTTACCTCATAAACAATGCAAGGCTGCCCCTTCGGACAGCCACGCAATCCTATTTTTTGCCATTTAGTTCTGTTTCCAGACGCACAATCTTCTTAGCATTTTCATTGGCCTCACTCTGAAGTTCTTTAACTCTTCCCTCAGAAGTCTCCAGTTTAATTTGCGCAGAAATCAACTCATGCTTTAAGCCATAGAGTTCCTTCTCTTTATTTTGAAGTTCCTCCTCTAAAACAGCAATCTGTTTCTTGGCCTTAAAGAAATCATCGGCAATATTTAACTGCAACAAAACATTTTGCATATCAACTGACTGACGTTTAAAACTGTCAACCTTGTTGTATTCGTTAATTTTATTGTTGATATAGGAGGCTACCTTTTGCAGGTATTCCTCACTCTCATTTCCACTGAGAGTAAGCACTTTTCCTCCGATAATTACTTCTGCATCTGTTTTGGCTGACATTGTGCACCTCTTTTTTATCCTTGGTTGACTACAACATCTGTCCGCAAAGCAATATTGTAGCACAATATCTATTATATATCAGAATACAAATACAGGCAATACTTTTCTATAAAATAACTCTCTCAAAGCCCAGATGGGAATAGGCTGTATCTGTGACAACACGACCTCTTGGCGTGCGGTTAATCAGCCCCATCTTAATCAGATAAGGCTCATATACATCCTCAATCGTACCGGCATCCTCTCCAATAGCTGCCGCCAAGGTGTCAAGTCCCACCGGGCCGCCCTGAAACTTTTGTATCAGGGTAACCAAAATATTGCGGTCAATGGCATCCAGACCCAAGCGGTCTACATCCATCAAATCCAGTGCCGTGCGAGCTACCTCTTCAGTGATAATGCCGTCATATTTGACCTGTGCAAAATCCCTTACACGCTTCAAAATGCGATTGGCAAGCCTGGGGGTTCCCCTGCTTCGCCTTGCCATTTCCAAGGCCCCCTTGGATTCTATCTCCACATCCAACACTCTGGCAGAGTGCATAATAATCTGTTGAAGCTCCTGAATTTCATAAAATTCCAAATGATGTATCATTCCAAAACGGTCTCTCAAAGGAGCCGTCAAAAGTCCTGCACGGGTAGTCGCTCCCACCAACGTAAAATGCGGTAAATCAAGACGTACTGACCTTGCAGAAGAACCCTTGCCTATCATGATATCGATACAATAGTCCTCCATGGCAGGATAAAGCACTTCCTCCACCTGTCGGTTCAGACGATGAATCTCATCCACAAAGAGCAAATCGCCCTCCTCCAGATTGTTCAAAATAGCCGCCATCTCTCCGGGCTTCTCTATGGCAGGTCCACTGGTTACCTTCAAATGAACACCCATTTCATTGGCAATTATCCCCGCAAGTGTTGTCTTACCAAGGCCGGGCGGTCCATAAAAAAGCACATGATCCAAGGCATCGCCTCGTTGCTTTGCAGCCTCAATATAGATGCGTAAAATCTCTTTTATCTTCGACTGTCCAATATAATCCTTTAGTGTCTGGGGTCTCAACGACCCTTCAATCTTCACATCCTCCGATGTAAGATTCGTCTCAATCATTCGTCTCTGCATAACACCCTCGTATTAGAACATCTTTTTCAGTGCCGCCTTAAGCACTGCACCGGAATCCATATTCTCGATACCTTCAATGGAATTTACAGCCTTTACACTCTCCGTCTGTCCATATCCCAAGGAAACCAAAGCCTCCACGGCTTCCTTTTTCTGAGGGGTATCCGCTGTGTGAAGAGAGGCTGTAGCCGCAATCTCCTTGCCAATCAGCACATCATCAATCTTAATCTTATCCTTCAGGTCAAGGATTAATCTCTCAGCCGTGCGTGCACCGATGCCCGGCGCACGACTGATAGCCTTGGTATCCCCTGCCATAATGGCATATCTGAGTGAATCCGCATCCATCACAGACAAAATGGCCAGAGCCCCCTTGGGGCCGATACCGTTTACAGTGATACATTGCTTGAAAATATTTAAATCATTCCGAGTCAGAAAACCATATAACTGAAAGGCATCCTCACGTACCAGAGTATAGGTATATAAACGCACACTTTCTCCCTCTCCAGGCAATCTGGAGGCCGTGTCCGCAGAAATACGGACATTATATCCAATACCGTTTACATCAATCACTACATTATCCTCAGAAACATCCTCAATTACACCATGCACATATGCTATCATAAAGGCTTTCGCTCCTCTTTTGACCTAATCATCCTATCCATGTCAGACAGGCACTTTTTTCATATGGTCATTATAACATGTTCGAACATATGTTTCAAGTCCTTTTTAATAGCCTCCGATATACAATTACAAAACATATAATATGCGCAGCCAATGTCAAAGACCAACTGATGGGATAAGATATATAAAGACTGTTTAATGTTCGATATTCTGCAAAAACAGTATAAATCCAGACAACACGAAACAGACAGGCACCTGTCAGGGAAACAATCGTAGGCATAATGGAACAGCCCATTCCTCTGAGTGCACCAACCATGGTATCCATCATACCGCAAAGGCAATAGCTTGTACAAATTATACTCATACGAAGCAATCCAAATGAAATTACCTGCGAGTCATCTGAGTATAGTTGAAGCAACAGGCCACCGCCCAGATATGCAGCATTTCCAAACACAAGCCCGATTGCCGCTACCAATCCCTGACAAATCAAAAGTACCTTGCCAATATTTTTGTACTTCTGCGCTCCATAGTTTTGCCCTGTGAAACTGACTACCGTCTGCGAAAATGCATTCATAGCTGTATAGACAAAACCTTCAATATTGGAGGCTGCCGTATTACCTGCCATGGCAATAGAGCCAAAGGAATTAACAGAAGACTGAATTAGTACGTTTGATATGGAAAACAAAGAGCTTTGCAGTCCTGCCGGCAAACCTATCTGCATCATTTTTAAAAGCTTATCCTTGACAACACACAGCTTAGACAACTCTAACTTATAATCAGCATCTGACTTTATCAGGCAACGGATAACCAATATTGCTGATACCGCCTGCGAAACAGCAGTGGCTGTTGCAACTCCGGCAACACCCCAGGAAAACACAATTACAAAAATCAAATTTAATCCAACATTGATCACGCCGGCTACCAACAGATAATACAAAGGCCGCTTGGTGTCTCCTACTGCACGAAGAACCGCCGCCCCGAAATTATAAGCCATAAAAAAAGGCATGCCGCAAAAGTAAATGCGCATATAAAGGGTAGATTGCCCGATGACATCATTCGGTGTTCCCATCAATAGCAGGGCAGGCCCGGATACAGCTACACCCAGAATAAGCAGAATAAAACCACTGATTATAGAAGTCAAAACTGCTGTGTGTACCATTTCAGAAAGTTCTTTTTTCTGACCCGCTCCGTAAAAACGAGCCACGAGCACATTGGCACCAATAGATAACCCCATAAAAAAATTAACCATCAAATTAATTAATGAGCTTGTTGACCCCACCGCCGCCAAAGCCTCTTTACCAGCAAAGCGTCCTACTACCACAATATCTGCTGCATTAAACAAAAGCTGTAACACTCCCGATAGCATTAAAGGAATATAAAACACCATTATCTTTCCCAGAAACGGGCCGCTACACATATCAATTTCATATTTTTTAGCATCCTTTTGGGTACGGACGGTTGCTTGCTCCGCCATTCAAATCGCCTCTTTCCTTAACTAATGAAAACAAAACACAGGCACTGTCATACAGACAGTGCCCGCTCTGCGCTATTTTGTTTACTGACCGTTATTGATATAATTTACCAAGCCTTCGGCAGCAATAATCTTTTGCATAAACTCCGGGAAAGCCTGACCTTGGAAGGTGGTTCCCTTAGTTACATTGGTAATAACACCGGTGTCAAAGTTTACCTCAACTTCATCTCCTGCCTCAATCCCCTTAGAAGCCTCAGGACACTCAATGATGGGAAGACCGATGTTGATTGCGTTTCGGTAGAAAATTCTTGCAAAGGTCTCAGCAATTACACAGCTTACGCCTGCAGCCTTGATTGCAATAGGTGCATGCTCTCTAGAGGAGCCGCAGCCGAAATTCTTATCAGCTACGATAATATCGCCCTTCTTCACATTTTTTACAAAATCCTTATCAATATCCTCCATGCAGTGTGTTGCAAGCTCTGCGGGGTCAGAAGAATTTAAATATCTTGCAGGAATGATTACATCTGTATCTACGTTATCACCGTATTTAAAAACAATACCTTTTGCGTTTGTCATGTCATTTTCCTCTCATAAAATTTTAGTTTTGGAAAGAACGCTGCTTTTGCGTTCTTTTATATAAAATTTGAAACAAATTTTATATTTCGCAAGGGCAGGAAATCTTACCTGTAATTGCACTTGCAGCAGCCACCGCAGGGCTTGCCAGATAAATCTCAGACTCTACATGTCCCATACGGCCTACAAAGTTACGGTTGGTGGTAGAAACACATCTCTCACCCTGAGCCAGAATACCCATATAACCACCCAGACAAGGTCCGCAGGTAGGGGTACTTACAACAGCACCTGCCTCAATAAAAATCTTAAGAAGCCCCTCTTCCATTGCCTGCATGTAAATCTTCTGAGTTGCGGGAATCACAATACAACGCATCCCCTTTGCCACATGACGTCCCTTAAGCACCTCTGCCGCAATGCGAAGGTCATCCAGACGTCCGTTAGTACAGGAACCGATAACCACCTGATCAATGCAGATGTCATCCATCTCATGAATCTCGTCAATGGTATGTGTGTTTTCAGGAAGATGAGGGAAGGAAACAGTAGGACGAAGGGTACTCAAATCAATGGTGTACTCCTCATCATATACAGCATCCTCGTCAGCCTCGTAAATCTTGTATTCTCTGTTGCTATGCTCCTTCATATAAGCAATCGCCAAGTCATCCACAGGAAAAATACCGTTTTTACCACCGGCCTCAATAGCCATGTTAGCGATGGTGAAACGGTCGTCCATAGTCAGATTGGCAATACCGTCACCCACAAACTCCATGGATTTGTACAACGCACCATCCACGCCAATCATACCGATAATATGTAAAATTACATCCTTACCGCTAACCCACTTAGCAGGCTTGCCGGTAAGATTAAACTTGATTGCGGAAGGAACCTTAAACCATGCCTTGCCGGTAGCCATGCCTGCCGCCATATCGGTACTGCCTACACCGGTAGAGAACGCGCCAAGTGCACCGTAGGTACAGGTATGCGAATCTGCACCGATAATTACATCACCGGCAACAGTGAGACCTTTCTCAGGAAGCAATGCATGCTCAATACCCATCTCTCCCACTTCAAAATAATTGGTAATCTCGTTGCGTCTTGCAAACTCTCTTACACATTTGCAGTGCTCCGCAGACTTAATATCCTTATTAGGCACAAAATGGTCAGGTACAAGAGCAATCTTGTCCTTATTGAACACTCCGTCTACCTTCATTTTGTCCATTTCTTTGATTGCTACAGGGCTTGTAATATCATTGCCCAGAACCAAATCCAGATTCGCCTCAATCAACTGTCCGGCCTCAACCTTGTCAAGACCTGCGGCAGCTGCCAGAATCTTCTGTGTCATTGTCATACCCATTGTCAGTTTCCTCCATAAAATCTGTATAAAAGCCTTACGAATAATAATACCACAAACTTTTGTGTTTTGAAAGTATTTGTGTTAATAAATTTAACTTTGCAGCTTCTGCATGCGATAAAAACGTCCCTCCAGAGCCATCAACTCCTCATAGGTTCCGTATTCAATACATCTTCCTGCATCAATAACCGCAATTTTATCCGCATCCCGAATGGTTGATAGTCTGTGCGCAACAATAAAGGTAGTACGGTTTCTGGTAAGATTGTTCACCGCCTCCTGAATCATTTTCTCTGAAATGGAATCAAGTGCAGAGGTTGCCTCGTCAAGCACAATCACCTTGGGATTACGGATGAGTGCTCTTGCAATAGACACACGTTGTCTTTGACCACCGGAGAGCCTTCCTCCATGCTCACCCACCATTGTATCAAGCCCATCAGGAAGGGAATCAATCAAATCCTTTAAATTAGCCGCCCGAATTACTTCATCAAGTTTCTGCTCTGTTACGCCCTCGCAACCATATATAATATTGTCTCTGATGGTACCTGAGAACAAAATTGAAGTCTGAGGCACAACAGCCAAATGCTTACGGTAACTTCTCAAGTCAATCTCATTGATGTTCTGACCATCTAACAATACCTGTCCCTGCTCGGTCAGATAAAATCCAATTACCATATTGAGAATTGTAGTCTTTCCTGCACCGGATTCTCCCACCAAAGCAATAGTTTCTCCCGGCGTCACTTCTAGATTCAAACCGTTTAAGGTACGCTTACCGCCACCCTTATATTCAAAATGAACATCTCGAAAAGAAAAAGCTCCCTTCACATCAGCAATCTCCGGCTTACCCTCATTATTTTCAATCTCCTCAGACAAAAGCACCTCGCCGATGGAATTGACAGACTCTATTCCCTTGGCAATCACAGGCACCAACGAAATAATGGCGGACACCTGATTCACAATGGTAGCAAAATAATTCTGATACAGGGCAATATCACCCACCAAAATAGTACCTCTAAACGCAAGATATCCGGTAAATCCAAGACAGATTACTTGGAAAATCTGAAAAATCGCCCAACCGACCGAGCCAAAAAGTGCCTGCACCAAATCCAGACGATACCCTTTTTCAGCCACTGCAAAAAGTTGACTGCTCATCTTCTGAACTTCCTGTTCTTCCAATGCATGGGCTCTGGTGACAGGAATCAGCTCTACCATTTCCATAACACGACCGGAAGTTTCTTCCATCTCTCTTCGAAATTCCGCATTTCTCTTCTTCATAATGTTTCTAAAGGACACCATAGTAATCGCCGCAATGGGGGCTGTTATCAAGAAGAAACAAAAAACCATCAGACTCTTAGAAACCGTCACCACCAGTGCCACAATAATATTCAGGGCAATATTCAAAATACTTAAGAAAAGCTGCGTGGAAAGCCCTTCAACCGCCTCCACATCTCGCATGATTTTGGATTGTAATTTTCCCGATAAGGTTCCCACATGATAGGAAATGGAAAGCTGTTGCAATTTCCGAATCAAAGCTTTTCTCAATCCCGTTTCCGCATATCGGGTAGCCTGGCTCTTATAATCCGTATATAGATAATTCATAGGCACATTAATGGTCACCAGAACAATCATCAATATGGTGTAAAATATCGTATTGCGCACACAATCAGGATTGCCTACCGTGATATCATTGATGATATTAGCTGTTACAATGGGCAACACCCATACACAGGCATGTTTAATAAAGAAAAAGAACACAGCAAGAAAAAACTTATGATAATTTCCTTTATAAATAGAGGTTAATATCTTTAACGGATGCCCTTCATACCTGCGATAACACTCGATAAACCAATTTTCAGGTTCTATTCCCTTAGGTGCCCGCAATTTCTGTTCAAATGTACGTTTACTCATAGCAAACCTCTTTGTCAATGCTTGTAATGTTAAAAAAGGGATGCAGTAAAACCGCATCCCTCAAAAATCTGATTAGTTGTTAATCAGCTTATCACTCTCGTTGTTCCAGCTATAAAGCTTACGGATATCCTCACCTACTACCTCAACAGGATGCTCAGCAGCCAATTTCTTCATTGCACGGAAGTGAGCCTGACCGCCTGCTGCAGACATATCAAGCAAGAAGTCTTTTGCAAAAGTACCATCCTGAATATCGGAAAGAACCTTCTTCATTGCCTTCTTGGTGTCTTCGGTAATAATCTTAGGACCGGTAATGTAATCGCCGTACTCAGCAGTGTTGGAGATGGAATATCTCATTCCTGCAAAACCGGACTGATAAATCAAATCAACAATCAACTTCATCTCATGTACACACTCAAAGTATGCATTTCTGGGATCGTATC
>JAZQMG010000082.1:0-33894 GCA_045543175.1 Acetatifactor sp. | reverse complement strand
TATGTTCATAATAATCAGTAAAAATGGATTGTAAGATATTCATATAAGAATTTTACAATAAAGTAAGGCAAAGAAAAACCCCTTCCCCTCATGAATGAGGGGTCAGGGGAGTTGAGAGTGCCGAAGGCACTTTTTTGTGCCTGACTAAAAATAGTTATAGCTGCGTATATTTTTTGGGAATTCTACAAAAATATTATTTGATGGTGAAAACGGAGGAAATAAAGTGTGGAGTTTCTTTTTGTAATATGGGCAGGAAGCTTTGGACTGCTTACGTCGGCAGGTGTGTTTACTGTTTTGGTTGCGGTGGGATTGGTGCCCCGGTTTGCAGGTAAGACTCATACAGCGGGAAAGGTGTTCTTGTATGAGGAAATGGTTATCTTCGGGTCAATTTCGGGAGGCATAGGAAGTATTTTTGCAGAGTATATTCAGCCGGCGGCTTTTTTGAGAGCTCAGTATACAGAAGTTGTCTGGCTGTGGGAAATATTGGGGATTGTGGGGCAGGCTGCATTCGGCGTGTTTGCCGGGATGTTTGTGGGATGTCTGGCACTGGCTATAGCAGAAATGTTGGATTCCATACCGATTTTTGCAAGGAGAATTTCCTTCAGACACGGTCTTGGTGTGGCGGTACTGGGGATTGCACTGGGCAAGCTTTGCGGTTCTTTGGGGTATTTTGTATATGAATTGCATGATGTGATGAAATAAGGAGAGGTAAAATGACAGGGGGTTGCACGGTATATCTGAAATGTGACCGGAATGTGGAAGTGCAGAGTCCGGATGTGTTTTTGCAGGAATTGGGAGATGTGTATTGTGGGGACAAGGCTGTACAGTCCAAGTGCAGAGACTTAAAGATTCACCATTTTAAAAAGGGAGAGCCGAAGCGGTGTGTGTTTAGCACCATGAAATTTGTAAAGCTTATGGAGGCAGAATGTCCGGGTATCTCGGTTGAGGTGTTAGGGGAAACGGATGTGCTTGTGGAGTGGGTGGACGTAAATAAGCACAAGAGTGCAGGCCAGTGGCTTCGGACAGTACTGGTGAGTCTGGTGAGTTTTTTTGGCACCTCCTTTACCATTATGGCGTATCATAACGATTCAGGGATTAATGAAATGTTTGAGGAGATTTACCGCATGGCAATGGGGCGTGAGCCGGGAGGAGTGAATGTGTTGGAGGTAGCATATTCTATTGGCCTTGCACTAGGGATTGTTATATTCTTTAACCATATTGGTGGCCGGCGTATTACGAAAGATCCCACGCCTTTGGAGGTGGCTATGCGCAATTATGAGAAGGATGTTGATATGGCTTTAATAGAAACTGCGGGAAGAGAAGGGAAAGAATGGGAAAGTGACTGAAAGTTTAGCTGATTTTACAAAAAATGATAGAAATTTTACATTAAAACTCTTGCGAAATTGAAACGGAGTAGTATAATTAGAAGTGAAAGGGAATAACGTAAGGTATTAAATATGAGTAAACGAAAGAGAAAAATATATCCGATAGCAATTATTATAGTAGGGCTTGTAATGGTGTTTTCTGCAGTGGCATTTAGCTCCATGAATATTCGCAAAGATTTGGAGAAAGAAATGCAGATGACTCTGGGAGATGTTGCGTCTCAAAATGTGCTTGCAGTTTATAATGAAGTGAAGATGCAGCATAAGTTTTTACAGGGATATGCTGAGAAGATGCAGAGTGCCTCCGGTCAGGAACTGGATGTTCTGATGGATATGGAGCCCTTTGTAGGGCAGTATGATTTTAAACGTATGGGTTATATTTATGCGGATGGAACGGCATATACAACGGATAATCATACTTTGGATTTGGGAGACCGTAATTTCTTCCTTAAGAGCATGGAGGGAAAACCTTGGATGTCCGCTACATTAGGGGATCGTATCAGTGGAGAGGATGAGGCAATCAATGTATTTAGTGTTCCGGTTTATGCGGCTGATGGGACAACCGTTAAAGGCGTCCTCTTTGCAACGTACCGGAATGAAATTTTCCGAGACATGATGGACGTTGATTTCTTTGATTCCCAAGGATTTAGTTGCATTGTAAGAACAGACGGTACAGTAATTGCCCATTCTCAAAACTCGCAGATTGCGGAGTCAGAGAACTTTTTTGAGCATATTTGCCAGGAGAGCGAGGCCGGATGTGCATCTGTTGCGCAGATGCAGGCAATTATGGCATCCGGAGGCAGCGGATATGGCGAGTGTATTCATCAAAACGGTAATTCAACCATGTTTTACTATGAGCCTGTCAATGAGAATACCTATGGTTCCCAGTGGTATATGGTGGCAATTGCACCTCAGACGGTAATGGATGCCCGAATGGCACCGGTATTAAGAAATGTACAGATGTTGGCAGCCGCTTTAATTGTAATTGCAGGATTGGGTGTGACAGCATTTATCCGGTTGCAGCGTAAGCGCAGTGAAGAGTTGGAGAGTCTTGCTTACGAAGATTCTTTGACCGGTGGATATAATTTTGCAAAGTTCAGGGAAATGGCGCAAAACAGAGCAGGGCTTACCGGTTATGTAATTGCCATGGATTTAGCAGAGTTTAAATTGATTAACAGCAGCTTCGGTGTCCAAAAGGGTGATGAGACCTTGTTGGCACTTTGGAAGATTTTGCGTGAGAATGTCAGTGATAATGAACTGGTGGCTCGTGTAAATGCAGATCGCTTTGTATTGTTTTTGCAGGCTGTTGACAAGGCGGATTTGGAGAATCGTATTTATCACTTGATTAAGAAAATAGAGAAGATTCCCACACAGTTGAATATTCCGGCATTGTTCCCGGTGTTTGGTATTTATTATGTGGAGTCTCTTAAGGAGGCGGACAAGTGTTACGGATTTGCAGTTCAGGCCAAGCACTTGGTAAAAGGACGCAGAGACAGGCATTATGCTTTTTATGATGAAATTGATTATAAGAAGCTGATGGAAAATAAGGAATTGGAAGACCGCTTCGATGAGGCATTGGCAAACGGTGAGTTTGAGGTTTGGTATCAGCCTAAGTACAGTGCTCAGAGTGGTGAGATAATCGGTGCAGAAGCACTGGTACGTTGGCGGAGAGCTGATGGACGTATGCTTCCTCCGGGTGTGTTTATTCCTTTGTTTGAGAAGAATGGTTGCATATCCATACTGGATGAATTCGTTTTCAGAAAGGTATGCGAGAGACAGAGAGAGCGGTTGGAAATGGGTAAGAATCCACTTCCTGTATCGGTAAATATCTCCAGAGTCAGCCTTTACTTTGACCAAATTGTGGAGCGGTACGAAAGCATTCTCAAGGAGATTGACTTGGATGTGAAGTATGTGCAGTTGGAGATTACAGAGAGTGCAACGGTTGACAATGTGGATGTAGGCAGTCTGATAGAGCGGTTCCATGAGGTTGGTTTCCAGATGCTTCTGGATGATTTTGGAAGCGGATATTCAGCGTTGTCGTCTCTGAATACCATGCGATTTGACACCTTGAAGCTGGACAAGAGCCTGATTGATTATATTGGCGACAGCAGGGGGGAGAAGCTTCTGAAATACATAACACGTCTGGGACAAAGTCTTGGATTCCGTATCACAGCGGAAGGTGTGGAGACTGAGGCTCAGGTTGAGTTCTTAAAGAATTTAAAATGTGATGACATTCAAGGGTATTACTTCTCGAAGCCCTTGCCATTGCAAGAGTATGAGATACTAGTATATGGGTAGGCAACTACCTGTATACTAGTTTTTTGTGTTATGAGGAAGATGTTGCAGGATATTTTTGCATAAAGATTGATGTTTTGGGCATATTTACATTAGAGCAGTATAGGTAAAGAAACATATTATGGATAGGGCAAAAGGAGACGGACAATGTCGGAAATATCTGAAAAGCAAAAACAGGAATATAGTGAATATGTCAAGAAGGTTACGCCTACACATAATTTGTGGTTGCAGATGGCGAAGGCTTTTGTAGTGGGCGGATTGATTTGCTGTGTGGGACAGTTTATTTTAAATACAGCTTCCAATATGGGCTTGGATAAGCAGACAGCAGGCAGTTGGTGCAGCTTAATTTTAGTGTTTATCAGTGCGGTGCTCACAGGACTTGGTCTGTATTCCAAATTGGTAAAGTGGGGCGGCGCGGGTGCACTTGTGCCCATCACCGGATTTGCCAACAGCGTAGCGGCCTGTGCCGTGGAATATTCTGTGGAGGGGCAGGTGTTCGGTATCGGCTGTAAGATATTTACCATTGCCGGCCCGGTGATTTTGTATGGTATATTGAGCAGTTGGGTCTTGGGACTGGGATATTGGATTATGCAGATGATGGAATTGCTATAAAGAAGCGTAGGTGGCAGGATTCGATTAAGGGGTCATCCACTTTCAAATAGTGGGAATGAGTTGTTTTTTTAGGTGGTGGGGCAGAGAGTGTGGATTACGCGGTATTCTGCCCCGCCAAACGGATAAAAAGGGGCATGGAGTTTGGGAAATTTTGTATATGCCCATTTTTATGTTTTTAATGAAAATTTTTGGTATAAACGGGGCATAGAAGCGAGAAATAGGTGTCCTCTGCCCCGTTGGGTTAGTATTGAAATAGGTGTTCTCTGACCCAGTGCTCTAATTTAGAAAATAACTTTTTATAATATGGTCAATTGTATCGGAATTTAAAGGGTGTTTTTTAGTTTCAAAGGTAGTGATTAATTGAATGGTAGGGATAATACCGTGGGAACTGTAGAGTTGTAACTTGGAGCAGGCATTTTGGCAATAGGAGGGGTCATCCATTAACCCGAAGTGTTCCCAGTAGTATAGGTTTCCTGTTTTGGGATGGCGTATTGTAAAATCAGGAAAAATTAAAATTTCATTCAAATTTAATGCACATTCATATCGGAAAGGGATTTTATTTGTATAGAGTGCCATGTCAATAAGAACTTCGGATTTTGAGCGTACTTTGTTGCCGGAGATGGATTTATGAATGCGTTGTTCGGGAAATTTAGTGTTGTGTTCATAGGGAGCATTTGTCCATTCAAGGAGTTCTTGTGAGATGGGTTTGAAGAAAGGTGCGAGAAGTTCCTGATAAGGAGAATTGGCGGCAAGTAAATCTTGTGAATGACAAGTAGTATGGTGTTTGAGATATTGTTCAATGGCTCTTTGTTCTTGTAGAAGTTCCTCATACCGGGCAGACAAATATTTTTTGACAGCCAGTTGTTCGGCAAGTGGTCGTTCTTTCTTGGGGATATACGTTTGCGTATGACCATCACTGACATACCATTTACTGCGGTTTTGATTTTGGGTACAGATTAGTTTGCCGGGAGGATAGGTTGAAAGATGTGACGCTAAGTTTTTAATTTGATTTGAGAGTTGTTCCTGTTCCTGCAACATTCGCTGATAGAGCATAGGCATTCCTCCTTAGTTATATATGTTGTGTTTGGGGAATAGATGCTACTATTAAAACATTCGGAATGGGAAAAGTAAAGTAAAAAATTCATAAACTGTTGGGACTGTTCATCTTCCGGTAGCTGTGGTAAGATAGATTTTATAAAGAGAAATTGGGGGGGTACATATGAGTATTGCAAGCTATACGGTTCCTACTGCGAATATTGTCGCCATGATTGTCACATTTCTGATAGCGGTGGTTTTACCTATAGTTTTGTGTATCCTTTGGAAGTGCAAGGCTAAGCCGAAGTTGTATCCATTCTTTCTGGGTTGTGGAACCTTCGTGGTGTTTGCACTTGTGTTGGAGCAGATTTGTCATGTGGTAGTACAGCTCTTGACGGGGACGCTGCTTACGGAAAATATTGTGTTTTATGCGATATATGGAGGTCTGGCAGCAGGTGTTTTTGAGGAGACAGGCCGGCTGCTTGCCATGAAATTCTGCATGAAAAAAGATTTGGATAAGAAGAATGCCATTATGTATGGCATCGGCCACGGTGGTATAGAGGCAATGCTTCTGATTGGTATGACGTATTTGTCCAATCTGGTCACGGCCGTTCTAATTAACAGTCAGGGTGTTGAGAGATTAACGCAAAACTTAAATGGGCAGGTTCCCGGTTCAGCAGATGCCTTTTGGATGCAGGTAGCACCTCTGTGGGAGCTTCCGGCGTCCCAGTTTCTGATGGCGGGTGTGGAGAGAATATCGGCCATGGGTCTGCATATTGTAATGTCTTATCTGGTATTTTGCGCAGTGAAAAATAAGAAGCTTGGTTGGTATGGTTTGTCGATATTGGTGCATGCGGTCACAAATGCAGGAATTGTATTATTGGCACAGGTATGTCCTTTGGCTGTGGTGGAGGCTGTCCTTGCAGGAGTTGTAGCGGTTTTATTGATAGGGGTGGTGCTTCATTATCGTAAGCAAGAGGTGGTTCACTAAAATTTTAGATTTAGTATATTGATTTACATTTTTTATTGGGATATGATAGAAGGTGGTTTCACTGACATTATATCCCATTTTTGTGTCTTACAAATGTAATGGAAACCCCACAGAGTGTTTAGGGGTGTAGGTGTTAAGCGAAAACGCTTATGGCATAAAAATACGAAGGTATCGTATGTCGCATGTAATAAAAGAAAGAGGAAAGTAAATGGTAAAGACATTATTACAACATGTGAAGGAGTTTAAAAAAGACTCCCTTATGACTCCTATGTTTATGGTGCTTGAGGTATTGATGGAGACTTTGATTCCGTTTTTGATGGCATCCATGATTGATAAGGGAGTGGAAGTGGGGAATCAGCAGTACATATTCCAACTGGCAGCACTGATGGTCGTTCTGGCTGTTATCGGTCTGTGGGCAGGAATTATGGGTGGAAAACACGGTGCCAGGGCATCGACAGGATTTGCAAGGAATTTGAGAGAGGCGATGTACAATAATATTCAGGCCTACTCTTTTTCAAATATTGATAAATTCTCCACGGCAGGTCTGGTGACCAGACTGACGACGGACGTAACCAATATACAGAACTCTTATCAGATGATTCTGCGTATGTGTGTGCGTGCGCCCATTAATCTCATCTGCGCCATGACCATGGCTTTTATTATCAATGCCAAGGTTGCCAGTATTTATTTGGTTGCAGTTGTGATTTTGGCATGTTTTTTGGGCTTGATTATCAAGTTTTCCATGAAGCATTTCAAGCAGGTGTTCAAAAAGTATGATGACCTGAATGCAAGCGTGCAGGAAAATATTACTGCTCAGAGAGTCGTAAAGGCTTTTGTTCGTGAGGATTATGAGATTGACCGTTTTCACAAGGCCAGTGGCAATATTTACAACATGTTTGTGAAGGCAGAGAGTATTCTGGCGTTCAACTCTCCTTTGATGCAGTTTACAGTGTATTCCTGTATTCTGCTTATCAGTTGGCTGGGAGCGAACATGATTGTGGGTGGAGAGTTAAGTAAGGGCGACCTTACCAGTCTTTTGGCATATTGCATGAATATTTTGATGAGCCTTATGATGCTGTCCATGGTGTTTGTAATGATTACCATGAGTATTGCCAGTGGCGAGCGTATCTGTGAGGTTTTGAATGAGAAGCCGGAGCTTGCCAATCCCGAGAAGCCTGAATTTGAGGTGAAGGACGGAAGTATCCGTTTTGAGAATGTAACCTTCCGTTACAACAAAAATAGTGAGCGGCCTATACTTGATAAGATTAATCTGGAAATTAAGTCCGGTGAAACCATCGGAATCATAGGCGGTACCGGAAGCTCCAAGACCAGTTTGATCAACTTAATCAGCCGACTTTATGATGTATCGGAGGGTGCTGTATATGTGGGCGGCAAGGATGTGCGGAAGTACGATATGGAGACACTGCGCAATAAGGTGGCAGTGGTGCTTCAGAAAAATGTTCTTTTTTCCGGTACCATCCTGGAGAATCTTCGTTGGGGTGATGAGAACGCTACCGAGGAGGATTGCAAGCGTGTATGTAAATTGGCCTGCGCAGACGAGTTTATTCAGCGTATGCCCGATGGCTATAATACCTATATCGAACAGGGCGGTACTAACGTATCCGGCGGTCAGAAACAGCGACTTTGTATTGCCAGAGCACTTCTTAAGAATCCTAAGATATTGATTCTGGATGACAGCACCAGTGCGGTGGATACTGCTACGGATGCCAAGATTCGTAAAGCCTTTGCAACCCAGATTCCCGATACAACCAAGCTGATTATTGCACAGCGTATTTCCAGTATTCAGGATGCAGACCGCATTATTGTCATGGAAAACGGATGTGTGGATGGCTTCGGTACCCATGAGGAGCTTTTGGAAAATAATGCCATTTACCGTGAGGTATATGAGGCACAGACCGGTGGCAGTGGTGATTTTGATGAGAATGGAGGCGAGGACTAATGGCACAACCCGGAGCAATGCGCGGACCTGCTGTGGGTCCCGGAAGAAGAGGTCCCATGGGACCTGTCCCCAAGATTGAGAATCCCGGCAAGATATTAAAACGTATTTTGGGCTATGTATTTAAAAATTACGGTTTTCATTGCATTATTGTGCTGGGATGTATTATAGGAAGCGTACTTGCAAATGTGCAGGGAACGCTTTTTACCAAGACATTGATTGATGATTACATTGAACCTATGCTTAAACAACAGGTTCCGGATTTTGGGCCGCTGTTACAGGCCATGGGACGTGTGGCAGGTTTTTATCTTCTGGGTATTATTTGTACGTATACTCAGGCAAGAATTATGGTTAATGTAACGCAGGGTACCATGAAGAGTCTGCGTGATGATATGTTTGCGCATATGTCAAAGCTTCCCATCCGATATTTTGACACCAACACTCATGGCGATATCATGTCTATTTATACGAATGATATTGACACTCTTCGCCAGATGATTAGTCAGAGTATTCCTCAGATGATTAACAGTGTGATTACTGTGGTGAGTGTATTGGTGAGTATGATTAGCCTGAGTCTTCCATTGACTCTTTTGAATTTGGTAATGTCCGGTATTACTGTGGTAACGGCACGTAAGGTTGTGGGAAAAAGCGGTAAGTATTTCAAGGTACAACAGGCTGCACTTGGTGCTTTGAACGGTTATATTGAGGAACATATGGAAGGCCAGAAGGTAGTGAAGGTCTTTTGCCATGAAGAGAAAAGTATGGAGGAGTTTAAGGCACTGAATGATGCTCTTTGCGAGAATGCCTATAACGCCAACAAATTCGCTAACTTGATGGGTCCTATCAATATGCAGTTGGGTAATCTGACTTATGTGGTCATTGCCTGCGTGGGCAGTGTGCTTGCCATAAATGGTATTGGTGGATTTTCACTGGGTTCACTGGTGAGCTTTTTGACCTTTACCAAGAGCTTTAACATGCCTATCAATCAGGTGGCTCAGCAGCTTAACAGTATTGTTATGGCTCTTGCCGGAGGCAAGCGTGTTTTTGACCTTTTGGATGAGGAGCCTGAGGTGGATGATGGTTACGTGACTTTGGTTCCCGCAAAATGGGAGAACGGAGAACTCAAAGAAGCAGATAAACGCACAGGTGTGTGGGCATGGAAGCATCCTCATCGTTCCACGGGAATTACCGAATATGTGGAGCTTAAGGGCGATGTGGTGTTTGACGATGTGGACTTTGGCTACACCGATGAAAAAATAGTACTTCATAATATCAAGATGTATGCGCAGCCCGGACAGAAGCTTGCGTTTGTTGGCTCTACCGGTGCAGGTAAGACCACTATTATGAATCTGGTTAACCGTTTTTATGATATTCAGGATGGTAAAATCAGATATGATGGCATCAATATCAATAAAATTAAGAAGGCAGATTTGCGCCGCTCTTTGGGAATTGTACTTCAGGAGACCCATTTGTTTACTGCCACAGTAATGGAAAATATCCGATTTGGTCGTCTGGATGCCACAGATCAAGACGTTATTGCGGCAGCAAAGCTTGCCAATGCGGACGGCTTCATCCGTCAGCTTCCAGATGGCTATAATACGGTGCTTACCGGAGATGGTGCCAACTTAAGTCAGGGGCAGAGACAGCTTCTTGCTATCGCCAGAGCTGCGGTGGCAGACCCCCCGGTGCTGATTTTGGATGAGGCAACCAGTTCCATTGATACCCGTACGGAGAAAATCGTGCAGGACGGCATGGATAGGCTGATGCACGGAAGAACCACCTTTGTCATTGCTCACAGACTTTCCACTGTTAAAAACAGTGACTGTATCATGGTTCTGGAGCAGGGACGCATTATCGAGCGCGGCACCCATGATGAGTTGTTGGAGGAGAAGGGCAAGTATTACCAGTTGTACACAGGTAATGCCATTAGCTAAGGGGTAAGCAAAAAGATAAAGTTTAATACTTACAAACGAAACACGTAACAATACGTATAAAAAGCTTGATGCACGTATTGTTACGTGTTATAATATATTTGGAGATAATGGAGGGAATACAATAGATGCCAATGACTTCACAGGAAATGATTAAGTACCTTAAGCAACATGGTTTTGAGGTTGTTAGTCAAAATGGCTCTCATGTTAAAATGAGAAATCAGGATACAGGAAAAACTGTGATTGTTCCTTATCACTCCAAGGACCTCAAGAAAGGTATGGAGCAGGCAATACTTAAACAGGCAGGGTTAAAATAACCCGGTCCATCAGGAGGTATAAAGCATGAAAAAATTATTTTATCCCGCAATTTTTCACAAAGCTGAAGAGGGAGGTTTTTGGATTACTTTTCCGGATATACCAGAGTGTATGACGCAGGGGGATGATATGCAGCAGGCATATGAAATGGCTGTTGATGCCTTAGGCCTTGCAATTACCAGTTGTGAGGAGGAAAAATTAGAGCTTCCTGTTCCGTCGGAACCCTATAAAATCGTACTGGGTGAAGGTGAGTTTTGTGTTGTGGTTGAATTTGATTTGCTTGCTTATAAAAAGCGAACCAATTCCAAGGCGGTCAAGAAAACACTCAGCATTCCTGAGTGGTTGAACGAGGAGGCAACTGCGCTTGGTATTAATTTTTCACAGGTTTTGCAGGAAGCATTGATGCAAAAGGTGGGAGCGAAATAATGTCCTTTCAACAGAAAATGAACTCCGATAGGAAGAAAAATATAGGTAAGGGTGTAGTGGTGATAGTTGTGGCTGCAATAGCTGTACCAATCATTGTAATACTACTTGGTTGGATAGTTGCATTCTTCCCTTTAGATTTTTCTCAGGATTACAAGGCCATTTCCGGGATTGAGAATGTAGTCTTCCAGAGGAATGGTAGCAGCAATTTTTATAAAAGGTGTTTTTGGGGCTTGGAACGGACAGATGCACCCGCAA
The DNA here is from genome assembly GCA_045543175.1 of Acetatifactor sp. Classification (GTDB taxonomy): domain Bacteria; phylum Bacillota; class Clostridia; order Lachnospirales; family Lachnospiraceae; genus Acetatifactor. Next base: position 22,695 of record JAZQMG010000082.1, on the reverse strand, counting down.
CACCGATAAGTTCCAAAGATGATGAGACGGTTTGGGAAATAGAGGCTTTTGCGGATTTGGCAGAGAAAACCTCGATTCGTCAGGCAATCCTTTCGCCTGACGGAAGTTATATCTTATATTGCGAACTGGAATACAATTACAAAAATACCGGTCTGACAGACGACGAATACTGCCATTACAAAGTCTTTAATGTGGACACAGGCGAAATTGTCCAAATCTACGGCGGTTATAAAGAATGGTATAACCTAGACTGGTTGTAATTGTGGGTTTAAACTTAAAGAGGAGACGTATTGTGAAAGTTGTGGTTTTTGATTTGGGCGGAACTTTAATGCAATATGTAGGAATGCCGCATTCGTGGGTTGATTTTTATGATCAAGGATTTAAAGCCATTATTCAGAAGTACAATTGTAGTGTTTCAAAAGAAGCTGTTACAAAATCTATTCAAATGCTAAAGGAATTTAATCCGAGAATAAATTACAGGGAAATTGAATATTCCGCTGAATACATTTTTGCAAAAGTATTAGAGCATTGGGGCATTGACATACCTATTTCCAGTTGCATAGAAACTTTTTGGAGCGGACTCAAACTTAGGGCAGAAGTATATTCAGATACAATTGAGGTATTGTCTAAATTAAAAGAAAAGGGATATGTTATTGCGACACTTACCGATTTGCCCAACGCAATGCCTGATGAAGTTTTTAAAAGAGATATCTCAGAATTAATGGGATACTTTGACTATTATATTTCATCTTCTGTTGCTGGATACAGAAAGCCCAACTATAAAGGGTTACAAATGATTTCAGAAAAATATTCCATCCCAATCACGGAACTGATTTTCGTTGGCGATGAAGAAAAAGACAGACAAACAGCATTAAATGCTAATTGCAGATTTATTCAAATACAGCGCACCAAGAAAACCCATGAAAGTATAAATAATCTATACGAATTATTAGATATGCTTGAGTAAATTAATAGCGGAGGCACTGTTTTTTGCAGATGTAGAATTATCGGGGGGAGGACCATTTGTGTTCTATCACAGGACCTTGAAAAACGTCGGCACTTAGATTGCGTACTTTGCAATCTTATGTGCCGCTACGCTTTTTCACGGAGCGGAAGCGTTCCTGTGTAGAATATAAATGGTCCTCCCCCCCAGAAGCCATGCCGACAGGTTCGCAAGCAAGCTTGCGAACTGTCGCGGCGTTCGCCGTATGCATCTGAACTCGAATATGACTGCCTGTGAGCAAGCTCCCGGCAGTCAATTCGGTTCATCTGCGCATGGCTCAGAGCTCGCGCAGATTGTACCCCTAAAAAAACTTGCAATGTCCCCCATGTGTGGTAAAATAAGACTGACAATAGAATAATGAGAGGTCTTTTTGACGAAGAGGAGAAGGAAGATTATGAAAAAACGATTTAGCGTTTTCATGGCGACACTTCTGATCATGACTGCACTGTGCGGATGCGCAGGCGGTACAGGAGAGTCTTCGGAGGATAAGTCCTCTGTGGGAACATCTGCAGCGGAGAGTAGCGCAGTGGATGCTCCTGATGCGGAGCCTGTTTACGGTGGTTCCGTTGTTGTAGGAATACAGCAGGATATTGATAGTCTTGACCCACACAAAGCAACTGCGGCAGGAACTAAAGAGATTCTTTTCAACATTTTTGAAGGTCTTGTAAAAGTAGACCCCAATGGTAATCTGATGAATGCAGTAGCCAGCGATTACACCATTTCCGAGGATGGACTGGTATATACCTTTACCTTGCGTGAGGGCGTGAAGTTCCATAACGGTAATGAGGTAACCGCAGAAGACGTCAAGTATTCGCTGGAGCGTGTATCCGGTATTCTGGATGGCACTGCACTCATTTCCACTTTGAGTGCCGCAAAGGGCGGTATCACAAGTGTAGATATTCTGGACGATAAGACGGTTCAGGTAACAGTAGGCAGTGCAAATCTGGAGCTGATTTACAGCTTCACGGCAGCTATCATTCCCGCAGGAAGCGGTGAGGATGAGACGGCACAGCCTGTTGGTACCGGACCGTTTTCTTATGTGTCCTACAAGCCCCAGGAGGGAATCGTAGTAGCAAAGAATGCGGACTACTGGCAGGAAGGTCTGCCCTATCTGGATGAGGTAGAGTTTAAGATTGTAAACAGCCCCGATACTGCACTGATGGATTTGCAGGGCGGTTCTATCGACATCTATCCCTACCTGACCGATTCTCAGGCAACGGAGCTTGAAGGTACTTTTCAGGTGTTGGCGGCTCCCTCTAATGTAGTGCAGGCATTGTTCCTCAACAATACGGACGAGACTTTGAGTAATGCTAAGGTTCGTCAGGCAATCTGCTATGCATTGGACAAGGATTCCGTAAATGAGTTTGTGTTCGGCGGAGAGGCTGCGCTGATTAGTTCTGCGATGCTGCCTACCTTGCAGGATTACTATGTGGATTTGAATGATACTTATGGTAATGCTGCCAATATCGAGATGGCAAAGCAGCTTCTGACAGAGGCCGGTTATCCCGATGGCATTGATTTGGAGATTCAGGTGCCTTCCAATTATGAGGTACACATGCAGACTGCGGAGGTTATTGCAGAGCAGCTTAAGACTGCTAACATCAATGCAGTAATTGTTCCTGTGGAGTGGGGAACCTGGCTTGAGGAGGTCTACAATGGCCGTAAGTATCAGGCAACCATCAGCGGTATTACCTGTGACCAGACACCGGGCTATCTTTTGAACAGATTCCAGGCAGAGTCTTCTAAGAACTTCATCAATTACAACAATACGGCGTATGATGAGACTTACCTGAAGGCAGCAGCAAGTCTGGATATGACAGAGAAAGCAAATTACTACAAGGATTTGCAGAACATGTTGGTGGAGGATGCAGGAACTGCATTTATTGCAGCACCTCCCATCACAGTAGCAGTGAAGCCTGAACTTGCAGGTTATACCTTCTATCCTATCTATGTACAGGATATGAGCGTGGTATATTACACACAGCAGTAAATGAATGAAAAATAAGAAAGGAGAAAGCAGCCATGAAATACTTAGTAAAAAAATTAGGTACTCTCATTATGACATTGTTTATCGTATCCGTGGCTGCTTTTCTTGCCTTTCAGATTATCCCCGGTGATGTGGTAGGTTCCATTCTGGGAACGGAGGCCACACCGGAGCGTGAAGCGCAGCTTCGGGAGGAGCTTGGTTTAAATGACCCTCCTGTGGTGCGTTATGTCAATTGGATGACAGATGTATTAAAAGGGGATTTAGGAGAGAGCTATCGCTATTCCAAATCTATGAATGAGATGATGCCTGTAGCGGAGCTTATCGGGGACAAGTTACCTGTGACGCTGTGGCTTGCAGCGTTGGCATTAGTGATTATTGTGGTAGTTTCCATTCCACTGGGCGTATTCTGGGCCAAGAGCCGGAATCGTTTTGTGGATGCTTTTTTGAGTGTGCTTACCCAGACGACTATGGCTGTGCCTGCATTCTTTTTGGGTATTCTTGTGACTTATTTATTTGGTATGGTTTTGAGATGGTTTGTGCCCGGTGGTTATGTCAGTTATGAGGAGGACTTCGGGGCATTTTTGACTTATTTGATTTTTCCGGCAGTGTCTGTTGCATTGCCCAAAATCGCTATGACAGCTCGTTTTTTGCGCAATTCCATGCTTACGGAAATGAGCTCGGACTATGTGCGTACCGCCCGCAGTAAGGGGTGTACGGACAGGCAGATTATGTACGGACATGTGCTGCGCAACGCATTGATGCCGGTGGTTACCTTTCTGGGTATGATTATCGCAGAGATTGTGGCCGGCAGTATCGTTGTGGAGCAGGTGTTCGGACTGCCTGGTGTGGGAAGACTACTGATTAGTTCTATTTCCACAAGGGATTTGCCTGTGGTGCAGATTTTGATTATGTACATCACGGCAGTCGTGATTATTGTGTATTTTCTGGTGGATATTCTCTACCGGGTGATTGACCCCAGAATCAGTCGGAAATAGTGTTGGTGGGGAGTGGGGCGGGGGACGGCAGATACTTGATTCAGGCGCGTCCCCGCCCCAATCGCACCAACACTAGGCGAAAGAATTAAAGTGGAGTTTTAGATGCAGAGAGAAAAAACGAAAGGCAAAGTGAATAGTGTACCCGGTAAGCTGTTGCGGTGGTTAAAGAGCGGGAATCCTTATCTGTGGATTGGGTTGTTTATGACCGGGGTAGCGGTTGGTTTGGCGATTCTGGGATTTTTTTGGACGCCCTACAGCACCACGGAGATGTCGGCTGCAGAGCGATTTGCGGCACCTTCCCTACAGCATCTTTTTGGAACGGACAATTTTGGTCGGGATATTTTTTCCAGAGTAATGCATGGAGCGGGAACTACGATTCTTATCAGCAGTCTGGTGGTGCTGTTTTCCGGTACATTGGGGATTGTGATTGGTGCTGTGACAGGCTATATGGGTGGAGTCGTGGATGAGTTGGTTATGCGAGTGACGGATGCGGTCAACGGATTTCCCAGTATTCTTCTGGCGCTGGTGATGATCAGTGTGATGGGAAGCGGCAGGCAGAATCTGATTTTATCCCTGGGGATTGTGTTTACACCCAGCTTTGTGCGAATTGTGAGAAGTGAGTTTATCCGCTTGAGGGATGCAGATTATATCAGCAGGGCAAGGCTCATGGGCGTGAGCCGACTGCGTATTTTGTTTGTGCATATTTTGCCTAATATTTTCTCCACCTTCTGGGTGTCGGTAATGATTGGATTTAACAACGGAATTTTAGCAGAGTCCGGCATGAGTTATCTGGGAATCGGTGTGCAGCCACCGGATGCCAGTCTGGGCAAGATGCTTTCGGATGCCCAGGGTTATCTGATGAAGGCACCTTGGTATGCCTTGGCTCCCGGTCTTACCATTGTATGGATTGTGCTTGGATTTTCCCTTTTGAGTGAAGGAATCCGCAGGAAGTCTTAAAAGGAGGCTGTTATGGTTCATATTGAAAATCTCTCAGTGTCCTTTGAGGATACGGAGGCGGTAAAAAATATAAATTTGCATATTGAACCGGGACAAATCTTGGGAGTGGTGGGAGAGTCCGGCTCCGGTAAGTCGGTGACGGCTCTTACCTTGATGGGACTGGTATCGGACGAGGCGAGGATTACATCCGGCAGGGTAGTGTTAGATGGTGAGATTCTTGTAGAAGCGGGAAAGCCCAGAGACAAGGCTTTGTACAGACAGTATCAGGGCAGCAGAATGTCCATGATTTTTCAGGAGCCTATGACCTCTTTAAATCCTACCAAGACGGTGGGGAGTCAGATAGAGGAGATGCTAAAGCTTCATACGGATTTGGATAGAGATGTACGTAAGAGGCGCGTGGTGGAGGCTATGGAGTCGGTAGGTCTAAAGGATGCGCAAAAGCTGTATGACAGCTATCCTCATGAGCTTTCCGGCGGTATGCGTCAGAGAGTTATGATTGCCATGGCGGTGATTCTGCATCCGGATGTGATTGTGGCGGATGAACCTACCACAGCGTTGGATGTGACGATACAGAATCAGATTATTGCTCTTTTAAAAGAGATTAACCAAAAAGAAAAAAGTGCAATGCTTTTTATTACCCATGATTTGAATCTTGCCCGTAGAATCTGTGACAAGATTGCCGTGATGAAAAACGGCAGAGTGGTGGAAAGTGGTACCGCGGAGGAAATTTTTGAAAAGCCCAAGGAGACTTATACCAGACAGCTTATTGAGGCTGTTCCCTCCCGAATGAAGCCTAAGCGCAGAATGGAAGCGGATTGGGATACAGAGGAAAAAGGCACTTTAGCAGGAGATGCGAGAAAAGAGTCGGTGGTAGTCCGGGTGGAAAATCTGAATGTATATTATAATGAAAATGCCAACAGCCTGTTCGGGCGGAGTCGAAAACGCTGTGTGGTGTCCGATGCCAATTTTGTGATTTACAAAGGAGAGGTATTGGGACTGGTGGGAGAGAGTGGCTGCGGTAAAAGTTCCCTGTCCAAGGCAGTTTTGGGCATGAACAAAAATATCGAGGGAAGTGTGCAACATGCTTCTGTGCGTCCGCAAATGATTTTTCAGGATCCTTATAGTAGTCTGAATCCCAGCAAGACAGTGAGTTGGCTTTTGCAGGAACCTCTTAGAGCAGTGGGAAGACTGGATAAGTCTTTGCAGATGAGTAAGGAGGATAGGAAAACAGCAGTGGTAGAGATGCTTCGGATGGTGGGTTTGGACGAAAGTTATCTGGACCGAAAACCCTCTCAGCTTTCCGGCGGACAAAGACAGCGAATCAGTATCGGTCAGGCGTTGATTACCAGACCGGGTCTGGTGATTGCAGACGAGCCTGTTTCTGCATTGGATGTGACACTGCAGGCGCAGATTATGGAGCTGATGCAAAGTTTACAGGAGGAGCTTGGCGTGGCCTATCTGTTTATTTCCCATGATATCAATGTGGTGTATCAGATGTGTGATCGTATCATGGTGATGAAGGAGGGGCGCATTGTAGAACAGGGGAAGACGGAGGAAATATTTAATCATCCCAAGAAGGCTTATACAGAGTTATTGCTTCGTGACAGGATATAAAGATTCTGGGTGCTTAGTAAGTGTTAAATACAGATAATATAATCATAGAACAAAAAAGATTCGACACAAGTGTGCCGAATCTTTTTGCTTCGCAAGGCTGTGTATTCTTTATTTCAGAAAACATATCGAGTTAGATGGGTTCAATTTTGGAAAATTCGGTGTCTCCGGTGGCGGCAATGACTTCCTTCAAATCCTTTAGGCCAATGACAAACTGCTGATAAGCATCATATGCCAACTGGAAGTGTCGGAAAGCTTCTTCACGGTTGTTATCTTCCTTTGCGTACCAGGAATTAACACCATGGGTATGTACGTCATTGTGGTACTTAAAGGCGCGCCGGAAAGCATCAGAACCGGTAATGCGGGTGTCGGTAAGGGCACCTGCCCATTTACCAAATTTACAAGTGGTAGGATTGTTGAGCTGTTCTACCTTTAAGTGCTCAAAGTCAGCCAGATTGTTGTAAAGACGCCATGTAAAGATCAAATGGTCGAGTTCATATACAACTAACCAGTCCTGTGTATGCAGAATCGCACGGCGTCTTGCAATGTCGGAACGCAGGTTGTCAATGATACGAGAAATCTTGTACATATGTGTACCGGTACTTACGCAACCTCTGGACAAATCGTTGTAACTGGATGCCATGGAGTTGATGGAGGTCATAAAGGTATCTGCCAATTCAGACTGGGTATTGACCTCACCGTAAATATGGTCAATTTCTGAACTTACCAGATTCATGCTGGAACTGATATGCTCCATGCTCTCCAGAGAGCGGTGAATGCTGGCGTTACCATCCGTCAACTGAGTGGCGGTGGTATTGATGGATTCCACCAGAGCGGAGATTCCGGTCATAAGCTCCTGCACATAGGCGATGGCAGCCTCTGCTGACTGTGTGGTGTTGGCAGAGAGTTCCTTCACCTGATTTGCTACCACGGCGAAACCACGTCCTGCTTCACCGGCTCTCGCCGCTTCGATAGAAGCATTCAATGCAAGCAGTCCGCTCTTGTTGGCAACCTTCTTAACCATGTCGATAATTTCGTTAATCTGTGCTGCCTTCTCCTGAAAGTCCTCAATCTGTTCATTAATGCGCAGCACGTTGGAAACGGAAGCGTCCACAATTTCAATACTGGAGTTCATCTCATCTACGCAGGAATGTGCATCTTCCATAACTGTATGGGTCTTTTCCTGAATGGTGGAGACCGCAGACTGGATATTCTGGATAGAAGCTCCCAAAGCCTGACTGGTTTCAGCCATATCATTGACAGCAGTAGCCTGTGTATTAAGTTCTTCAATCATTTCCTTAACACAACTACTGTCACCGATAAGTCTCATAGAGTCATTCAAACGCATAACAAAGTTGTTATTCAGTCTAACAAAACTTTTTAATACTTCGTTGTACTTTTCAGCTACCTGGCTGTCATGGAAAAGGGATGTATCCAACTGGGAAAAATCTCCGGCAATTGCTTTATCCATTAACTCGATTAGCAGTGCGTTGTCCGCTGCTGCTGTATTTTTTTCTTTTTTATTGCCAAGCATATAGCCACCTCCTGATACTTTAATTTTATAATTGTGGTTCTTAAGCCACAGCACGTCCCATATTCTGTTAACATTATATCATAAATGCCTCTTTTTGACTAGCTATATTAAGAATTTGGTTTCGAATTTAATAAATTTTTTACAATTTGCAGAATATTGTATAGATTTAATCGAATCTACATACATTTGTCCAGTCATACTTGTCCCCGGACAGGCATAAGATGCTAGTGCCAATCGAGAGGACAAAAGGTGATAGGGAGGCGTTTATATGGAAGATAACACCGGACGAAAAAGAGATTATAAGGGATTGACTGAGGAGGAGGCTGCTGTCAGGCTTGGGCGGAATGGAAGAAATGAATTGCATGCCGGACGCAGTAAAACAGCGGTGGAAAATTTTCTGGCGCAGTTAAACGACCCATTGATTTATGTGCTTTTGGGTGCGGCAGGAATTTCCTTTCTGCTAAAAGAAATCGCAGATGCAGTAATCATTTGTGTTGTGATTTTATTAAATGCAGTGGTAGGAATGATTCAGGAGGGCAAGGCGCGAAAGGCCTTAGAGGCGTTGAAAAAGCTTACAAGTCCTCATGCAATTGTGATTCGAAACGGCATAAAGCGGGATATTCCGGCGGCTGAACTTGTAGTGGGGGATTTGGTTTGTCTGGAGACAGGGTGTCAGGTGCCTGCTGACATGGAGCTTACGGAAGCATATAATCTGAGAATTGAAGAGTCTGCTCTTACCGGTGAAAATCTCCCGGTGGAAAAGAGAGTGGAGGACGCAAATATTTTCACCATGGGTGCAGAAGGGTTGGAACCGAGAGACAGACCCTTGGGAGACTGCTATGACCGGGCATTTATGTCAACCATTGTGACAGCGGGGCATGGAACCGGAATTGTAACGGCTACGGGCATGAAGACTCAGATTGGTCGGATTGCAGAGATGATCTCTCAGGCGGACGAAGAACTGACACCTCTGCAAAAGCGTCTGGGTGATCTGGGAAAGGTGCTGAGTATTTTATCCCTGATTTTGTGCGGACTGCTCTTTGTCCTGGCCATGTATCAGCAGCGCAACATTATGGAGATGCTGTTGGTGGCTATTTCACTTGCGGTTGCAGCCGTGCCGGAGGGGCTTCCTGCGGTAGTTACCATTTGTCTTGCGCTGTCGGTAACCAAGATGGTGAAAGCCAATACCATCATCCGAAAGCTTCCCTCTGTGGAGACCTTGGGAGCCGTAAGTGTAGTTTGCTCCGACAAGACAGGAACCTTAACCTTGAATCGTATGACGGTGGAGGAGTGTTTTGGTTCCGGGGAGGATTTGTTTTATGGAATGATGCTGTGCAATGACAGTGAATTGCAGGGCAGACTGGGGGATCCTACAGAGCTTGCACTCTTGGATTATGGACAGCGAAACGGTTATATTAAAGAGGATTTGGCGCATCGAATGCCCCGCCTGTCAGAGTTGTCTTTTGATTCTGACCGCAAAATGATGACGACCCTTCACAGGAAAGAAAATGGTGATATGGTAAGTTATACCAAGGGTGCACCGGATGTGGTAGTCACCAGATGTACGCATATGATGACGGATGGCAGTGTGGTGAGGATGACCGATGAGTATCGGAGAAAAATACAGGCAGTCATGGAGGGAATGGCAGCAGAGGCTCTACGTACTCTGGCGGTGGCCATGTATCGCGGAGCCAAGGAACCGACGGAGGAACAGTTGGTTTTCCTTGGCATGGTGGGAATGCGTGACCCGGTACGGCCGGAGGCTGTGGAAGCGGTAGAAACCTTCCGTAAGGCGGGAGTGAAAACGGTTATGATTACCGGAGACCATGTGGAGACTGCATTTGCCATTGCAAGGCAGTTGGGGATTGCAGACAGGCAGGAGCAGTGCATGAGCGGCACACAGCTTGGACGGCTCTCCCAAAAGGAGTTGTCAGAACAGCTTCGGGAAAAGGATATCACGGTTTTTGCCAGAGTATCTCCTGCACAGAAGGTGGAGATTGTAAAGGGTTTTAAGGCATTGGGCTCAATTGTTGCCATGACGGGTGACGGTGTAAACGATGCACCATCCTTAAAATGTGCGGATATCGGTATTGCCATGGGGCAAAACGGCACGGATGTAGCCAAGCAGGCTTCTGACATGATTTTGGCAGACGATAATTTTGCCACGATAGAGAAAGCCATTGAAGAGGGGCGAGGTGTGTATGAAAATATCAGAAAATCCGTAATATTTCTGCTTTCCTCAAATATGGGTGAAATCCTCACCATGTTTACGGCAGTGCTTTTCGGACTGGCTTCGCCCTTAAAATCCAGTCATATTCTATGGGTCAATCTGATTACGGATTCCCTCCCTGCACTTGCTTTGGGAATTGACAAAAACGATGGGCAAAGCCTTATGGCGAACAGTCCCAGAAAGGCGGAGGAGAGTCTGTTTGCCAGAGGGGGACTGATGTGCACACTCTTCTACGGTCTATTAATTGGAGGGATTAGTCTGACAGCCTTTCTGATGCTTCCCTGTGCTGCACTGGAGGCTGCGGGCAGAGAGGTCAATCTGATGGGAATCAGGGAGATGCTTGCCAATGAGGGGCTTTTGATGAAAGCGCAGACCTATGCTTTTACGGTGCTTGGCGTATCACAGCTTTTCCATGCGTTAGGCATGAGGGATACCGGGCGTTCGGTTCTCCACATGAAGTTCGGGGAAAACAGGCTGATGCTCATTGCCATGGCAATGGGTATTGCATTGCAGGTGGCAGTCACCGAAATGCCTTTTTTGGTAAATGCCTTTGGTACTGCCCGACTGTCGGGAGGCGAGTGGCTGATGCTCGGGTGTCTGGCGGCATTTCCACTGCTTGCCCATGAGTGTATTGTACTTGTAGGAAAACGGTGGAGCAGACCGGACTAAGTGAAGAAAATGGGAAAATGCGTTGACAGTGGGAAGGGAATCTGACTGTCAACGCATTTTTTGTTAATGATTATAAGGCTTTTGAATTTTATTCAATTCGGAATTAATAATTTGCATGGCATTATCAGGAGCCTTATTGTTGCCCATGGCTTTGAACATATCTGCCATCTCCATTAATGTCTGATCCTGAAGCATGCCAAGCATGGATTTGTTGAGTTTCATGCCACTTATGGTAGAAAGGGCACCGGAGAGAATGCGGAAGGCTTCCTCGTGTTCCAAAATGTCTTTTACTTTGTCATATACAGAGAAATGAGTAGCAGAGAATTCCATAGGTGCATCACTTGCTACAGTTTCCACCTGTTCAAACCAGTTGGTGACACCTTCACCGTCAGTCTCATCCAGGGGTAAGGTATAAATCTCAGGCTTGCGCTGTACCTTTTCCAAGGTAATATTGTCACTGCAATTGTCTGCAACAGCAGTGAGGAAGGTAAATTCCCCAACGAGGGGAACATTCTCAAAAACAAAAATTCTGCTGCCTACTTTGGTGCCAAAAAGTTCACCATCCACATACAGACTTACCTGTGACTGATTGGAGTAAATCTTGACAGTGGTGGTGTCACCTGCACGCTGCGCATAGCGTCTGCCACAGAGGTAGACAAAGGGGTCCTTGCTCCAGTAAGCCTTATACACATAAAAGGCTTCTTTGTTAATCTGGCGGTCCATGGTTACCAGACCCTTGTTGTTGCGGCCTGCCACACCGCCCTCGTTTCTGGCTGCGCAGCCAAAGTCAAACATGTTCCACACATGGGTGCTCCACAGATAGGGGCGTTCCATGAGAATCTGGGCCATGTGCTCATGATATTCCGCCTGATATGCTTCCGAATAGTCACGGCATTTGGGTTCATCGGGCTGATAGGTGATGATACCCTCTGCGCCGTACTCGGAGAGTCCGAGACAAATATCGGGATATTTTTCATGGAATTCATCCAACCATTTTTCGTTGTAGTCATAGCTACCGCCATACCATCCAAAATAATGGTTATAGCTTTCTACATCGGTAATGCCGTGAAGGTCACTGTCCATGGGCAGCATACTCACATGAGCCATGGTGGTAAGTCGGGTGGGGTCGAGTTCTTTTACCAGATTGTTCAAATCCTTATGATTCTCCACTACGCCCGGTTTCTCCCCACCGATAGTGATTTCATTGGAGAGTCCCCAGAAACAGATACAGGGATGATTGTAGTTCTGATAAATCAACTCCTTCATCTGATTGCGGGCATTTTCATGGGCAGCGGGGTCCTCGCTCTGGGTGCTGATATAGGGAATCTCAGCCCATACAATAAAACCGTATTCATCGCAGGCATCATAAAAGTCTTCACTGTGTTGATAATGTGCCAGACGCACGGTGTTGGCTCCGATTTCTGAGATCAGGAAGGCGTCTCTGAAATGCTGCTCGCGGGTCAGGGCATATCCCTCATAGAGCCAGTCCTGATGACGGGACACTCCTCGGAGCATCATTGGCTTGTCATTCAGGAAAAATCCGTTTTCGGAATCCACATAGAAATCTCTGATACCGAAGGTTGTGGAAATCTGGTCTACTGTTTCATTGCGGCACACCAAAGTAGCGGTACAGCGGTAAAGGTAAGGGTCATCCACACCTTGCCACAGATGGGGGGAAGGAAGATAAATTTCTGTGCGTGTGTCGCAGGTGGGGCGCCAGCTTTCCGCCACAATACTACCATCTCTGTCCACAATCTGATAGCGGATGGTGTAGTCGGCTTCTTCTGTGTTTACATGACTGTGAATATAGATAATAGCCTCCTGCATACATTCCGTAAGTTCACTGGAGACAGTGAGCCCTTTGGCTGCATAGGGTGCGGATTCAAAATGTGTCTCCGGCAAAAGAAGCAGCTCCACTCCTCTGTAAAGGCCGCCGTAAAAGGTAAAGTCAGCCATTTGGGGGTAGATATGACTGCGGTTTTGATTGTCCGCAGAAATGGTCAGCTCAATGGAGCTGTTGTTGTCCTTGGCACCAAGGAAGCATTCGGTAATATCTACGACAAAAGCGGAATAGCCGCCCTCGTGGCTTCCGAGCAGCTTGCCGTCCACATACACATCACCACGAAGGGAGAGTGCAGGGATTCTGAGAAGTATTTTGCCACAGTTTAAGGGGGCATCTGCCAAAAGTGCAGCAGGATTCAACGAGGTGCGATAACAGCACTCCTCTCTGTAATAAGCACTTCCGTCAGCACCGTCAATGGCATTCCAGGTGTGGGGAAGTGAGACGGATTCCCAGGAAGTACCGGAATTGTTAAGGTCAGCGTAGGGTGTTTTGGTGAACGCCCAACCATGATTTAAGGGAATAATTTTACGCATAAATGTGTCCTTTCCTCAATGTAAAGTTTGGATATAGATTGTGTTTTTTATAGGGAAAATATACAATTGTGGTGGAAAATTTTTCTGAGAGGGAGAACCTGACGATATGGAAGGCGTCTTTTATGCCTAAGCTTAATTTTGAAACCACGGCAGAGAATATTGTGGAAATTTTGAAAGCGCAAGGTGTGGGTGAAGTTTTTGATAAAGAACAGTCTGATTTGACCGGACTTGTAGAGATGGAGGCGGATGAAGTCAGTTATGTTTCGGATATCATTCAGAAGACCAAAATTGAGTTGGATGAAAACGGAACCAAGGCAGCAGTGACAGCCATTATGGTTGATATGTGTACCACTGCCATGCCGGTAGAAAGGGAGCGCAAGCAGGTGTATCTTGACCGTCCCTTTGCATTTATGATATATGATGAAGCGCAAAATCAAATTGTGTTTATGGGCAAGGTGGTGCAGCCATAAAATGAATGTTCAGACAATTAACGCTTGAAAATAGGAATAGTATATGATATTCTAAAAGAGGCGGTAAGCTGAAATAATGTATAAGAGGAGGAGATACGGATGGCTGCAACAGTTAGTGATCGCGTTTCAGGGAAATTTGATGAAAGGCTGAATGTTTTATATTTAAAGATAGGGCGGGAATATTACAATAAGAATCGCAATTCCAAGATTGTGGATGCAGAGATTAAGGAACTGTTTGATCAGGTTGAGCAGGTAAATAATGAGAAGAGAAATCTCGAGATTAAGTATCTGGCTCAGCAGGGCAAAAAGAAATGTACTGCTTGCAATCATATTGTGACTTTGGACAGCCGCTTCTGTAATATGTGTGGCGAGAAGTTTGACGAGAGTACCATGACCGTACCCGAGGAGACTACAGAGGGAACACAGAGAAAGTGCGAATTTTGTGGTGAGGTATTAGAGGCTGATGCTGTATTCTGTCAGAATTGTGGCAAGAAGAATGAATAGTTAATTATACAGAAGGAGGATTTTCCATGCACAAGATTACGAAACTGGGAATTCCTGATTCCCTTTTAATCGCTTTGATTTTTGTGTCAGGGTTGGCTGATTCTGTTATAATGGTTGCTTTGGCGGTGTTTGTACTTCTGTACGAGCAGGAGGAAAAGGTAAAGGAAGCTGCCAAAAACGCACTTTTATTATTTGGATTGTTTGCAATTTTGTGGGGTGGATTACATACTTTGGATTACCTGATTCGTATTTTACTTTCAGACGAATCAGGATACAGTAATTTTTATAATAACTTGTCTTACCTTTTGGCAGGTGCGCAGACGGTTACGTATCTGGCATTGGGTGGAAAAGAGGCTTTGGCTTATATGTCTATGAGAAGCAAGGGTATTTATGTGCCCAAGGCAGAACCGGCGAAGACTGCAGCAACTGCGCAGGTGCAGGATGCACCTCCGGCTCAGACCGTGGCACAGAATGCTGCACAGACTGTAGCGCAGCCTCAGACACAGGCAGTTGCTCCGGCACCCGTACAGCAGGCTTCAAATGTGTGTCCCCAGTGTGGAAGTACACTTGACCCCGGTGTACATTTTTGTAAAAAGTGTGGTGCGAAAACAAATTAAACAAGTTATGAAGGGACGATTCTTCGGAGTCGTCCCTTTATTCATGACAATAGAAAACTCGCAGAACGTGTTTTCTGTTGTTGATTTAGCTGTTTCTTGCAATTGCCTTATTTTTTAAAATGTGTTATACTCTCAAAAGATGTATTTCTATAATATTTGAAATGGAATGAGGGTATCAAATGGATAAGATTATTTTGACCGGTGACAGACCTACCGGAAGACTTCATGTGGGACATTATGTGGGCTCTCTGCGCAGACGTGTGGAGTTGCAGAATTCAGGAGAATACAAGAATACTTATATTATGATTGCGGATGCACAGGCTCTCACGGACAATATTGAGAATCCGGAGAAAGTGCGCCAGAATATTATCGAGGTGGCTTTGGATTATATGTCCTGTGGACTGGATCCTGCAAAGTCCACTTTGTTTATTCAGTCACAGATTTCTGAGTTGTGTGAACTGACTTTTTACTATATGGATTTGGTGACTGTGGCGAGATTGCAGCGCAATCCTACCGTTAAGAGTGAGATTCAGATGCGTAATTTTGAGGCGAGCATTCCGGTGGGATTCATGACTTATCCCATCAGTCAGGCAGCGGATATCACTGCGTTTAAGGCAACTACAGTACCTGTTGGCGGCGACCAGCTTCCCATGATTGAGCAGACCAGAGAGATTGTACATAAGTTTAACACCGTATATGCGCCTGTTTTGGTGGAACCTACGGCACTGCTTCCTGAGAATGAGGCTTGTCAGAGACTGCCCGGTATTGACGGTAAGGCCAAGATGAGTAAGTCTCTTGGTAACTGTATATATCTTGCGGATTCCGCAGACGAGGTGCGCACCAAGATTATGAGTATGTATACAGATCCCTTACATTTGCAGGTAAGCGACCCCGGACATTTGGAGGGGAACACCGTATTTACATACTTGGATGCTTTTTGTAAAGAGGAGCATTTCGAACGTTATCTGCCGGAGTATCCCAATCTGGATGAGTTGAAGGCTCACTATCAGAGAGGTGGTCTTGGTGACGTGAAGGTGAAGAAGTTCCTGAATAATGTAATGCAGGAGACTTTGGAGCCTATCCGTAATCGCAGAAAAGAGTTGGAGAAGGATATTCCTGCTGTCTATGAGGTGCTTAAGAAGGGCAGTGAGGCAGCAAGAGAGGTGGCGGCCCAGACTTTATCTGAGGTAAAGGCGGCTATGAAGATTAATTACTTTGACGATGAAGAGCTGATTCGTGCACAGAGTGAGAAGTATGTGGCTGAGTAAGCGGAATATAAAAAGAACTGAATAAATTTTAGAGCAAAAGGGCCGAGGATGTATAACATCTTCGGCCTTTGGTTATGATAGCTACCAAAAATCTGTGTGAAATCTGCGAATAGAGTAGATTTTATGTAAAAAAGAGGAAAAGGAGCTGTCATATGGGTCAACATTTGGGAAAATCCAGTATCCGGTTGGAAAAACCGGTTTATATTATAGGAAGCGCCAGTGTGGTGGGCACCAAGGAGGGAGAGGGGCCGCTGGGGCTTCTTTTTGATATGGTGGGAGAGGATGATATGTTTGGTTGCGCCTCATGGGAGGAGGCAGAGAGCAATCTGCAAAAGGACGCAGTATATCTTGCAATGGAGAAGGCAGGAGTGAAGGCTGCGGATGTGGATTTTATGTTTGCAGGAGATCTTCTGGGACAGTCCATCGCCACATCCTTCGGTATTTCCAGTTATCAGATTCCTCTCTTTGGGGTGTATGGTGCCTGTTCTACTTGTGGAGAATCGATTGCCCTCGGTTCCATGGCAATTGAGGGTGGATTTGCCCGGAAGGTAGTCTGTGTAACCTCCAGTCATTTTGCCAGTGCAGAGAAGGAGTTTCGTTTCCCCTTGGACTATGGTAATCAGCGTCCTCTTTCTGCAAGTTGGACGGTAACCGGCAGTGGAGCCTTTATTTTGAGCACAAAACCTGCAAGTAATAATAACGTCTGTTCTTCTAATGCAGTGACAGAAGTGTCAAATAAGGTGTCAAATGATGTGTCACAGGGTGTGTCAAATAGTGTGTCAGGTGGCGTAAGAGCCCGTATTTGCGGCATTACAGTTGGTAAGATAACAGACTTTGGTCTTAAAGATTCTATGAATATGGGTGCTTGCATGGCTCCGGCGGCAGCTTCGACTTTGGAACAGCATTTTATTGACTTCAACAGTCAACCGGAGGATTATGACAAGATTATAACAGGTGATTTGGGAAGCGTAGGACAGAGAGCGTTTATTGATTTGATGAAGGAGAGAGGATATGATATCTCTACACGGCACATGGACTGCGGTATTGAAATTTATGATGAGCAGACGCAGGATACTCATGCGGGAGGAAGCGGCTGTGGATGTTGTGCGGTAACTTTGTCTGCCTATATCCTGAAACAATTGGAGGAGGGGAATTGGAAACGGGTGCTGTTTATGCCTACAGGTGCGCTGTTATCCAAGACCAGCTTCAATGAGGGTAAGAGTGTACCCGGAATTTGTCATGCTCTTATTTTGGAGAGTTGCTTGGAGAATTAGAATATGATACAATACCTTTGCGGATAAATTCCGCAAAGGAGGCAGTATGCGAAGAGTAGAATTCAAGATGGAGCGACCGGGACTTTTGGAGGTCGGACAGGAGATTTCTGTCACGGAAGGTCTGCTTCCCAGCAACTATTATTATACCATCGACCCGTCTCTGGCAATGTCGGGCAATATTCCTTTTAACAAGAGACTTATGAGTCAAAAGGGTGTTGTGGTGGACATTGTGGAGAACGCCAGAGGATTTTACGTTATGGCGGAATTTGACGAGCCGGAAGTAAATTAATACTTTAGGAGGACATGTGTTATGTTAAACAAAATTGCAACAGATAAGGCACCCGCGGCAATCGGCCCTTATTCTCAGGGGATTATTACAGGAAACCTGTTATTTTCATCAGGTCAAATTGCAATAAATCCTGCAAATGGGCAGATTGAGGCAGAAGGTATTGTTGAGCAGACGGAGCAGGTTATGAAGAATATTGGTGCCATTCTTGAGGCAGCAGGTACCGATTACAGCAAGGTTGTAAAGACCACCTGTTTCCTGGCAGATATGAATGATTTTGCTACCTTCAACGAAGTGTACGGCAAATACTTCACAGAGAAGCCTGCACGTAGCTGCGTAGCAGTTAAGACCCTGCCTAAGAATGTGCTTTGCGAAGTTGAGGTAATCGCAGAGGTATAGTTTCATGTCTCTTGGGCAATACTCTTTACAAAAGGTTGAATCTTGCGGCTTACCGCTGCAAGATAACAACTGTTGGATAGCAACCGAAATGAGGAGTATGGTCAATGGATTATGTAAATGCATTCTGGGTAGGCGGATTGATTTGTGCGGCAGTGCAGATTCTGATGGAGAAAACCAAGATGATGCCGGGCCGGATTATGGTGCTTTTGGTGGTGACGGGGGCTGTCATCAGTGTCTTTGGATGGTATGAGCCTTTTCAGGAATTTGCCGGAGCGGGAGCCAGTGTACCGCTGCTTGGATTTGGTAATGTACTGATGAAGGGGGTAAAGGAAGCCATTGCGGAGCAGGGCTTTCTGGGACTGTTTGCAGGAGGCTTGAAGGCCGGAGCAGTGGGAACCTCTGCAGCGTTGATTTTTGGCTATCTGGCGAGTCTGATATTCAAGCCCAAAATGAAGTAAAAAGATGTGCAGAAAATATTGATTCCGGCTGAGAATAAATAAAAAATCGGGTATGAGAATTTAGAGATTCTCGTACCCGATTCCTTTTTCTGATAAATATTTACATAGGGCATTATCCCATGCAAGGTCGGCTTCCTTGCTCATCACAAAGGTGTGATAGGAGGTGCCGGTGGTAAGAATGGCTTTGGCGCCGTCATATCGGATGTTAAGCACCAAGGCTTTTACCTGCCCCAAGTCACTGCCAAGTAATTGCTGCATATGCTCAGGCTTTAGCTGCAGAACAAATTTAAAGTACAGGGGCGTGTATTTGCCCTTAATCAAGTCAAAACAAAGGCTCTTTAGTTCACTCCAGGGGCGAAAGTCATAGGGAATATGCGCTTTATCCCGTTCCTCGGGCGGATAAAAATCTGCATTCATATGTCCGTCGATGGTGTAACTGTTGGCAGTGCTGATGGTAGCCTCTTCCAACAAAAAAATATCAAAAGTATCGCCGGACAGAAGATGACTCATAAAATTTTTCATGGAAAGGATTTCTAAAGCAATCATGGAACCTCCCTGTTGCCGGTGCCGTGAAATTCATTAAAGGCATATTTGGCATATTGACGACATATTCTGTGAACTTTGAAAACCGTCCCATCCTCCATGGTAATGGAAGCACAGCCAAGTCCCAGCTTTTTGATATAGCGGGCATTGACAACCACCTTTAAGGTGGGAGAGAAAAACATGGGATGATTTTCTTCGATTTGTGCAAAAAGATTCTCGCCTGTGGTATTGGCAACAAATTGTCTGTTGTCTGTGAGGGTCACGGTCACATGGCGATCCTCCTCTATGGCGTATATAATTTCTTCCTCGGTAACATAGAGAGTGTTCTTATCCTCCCGCAGTTCTATCATATTGGGAGCCTGCGCCTTTATGGATAAAGCATGGTTGAGGCTTTCAGCCAACTCCTCCGTGCGAATGGGCTTATCCAAAAAGATTACATTTTCGGGAAACTCTTGCGTCTTGTAGTCATCTTTGGAGCAACACATGACGATGGGAGCATGAACGCCCTTTTCGGTAAGCATTGTTACTACATCAGAGCCGCTCAAGCCATCCGTATTGCACATATCAATATAGAATATGTCGTACTGCATGGGATTAGCCAAAAGAGCCTCTACATTGCCGAATGCATCTGCATATAGAATTCCGGTATCTGCGCTGCGGCGGTCAGACTCACGCTTTAACAGACGCTCCAGTTGGCGGCGGTCTGCAACATTATCATCACAAATGGCGACGTGCATATGGTTTCTCCTTTGTAAATATAGTAAAACAGTGGTCAAAATCTTCAACGATTCTGACCACTGTTATTTTACCATAAATGTCCAATTATGCAAACTGCATTCTAATGAAAATTACAAGTACAATCTGAATGATTAATATAGCAGGCATACCGATTTGGAAGCTTAAATGTCTGGTCTTGTGACGAAAGAACTGCATACCTGCAATGGCACCGATGCTGCCTCCCAAAAGTGCCGAGCCAAACAAAGTCTTCTCGGGTATGCGCCATGCCTGTCTGCGGGCGCGACGCTTGTCAAAGCCCATGAGCAGGAACGCAACAAAATTAATCATAACCAGATAGATAATCAGATAAATATACATAATGAGAGTAAAACCTTTCTATTTCCATTAAAAATGCTACAGCTATTATGACATTTTTTGGGGGAAAAGACAAGATAGCAAGGTTTACATGTTAACATATATCTGCTAAAATGTTCGCAAGTAATATGGAAAGTAAATTCTACTACATAGTATAAGGGGAAGAATATGAAAACAGTTACGAGAATGGAAAAGAATACTTATGTTTATCTCATATGTAATCTTATAGGGTGGGCACTTATGTCTTGTTTCGATTGGATTGAGGAGATGTATCAACAGGATTATACGATGATAGTAACCTTTGCTTTGTTAGTCGGGATGGGAGTATTTTATATTATATATCAAATTAATACAGGCGATATTCAGGATACGTTTCCTCGAAAGCTGATGTATAAATTTATTTGGCTGGCAATGGGAGCGGTATTTGGATTTGTAATAGGAATATTGGTGGCTGACAATAAGTGGATTGTTCCGCAAGCACAAGGCGGTTGGGAAAACTTCTTAAACGGAATTGAGTACTGGATATTCGGAATACTTTTTGTAGGAGGAGTTACCGTTGAATGGTTCGTATTTGATCTCGCAGTATGGATATATAATAAAGTGAAAACAAACAGCCCCGGCAATTAATCTGCCGAGGCTGAAATTATTTACGGGTAAATAAGTCTTACAGAAGATCCAGACCCTGCTCCTGCATCTTCATAGCTCTTACCTTGCAAGAGAGACCAAACAGATTGATGAAGCCCTCTGCATCGTGGTGGTCATAGAGATCACCGGTGGTAAAGGAAGCAATGCTCTCATTGTAGAGAGAGTAGGGAGAGGTGGTGCCTGCCTTGATGATGTTGCCCTTGTAAAGCTTGAACTTAACCTCACCGGTAACGTACTCCTGAGTCTTCTCGATGAATGCCTGCTCAGCCTCGCGGAGAGGAGTAAACCACTTGCCTTCGTATACAAGGCTTGCGAACTTGCTGCCCATCTCTTTCTTCAAAGCGTAGGTGTCGCGGTCAAGGATAAGCTCCTCAAGCTGCTGATGAGCTTCCATAAGGATGGTACCGCCGGGAGTCTCATACACGCCACGGGATTTCATACCAACAACACGGTTCTCAACGATGTCGATGATACCGATACCGTGCTTGCCACCTAACTCGTTCAAGGTGCTGATGATATCGGAAACCTTCATTTTCTTGCCATTAACGGAAGTGGGAACACCCTTCTCGAAGGTCATGGTTACGTACTCGCCTTCATCGGGAGCCTTCTCAGGAGTGGTGCCCAGTACCAACAGATGGTCAAAATTGGGCTCATTTGCGGGATCCTCAAGCTCCAGACCCTCATGGCTGATGTGCCAGATGTTACGGTCACGGCTGTAGGAAGTATCTGCGGAGAAGGGAAGGTGAATACCGTGAGCTTCACAGTATGCAATCTCGGACTCACGGGAATCCATGGTCCACTTTTCATTTCTCCATGCAGCGATAATCTTGATGTCGGGAGCCAAAGCCTTGATGCCCAGCTCAAAACGAATCTGGTCGTTACCCTTACCGGTAGCACCGTGGCAGATAGCAGTAGCACCTTCGAGACGCGCAATCTCTACAAGACGCTTAGCGATGCACGGACGAGCCATGGAAGTACCAAGCAGGTATTTGTTCTCGTATACGGCATTTGCCTGTACACAGGGAATTACATATTCATCTACGAATTCGTCAGTCAGATGCTCGATGTACAGCTTGGTAGCGCCGGAGTACTTTGCGCGCTCCTCAAGACCGTCAAGCTCGTTGCCCTGACCTACATCGATACAGCAGCAAACTACATCGTAATCGAAGTTTTCTTTTAACCACGGGATGATTGCGGTAGTATCAAGACCACCGGAATACGCAAGAATTACTTTTTCTTTCATAGTATTATCCTTCTTTCTTTTTTTGGAGCGTTACTTGAAATGTATGTAACTTGCTCTTATCGATTTATAAATATACATCAAGCCTCATAGAAATGCAAGCACTTTTTGTGAAGAAATTCACGGAATGTTTTTTGAGAAATTTCAGAAGAAATAAGAATAATGTTTTTCGAAGTATTTCCCACGAAAAATTCAAATGAAAAGAGTGTGTCAAACCAAACAAAACACTTGCTTTTTATGCGGAAAGTGGTACTCTATAGAGAGTTGAGTTTTCGGCAGATGGTAGTGCAGAGCGGAACAGAACTGTTGCGTATGGCAGTTTGCCGGAATGGTTCATAACTGTAAGAAAAAGAAAGCATAGGTGTCAATATGTACCGAATTATCTTAGCGTCCGCATCACCGAGGCGCAGGGAAATCATGAATCAGATCGGAATCCGGTTTGAAGTGATACCGAGCGTTGGTGAGGAAGTGATAACAAAGACCGAACCGGACAGCGTGGTGTGTGAGTTATCGGCGCAGAAAGCGGCAGAAATACTG
>JAZQMG010000081.1:0-24822 GCA_045543175.1 Acetatifactor sp. | reverse complement strand
CGTTCTTCTCTTCTACCAGCTTCTTGAACTTCTCATAGTCGTTAACCAGAGGATAAGTTCTGAAGGGGTTAGCGTAAGGTACGAAACGAAGTGCGTTCATAAGTCGGATCGTAGCCATGTCGTTCTGTGAGCCAAGGAGTTGAAAAATGATGTTGTCTTCCTAAGACCGCTTGGCCTCCGACTTCGTTCTTCTCTTCTACCAGCTTCTTGAACTTCTCATAGTCGTTAACCAGAGGATAAGTTCTGAAGGGGTTAGCGTAAGGTACGAAACGAAGTGCGTTCATATCGGTACCTGCAGCTACACGCTCTGCGGAAGAAGTCTTAGTAGCCAGAGTTGCACCCATAACGGAAGCAAGAGCAGCACCCTTAAGCTTAAGTACAGGAGGAATTACAGGATCCTTCATAATCCAGAAGATTGCATTTACGGGAGCATCAATCTTGTCCACACGGTTAGGAGACCAAAGCTTGGACTTGATTGCACGGCCATTACCGTTTCTGATATCCTCAGTTACCAGCTGAACCTTGCCTTCCTCATCCAGAGTAGCGGAACAGTTCTGAGCGGTAAGCAGGAACTTGTTATCCTCACAACCGGTAGGATAATCTGCAGTCTTATCAAAGTAAGAAGGCTCAAGTGCGATGGATGCACAGGTATCGGTATTGATGATGAAAGCATCATCATGAAGAACCTTAATATCGTACTTGCCGCCATGCTTAGCGTGAGTCAAAGTAGACTTACCGGATCCGGACAAGCCGTATACGGAAGCAACATACTTAGAACCATCAGCAAGGGTATACTCCTTCTGACCACCGTGACAGGAAGCATAACCGTTTCTGTTAGCCAGTGCCCATGCCATAGTCAGAGTACCCTTCTTGTGCTCACCAAAGTACTTCATACCAAGGATTGCAGCACAGTTCTGGTCGGTGTCGAAATAGCAAAGAGTCAAATCATCGCTCAGACAGCTATAATCAACATCAGGGCTGGGAGTGGGCTCCCACTGAGGATTGGAGAAGATGTAGATGTCAGGCTCATTGCCGTTACCTACGGGCTTGGACTCGCCATACATTCTCACATACTCATCAGACATATACTGGAAGTTCAGCATCCAGTTGTAAAGGATGTTCTCCTCGCCTTCGGGAATCAGAAGGTGAGCCTTTACCATGAACTCAGGATCAAGACCAATGAAACACTCTGCATGATACAGGGTCATCCAACGAGTCTTGTAAATAGCATCCATAACTACCTTATCAAGCTTGCCTGCGTCTACACCGGGCTCACCCTTGATACGACGAGCCTGTGCATAACGACCGGTAACAGCACCGTCGTTGAACAGAAGAACCTTGGAGTCTCTATCCAGACCCTGCTCCTCAGCCTTATATACAGGCATATCGGTAACGATGGTTCCGGGAGAATTCTTAGCTAATTCATAAGCCTCTCTCAGAGTGTTTACTTTCACTACGTTGTTGCCGTAGAAAGCACCCTCAATGATGGAACGAGTCTTGCTGAAGCCGGGCTTGCCAGCACCGATTTCGGAAATCGGATAATAAGCTTTTGTTGACATTTATTACGTCCTCCTTAATTTTATTTATACCACACTATGTATGGTAGGTTTTAATTTTATAGCGTATTAATTCACGCCATACTCCTTGTTATTATCTCAAAAGTACAGAAAAAAGTCAATAATTGACAATAGATTTTATGGAGAATTTACATTTGCTTTACCATAAAGAAATTCCCTGTTCTATCGGACTCTTGTCTCTTCTTTCAGCCATTGTCTCTCTGCTTCATTCAGATAAGGAGAAATCTTATCAAAAACCTGCTTCTGATAAGCGTAAAGTAACCACCTTGCTTCCTCCGACAAACAGCTCTCATCAATGGCCTCCCAATCCAGAGGCACCCATGTCAGGGTTTCAAATCCCATAAACTGTCCGTATTCATTTTTTTCGAGATTTTGCGCTACCATCACATTCTCAATACGGATACCATGACTGCCCTCAACATAGACACCGGGTTCGTTGGTCACATCCATTCCCGCTTCCAACACCGCCTCTGCAGCCCCCTTTGCATATCGCCATCTGAGGCTGTGAGGTCCTTCATGGACATTTAAAATATAACCTACGCCGTGTCCTGTGCCGCATTTGTAATCAAGGTCGATATCCCAGAGCGGCTTACGAGCTAAGATATCCAGATTTCGCCCGGTACAGCCATAGAGCCATTTGGCCTGAGTCATTTGAAGCATTCCCTGAGCAACTTTGGTATAGTGAAGCTTCTGTTCTTCTGTGAGAGGTCCTAATGCAATGGTGCGGGTCACATCCGTGGTCCCCCCCAGATACTGTCCTCCGGAATCCACCAAAAGAAATCCCTCCGGTTTTAACACCGCATGGCTTTCCTCCGTAGCCTCATAATGCATCATGGCAGCATTGGGGCCGTACCCTGCAATAGTGGGGAAGGACAAATCCAGAAATTCAGGAATTTCTCTGCGAAATTCTTCCAGCTTTGCAGCAACAGAAACCTCCGTAATAACCTCTCCATCCTGTTTCTCTCCGTCAGCGAACAAGGATTTCATACTTGTCTTTAACCAATAAATAAACTTGGTCAACGCCACACTGTCCTTGAGATAAATCTTACGCATATTTTCCAGTTCAATAGGATTCTTGACTGCCTTTAGCAGTTCCGTGGGATTGTGCTTCTCAATAATGGTATGTTTTTTTGAAAGCACCTTGTAAAATCCATAACTACAATACCGCACGTCCACGAGAATCTTTTGTCCGGCAGACAACTTCTCCAGATACGCCCCGGCCTCCTCATAGGGTTGTACCTCAATATTGCTCTTAGCAAGATATGCTCTCACCTCTTGATTCAGTACACTCTCCTGAATAAAAAGCACTGCTTTATCCGATGTCACATAACCATAGGACATTGCCACAGGATTGCACTCCACATCACAACCTCTGATGTTAAACAGCCACATCAAATCATCCAGTTTGGTCAAAAACAGACTGTCGGCCCCTTCTTCCTCCAATTTTGCTCGAACATCTGACAATTTCTCTGCCACACTTTTCCCTGCAAGTTCCTCAGAAACCACCCAGACCTCTCCTGCCGGAAATGCAGGTCTGTCCGCCCAAATACTGTCTGCCAAATCCATACTGTAAACAATACGGATATTCTTTCCCTTGGCATCAAATTTTTCCTCATACCGCTTGCCCTCAGAAGCTGAAATGACTCTTCCGTCAAAGCCCAACACCTGCCCATCCACCATCTGTTCCGAAAGAAAGGTGGCAATATCAGGTACACCCTCCTCCATCATGCGGAAAAGATCGATTTCTGTGCCTGCAAGCTCTTTTTCTGCCTGTATAAAATAGCGTCCGTCCGTCCAAAGTCCAGCACCCTCCTGCCATACCAGAAGGGTACCGTTGGAGCCTGTAAAATTACTGAAATACTCACGAACCTTAAAATAATCATTTACATATTCAGAGCTATGAAAATCTGCGGTGGGAATCATGTAAAAATCCACACCTGCCTCCTGAATTTTCTCACGCAAAATTTGCAATCTATTTTGAATTGTCTGATTAGTAGCCAAAAGTCTGCTCCCCCTTCAAAAGTCCCACTGCACGGGAAGTTCCGATGCGGTCACACCCCAATCCCAAGAACATCTCCAAATCCTCCACAGTGGAAACACCGCCTGCTGCCTTCATTTTCACACCAGGTCCGATATTTGCCTTAAAAAGCTCGATATCCTCCTTGGTGGCACCGTCTGTGCCAAATCCGGTGGATGTTTTGATATAATCTGCTCCTGCTGCCGTCACCGCCTTACACATGGCAACTTTTTCTTCCTCCGTCAGATAACAGGTCTCAATAATCACCTTGAGAATATGCTCGCCACAAGCCGCCTTCAAGGCACGAATCTCCTCTTCCACCTTATCAAACAAACCGTTTTTCACATCGCTGATATTCACTACCATGTCGATTTCATTACAGCCATCTGCAAGAGCAGCTTCCACCTCTGCAACCTTTGCAGCAGTGACACTGTAACCTAAGGGAAATCCTACTACCGTACAGATATTAAGCTTGTCACCATAGGTATCGTGAATCCGCCTGATATAACAGGGTGGCACGCACACGCTGGCAGTGCCAAACTCCACAGCCTCATCGCATAATTTTACAATATCCTCCCAGGTGGCAAAAGCCTTCAACTGGGTGTGGTCTACATGTGATAACATTTCCTGATTGGTCATTTTATTGTCCTCCCATTTTTAATTAAAAACTAAATATAAAACCATACACATTATAATTGCAGAAACTACAATTCCTATAAAAAATCCAACTCCTACTATACCAAATGCGACTTCCATATAACCCTTCGAATCATTTTCTCGATAACCATTTTCAGTGTCGACTCTACCTTTTTTAGTTTCCTTTTCTATCGCTATGTATTTTTTATCATTACCACATTTCCGCTGACGTAATAATGCAAATGGATCTGAGCGTTCCAAAATCCGCACACGAAAATCCCTCAGCCATTCAATATCCTGCACTGTTACAATATCTTCTTCAAAAACATTTATCTCATGAGCAAGCCGATTTCGTATCCATCTCATTCTTTTCAATTGCTTATATTCTCTTTCCCAATTCTCTACATAAATGTGACCCTCTTTTTCCATTTCATCAATATATGTCGATACACCTTTGTCACTTGATAATACTTGTTTGCACATCTCATCAAGCTCCTTATATGCTTCAAAAAATTGCAAATTAAGATTATTCACGTCTCAATCGCCTTCCATCCATGTTTCAGTCTTGGCCGTTCGCTTGGTCACTTAAGACGCCTTGTGCCTCAACTCATAATTTGTACACCTATTGTCATACTATCATTTAATTTAGTCAAAATCAAATTCAATTTAGTCATTTTCAAATAAATGACTAAATTGAAACTCAAATGACATAATTAAAGCGCACAACCTCATACAGATTGTACGCTCTATCTCTTGTACTTTACTTCTCTTCTGAATATAAATTTAGATGTTTCCCATCCAACACCGCTTCCGCCAACACATTCCCCTCATACTTAAGTTTCAGCGAGAAAAACTCTCTATCCTCCTCCAACAGCCGAAAGAAAATCTTATCACCTTCCCAGATAGGAAGCTCATACACCTTACTTTTCTCCACCCATTCCAGGGTTCCCTCATCGCAGGTAGTCATCTCGCCCTCAAAACCATCTGCCGTATAAAGACACATATACTCTGCCTCCGGCCACTCATTGGACAAAAAGGTCACAATTCCACGGAATCTCCATGATGTAAGCGTCAGTCCCGTCTCCTCCTTCACTTCTCTAAGAAGGCATTCCTCAGGGGATTCGTCTTCCTCAAAATGACCTCCAACGCCAACCCATTTATCCTTATTCAAATCCTTTTCCTTCTTCACTCTGTGCATCATCAGATACTTGTTGTCCTGCTCTATATAGCACAAAGTTGTAAGTGACATTTTCTTCATGGTTAATCACCTTATCTTTCTAAAGATTTTGGCGGGCGAATGGGTCTATGTAAATTTTTCTTTTCCTGAGACCCAAAGGCCATACACCCCAGCCGAAAATCAGCTAATTTTCTGTAATTTCGGGTCCCACAGAAGAAAAAATCTCCATAGCCCCAAAGCTTGGTTGGAATGCAGAAATTTTTTCCTTCCTACAGTAAGACCAACACAGCCCATGTCACAGCCATCTGAATCAGATGGATGGACTGGTCTGTAATCAGGTTAATGGCAAGTTTATTGGCCTTTAAGTGATCCACTACTCCATGCACCAACCAATTGACCAGAAATACACCATAACACCACAGGGGCAATTCCCCCAAAAGCAACCTGTATGCAATCACCGGAAGCATGGTCATAAAGCTCCAACTGAACGCATGCAGAACGAGTGCCATCAGATAGTCATGGCGATACATTGCTTCAGGATAATTTTGCTCCCACCAACGCTTTTGCTTAAAATTGGCAAGCTTGCCCTGTAAACAGTAATCATCAACAATGTGCATTTGTATCATAATCAAAAGAATGGCAATTTTTACTTCCATACCTGCAAGCATAATCCTCTCCCATTTTAGGCGTATCCATATGAAACACACCTCATTTTCAGCACAAATACATCAAAAGCCCACAATTCCATATAGGTTGTGAGCTTTTGCATCATAATCATTTTTAAATTCCCAAGAAACCTCTCACGGTATCCTGCATCTTGTCCACATCACACTGTACGTCATGTACCACAGGTGCGGTGCGAATCTCCTCGATTGCATTAGGAACCTTCACATTTGCAAGCTTGGAAAGCTCGTCTACCAGTTCAAAATCACCCATTGCATCATACTTTGCATCAATGGCATTCATTACGCTTCTGGTGAACTTAAAGGGACTTGCAGTGGATGCAATCACAGTCTTGGCGGTATCCCCTGTCTCCTGTACATACTTCTGGTATACGGAAGATGCCACAGCAGTATGAGTGTCAAGAACGTAACCACAGCTCTCATAAAGACGCTTAATCTCCGCAGCAGTCTCTGCCTCATCAGCAAAGTTGCCGTAGAAATCATCGAGTTCAGCCTTCATAGCAGCGGTAATCTCATACTTACCCTGACCGGAAAGTGCACTCATAAGCTCCTTGTTCTTGTCAGCATCATTGCCTGCAATACGGTAAATCAATCTCTCCAAGTTACTGGAAATCAAAATATCCATGGAAGGAGAGGTTGTGAGCATAAACTCTCTGTTTCTATCGTAAGTACCGGTGCGGAAGAAATCATACAGCACCTTATTGTCGTTGGATGCACAGATAAGCTTGCCGATGGGCAGACCCATGTTCTTTGCATAAAATGCAGCCAGAATATTACCAAAGTTACCGGTGGGAACTACCACATTCATGGTCTCTCCCTCAGCAATCTTTCCTTCATTCATAAGCTTTGCATAAGCATATACATAATAGCAAATCTGGGGAACCAGACGTCCGATGTTGATAGAGTTTGCGGATGAGAACTGGAATCCCTTCTCCTCCATCTCCTTTGCAAGCTCCTTATCAGAGAAAATCAGCTTCACGCCGGTCTGGGCATCATCGAAATTGCCGTGGATACCCACTACCAGAGTATTGTCACCCTTCTGGGTTACCATCTGCTTCTCCTGAATGGGACTTACACCGTTCTTGGGATAAAATACGATGATACGGGTACCCTCAACTCCTGCAAAGCCTGCAAGTGCTGCCTTACCGGTGTCACCGGAGGTAGCCGTCAAAATAACAATTTCATTCTTAATCTGATTCTTTCTTGCGGAAGTAATCATCAAATGAGGCAGGATGGACAAAGCCATATCCTTAAATGCAATTGTAGAACCATGGAAAAGCTCCAGATAATAAGCCCCCTCTGCCTCAACCAAAGGTGCAATCACCTCGGTATCAAACTTCTCATCATAGGCTCTTGCGATACAAGTCTTTAACTCTTCCTCCGTAAAATCGGTGAGATAAAGCTTCATTACCTCGTATGCAACCTGCTTGTAATCCATCTCGGACAGTTCCTTAAGACTCTTGTCCAGTGCAGGAATATGGTCAGGCACGAACAGACCACCGTCATCGGAAAGTCCCTTCAAAATAGCCTGTGATGCAGTCACAGATGCGCCTTTGCTTCTCGTACTGTTGTAAAAAACTTCCATTTCTCTTCCCTCTTTCTGCCCCTTAGGGCATCTTCCTTGTATAACACTGCGAAATCCAACTGATTTACACAGATTTTTCCATAATCTTAGCTAGTATAGCACACTTTTTGCCCCAGTGCAACATTCCGCAAACATATATTTTTATGTATTTTTTTATGTAACTTATTTAAAAAATTCATGCCCTCCATGTTCAAACAAATAAGTCAAATGGCTATCAAACCACTTCATTTTCTCACTGTCTGCATATTTGCGGGCAGCAAAATACAACGCACCGTCGGAGATATCATCTCCCATCAGTGCCCGCTCCACCGCATCCTCCGTCTCCTCGCTAACCTTCACTTTCCAAAGAGTCTTATTACTTACCGGAGAAAACTGACACACACCATTTTCCTGCTGCAGCACCACCTCCGTCACCGTGTCAGGAAACTTCTCGCTCTCCACACGATTCAGCACTACATTGGCAACCAATAGCTTGCCTTCCTCATCCTGATTCCCAGCCTCAGCTTCCACAATGCGAAGCAGCATCTCATAATCCTCCTCGCTTAAAATGTGCTGATTGGTTCTTTCAAGCCACAGCACGTCCACCACTCTTTGTCCTGAGACTGCCGTTTCCACAATCCCAATGGTACTGCTGCCACGCTCTGCCAATACCCTTTCATCCAGTTTCATCTCACAGACCGGCTCCGTAGCCTGTCTGCTCTGCGATATCCCCTTGACACAAAAGGAACCAAACATAAAAATCAACTGCAAAACCAGCAATCCGCTTAATGCTTTTTTATACATATTGTTTTCCTCCGATAAACATATGTATGCGGCTTGCCATCCTTTTATGATTAATGATATACTAAAAACATGAATACGACATCAAATATCGACAACAAACAACAAAATATCCGTCTTGACGGCGTCTGTCCCTCTTTTAAAAAGGATGGTACGCCTTATTTTCGTGCATCCTTAACTCACCACCAAAAGCATATCAGCCTGGGCAGTTATGAGACTCCTCAACAGGCTCATGCTGCCTATCTGGAGGGTCAGCGTCTGCTGACGGATACCGCTGTGGGACTGGTGCATTACCACACTGAATCCCCTCTTTCTTTTGAAAAATGGGTCTGCCTGATTAACTTCCGCGACAACGGAATCTACTTTGGCAAGCCTATTTATATCAGACAAAAAATGTTTTACTATTATCTGACTCCCACTCAGATTCTAAAGTTTGACATGGACGATTTATTTTATTATTCCTCTCACAAAATCATGTGCAGAGGCAATCACTACTTCGTAGCCGATTATGGTATGCAGGTCAACCTTGCATCCCGCTACGGCATCAAAAACTATGCCGTGGAAGGCAAAGATTTTTGTTTTATCAACGGTGATTCCACCGATTTTCGCCGTGAAAACATCAAAATTCTCAACACCTATCATGGAGTCCGCAGCGAAATCAAAAACGGACAGTACATTTATACTGTCCGCATTCATATTTATGGCAATAATCTGGTGGGTCGCTACACTTCCGAGGAGGAAGCTGCCATTGCCTACAATAAGGCCATCGACATTCTCCACAAAAACGGCATCCGCAAAAACTATACGCCCAATTATATTGAGGGAATGTCCCCCAGCAGATACGCCGATATTTACACCAAACTGGAAATTTCTCCGCGAATCGTAAACTATCGGCCTTCTACTTCTCAGAATAATCAATAAAGCTTACACTTAAATTGGTATATCCCACAATACCGTCCACCGAGCCGGCATCACTATAGTTCCACATGGTAAACCGATAGGGATAATCCGGCACATCCTGACACTGCTCCAGCCACACATCATAGGCTGTGAGCTTGGACATGTCAATCTCTTTAATCAGCCATTCCTTATCCGCATAAATTACAGTCTTGTACCTCTTTGCTGCAACGGTATCCAAGAAAGCTTTGGTAATCTCCGTGCGCTCTGCCTTGGTCAAATCCTCAATTCGCGAGGTATCATTGTCTACAAATCCCATATCAAAGGCAATGGGATAGGTAATTTTATTATCATCAAGCTTCTCAAGAACATACTCAGCTTCCTCCACCGCTTCCTCCACCGTGATGGCCTGAGACGTAAAATACACGCCAACCTGTAAACCGGCATCCGTGGCACGCTTGATATTATCCGAAAACTTCTCATCCTCTACCAACTGTCCGCTGCCATATCCTCTGGAGCCCACACGAATCATCACATAATCAATTCCTGATTTCTTCAACTGCACAAAATCAACATAATCATGATACTTGGAAATCTCTGCTCCCACATAAGAAATCTGTCTGCCGTCCTCATAATACTTCATCAAATCCGACTGACAAACCAACTTGGTAAAATCATACTCATGCTTGGGCAGATAAGGGCTGATTAGAATCCACTCCTCTTTGCCATCCCGATTCACCACAAGGGTGTGCTTACCGTCAGTGGAAGGATCATTTTCCGTCACAACCTCTGTGGGCTTTGTTTCACTTTCCACTGTAGGCTCACTACTCTCCTGAGACTGTGTCTCCTTGGGATATTTGTCCCAGAAATCCAAATCCTCCGGTGAGAGGGTACTTCCTGTAAGAAGGTCCTCCGTATCCGGATAAACTTCGCTGCGGCTCGCTTCCACCGTAGACTCCACCGTTTCATTTGCAGCAGGCTTAGGATTCTCTTTCCGATTGTTCATCATCAGCACCATTACCAAAATAGCCCCCACAAACAAAGTCACCGCAATGATAGCGGAAAGCACGGTTGGAGTCATGGTACTTTTATTATTCTCTTCATAATAATCATCAGGCAGACGCATGCGTCACACCTCCTTCTAATTACAGCTCTACAATTGCCTTCTTGGGGCATTTCGCCACACAGGCACCACAGCCCGTACACTTGGACTGGTCGATGGTGGCATGGAAATCTGCTACCGTTATGGCCTCAGAAGGACAATTCTTGGCACAAATTCCGCAACCGATACAGCCCACAGAACAAGCCTTCATGGTTACAGGCCCCTTGTCAGTGGATTTACATACCACCTCTGTCTTAGCGTTATAAGGAATCAGGGAAATCAAATTCTTGGGACAGACTGCAATACATTTGCCACAAGCCTTACACTTCTCCTTATCCACCACTGCCACGCCGTTTACCACATGAATAGCATCAAAGGGACAGGCCTTCACACAGCTTCCGTAACCCATACAACCGCTGTTGCAGGACTTGGGACCGCCTGCGGGCACAAAGCTCATCATGCGACAATCCTCCACACCGGTGTACTCATAGTCCTGACCTGCCTTGTCACAATCACCCTGACAATGCACAAAAGCAACCATCTTCTCTGTACTTTCGGCTTTTACACCCATAATCGCAGCAATCTGATTGCCCACAGGCTCACCGCCCACGGGACAGGCATTCACAGCCGCCTCCCCCTTGGCAATGGCAGCCGCCAGACCGGAACATCCTGCAAAACCACAACCGCCGCAATTATTACCGGGAAGTGCAGCCAAAACAGCCTCTTCCTTCTCATCTACTTCTACTTTAAATTTTAAACCTGCAACACCGAGGAACAGTCCTACAAAAATACCTACCAGACCGACTACCACAGCCGCTGCCAAAATTCCTGTTATACTCATATCCGACACCCCCAACTATAAAAGTCCGGCAAAGCCACAGAAGGCAATTGCCATGAGTCCTGCCGTCAAAAGAACAGTGGGCATCCCCTTAAAAGCTTCGGGAATATCATTATGCTCCATCTTTTCACGAAGTCCTGCCAGAATAACAATGGCAATGGTAAAACCTGCTGCCGTGGCAAATCCATTCAGCATTCCGGTCAAAATTCCATACTCCTTCTGCACATTGGTCAAAGCCACACCAAGCACGGCACAGTTAGTCGTAATCAAGGGAAGATATACGCCCAATGACTCATACAGAGAATGCATACATTTGCGCAAAAACATCTCTACAAACTGCACCAATGCCGCAATTACCAGAATAAATACAATAGTCTGCAAATATTCGATGCCAAAGGGCTTAAGCACATATTGATAAATTAGTCCTGCCACTGCACTGGCTAACGTAATAACAAAGATAACCGCTGTACCCATACCTGCTGCCGTCTTAATCTTCTTGGACACTCCAAGGAAAGGGCACAATCCCAAAAACTGGCTCAAAACCACATTGCTAACCAAGGAGGAGCCTACCAGAATAACAAACAATTCTTTTACGCTATCCATTTATTCGCCCTCCTTTTCCAATTCAATGATTGTAAGTGACTCCTCTTTCGTTGCCTCAGAAGTCTTACTTGTTGTCTCAGCAGTTTTACCTGCCTCTGCATCATAAAATTTCCCATGAGAGGAACAGCCGCTGACACTACATGCAGCACAATCCTGTCCACATCCTGCGGGAAGCTTATCCTTATCGGACTTCGCTTTTTTATTGGCACCACGCTTCTTCAATACATTTTGAAGGGCCGTAAGTGCTGCCAGAACAAAGAACGCACCGGGAGCCTGTGCAAAAATACGCACAGGGGTAAATCCGGGAATCTCCATATTAAACACACTGCCCGAGCCAAGAATCTCTCTCACCGCACCGATACAGGTCAGTGCAAAAGAAAAACCAAGTCCCATTCCGAGTCCGTCAAACAAGGACGCAATGGGCTTGTGAGAAGACGCATAACTCTCCGCTCTTCCCAAAATAATGCAGTTTACAACAATCAAAGGAATATACATCCCCAATGCATCATTCAAAAAGGGCAGATACGCCTCCAACAGAAGCTGAATCACCGTTACAAAGGTTGCAATAATCACGATAAAAGCCGGAATACGCACTCTGCCAGGAATGATTTTACGCATGCAGGAAATAATCAGATTGCTCAGCATCAATACTGCAGTGGTGGTAAGTCCCATGCCCAGACCATTGATGGCGGAAGTCGTTACGGCAAGGGTGGGACACATGCCAAGCATCAGCACAAATGTAGGATTTTCCTTGATTAATCCGTTATAAAGTCTTTCCGCAGGTGTATCCTGTGTCAACTGTTTACTCATTTGCGCCACCTCCTTCCAAAAGACTCTGAGCAGCAGCAAGTCCACCGTTTACCGCATTTACCACAGCTTTGGTGGTAACGGTAGCGCCACTGATTGCATCCACTTCGGACTCCATGCGGCTTCCTGTCTTGGTGTAGGTAAAGCTGTCTACCTGCTTGTCTGCAAACTGGGGCACAAGTACCTTAGGTGCCTCCATACCAAGACCCGCTGTCTCCCCAATCTCCAAAATAGATACTCCACTGACAGACGCATCTGCCTTCACACCTACATAAAGCACAATATCTCCTGCATAGCCCTCCGAGGTGGTAGACTGTACCACATAGCCATAAAGTGCTCCTGTATTGTCTACCGCCTCAAACACTGTACCGATTGTCACACCATTTGCAGCCTGTGCTGCAACAAGAGACTCCTCCGGAGTATACTGTAACGGTTCAAAAGTAATTCCCAACGCCTCAGAACCGGGGAACACTGCCATACAAGCCTCCTGCACAGCCTTCTCCTGCTGAATACGGATGGGTTCCTTAGTCACTTCATATACAAATCCCAGCAACAGACCGGATACCAAGGTAATTGCAAACAAAATGGCAGCTTCCTTGAGCATTATGGTCGCATCAGACGACTTTTTAGCTACTTGGGACTGGGTCTGTGTTTTCTTCTTATTTGCCATTTGCAGCACCTCCCTTCTTACATCCAAAGGGCGCAGGTCGCGTCGCCTTCTCAATGAGAGGTACAATCAGGTTACCAATAATAATTGCATAGGAAACACCCTCTGCACCGGGTCCGAATATACGGAAAATTCCCGTCATAATTCCAAGAAAAATACCATACACATACTGCCCCTTTACAGTAATCGGACGGGTCACATAATCTGTTGCCATGAAAAATGCCCCCAACATCAGACCACCGCCTGCCAGATGGGCAGATATAAATGCAGGGTCAAAACCTCTTCCGCCAAACAGACCTACAAAAATTGCAAAACTCGCAATATAAGCTCCGGGAATACGCAAATCAATCACACCCAAAAGCAACAGGAAACAAGCTCCGATTACAATGGCAATCACAGAGGTTTCACCGATGGTACCTGCCTCACAGCCACGGATCATATTCATGACATCAACAGACTCTCCTGCCTTAAGTGCAGCAAGGGGTGTTGCCCCTGTGTAGGCGTCCCAACTAAGTCCTCCAAAAGTAATTGCCTCTGTCGTAAAATCAGCCATCTCTTTCGGAAAAGAAATTAACAGAAAACAACGTGCTGCCAAGGCAGGATTCATAAAATTCTGCCCCAGTCCGCCAAATAAAAGCTTAACGATTAAAATAGCAAACACACCGCCCAGTGCTGCCATCCAAAGGGGCAGATTCACCGGAAGATTCAATGCCAGCAAAAGACCTGTCACCACGGCTGACATATCCGTAACAGTAGTCTTCTTAGTGGCAAATCCATATAAAAGCTCCGTAAGCACGGTACTGGCAACGGTCACTGCCACCACTGCCATTGCTCTGGGGCCAAAATTGTAAATACCATATCCTGTTGCCGGCAACAGTGCAATAACCACTGCCAGCATAAGCTGTGATGTAGTCAACGTGGAGCGGATATGGGGATTGGATGAAACCTTTAACATCTTCTTTTGTTCACTCATAATGCCTCTCCTATGTTATTTTTTACGTTTAGCAAGCTGTAGCTTACGCATGGATTTAATCTGTTGGGTAAGAGGACGCTTGGCGGGACACACAAAGCTACAGCATCCGCACTCGCAGCATTCCATGCCGCCGTAATCAAGAAATCCTTCCTCGTCAAAATGCTCTGCACATTTGGCTACCTTACTGGGCATAATCCTGCCCGGGCACACCTCCACACACCTGCCGCAATTGATGCAGGGGCCTGGCTCATATGCCGACACCTCATCCTTGGACAGAGCCAAAAGTGCTGTGGATGTCTTGGTCACTGGAATCTTTAAGTCAAACAGGGCATTACCCATCATAGGACCGCCACAGATTACCTTTGCAGGCTGCACTCTGAAACCGCCTGCCACCTCCAAAAGTTCCTCATAACTCATACCTATGCGCACACGATAGTTACAAGGCTCCTTCATGGCATCACCTGTCATGGTTACGATTCGCTCCATCAATGGACGCCCCTCCGTAACCGCACGATAGACAGCCACCATGGTATCCACATTGTTTACCACGCATCCTGCATCAGCCGGAAGCATCTTGGAATTTATCTGCCTTCCTGTGACAGCATAAATCAGCAGTCGCTCACCACCCTGGGGATATTTGGTCTTTAATGCCTTGACACTGATGCGAGGCTCATTCGCAGTCAGCTTCTTCAACCGCTCTATACAGTCAGGCTTATTGTCCTCAACCGCAAGAACACCTTGAGCATTGTCAAACAACTGTAAAATAATCTTAAGTCCGCCGATTACCTTCTCCGGCTCCTCCATCATTCTTCGATAGTCACTGGTCAGATAAGGCTCACACTCCGCACAGTTGGCAATCACATAATCAATCTTCTCCGGTTCCTTGGGAGAAAGCTTCACATGTGTGGGGAAGCCTGCACCACCCATTCCTACAATACCGGCCTCTTTGATGGCAGCTACAATCTCCTCCTTGGACATGGTCGCCGGGTCTCCACCCTCAAAGGAAACCTCCTCATACTTGCCATCGTTGTCCACAATGATACTCATTACCATGTCACCGGATGCAACTCGTCTGGGCTCAATATTCTTAACCGTACCTGATACCGTGGCATATACTGCCGCTGACACAAAGCCGCCGCCCTCCGCAATTTTCTGTCCGGCTAAAACCCGGTCTCCCTTGGCAACAAGTGCCTGCGCCGGTGCACCGATATGCTGGGATAAAGGATACACCATCTCCCCCTTTGGCAGCACGTCGCGAATGGGCTTGTCCTTGGACAAATCCTTTCCGTCATATGGATGAATTCCACCCTTAAATGTCAACTTCGCCATAATCTCTTCCTTTCATGACAAAATTTTTCAATAGCATACTTAATTTTACTATCTTTTATGAAAAATAGCTACTACAAAATTTGATTTTGTGGTATGATGTATTTGATAATTTCTTGGAAAATTTATATGAGGAAAAGCTATGACAATTTGTAAAGAAATATTGGAAAATTTTAATATTGCATATCCCCTGGAAAATCTGGCTCCCTTGGAAAGTGTCCTTTTTCTGGATATTGAGACTACCGGTTTCACCGCGCGCTCCTCTCAGCTTTATATGATTGGCTGTGCCTACTATCAGGACAATGAGTGGCATACTATCCAGTGGATGGCAGACAATTATGAGCAGGAAGCAGATATTTTGCAAGCCTTTTTGGATTTTGCCGGAATGTATCGCTACCTGATTCATTTTAACGGCAACAATTTTGACCTGCCCTTTCTGATTCAGAAATGTGAGCATTTGGGCATTCCCCATTGTCTGGATGCCTTCGAGGGCATCGACCTTTATAAAAGGGTCGCTCCCTGCAAAAACTTTCTTAAGCTCCCCAACTGCAAGCAGAAAACCTTGGAACAATTCTTAGGCATCAACAGGGATGATGTGTTTTCCGGTGGAGAATTAATCGGTATTTATCATGAGCATGTAAAGGACCCCAGAGAGTTCTCTGAGAAGTCCCTGTTTTTACACAACTCAGACGACATCAAGGGAATGTTGGAAGTTCTTCCCCTGTTATCCTACAGCGATATTCTCAGTTCCGGTGTCCGTGCCAAAAAGGTGCAGGCCAACTCCTACCGTGACATAAACGGCAAGTTGCGCCGTGAACTTTTAATTACCATAGTTCTTCCCGCGGAATTGCCCAAAGCAGTCTCTGCTTCCGCCAACAATTGCTATTTTAAGGGAGAAGGTCTGGAGGGAACCATCCGGGTTCCTATTTTGGACGGAGAGTTAAAATACTTCTACTCCAACTATCGCGATTACTACTACCTTCCCATGGAGGATATTGCCCTGCACAAATCAGTAGCCGGCTTTGTGGACAAGGAACACCGCATTCAGGCTTCTGCCGTCACCTGCTATACACGCAAACAGGCTGCTTATCTCCCCCAGTGGGACGGAAGCTTTCAGCCTTATTTTAAGCAGGATTATCAGAGCAAGGAATTATATTTTGAGCTGACGGACGAAATGAAAAAGGACCGGGCAGCCTTCACTGCTTATGCCAATCAGATTCTTCAAATGATTGCGGCATCCTGCTAGGAGGACTCATATGCAACAAAACAAAAAAGGAAACTTATTGGCAGAGGCTGTTATGATACTGGGTGTTGTCATCAGCCTCCTGTCAATTGTGACAAAATCATGTATTTTCTTTGACGAAGGTTTTTCCATCAACCTGATACAAAATTCCTTTGCCGACATCATTCACTATACGGCACTGGATGTACACCCGCCATTGTACTATCTGGTATTAAAGGTTGTTGCGAGCTTTAGCAATCAATTTATCGCCTACTATATACCGTCCTTTTTGTGTTATGTGGCCCTGATTGTAATAACCTTTCGTTTCTTCAACAAACACTTTTCACCGGAAGCCGCATTTATGGTTTCCGCAGCTCTGTGCTCTGCCCCCAACATGTTGGAAACGGCACTGCAAATCAGAATGTACAGCATGGCAATGTTGTTTGTGACAGCATCCTTTTACACGGTTTATGAATTAACACAGAATGTCTTGCAGGACAAGGTTACTAAATGGTCCAAGTACTGGGTACGGCTTACTGTTTTAAATGTTTTAGCCGCCTACACACACTATTTTGCAGGCGTGGCTGCTGCTGCTATCTCCTGTTTTACCCTGATTTACCTGTTGTTTAAGAAGGTTCCTGTCAAAAAGCTTTTTATCAACTGGGGAATCCACTGTATCGCAATGGTACTGCTCTATCTCCCCTGGATACCTGTACTGTTCAGGCAAATGTCCAATGTAAATAAGGATTATTGGATTCAACCCATTACCGAGGCAGAACTGCACAGCTATCCCAACATTCTGTTTACACTGACCAATGATTTGTATCGGGATTTGTTGATTGTAGCGTACCTTTTAGGCTTCTTCCTTTTCCTGCGGCAATTCAAAAGAGACCATCAAAACCTTTGGCTTGCAGGCTGTTACAGTGTGATTCTCATGTGGCTCGGCTTCGGCATCGGCTATTCTGTAATAAAAAGTCCGATTCTGGTATCCAGATATCTGGTAATTATACTTCCACTATTCTGGATTCCCGTATGTGTAAGCTTTGTAAAAACAAATATCCGCAAATACAGCCCTTTGCTCCTTGTACTATTTGCATTAAGTTTTATTGATACCTACGAATTGGCCTATGACAAATACAGTAATATGAGTCAGGAAGCCATGATTACCGAAATACAAAGCGTTATCTCCGAGGAGGACGCACTCTTCTACACCAATGTCAAGAATCTGTGTGTACAAAAGGCCTTTATCCCCGATGCAGATGTCTACGCATTAGAGGGCTGTGACAAGAACGAAATCTTCCACTATTGGCCGGAAATGACAGGCTGTACCATGATTACGGATGCAAGCGAAATGAATCATGTAACCGGAAACATCTGGGTATTTGAAGAAAAATATGTCAGTTTCTTTGAAAAGGAAGGTTGGAAATCAGAGAAATTCGATGGTGAACATTGTACCATGTATCGAATGTATCGCTAGAATTGATTTAAAGGATTTAATTATTTTACAAGAAACCGGGTTCACCGCTTTGATTGCGGCGAACCCGGTTTCTTGTAACTTGCTTGTTTTAATTTACTTACTTTATTCTACTGGCAACTTAGCCGTTCCACCAAACGGTATATCCGTCAGGACAATATGCAACGGTAATGTTCGTAGTTGCGGTCTTATTGGTTCCCTGCAGATTTACCTTAACCTTAATCTTAACACCATCACTAGGTTTTACTGCCGTATGTGCCTTGTTAGTTGTGTACTCTGCAAGGCTAATCTGGAAGAAGGTACCACCAAAGGAATCTACACCTCTGTCGATAGATGCTTTTACGCCCTTAGGAGCAGACAACTCTACAGTATAGGGCAATGCAAAAATGTATCCTTCCTTCTCTGCATTACGGTAGTAAGAAACTCTCTTGTTACTTGAGTTAACACCATATACAGAAATACCGTAACCGTTTACAACAGCCTGCGCACTCTTCATCTCAGGAAGAATAATTACGGTATAGGAAGTCTTTACATTACTTCCATCTGTAGTCTCAGCAATTACGGTTGCAGTGGTAATATATCCACCAGATGCACAGATACCCTTCTTAGCCTTTACCACACCATTGCTTACGGTGATCTTGTTTTCACTACCGGGTGCAACGCTCCACTTAACTACCTTCTGGTTCTGAGCAACACCGTAAGCACTTCCTGCAACCACCTTAAGCTTCATGGAAGCACCCTCACATACATAACCGTCGTTCTTGTCAGCAGGCACGATGGTCATACTGGACATAGGAACACCTACGGTTACCTTACAGGTTGCCTTCTTGTTACTTCCATCCAATGCTACACAATAAATGGTTGCAGTACCGCTTCCGTTAGCATATACCGTTCCGTCCTGACCAACATATGCCACATTGTAATTGGAGGAATAGTAGAAGATTTCGGAAGCCAGACCATCCTTAACAGTAGTAGCTAACTTCTGATATCTCACTGCATTGGACTTATTACCGGCTACATCTGCCACAAAAAGCTTCATAGTCTTATCCATGGTAATTCCTGTAATTGCAGTTGATACAATAGTAAGCTTGTAGGTAAGAGTCACACCGGAACCATCCTTGGTTGCAGCGGTTACAGTATAAACACCTGCAGCATCCTTACTTGCGGTTACCTTACCACCCTTGTCAATCTTAACGGTACCTGCAGCACCGCTTACAGGAGCAATGCTCCAGTCTACTGCCTTGGAGGATACATCATAGGGCTCAAGGCTGACTTTCATCTTCACATTCTTGCCGGCAGCCAATTTACCTTCGCCATCCTCATAATAAGTATCCTGAATATCCTTGTAAATATATCCACCGGTAGCCAACTGTACTACCGTAACGGTACAAGTTGCACACTTGTTGCTTCCGTCATTTACAGTAGCCTTAATAGTAGCCTTACCGGGATTTCTTGCGGTAATGTTACCCTCATTGTCAACTCTTGCAACATAGGTATTGCTGCTGGTCCATACCAAATCTGCAGCAGCACCAACAGCAGTGGAACCATCTGCATAGGTTACGGTTACATCATTGAGCAGGCTCAAGGGTTTGTCTACAGTAGCATTTACCTTCTTATTGGCAAATACCGCCTTCTTTACAACCTTGGATGCATCCAGAACCTTCAAATAATACTTCCCTTCAATCTTGGAACCGGAAGTAGTGGTAAACGGATTGCCCTTCTTATCCACTGCCGTAGCAACAATATAATACTCTCCTGCTGCAGCTTCCTTTGCTACGGTTACCTTACCATTCTTCACGGTAATACCGGTAGCCGCTGCACCTGTTTTCGTTGTAACACTCCACACTACCTTCTTAGAAACAGCATGGGAAGGAGATACACTTGCCTTCAAGGTAATCTTGCTACCGGGAACAGCCTTATAAGTACCGTTTGCACAGGTAACGCTTACACTGGAAGGATTGGGCTCAAAGGTATAAGTTGCAGTTGCAACCTTACTTACCTTACCGGTAGCATGATTGACAGCAATGGCTCTGACTGTCTGCTTCTTCTGTCCACCGATTCTAAGAGATTCCCCATCGTATACATAACCATTGGTAACCACGCCATTTTTGAACTTAGGGGTTCCGCCATATCTGTTGTAGTAGATAGTAACACCCTCAGTGGTTCCACTGGTAATCTTCAAATAGTAATAATTTTCAGTAATTTTAGTCTTATTGGGCAAATCAAAGGTAGGAGTCTCAGGAACAACATCCATCTCATTTACAGTCAAATCCCAAACATAGGGCAGATAGGTAGTTCCTGCACCAAGTCCCTTTTGAGAACTCTTCTTGACATTGCTCTTCATTACCTTGAACAGTGCATCAACCTTAGCACCACCGGTAAGACCGTTAAGCTCAGGAATGTCAGCAGCACCAGACAAAATAACCGCAGCTACACCGGTAGCAACAGGACATGCCATGGAAGTACCACTCATGTACTCATACTGACTGCTGCCGCTTGCACTGGTAGAATAAATATCAGAGCCGGGGAATGCCAACTGAACCTTGTCATTGTAATTGGAGAAGCTGGACTTGGTTCCGTCTGCCTGCAAGGAAGCAATAGAACATGCACCGTCACAAGAAGCAGGATAATTATGTACATTTGCACCATCATTACCTGCTGCTACAAAAACAGCAACACCGGCATCATATGCCGCCTTAATTACCTTCTCCTCATCTGCACTATAGTAAGTGCTGCCCAAACTCATGTTTATAACATCAAGCTTATCAGTAACAGCTAAGTTCACTGCACGCAACATTGCTGCAGTAGACATACCACCCTTGCTGTCGCAGAGACCGTATACATAGAGAGAAGCCTCGGGCGCAATACCTGCACCACCCTTGTTGTTATTTACACTTGCGGCTGCAATACCGGATACATGAGTACCATGTCCGTCAACATCAGTAGTAGAAGCTACCGCACTGCTGGAAGACATATTTACATGCTTTACCAGTCTGCTGCCAAACTCCTCATGGGAATTCAATACGCCGGTATCGATAACACCGAGCTTAACACCCTTACCGGTATAACCATTCTCCCAAGCAGTCTTGGAACCAACAAACTTATGCTGCCACTGCCAGTTTGTATTCCAATCCTTCAATGCAGGGTCGTTATAGGTAGCAAAGCTGTACTTGTAATAATTGGGCCATACAGCAGGAAGTTTCATATACTTATCTGCAGCCGCTGCAACTGCCTGCACTACAGTTCTATTCTCAGCCAACTGAATAACTGCTACACCGTAGCCATAGCTCTCCAGAGTACCGCCAAATGCTGCCGCAACAACCTCTGCTTCCTCTTCACTATCAGTCAGATATACCAACTGCCCCTCCACGTAAGCATCTGCTACTTCAGCTTCCGGGATATCTGCAATATCACTTGCATGCTCTGCCAAAACAGCC
Organism: Acetatifactor sp.; assembly: GCA_045543175.1. Lineage (GTDB taxonomy): Bacteria > Bacillota > Clostridia > Lachnospirales > Lachnospiraceae > Acetatifactor. Next base: position 3,021 of record JAZQMG010000081.1, on the reverse strand, counting down.
TTATCTGCAAGCTGTTCTGCGGAAAGCACATACTCTTCCGGCAAACCGGGGAACAGAACTTCCTCTACATCACCACCAGTTACATCACCTTCGGACACATCTCCCTCAGACACATCACCTGCGGTAACATCTGTCACAGGTGCCTGAACATTACCCTCAGATACATCACCATCGGTGGTACCTTCGGTAACTTCATCACCGTCAATTGTTCCACTGATGGTCACATCCGCAACATCACCAGCAGTTACATCAAGTACTTCTTCGATGCTTACTACAGCATCATTTTGAACGGTATTGTTAGCCGCAACTACGTTCATACCTGCGGACTCAAATACCAGAGCCGCTGCCATAATCAATGATAACAGCTTTGTCTTTTTGAGCTTCATACTTTTTCATATCCCCCTTTTATTATTTTGGTTGTGGTTTCATATAACACATCAGGTTCTCCAACACCCTATGCCTTATATTTTACGCTCAGTATTGATTGTATTACAAATTATACCATTCCGCAAGTGCAATTTTAGCACATTATGGAAGATAAACGTGCAGCAAGATATGCTAAAGTCCTAAAAGCCATTCAAAAAGGAACCGGTGTTACCCGATTCCTTTTTCTTATCTTAGCATTCTTGTCTCATCCTATGGTTTGGTATAGAAAAACGCACCGCTTCTCTCATAACCAATTTCCTTATGATTGATCATCTGCTCCGTACTGCCGATAAACAGCGTACCGCCAGAACACAGTGACTTATTGAACTTACGGAAGACTTCATCTCTTGCCTCCTCCGTAAAATAAATCAGCACATTGCGGCACACAATCAAATGACAATCCGTCAAATACTGGTCTTTCAGCAAATTGTGTTCTCTGAATTCCACTCTCTCTTTAATCTCATCAGCTATCTTGAAGGAAGGACCCACTTTTGTAAAGTATTTCGCCTTCAAATCACTGGGCACGGCTATGATACTCTTCTCGTTATAGAGACCTACCTTAGCCTTTGCAATTACCTGCTTATCCAAGTCTGTTGCAATAATCTTAATCTGATTAAGTGGAAGATGCTTGGACAACGCCATTACAAGGGAATAAGGTTCATCGCCTGTAGAACACGCTGCACTCCAAATCCTCAGATTCTTGCCGAACCGCTTAATCAGATCAGGAAATACTTCTGTATCCAAGGTTCTCCACTGCTCCGGATTACGATAAAATTCAGAGACATTGATGGTGATAAAATTGATAAATTCTTCAAAGTAGTCTTTATCATCCTTCAACACCTTCACATACTGGTCATAACCCTGGATGCTGTGCTTTGCAATTAACGAGTCAATTCGCCGCTTCATCTGACGTTCTTTGTAGCAATTCAAATCGATCTGCGTCATGGACAGAATTTCACGTTTGAAATACTCATAATCATATGCCATGGTTGCACCACCTAACATTTAGTTTATGGCAAGCCTTAAGATTACTCCTCTTCAGCCGCAATCACTGCATCGATGTCAACAGATACAACATCTGCATCAGACTCTTCCTCTGCAACTGCCTCAGCAGGATCGGGAGCAAAAGTAGCCTTAATGCTCAAGGAAATCTTTCTGTCATCCTCGTTGAAGTCAACAACCTTTGCAGTCACTTCATCACCAACATTCAGAACATCTGAAGGCTTCTCAATATGCTCCTTCGCAATCTGAGAAACATGAAGCAGAGCATCAACACCTGCCTCCAACTCAACAAATGCACCAAAGTCAGTCATTCTTGCAACCTTACCGGTTACAACATTACCAACAGCATACTTGCTTGCAGCATCCTTCCAAGGATTTGCATCATCAAACTTCAAAGAAAGTGCTATCTTGCTGCCGTTAATCTCCTTAATCAGGACATTCAGGGTATCACCAACCTTGAACACCTTCTTGGGATGCTCAACTCTGCCCCAACTCATCTCAGAGATGTGAAGCAGTCCGTCTGCGCCGCCCAAATCAATGAACGCACCGAAATCGGTCACATTCTTAACAGTACCCTCAACGATATCGCCTTCTTTAATCTTAGCAAAAAGCTCCTTCTGAAGCTCTGCCTTCTTAGCCGCTACAAGCTGTCTGCGATCGCCGATATATCTTCTTCTCTTAGGATTGTACTCGCTGATAACGAATTCAATCTCCTGACCTGCATACTTGGTCAAATCCTTCTCATAGGTGTCGGATACAAGGCTTGCGGGGATGAAGATTCTAACTTCCTCCACGATTACGCTAAGTCCGCCATCCAAAACCTGAGCAACAGGTGCGGTGAGAACCTCCTTATTGTTGAAGGCCTCCTCAATTCTCTTGCTGCCTCTGTCAGCAGCCAGACGCTTGTAGGTCAAGAGAACCTGACCCTCACCGTCATTTACTTTCAGAACCTTGACTTCCATGGTGTCGCCAACCTTGGCAACTGTAGTCAAATCTACATTGGAGTCATTGGTGTACTCATTCTTGGTCAGTATACCGTCTGACTTGTAACCGATGTTCAGGATAATCATATCCGGCTTCACATCGATAACTGTACCTTCGACTACCTCTCCTGCATGTATTGTCTTTAAAGATTCTTCCAACATTTGTTCAAAAGTTAATTCTGACATAATTTTGAACCTCCTCAATTAGATTATTTGGGGTGGAAGCCCCCGCAGTAATACCCACTAGTCGAACAGATTTAGGTAGCTCTAAATGCAAGTCATCCAGTGTCTGTATGAAATAGGTGTGTGCACACTCTCTGCTACAGATTTCGTACAGTTTCCGGGAGTTGGAACTGTGCTTTCCCCCAATGACGATCATCACACCCGCCTCCGCTGCAAGAGCCTGTGCAGAACGCTGACGTTCCTCTGTCGCATTGCAGATAGTATTCACGATATTACCATTGTAACCTTTTTTTTCAAAAATTTCAACTATATCTTGAAATTTCTTGTAGTTAAATGTCGTTTGCGAAACCAGACACACCGGTGCATCGGTTTTCTTTTCAAATGCTATTGCTTCTTCTATGGTTTCTAATATAGTAGCCGAAGCATC
>JAZQMG010000080.1:0-27250 GCA_045543175.1 Acetatifactor sp. | reverse complement strand
CTTTTACCCTGCTTTGCAAGTCCTATTCCTAAATTACTTGTTGTGGTGGTCTTACCAACTCCACCCTTCTGATTTGCGATTGCTATTACTCTACACATGATAATTCTCCTTTTCTTCTACTGTTCTTTTACATTACTCTTTTTTACTTCTACATAAGCTCTATGATATTTCTTGGTTCCCTTGTTTGGGTACAAATCGGAAAACTCTGTCACTTCAACTTTGGAATTTCTCTGCAAAATCTTCCCAAACCACTTAATATCGTTCTTCGTTCCCATCAATCTGATTTTCAACATCAATCCAATCCTCCTAATAAGGCATACAGCTTGCGATTGTCCTTGGTGTATTCCGGATAGCGGATTTGTATTGCCTGCCAGAAAAACAGTGCATAACCACAGCAAAACAAATCTTCCACGCTATACAACTTGCACTCTGATAGCTGTTCTTCTGCATCATCATAGTCGTACACGCTTGATGTACCATTGCAGTACAAATTAAATACCATTCGCACCACTCTCTGACTTCCGCTGGTCTGCCAGCCTTCATGCAAGCACTCTGTCTTTACATTTCCGGTTTTAAAATCGTAAATTCTGTACGCATTTTCCCTTGTGTCATTGCAGATACCAAGACAATAACAAAGTGCCTTGTGGTACACATCCTGATACCTAACCTCTTTCAACTTCTCATAGTAGAATTTCTCATGTGCATCGCTAATAAAAATAATTTTGCCTTCCTTCTCGGCTATTGCACCTAACGCTGTGTTTTGTTCCATTTCACTACCTCCGTGATATTATTTTTATATACTAAAAAAGGACTAAATCCTTTTTAGTTTCAAAAGGGATTTAATCCTTAATAGAGAACTCTGGAATTAAGAAAAGGAAGCTTTATGGGCTTCCTTTTCAAGAGTTATATATAGATTTTGCAAATAATATCTTTAAACCTATTCGCTTTAGTATACTCCGGGTGGTGTGACATATACTCGTTCACATCTTCCCTCGTAATCACGAATGTTGTGAAATACATGTATTTGCGGTTATCTTCTACTTTCCTCCATTGGCGATAGCTGCCTGTGCTGCTGCCAGTCTCGCAATAGGCACGCGGAAAGGTGAGCAGGATACATAGTCCAGACCAATCTTGTGGCAGAACTCAACAGATGAAGGATCACCGCCGTGCTCGCCGCAGATACCGATATGGAGTTTGGGGTTCACGGGCTTACCAAGCTTGATGGTCATATCCATGAGCTTACCAACACCGGTCTGATCCAGTTTTGCAAAAGGATCATTCTCAAAAATCTTGGTGTCATAGTACGCATCCAGGAACTTACCTGCGTCATCACGGGAGAAGCCGAAGGTCATCTGGGTCAGGTCGTTGGTACCGAAGCAGTAGAAGTCTGCCTCTGCAGCAATCTCATCAGCGGTGAGACATGCTCTGGGAATCTCAATCATGGTACCTACTTCGTACTTAAGGTCGATGCCTGCTGCTGCGATTTCTGCATCAGCGGTCTCAACTACAATCTTCTTCACATATTTGTACTCCTTCACTTCGCAAGTCAAAGGAATCATAATTTCAGGTTTTACAGTCCAGTCAGCATGTGCCTTCTGTACCTCGATAGCTGCACGAATAACAGCCTTGGTCTGCATCTTGGCAATCTCAGGATAGGTAACCGCCAGACGGCATCCTCTGTGACCCATCATAGGGTTAAATTCATGCAGAGAGGTAATAATGTTCTTGATGGTCTCCACAGACTTGCCCTGTGCCTTAGCCAACTTCTCAATGTCTGCTTCCTCGGTGGGAACAAACTCGTGAAGAGGGGGATCCAGGAAACGGATGGTTACAGGGTTGCCCTCGAGAGCCTCATAAAGCTGCTTGAAGTCGCTCTGCTGATAAGGCAAAATCTTCTCAAGTGCTGCTTCTCTCTCCTCTACAGTATCAGAACAAATCATCTCACGGAATGCTGCAATTCTGTCCTCCTCGAAGAACATATGCTCAGTACGGCAAAGACCAATACCCTCAGCACCAAGCTCACGAGCCTTCTTCGCGTCAGCAGGAGTATCTGCATTGGTACGAACTTTCAACTTTCTAAACTTATCTGCCCATGCCATTACACGACCAAACTCACCTGCGATGGTAGCGTCAACAGTCTTAATCTCACCATCATAGATGTTACCGGTGGTACCGTCAAGGGAAATCCAGTCACCCTCGTGGAACTCCTTGCCACCCAAGGTGAACTTCTTGTTTTCTTCATCCATAGCGATATCGCCACAACCGGATACACAGCAGGTACCCATACCACGAGCAACTACTGCTGCGTGAGAGGTCATACCGCCACGAACAGTCAAAATACCCTGAGCAGCCTTCATACCGGTGATATCCTCAGGAGAGGTCTCCAGACGAACCAGAACCACTCTCTCACCTCTCTCAGCCCAAGCAACTGCATCCTCCGCGGTAAATACGGCCTTACCGCATGCAGCACCGGGAGATGCACCTAAGCCCTTACCCATGGGAGTTGCAGCCTTAAGTGCAGCCGCATCAAACTGGGGATGAAGAAGAGTATCAAGGTTACGAGGGTCAATCATTGCAACTGCCTCTTCCTCTGTTCTCATGCCCTCATCTACCAAATCACACGCAATCTTTAACGCTGCCTGTGCGGTTCTCTTACCATTTCTGGTCTGCAGCATGTAAAGTTTGCCGTGCTCTACGGTAAACTCCATATCCTGCATATCTCTGTAATGGTTCTCCAGAGTCTTGCACACATCCTCAAACTGTGCAAATGCCTCGGGGAACTTATTAGCCATCTCAGCAATCTTCATAGGTGTACGAACACCTGCTACAACGTCCTCACCCTGTGCATTGGTAAGGAACTCACCGAACAGACCTTTTGCGCCGGTTGCCGGATCACGGGTAAATGCAACACCGGTACCACAGTCATCACCCATGTTACCGAATGCCATGGACTGTACATTTACAGCGGTACCCCAAGAATAAGGGATATCGTTGTCACGACGATATACGTTTGCACGAGGATTATCCCAAGAACGGAATACCGCCTTGATGGCACCCATGAGCTGTTCCTTGGGATCATCAGGGAAATCCGCACCAATCTTAGCCTTGTACTCAGCCTTGAACTGGGTTGCCAGTTCCTTCAAATCATCCGCAGTCAGGTCTACATCCTGTGTAACACCCTTCTTCTCCTTCATCTCGTCGATAAGCTGCTCAAAGTACTTCTTACCAACCTCCATAACAACGTCGGAGTACATCTGGATAAATCTTCTGTAGCAGTCCCAAGCCCAACGAGGATTACCGGACTTCTCAGCGATAACATTTACTACATTCTCATTCAAACCAAGGTTCAAAATGGTGTCCATCATACCGGGCATGGAAGCTCGTGCGCCGGAACGAACAGATACAAGCAGGGGATTCTCCAAATCACCGAACTTCTTGCCGGTAATCTCTTCCATCTTAACGATATACTCGTTAATCTGACCCTGAATCTCATCGTTAATCTCGCGACCGTCCTCATAATACTGGGTACAAGCCTCAGTTGTGATGGTAAAGCCCTGGGGAACAGGAAGACCGATATTGGTCATCTCAGCCAGGTTTGCACCCTTACCACCGAGCAGATTTCTCATGTCTGCATTGCCTTCAGTAAACAAATACACCCATTTCTTCATACTTCTTTTCTCCTTCTTTCCTCATAAAATATTAAGAAAATAAATAAGTAACCAAAATAAGTACCTGATAAAACTTGAGCATCTCTTATATTTTACTACTCACAATTCGTATTATACCAATGTGTGAAAAAAATATCAAGCACTATTTGATATTTTTTTATCAAAGTTGGCTTTTCGTGAAAAATGCACAAAAAAAGACCCGGCTGCTACACCAAGTCCCTTTCGTTTTCTATATCATAAATCCTTCAAAAATATACCAGTCAAAAAACCTTCTTGCCCGCTCCAGTTCCGATTTACTTTTGATAGTCCACCCCACTGACACTGCTCCCAACCACTTACAGCAAATCCTGCGGGACCATACATCGGCATATTGATGGTTGTAGGCTATGAAATCGGGACGTGCCATAAAATTAAACAACAGATTCTGCAAAAAATAATACAGCAAGCCATTGTATTCCTTTTCTCGCAAAAATGCAGTGGAAAGTAGTCCTCTCACCACATTTTTACGATGTCTGCGATACCACAGAAGCCCCAACGGATTAAAAGACTCCATACAATAAAGACCTTTGTACTTTGACAAAAGCTTGTCCGCAATAGGACACAGAGATAAATCCGTTGATTCCATTTTAAATTCCACAATCAGTGGTGCTCTGCCGTCCACCAGATTCAGTACTTCTTCAAATTTGGGAATGCGTTCCCGGGAACGTCCTACGGGAAACTGCTGTAGTTCCTCAAACGTAAAATCCCTAACCTTGCCGACCTTTCCACACATACGCTCCAAAGTATAGTCGTGAAATACCACAGGGATATTATCCTTGGTTAACTGAATATCAAGCTCCATTCCATAGCCTGCCGCCAAGGCCTTTCGAAAGGCCGCCATGGTGTTCTCCGGCGCATCAGTAGCATTGTCATGCAAGCCTCTGTGCGCGTAATAGTAATTATAAAAGGGACGCATGTCCGGTCTGCCCAACATGCGGGGTGCAATCATAAACAGGTATAAAAAAAACAAAAATAAAACTGCTGCAACAGAAATTAATAAAATATAAAGCATTGTTGACATCCTTCGAATTCTTTTATTCCAACATCTTGTAAATCACAAAATCATAATACATATAACGGAAGCTTGCCGCCTCCTCAAATTGCAAACCTTCCTCCACGTCTGCCGGGCTGTCTCCAGCAAAACAGAGATACCAGACGGCAGAATTGTCCCGTACAAGCTGTCCTAAATCATAGCATTCATTCAGATTAGGAAAAGACAAATCCACAGGCACATATCCATAGAGATAATAGGTAGTCTCCGGGTAATAGACACTGGGAAAAACTGCATGTCCTGTGGGCGCAATAAACACATCTCCCTCTCCCACCTGTTCCGCCCAAAAAGTCTCGTACTCCTGCAAACCACCATCATATTCCAACGCAAGCTCTGAACCATACTGTACCACAAAGCAGCCCAATGCCACTGCAAGAATCCCCCATCTGACGCCTGAAAACCTTATATTACTCATACCCACAGCCATCATAAGCACAATAAATCCAAAGCCCGGAAAAGCATATCTTCCCATGAAACAATTGTTGATAAACACGGAAATCACAAATCCGGTAAGGGAGGTAAGCACAAAGGCCGCAGCCCCCAAGGCGGGTGCATAGTTTTGTTCTCTCCTCATCCAACCCAATGCACACATGCTCAAAAGTACGCATACGATTAACCCCAAAACCGCCACTAAGTCTATGGGAGTCTCTATAGCAGAAAACCACTCCCTGCAATAATCCCAGAGCGCGCTAACCTTTGCCAATTCTGTGGCAGAACCTGTGTCATACAGCATGCGAAGCTGCAACTGCTTCAATGTTACAAGCAACCATGGGGAAAACACCACGGATACCACAATTCCACTGATAAAAAACTTCTTTAACTTGTCAAATTGTCGGCTCTTAATTAACGCCGCCATGAAAAGCAGATATAACCATACCGCCTGAATCACTGCAAAGCTGTGGCAATATACCACACATATCGTAGCAAGGGTAAATAGCAACCACTTTTTCCCCCTCTTATTCTCCTCCTCGGAAGTTTTGTAGATATCATAGGCCAAAAGTCCGGTAAAGGTCAGGAAAAACAAGGCCATGGAATACATGCGCACATTCCCGGCCTGCACACTCATAATGGGGGCAATCACAGAAAAAGTCATAAACCACACAGACACCCTGCGACCAAACAATTTGCTTACATAGTATTTCCCCAAAAATATATAGCCTATCATAAACAATAACGAAAATGCTTTTAACGTCCAAAAGTGAGTTCCGCCACCTGTGAGATGATAAAATAATTTCAGTGCCACATAGTAAAAGGGCGAATGGTCGTCCACTGCCGTAATAAAAATCAACTCTTTCCATGGTTTCATTACCAGTCCTGCCGAAAAAGCCTCATCATACCAAAGCTGATCGGTAACGCATAATGCTCCCCAAATAATCAGGGCAACAATGGGCAACCCATGCCAAAAGAAGGTTTCTATTTTATTATTCCGCTTAGACTTTACTGTTTTATCCACATGTTCCATAATAATTCCTCCGCCCCCATTATAGACTTATTTTACCCTTGGGGCAAGTCCAATACCTGTACAGTGACGATTTTTCTTGAAAAAGCCTGTGTTTTATGTATAATAGGTAGAGTAGCGTTAAAACACATATATATAGAAAGAGTAAAGTAAAGGATTTAGAACAATGATTAGTGCAAACAATGTAACCTTACGAATCGGCAAAAAAGCATTATTTGAGGATGTAAATATCAAATTCACGGAAGGAAACTGTTATGGTCTTATCGGTGCAAACGGTGCCGGCAAGTCCACCTTTCTCAAAATTCTCTCCGGCAAACTGGACACCACAAACGGTGACGTGGTTATCACTCCCGGTCAGCGTCTGTCCGTACTGGAGCAGGATCACTTCAAATATGATGATTGTGTAGTTATGGACACCGTCATCATGGGTAACGAGCGTCTGTTCCAGATTATGAAGGAAAAGGATGCCATTTATGCCAAGGAGGATTTCTCTGATGAGGACGGTATCCGTGCAAGTGAATTGGAGGCTGAATTTGCTGAAATGGACGGTTGGGAGGCTGAGTCCAACGCAGCTATGCTCTTAAACGGTCTGGGCATCGACACCGAGTACCACTATGCCACCATGAAGGATTTGGAAAGCCCTATCAAGGTAAAGGTTCTGCTTGCAAAGGCATTGTTCGGCAATCCCGACATCCTGCTTTTGGACGAGCCTACCAACCATCTTGATCTGGACGCTATCGCATGGCTTGAGGACTTCCTCATTGATTTTGAAAATACTGTTATCGTGGTCAGCCACGACCGTTATTTCCTGAATAAAGTCTGCACCCATATTGCAGATATTGACTACGGCAAGATTCAGCTCTATGCCGGTAACTATGACTTCTGGTACGAGTCCAGCCAGCTTCTGATTAAGCAGATGAAGGAAGCCAACAAGAAGAAGGAAGAAAAGATTAAGGAATTGCAGGAGTTTATCTCCCGCTTCTCCGCTAACGCTTCCAAGTCCAAGCAGGCAACCTCCAGAAAGCGTGCTTTGGAGAAGATTGAACTGGATGATATCAGACCTTCCTCCAGAAAATATCCTTATATCGACTTTAGACCGGATCGTGAAATCGGTAACGAAGTTCTGGCAGTGGAGCATCTTTCCAAAACCATCAACGGTGAGAAGGTTCTGGATGATGTATCCTTTGTAATGGGACATGATGACAAGATTGCATTCGTTGGAAGCAACGAAATTGCAAAGACTACTCTTTTCCAGATTCTCACAGGCGAGATGGAGCCCGATGAGGGAAGCTATAAGTGGGGTGTTACTACTTCTCAGGCTTACTTCCCCAAGGATAACACAGAGGAATTCGATAATGACATGACCATTGTAGACTGGCTTACCGGTTACTCTCCTGTCAAGGATGTAACCTATGTACGTGGTTTCCTTGGACGTATGCTCTTCGCAGGCGAGGATGGCGTTAAGAAGGTAAAGGTTCTCTCCGGTGGTGAGAAGGTTCGTTGTCTTTTGTCCAAGATGATGATTAGCGGAGCAAACTGTCTGGTTCTGGATGAGCCCACCAACCATCTGGATATGGAGTCCATCACCACACTGAACAATGGTTTGATCAAGTTCCCCGGTGTGGCACTGTTCTCCTGTCATGACCATCAGTTTGTACAGACCACTGCCAACCGTATTATCGAGATTCTTCCAAACGGCAGCATCATCGACAAGATTACCACTTACGATGAGTACCTTGCAAGTGACGAAATGGCTAGAAAACGTACTGTATTTACTGCCAACAAAGAGGATGATGAGGATTAATCATGATTGATTTGCATGTTCATTCCACCCGCTCTGATGGGACCTATAGTCCCACGGAGCTTGTGGATTACGCAATAGAAAAAAATTTGAAGGCCTTCGCCCTGACCGACCATGACACCGTGGACGGTTTGGAGGAGGCTGTTTCTTATGCCGCCAAACTGCGGGCAGACTATATAACTGCTGGGAACCTCGAACTGGCAGAAAATGTACCGGAGATTGTACCGGGCATTGAGCTTTCCAGTGAATATGAAGGCAAGGACATCCATATAGTAGGACTTTTTATTGACTACACTCATCCTGCGTTTTGTGAGTATTTAATACAATTCATAGAATCCAGAGATTTACGTAATGAAAAGATATGTAAACTTTTACAGGAAGCAGGAATGGATATTACCTATGATGCTTTGCAGGAAGAATTTCCCGGCTCTGTAATTACCCGTGCTCATTACGCCAAATATATGTTGAACCACGGCTATATCAAGAGTATGAAGGAAGCCTTTGACCGCTACATTGGCGACCATTGCCCCTATTACATTCCCAGAGAAAAGGTCACGCCTGCTCAAGCAGTGGAGTTGATTTTGCAGGCAGACGGTGTACCTGTGCTGGCACATCCTATTCTCTACGGTATGGGTTCCGCCCGGTTGGATGCAGTTGTGAGGGAATTAAAGGACGCCGGTCTTATGGGCATTGAAGCCATTTACAGCACCTATACTGCTGCAGACGAACGACAAATTCGTTCCCTTGCTTCCAAATACAATCTGCTCATCAGCGGTGGTTCTGATTTTCACGGAAGCAATAAGCCCGATTTAGATTTGGGTGTGGGTTATGGACAATTATATGTGCATGATTCGGTACTGGATGACATCCGCGCCACCCGCAAAAACCTGTTATTTACAGATATGGACGGTACTTTACTTAGAAAAGATTGTACGATAAGCTCTGATATGCGGGCTGCTTTAGATAAGATGACTGCTGCCGGACACCACCTGATACTCTCCTCAGGAAGACCGCTGCCTAGCATTCTGGAAGTCCGAGAAAAAGAACAAATCAACTATCCCAATATGTTGATTCTCTCCAACAACGGTGCACTGGTCTATGACTGCGACAAGGATATCAATCTCTTGGAATGCCGCATTTGTCAGGAAGATATTGCTTATATTATAGCCAAAGCCGAAGCTCGTGGATTGCACATTCACGGCTATACAGCAAGAGAAATCGTCTGCCATGGCATGAATGCAGAACTGGAATTCTACACAAACCGCATTCACTTGCCCTTAATTTGTGTGGAGGATATTGCTGCCTATCTTCCGGAGGGTTGCTTTAAACTGCAATCCATTCACCTGACAGACCGTTCCGTATTGGAGGACTTCCGCGAAAGCCTGTTGGACTACTGCGGCAACAGGATACAAATGATTTTCTCCAATGACCAGTATCTGGAGATTCTGCCTGCCGAAGCGGGTAAAGGTAATGCCCTGCGCTTTATTGCAGACCATCTGCATGCGCCCCTCTCCCACACCTTTGCGTCGGGAGATGCGGAAAATGATTTGTCTATGTTAGAAGCTGCCGGCACAGGAATTGCCATGGCGAATGCCACTGATGCCGTCAAAGCTGCGGCACAGGTCGTAACAACCAAAACCAATAACGAGGACGGCCTTTTAGAGATACTGGACAAATACTTTACCTAAACTGTTACTTAAAACAAATTCCGATTTATTTATTTGCATTTGGAGGGTATCTACAATCCCATCGATTACAAATAAGCAAATCGGGATTTGATAAATTAATAGTTCAGTCGTTTTATCATATCAGCATCGTCAAAGATATATTCTGCTGTATTTAAAGGGAAAGTCATTTCCTTGGAATAGTACCAGGGGTCCTGCTCGTGTAGTGGATTGTTAAGCACATGAAATTCTTGGGCAGGCATATAGCCTTGGGCTAACAGAAAGGCCTTCTCTCCCGCTTCATTTACGCAGACATCTGCCACCATTACCACATGTCCGGGACTTCCGCCTGTCAAAATGACGTCGCCTGCTTCCATCTCAGAAAGGGGAATCGTTTCTGCCTCCAAAGAATCCATGGAAAGGGTTCCTGCGTAGTTAAACACCATACGCAAATACTTTGTGAAACATTCATAGGAATCGTCAAAGGACGCATCTTTACTCCAACTAACGTTATTACCGTTTACGTGAACCCGATATCCATCCCGCCATGTGACATAGTCGCACCAAAATCCATTTGTAAAGTGAAAGCCGATTTTTTCAAACTGACCTGAATGCCAGTAATATTCTGCATAAACCCGCATAATGGAATCGGCACACTGCTGTAAATCTACCTCTTCCATGGGCAGGGTGAACACTGCCGCATGGGCGCTTTGATTGTACTTTTCTCTGCCATCATAAAGAAGTACCGGCGAACCGTGCGGTTTTAACTCATAACTGCGAAGAAATACGGTCAGACTGCCATCCTCAGCCGGGATTCTCTCATATCCCTCGGGCACAGCAAATCTGCTCTCCAAAGTCATCCCCTCCAACAATATAAAAATCTGCTCCGTTTCCTCCACTTGAACAGCTTCACTCGACTCCTCTTCTGATGGATAGGCTTCTGTTTGCGAAGCAGCGTCCTCCACAGACATAGTTTGTTTTATATTTTCCTGTATCGGAACATTGTCTGATTCTATTTCTTCCACCAGAATACCATTCTCCACTAGACAACATACCAGTAAAATAATGCTGATAATACTGATTATTATCGAAGTTCTATACTTCAAATTGGCCATACCTCCTATATTGCACTTCATTGCAACTTACAATTTTGCCAAATATCGTTTTCTGTCTTCCTTCGGCACCAACAAAGCATCCATTGCCTGCTCAACCGTAAATTGCATGGTTTGCATCAGATTGCGGATGGCATCCAAAATAGCTTGCTCTATTCCTTGCTCTATTCCACATTCTATCCCCTTTGTCATCCAGTCTTCTTTCAACTCGTCCATTGCCTTACACATATTATATTCTCCCTTCAATTCATATTCATCCAACCGCTCCAACACCCTGTCATTATCCGTTATAATCGCTATTATCTCTGCGGTATCTCTATCCAGATGCCTATAAGCCTCCATACTCCACAACTCGTCCAACTTGTCCTTATTGTTTCTTAGTGGTAATACTTCCAAAAACTGCTTTAGCCCGGTTTTAAAGCCCGATAAATCCTCTACTTCTCCTGCGCAAAACAAACTCATTCCATAGTCATGAAACAAGGCCTCCCACTCCGGCGGGGCATTATCAAAATCCATCATATCTTTTAAACTGCGGGGGCCGTTCCACCTCTCCGTACCATGATAAAAACAAATTGTATGTACCGGATAAAGTCTATCCTCTTTATCTAACGCCGTATTCCATTTACAGGGCTTCTTACCTTTATCCCGTAATTTCTTCGCCTTATCCGACTTTATTTTACGCACCTGACTGTTATATTCCAAACAGTCATATTCCATAATACGCAGAGGCATTGTAAAATCAATATTTTCCTGATTCTCGATAGCAGTGATTACCAACCATTCTCCATTTTTGGTGCGCTTTTTGATATCTCTGAAACGTTGTTCTGCTTGCAATTTTGCTTCATTTTGTTTCTGTTTTGGACGCAAATTTGCATATCGACCATCATCTGTTTCCAACATATCTCCTCGAAGCACCTGTTTTCCACCAAACTCTGACGCATTAACTAATTCTGCAAATCTGTCATTGTCTGACAGATAATTACATACAGCAACATCACATTTTCCCATACCTTCTCCTCTCCGGCGGAGACCGATAGTCCTCCACCTTACAATATCCATTTTTACTCGTTTCTCAGTGAAAGACGGCTGAATTGCCTCAGAAAAAGATTTGCTTATATGAAACCTTTAGATAAAGTAATTGTAATATAGGTATTCTAAAGTGTCAAGCAATGTTTCTATTTTTTCAGATACTTCAAAGACGTTTTGATAAAGAAAAGGCTCAGACCGTCACATTCTGGTTAGTTTGTTGGTCTAAGCCTTTGGATTTTATTTCTATAGCTTTATTTATCCTTCCACAATCAGATATCTTCCGTCACCTACATCAAAGACTTCATCAGCCTCCAAGATTTCCTCTCCCACGGCTCCGTCCATATCAATACCTTCCTCGTCAAAAAATTCAATGACCTCGTCCACGGAATTGACTACAACTGCCATACATTCCTCAAGGAAATCCTCAGCCTCCTCCAAAGTGTCAGCTACGGACTGGGGAAACAACTGCTCCTGATTCTCCAAAAAACATTTTAGTACCGCATCATCAAACGCCTGCATACAAAATCCTCCTTGTTCTTAACTATAAATAATTTAACAGCTCCAAAGGATGCCCAATGATAGCATCTGCGTGGTTCTCCTCCAGTTCCTCTCTCTTGCGGAACCCCCACAACGCTCCAATCGTAAATAAGCCAGCACCCTTTCCGGTCTTCATATCTGTGGCAGTATCACCAAGATACAAAACCTCCTCCGGCTTTACGGCAAGCTGTTCCATCACTCGGAAAGCTCCTGCCGGGTCAGGCTTTATGGGGACTCCCTCAATTTGTCCGTGAAGCGCATCAAACGCATCTTTGCCAAACAGATATTCAATTACCCGAATGGTCTCTGCCTGAGGCTTATTGGACAGCACAGCCAGCTTCACGCCCCGCTCCTTTAAAGCATTTAACAGTTCTACAATTCCTTCATAGGGCTTTACCTCATACATACAGTCCACTGCGAACAATTCCTTATAGTGTGCAAAAACTTTCTCAAAATGCACCCCTTCCGTGTCTCCGCTTGCAGCCAGTGCCCGACGGATCAGATTTGCCGCACCATCCCCTACAAAATACATATATTCTTCCTCAGAAAAAGGGCCAAATCCCAAGGGTGCCAATACTCTGTCCGTACAATATTTGATACTGTGAATAGAATCAGAAACCGTTCCATCCAAATCAAAAATAACTGCACGCTTTGCCACTGCTTCCGCAGCCTGTGTCTTTTTATCTGCTGCCATCAGACAACTCCTCCAAATCTTTTTAATTCCTGATAAACTCTGCATACAGGCAGCCCAACCACATTATTGTAGTCTCCCTCAATCCCCGTGATATAGCGGGCACAAAAGCCCTGTATTCCATACGCCCCTGCCTTATCTAATGGATCACGGGTATCCACATAGGTCTGAATCTCTGCATCACTCATAACCGCAAAGTGTACTGTGGTAGCCTCATAAAAAGTATAACTTTCCCGTCTTTCCCCTTTATATACCAAAGTCACTCCTGTGTATACTTCATGACTTCTTCCGGACAACATACGCAGCATCCGTACAGCATCCTCTGCATCCTTGGGCTTCCCTAAAATCTTTCCGTCACAAGCTACAATGGTGTCTGCGCCGATTACCACCGCTTCCTCCTCTTCACAGACGGCAAGGACAGCCTCCGCCTTCTGTCCGGACAACTGCTGTACCACCTCTGCGGGCACAGTAGTGGTTACCTTTTCCTCCACCTCACTTACCCGTATCTCAAAGGGAATCCCTATCTGCGTAAGCAACTCCTTCCTTCGGGGAGATGCCGATGCAAGAATAATCTTCATATCTAAAATTCCTTCCTCGTGCAATTATAACTCCTGCCATCAGTCGTGATGCTCCGCAGGTGTAAATGTCCTCTTACCTGCTCCGCTCTCCACATCTGCCGCCTTGGCACGTTCCTTGGCCTCTTTGACAAACTGCTCCTGAGCGCAGACAGCCTTGCGCCCCCTTCTGTTCACCTTCGCATAGGAGCCGTCAGGCTGCAAAACAGAAGCCTTTACCGTATCTGCCAACTGTACATTCAAAATATGCAAAAGCTCTTCCTTCAAAGCAGGCTCCTCTATGGGAAACAAAATCTCCACTCTACGCTCCAGATTTCTGGGCATCCAGTCTGCACTTCCGCAATAAATTTCAGGATGCTCATCATTGTCAAAGTAAAAAATACGACTGTGTTCCAAAAAGTTTCCCACAATGGAGCGGACGGTAATATTCTCACTGACACCGGGGATTCCTGTCTTAAGACAACAAATTCCACGGACAATCAAGTCAATTTTTACTCCTGCAGCCGATGCTTCGTAAAGTGCGGCAATGATATCCCTGTCACAGAGGGAGTTCATCTTGGCAATAATCCGGGCTGAATGTCCCTCCTGCGCATATTTTTGCTCCCTCTTAATCAAATATAAAAATTTATCCTTAAGCCACAGAGGCGCAAGTGATAATCTATTCCAAAACAATGGCTCTGAATAACCGGAAAGCATGTTAAATACAGCCGTTGCATCCTCTCCAATAGGCTCTGAACAGGTCAAAAGTCCCATATCTGTATAAAGCTTGGCGGTGGCATCATTGTAGTTGCCTGTGCCCAGATGTACATAGCGGCGAATGCCTTCTTCCTCCCTGCGCACTACAAGGGTAATCTTGGAGTGCGTCTTTAATCCCACCAGACCATAGATTACATGACAGCCTGCCTTCTCTAATTTTCTCGCCCAGACAATGTTATTTTCCTCATCAAAACGAGCCTTTAACTCCACCAGAACAGAGACCTGCTTGCCGTTCTCTGCTGCCTGTGCCAGTGCCGCAATAATGGGTGAATTGCCGCTGACGCGGTACAGAGTCTGCTTAATCGCCAAAACCTGTGGATCCACGGCTGCCTGACGAATAAAATCTACCACCGGGGTAAAGGTCTGATAGGGGTGATGTAACAGAATGTCTCCCTTGCGTATTTCATCAAACAGATTGCAGCCCGCCGGAAGCTGCGGTACCGGCTGAGGTTCATGCTTGGGTTCCTTCAAGTGTTCAAATCCATCCAAGCCATAAAGCTTCATAAGCACGGTCAAATCCAAGGGACCATCAATGGTATATATGTTCTCGTCTTCGATAGAAAGCTCCTTTTTGAGGAACTTTAAAAGTCGTTTGTCCGTTCCGGCCTCCACCTCCAAGCGGATAGCCTCGCCCCACTGACGCTTCTTAATCTGTTTTTCAATTTCTTTGAGCAAATCAGCCGCCTCATCCTCCTCTATGGTAAGGTCTGCATTTCTCATAATGCGAAAAGGATGTGCACTGACAATATCATAGTTCAGGAAAAGCTTGTGGATGTTGCGCTCAATAATCTCCTCCAAAAATATCACCCGACGTTTATTGTCACGCTTGGGCAGCTCCACAATACGATTAAGCACACCGGGCACCTGTACCATGGCAAACTCCAGCTCCTTATCACTGCCCTTGCCTCGCACCATGGCACCGATATTCAGCGTTTTGTTGCGAATTAAAGGAAACGGTCTGGAGGAATCCACCGCCATGGGAGTCAGTACCGGATACACATTCTCCTCAAAATACTTGTCAATAAAAATACCTTCCTCCTTGGTCAGTTGCTCGTGGCTCTTAATTATGGTGAGCCCATTCTGAACCAGAGCAGGAGCCAGAGAGCGATTGTAGGTGGAATACTGCAACTCCACCAACTCATGAATGGCACTGCTGAGTGCCTCCAACTGCTGCATGGGAGTCATGCCTGCAATATCCTTTTTGTCATAGCCTGCATTTACCATGTCCTTTAAAGATGCCACACGCACCATAAAGAACTCATCCAAATTGGATGCTGTTATGCTCAAAAATTTTAGCCTCTCAAAGAGAGGGATATTTTTATCCCTTGCCTCCGCCAAAACTCTATGATCAAAGAGAAGCCAACTAAGTTCTCTGTTGGTATAATATTCAGGGTTCGTAAATTTCACTTTGGTCGATTTAACCGCTGCCTTATTATTCTCTTTCATATGGCACTCTCCCCTAATTTTACTCATTTATTAAAACTTTTTACGCTGTTTCATAACAGGCGTTATACTAAATACTTCCCGGAAAAAATCTGCCTTGGAAACAAAATAACTGAGTTCCAGTGTGGTATCCTCTGTAGTTACTGCACTCAAATGTAACTCGTTATCCCGAAGCACAGCTTTTAGATCTTTAAATTTCTGTTTGTGACTTCTGTCCAGTCCTGACGCCAGACGCAAAATAGCCGTAAGCTTCGCCACGGTAAGATAGGTGTCCTGATCCGATGCTCTCCTGTTAGCAAACCGTTCACTGTAGCTGAAATCACTGTGATTAAAACGCACGATACTTGCCACAATTTCCCGTTCCTTATGGGACAATCCGATGATTTCCGTAGCCATGATAATGTCATAGGAAATTTCACCCACATTCACCAGACTGATATATTTTCCACAATCATGCAGAATCGCTGCCAGACAGAGGTACAGACGCTCACGCTTGCCCAAACCGTGTACCTTCTTCATACTGTCAAAAATAGTCGTCGTAATATTTTCCAAAGTCTGAGCACGCTTGCGGCTGCCCATATAACGCTTGCTGATATTCATAGCACAAGCCAGAATATCCTGCTCAAAATCATGTTCATCCTTGAACATTTTGATGCTTTCGCCATACTCATAAGCAATACCGTCGCACAGGGTCACACCGGGGGCCCATATTTTGGAAGCTCCCATCAAATCCACAATACGACGTGTCAGAATGGCACTGATAAATACCAAAGGAACCCGCTCCTCCGGCACATCCAGTGCCTTGGCTCCCTCAGTACGGTTCACCGTCCGCAAAATCTCAAGCAAGCCGTCAAAGTGCGACGGCTCCAAAGTCTCGTTTCGCCCCTTGGTATTTTTCACGGCCCAAGGGGAGATGTAATCATCCACGATAATGATATTTTGAATATCTCTGTCCTTGAGATATAGCTTCTTGTAATCGGAAAGCTGTGCGCTAACCATTTCATCCACCATCTGCTCCATCTTGGCAGGACTAACCTTCATCTGGCTGATAAGCTCCTGAATACGAAGCACACCTAGGCGGAGATTCTGGGTAGAAACCAGCGTATCATTGTCAAATAAAGAGAGCTGAATGCTTCCTCCACCAATATCTACAATGGCAGTTTTCTCCTCAATGATACGACGGAAGCTCTCCCCTCTGGAGGCTATAGATTTGTAATCCAAAAAACGCTGTTCAGAGTTACTCAGAACCTCCATTTCCAACCCGGTTCTCTGGGTAATCTGGTCGAGAACAATGGTGGTATTGCTCGTCTCTCTGATGGCACTGGTACCATACATTTTGTAGCTGTCCACCTTGTAGGACTTCATCATGCCGGAAAACTCCTTCAAGGTCCAACACAGGGCCTCCAACTTATCGGGACTGATTTTGCCTGTGGCATAGGTACTACTTCCCAAATCCAGTCTACGGCTCACATGGTCAATCTCACGCATGGTGTTCTTGCCGGAAAGCTCGTAGATTTTCATGGAGGTTTCATAGCTTCCCACATCGATGGCTGCAAAGGTTTTTACGCTCACTCAAATTCCTCCTTACCAAGCAGGTAATCAATAAACTGTTGGGCCGTTCTGCCGGAAAGTCCACCGTGAGAAAGTTCCCACTTGTTGGCCTCCAACCAGAGCTTTTCCGTGGGCATATCGATACCTGCACGCTCTGCCAACACTTTTACAATATTTTGGAATTCCTTTTTGTCGGGAGAGCCAAAATAAATGGTAACACCGAAACGATTTACCAAAGACAGTTTCTCCTGTACCGTGTCACCTGTGTGCATATCCTGACGGATTTCCTCCCTGTCGTTAAAGTTTTCACGAATCAGATGTCTGCGGTTGGAGGTAGCATAAATCAATACATTCTCCGGCTTTTTCTCCAATCCGCCCTCAATAATCGCTTTAAGGTACTTGTACTCAATCTCAAACTCTTCAAAACTGAGGTCATCCATATAAATAATAAATTTGTAGTTACGATTTTTAATCCGCGCAATCACATCATTCAAATCCTGAAACTGATGCTTGTAGACCTCTATAATACGCAGCCCCCTGTCATAATATGCGTTGGCAATGGCCTTGATACAGGAGGATTTACCCGTGCCCGCATCACCAAACAGGAGACAATTATTGGCTTTTCTGCCGCTTACAAAAGCCTCCGTGTTGTCAATCAGCTTCTGCTTGGGAATCTCATATCCCACCAAATCATCCAACTGTACATGAGCAATATTGAGAATCGGGTCAATATGCACCCCTGCATTGTCATGGGAAATACGAAAAGATTTGTGCAGGCCAAATTTGCCCACGCCATATTCCTTGTAAAACTGGGTCAGGGTATCCTTCATCTCCTGAGGCGTGTTATTTTCACAAAAATGCTCTGCCAGTTCACAGATTCTGGCACAGATTCTGCGGTTATAGACCTTACTTTCCTGACTGCCTGCCTCATAGCTCTGTATCAGGGCAAGCTCCGACACCTGTAATCTGTCAGCCATAGGTGCAAAATCATAATCATAAAATTCCTTAAAAATCACAATGTCATGAAGGGCCGCATCATTGACACTTCCCTCAATTGCTCCCCTGATTTCACAGCTTCGACTGTATGTATTTTCATTGTTTACCAAAAGATTAGCCAGATAGCAATGCCACAAATTTCCATGAAATCCATGACTGCCGGACAAATCCAAAAGCTGATGAATACACTGATACAAAAGAGCCCTCATATCCTCCGGATTGTAATAATCATCCTCGTAATGGGACATAAGCCATGCCATGTCATAAAGAAGTTTTCCGTCCTCAAAATCTCTGTATAAAAGCAATTCCTGTTCACGCATGGTCTTCTCTCCTAGTAGTTACCCAATATTTTCATATTTCTGGCCTCATCACGCAGGCCGCGCAGAGCATTCTTGACAGCACTGTCTGCCAGATTGCCCTCAAAATCAACAAAAAATCTGTATTCCCAGTTGCGATCCTCTATAGGACGGCTCTCGATTTTGGTCATATTCAGATTGTTGTAAATAAAATGAGACAGCATATGATAGAGGGAACCACTCTGATGAGGCACCTCAAAGCAAATGCTGATTTTCTTGGCATCTGTGCGGAAAATCTTCTGATTGGTCACAATGATAAATCTGGTGGAGTTGGTGCCGGAGTCATTGACTCCCTTTTGCAACACATCCAGACCATAAATCTGGCCTGCAAGCTCACTGGCGATTGCCGCCTGTGACTTGTCCTTCTCCTCCGCCACTTTTCTGGCTGCAAAAGCGTTGTTCTGCATACTAATCTGCTGCCAGGGATGGTCCGCCAGATAGCGGGCACTCTGCATCAGGGACTGTGGATGGGAATATACCTTTTTGATATCGGAAATCTCCGCACCGGGTACGCCCAAAAGACAATGCTCGATACGTATAATCTGCTCACCCACAATATAATTCTCAAATTCAACCAAAAGGTCATAAATTTCACTGACAATTCCGGCTGTGGAATTCTCGATGGGCAGCACCGCAAAATCAGCACTGCCCTCATCAAGAGCACTCATGGCATCCCGGAAGGTGTCCACATGGAAGCTTTGAATTTCATCACCGAAGTATTGAAGCATTGCCGCCTGAGAATAAGCTCCTTCCGCTCCCTGAAAGACCACTCTCGCCTTCAGGGTCTCAAGCTCGTCCACACCGATAAATGGAAGCTTGCCCAACCCACCGCTCTCCGCAATCATCTTGTACTGCAGTTTGCGGCTCATAGACATAATCTGCTCAAAAAGCTCCTCCACACCACGAGCATTGAACTCGTCATGGGTCAGAGATTTTACCTTTGCCAGTTTCTCCTGCTCTCTGACCTTGTCAAAAACCTTTTTACCTGTGCTGATTTTGTACTCGGCAACCTGTTTACAAACATCCATGCGCTCCTCGTACAGCTCCACAATCTGTGCATCTATTCCGTCTAATCTGTCTCTCAATACTCCTAAATCCATGGGGGTCTCCTTCTTCATCAAAGCTTAGTAATTCTTAAATACGTCTGTTTCCTCTTCCAGACGCACTGCAATTTCCTTGTTCTCTTCCATCTGCCTGTTAATCTTGTCCATGTCCTTCACGAGACTCTGCGTTCTGTCTGCCGCACCGCTGACACCTCTTGCACCGTCTTCAATTGCATTGGTAATCTTTCCGATGGAATCGGTAATCTCGTTTACGGCACCTCGAAGTTCCGTGGTCATCTCCATAAACTCATTCATGGACTGCTGAATATAGGTGGCATTTTCCTGATAATTTACGCCATTTTCAACGAAGTTCTCAAACTCCGGCAAAATGGATCCCTGCATATATTCAACCAGATTGTTGGCATTGTCGGAAAGGTTATGAACTGCATTCATAACAACTCCGTTGATATCCTGAATGCGATTGGCCGTATCACGGCTGGAGTCAGCCAGTTGTCTGATTTCATCTGCCACAACCGCAAAACCTCTTCCTGCCTCACCTGCTCTCGCGGCCTCGATGGAAGCATTCAGCGCAAGCAGATTTGTTTTGCTGGAAATATCAAGAATTTCATTGGTCAGGTTATTTACCTGATCCACACTCTTACTGTCTTGAATTGCCTGATTCAATACATCTAAGATTTCAGCAACCTTTTCACTGGTCTGCGCCATATTAACAGTGGCATCTTTCTCCATTTTATCTGCATTTGCCTTCATAACGATGGAGTAATCATTAATCTTGTTGGCATTTTCAGCAATTATCTCCACATCATCGCGAACTGCCTGCACATTGCCATTAATGGTATTGGCTGAATTGCCGACCTGCTCCATGGTAGCGGAGAGTTCTTCCGTAACTGCGGAAAGCTCTGACACATTGTCATTTGAGGTAAGAACACTTCCGCGAACCTCACTTACAACAACCTCCATGCGCTTTGTATTGTCAACAATCAGTCTCATGATGTTCTGCATCTTCTCGATAAATACATTCATCGCTCCGGCAATATCCGAAATTTCATTGTTGGAGAGAATGGTAATTCTGCGAGTCAGATCACCATTACTATTTTCAATCTCCTTGACAATTCCCTTAATCTCATGAGTAATGGAGCTAAGAGGTCTAAGTACCATGCGAAGCACAACATATAATGCCACAACAAATGCACCGACACTGATTAACACCATAAACAGGGTACTAAGCATGGCACTGTCATACACACTTCCCAAAGAGACACGGGCTGTTTCCGCACCTTGATTAGTATGCTCCACCATGGTGTTGATATAGCCTTCCATAGCTTTTACATGCTCCGCCAATGCACCGTTTGCAATAGTATATGCTGCTTCCTTGTTGCCCAGTGCACTAACACCCAACAAACTGGCAATTTCAGACTTAATACCTTCATAGCTTGTCAACATTGATTCATATGCTTCCATCTCATCCTTGTCCACATATGCTTTATAATCTGCAAGCATCTTATCCAGTTCCGCTTCCTGAACATTAATGGACTCTACAAGTCCTACCATGGTTTCCAAATCGGTAGAAATAATATGTGAGAGTGCCAATTTATGCAAAACCTGTGTATTATTCTGTACTTCACTGAGTTCTGAAATCCGCAGCATATAGTTATCTGCTATTTCCGTAGCGGTAGTATTCACCTCTCTGATGTTCGTAACGCCTTCCAGATTTGACACCAATGCAACAATCCAAAGAACGATAACCGGAACCAGAATTGTCACTTTCAGACTCATACGCATTTTATTTTTTGTATTCATACGCTGTTCCTCTCTACTTTACTGTTGATGCGGTAATCCCCTCTACCATAGTATCCAATAACTCCTGTAAAGGTGTCCCGGCTGTATTTCCCTCCAATAAAACATTGGCAAAATCTGTACAGGGAGACCAGAAATTGTTGCCCACACGCTGCAACACACCATACTCGGACTGTGCGATTACTGCCTGAATTGCAGGAACCTTCATAACCTCGTCAGACGCTGCTGCATTGATATTGGACGGACCCTGATTTCTCTCTACAAATCGGATTGTCTGATTCTCTTCATTTGTAATCCAGTCTGCAAACTTATGTGCCCAATCCAGATTATCTGAATAGGAATTTACACCCACCATCTTGTATCCTGTAAAGGAAGACATCTGAATCTGCTTGCCCTTACAAGTGTATGTAGGCAGTTTAACTGCACCATAGTCATCGCCCCAGGCTTCTTTTACAGAAATGGCATTCCACACACCGCTGATTCCTGCAACAACCGTTCCTTCCTTTATATTCGTTACAAATTCACCATCCGGTGCAGACATAAACGCAGGACTATTAATCATAGTAACCAAGGATTCTGCAACATCCGTACCGGTAATCTCGCCCTCTGTTGTATTCCAGTTACAATGGTTGGTCACACCATCCTCGTTCAAGCCAAAATCCATGCCGGTACCGCCAAAGAACGCATACATATACCAACCGGAATTCAGTTCCATTGAGAATTTCTTATCGGAAGCCGCTGCAACCTCCAATATTCTGTCCAAGGTCTGAACATCACTCTCGGCAAAATACTCTTTGTTGTAATACAGGAAATAACCATTATCCGCTGTCATAGGGTAAGCATATAATTTGTCATGCAAGGACGCCGCTTCCACCGAACCTGCGGTATTAGCAGCCTTCACCGTATCCGCATTGGGTACAGCAGACAATACACCACCTGCAACCAGACTGTTTAACTGGTCATCGGGAAAATGGAAAACATCCGGTCCGCTATGGACATCCCCAAGCAACACATCTCTGAGTCCGGCATCGCTTTGAACTGCCAATGTAATTTCAAACTCGGCCTCATCTGCATACTCCGCCTTAAAACTCTCAATCATACCGTTTAGCATTTCGAAATTATCTTCTTCTGCCCATACAGTCAACTGTACCGGACCGGAAGACTCGATTACTTCACTTGCTCCACCTGCTTCTGCAGCGCCATCGGAAGATGTATTCTGACATCCCGCCAGCGTCCCGACAAGCAACACCCCTGACATTAATAATGACAAAATTTTGTTCCTCACGCACACCACATCCTTTCTTCTTTTTGTAGAACTTTTTCGAACACTCTCTATAATAATATAATATCTCACCGACCCATTTGTGTCA
This sequence comes from Acetatifactor sp., assembly GCA_045543175.1. GTDB lineage: Bacteria > Bacillota > Clostridia > Lachnospirales > Lachnospiraceae > Acetatifactor. The sequence goes on along the minus strand of JAZQMG010000080.1, from coordinate 4,291 downwards.
ATTCAACAATCCTATTTCTATCAACTCCAAATCCGACTTGATAGCAGGAAAAATAAGGTGTATACTTGAAGTGATAATTTCAAAATTAAGACGAGCTATTTGAATGAATTTAAAGGAGAACAAAATGGCAAAAACAAACAGAAAGCAAAAGCGTTCATATATAATTACAGGTGTTATTGCAGGCATCATTGCCACACTGATGATTGTCGGGGCATTTTTCTCTGACAGAGTAACCTCCAATCCCCCGGGAACCATAGGCAACACCGCAGGCAACCTGAACAACGGTGGCTTGTTCTGCGAATATAATAACACTGTTTATTTTTCAAACCCCTTAGACAGCGGCACTCTTTATGCCATGAATCCTGATGAAACAGATATTCGCAAGCTCAATTCCATGCAGGTTCGCAATATTTTGGCCGGCGGCGACTATCTGTACTATTTTCAATTGAAATCAAGCGACACCTCCGCCTTTGGAGCAGTGACAAATACCCATTCCCTCAATCGTTGCGATTTAAAGGGACAACATGCTGTAAGCATTACCCGCGACGTCGTCGTAAGCGGACAATTGATTAACGATTACCTTTATCTTCTCACTGCCGGCAAGAGCACCCCTCTGTTCTACAAGATTAAAACAGATAAGACGAACAAGGTTGAATTGGCTGAATACTCAATCAATCCCGCATGCGTGTCCAATAATATGATTTATTACAACGGTACTCAGGACAATCATGCACTGTATCAACTGAACACAGAAACAGATGTAAGCGAGAAGGTATGGGACGGCAATCTTTGGAATCCCATATTAAACGGCGAGTATATTTACTATATGGATTTAAATTCCGACTATAAACTGTGTCGTTATTCTCTGTCTGCCCAGACCACCGAAGTACTTACAAACGACCGTGTTGACTGTTTCAATGTAGGCTCCGGTTATATCTATTACCAGACCAATGACGCAGACAATCCACAGTTGAAATGTATGCACACAGACGGCTCCAATGTTCTGGTTATTGCAGAAGGAATTTATACCAACATTAACATGACCTCACAATATGTCTATTTTCAGGAATTTGATGTAGACAACAGTCTTTATCATGCCCGATTAGGAAGTAATAACATGAGTTATTTTACTATGCCGCAGAAAAATGAATAGAAAACATACGCCGTCAGTCGCACCAAAAAACGAGAGGCTCCCGTTGAATCCATGAGCCTCTCGTTTTTTAGATTTCCTTACTCTTCGATATGATCCAGACCTTGGCTTAAAATACTCACTATATGGTCGTCCGCCAAGGAATAAAAAATCGTCTTACCCTCCCGCCTGTTCTTGACCAGATCCATCTGCTTTAATACCCGAAGCTGATGGGAAATCGCAGACTGGGACATTCCAAGAAGTGTGGCAATATCATACACACACATCTCTGAGCACAAAAGCACATAGAGAATCTTTAATCGGGTCACATCACCGAATACCTTAAAAAATTCTCCCAAATCCTGCAACTCCTCCTCCGGAGGCATCTTATCATCAACTTGTTTAATTGTCTCTTCTTTAAGATGAAGATATGTATTTTCTTCCATAAGTCTTCTTCTCCTCTATTCAACGGATTCCTGTTGCCCATAAATTAAACCTTTATTTAATTTTTAGACAGTGTTCCCAAAAGCTGCACCATTGTTTTGCCCAAAACAGGATGCCGAAGATTTGGCGCAATCTCACACATGGGCTCCAACACAAATCGCCGATTCTCCATATCCACATGCGGTATAATCAACTCATCATCCTCATAAACCACTTTATCATAAAACAAAATATCCAAGTCCAGTGTTCTAGGACCCCAGTGAACCTCTCTGGTGCGTCCCGCTGCGGCTTCTATTTCATGAATGTAGTTAAGAAGCTCCTTCGGTGTTAGAAGCGTTCTAAGCTTTACTGCCGTATTTAAGAACTTCTCCTGCTCCACTCCGCCGTAGGCATCTGTCTCAACCACCTCAGCCACCTTCTGGATTTGAATACTGCTGTTATTTTTTAACCCCTCAATTCCCTGTTGCAAATAAGCTGCTCTGTCTCCCATATTGGAGCCCAAAGATAAATACACCTGATGCCAGCTTCTGGTGATACGAACAGACACCGATTCAAAGGGCAATCCCACCGGAGCATTGGGTTTGCGGATTTCCAAATCAATCATGCGGATGGAACCGAAACTTAACAAAATCTGTTCTGCCAGATTCTCTGCCACGCTTTCAATCAGATTATAAATCCTTTCCTGCATCCAGTTGGTGATAAAATGACATATTTCTCCATAATTAGTAGAAAAGCTCAAATCATCCGCCAGTCCAGCCGGTCTGGTCTCCGTGTACAAAACAGCATTGACATAAAAATACTGTCCATTTTCTTTTTCTTCCGGGAAAACGCCATGATGAGCGTACACCTCCAGATTATCAATCCTGATTTGATCCATCTTCTCAACCTCCCTTTAAAACTGCCTCCGCCATGCGCACTGCCCGCACATTCTCCTTCACATCATGAACCCGTACAAAGCTGATGCCCTTCATCACAGCCATGGTTGTAGTCACCAGAGTCCCTTCCAAACGCTCCTCAGCAGGCAAATCAAGGGTCAAACCGATAACCGATTTACGACTGCATCCCAAAAGCAAAGGATAGCCCAGTGTCTGAAATTCTTCCATGACATTCAAAACCCTTAAATTGTCCTCATAGGTCTTGGCAAATCCAATACCCGGATCCAAAATAATCCGTTCTTCTAATATTCCTGCCCGCTTTGCAATCTGAACAGATTCTGTCAGATCTGCCTTCATATCCTCTACCAGATTCCCATAGTCTGCCCTATCCTTATTGTGCATCAGGCAACAGGGGATGTTGTTTTTAGCAATCACTTCAGCCATATCCCCCTCGTACTTCAAGCCCCAGATATCATTAATCATATCTGCACCGGCGGCAATTCCCGCTTCTGCCACTCTACTCTTGTAGGTATCCAGAGAAACAGGCATATTAAATCTTGTTTTAATTTCTGCGATAACAGGCACAATTCGCCTGATTTCTTCCTCGTCCGACAACTGCGTATAGCCGGGTCTGGTGGACTCTCCACCCACATCAATGATATCTGCACCTTCCTGAATCATTCTTTCCACATGACGCAATGCTGCATCCCGATTAGTCCACTTGCCTCCATCCGAAAAAGAATCAGGAGTCACATTCAAAATCCCCATCACATAAGTTTTGCCCTGTCTTAAAAACCTATGTCCACCGATTTCTATATAATCCGACTTTTCCATCATACTCTCCATAACAACATCTGCCTGACAGACACATAGCCTCGAGCTTTCGCTCCTAATATTTAATGCTCATGTTCTTCTTGTCATTTTTCCAGTTACAATCCCGCTCTGCCTTACAGGCAAAACAGGCTCTGCTCGCCTTGTCGGCTCGATACAACACGCCTTTCAGATTCGATTCCGACACCACTTGTCCATCTCTGTGACTGCGAATGGCATCTATGATAACACCCGTTTCCAAATCATCAAACCCACATTCCCGGAGGATTTCCGGCGCAATCTCTAAACTGGCAAGTTCATGAGGCGTTCCCTTCTCATACTGTACATGCTTGCCGCAATCATGTAACAACGCAGCCGCATATATCCACTCCCGATTCAGACCTAAGCCCTCCTCCAGATTAATGATTTCTCCAATGCGAGCCACATCAAGAAAATGAACCATATCATGATGGCAAAACTGTCTCTCTGCTTCCGCTCTCTCATTTGCATAAAGATGGCGCAAAAACAAATCATGATTTAATATTCTATCTATTCTCTCCATTGACATTTTTTCTGCCTATCCTCTGATATCCCCATCAAATAACCGTTTACACATGCAGCATCTGAAAAAATTGATTCTGCAAGGCTGCATTCTCCTCAAATATACCTCTGGTAGCCACACTCACCGTCTTACTTCCGGGCTTTTTCACCCCACGCATGGTCATACACATATGCTCTGCCTCAGCTACAATCATCACGCCCTGAGGACTAAGACACTCCATTATGGCATCTGCAATCTGGGAAGTCATTTGCTCCTGAATCTGTAATCTCTTGGCAAAAACCTCCACAGTTCTGGCCAGCTTGCTCAATCCAACCACTTTACCGTCAGGTATATAAGCAATATGTGCCTTTCCATAAAATGGCATCATATGATGCTCACACATGGAATAAAACACAATATCCTTTTCCAAAACCATCTCATCATGTTCCACTAAAAAGGTTCTATTCAAATGTTCTGCCGCATCCTCATCCA
>JAZQMG010000079.1:0-15143 GCA_045543175.1 Acetatifactor sp. | reverse complement strand
AGAATGCGTTCAAGCTCTATGATACCTATGGTTTCCCCATGGATTTGACTGAGGAAATTTTGGAGGAGAAGGGCTTTACCATCGATCATGCAGGTTTTGCAACATGTATGGAGGAGCAAAAGACCAAGGCAAGAAATGCCCGTAAGGAGACCAACTATATGGGTGCAGATGCTACCGTGTATGACTCCATTGATCCTGCTGTTACCTCTGAGTTTGTGGGTTATGACAGATTGCAGCACAATTCCAAGATTACCGTGCTGACAACAGAGACTGAGCTTGTAGAAGCATTGACTGATGGACAGGTTGGTACCATCATTGTGGACGAGACTCCCTTCTATGCTACCATGGGTGGACAGAAGGCTGATATCGGTGTGATTAGCACTGCTGACGGCAACTTCGAGGTAAAGGATACTGTAAAGCTGTTGGGCGGCAAGGTTGGTCATATCGGTGTGGTTACCAGCGGTATGATTAAGGTTGGTGATGAGGCAACTTTGACTGTTGATGCTGAGCATCGTGCAGATACCTGTAAGAATCACTCTGCAACCCATCTGCTTCAGAAGGCACTGAGAGAGGTTCTGGGTACTCATGTAGAGCAGAACGGTTCCTATGTGGACGGTGAGAGATTAAGATTTGACTTCAGCCACTTCCAGGCTATGACCGCAGAAGAATTGGCTCAGGTTGAGAAAATGGTAAATGATAAGATTGCAGAGGCAATTCCTGTTGTTACGGATGTCATGACCATCGAGGAGGCTAAGAAGACCGGTGCAATGCAGCTCTTCGGAGAGAAGTACGGCGAGACTGTACGCGTGGTACGCATGGGTGATTTCTCCATTGAGTTCTGTGGTGGTACCCATGTGGCAAATACTGCATCCATCACCGCATTCAAGATTGTTTCCGAGAATGGTGTGGCAGCAGGCGTAAGACGTATTGAGGCACTGACCGGAAATGGTGTGTTTGCATATTATCGTGGTCTGGAGAAGACCTTGGAGCAGGCTGCGAAGGTGCTTAAGACCACTCCTAACAGCCTGGTGGAGAAGTGTGAACATGTGATGGCTGACATGAAGGCTCTTGCATCTGAGAATGAGTCATTGAAGAGTAAGGCAGCTAAGGACGCCCTTGGCGATGTTATGGACAAGGTAGCTGAGGTGAAGGGCGTGAAGCTTCTTGCCACCAGCGTAAGCGGTGTTGATATGAACGGCCTTAGAGACCTTGGCGATCAGCTTAAGGAGAAGCTTGGTGAGGGCGTTGTAGTGCTTTTGTCCGATCAGGACGGCAAGGTGAACATGATTGCCATGGCTACAGATGGTGCTGTAAAGGCAGGTGCTCATGCAGGTAACCTGATCAAGGGTATTGCTGCACTGGTAGGCGGTGGCGGCGGCGGTCGTCCCAACATGGCACAGGCAGGCGGTAAGAATCCCGCAGGTATTGCGGATGCTATTGCTGAGGCTGCCAAGGTGCTTGAGGGTCAGCTTGCATAATTTTAATTTGATAAAATAGTGGAGGAGTCACAGGAAGGAAATCAGAAGGGTGATTATATGAATTTAATTGCTTTATGGTGGCTTTCAGGCGGCTCCTTTTTCTTATGTTGATAAGGTGTTGAAAAGGATCATTTTAGATGAAAAAAAGTGATAAGATTTCTTTGGTAAGTATCAATATTGTCTATGTATTGGCATTGGCGGTGGTGGTGTTGCCGTTTTTGTTGGTGGCAGGCTACAATTTTCCTTCCGCAGATGACTGGAGCTATGGAAAGAACGCATATAAGGCATTGGCAGCAGGTGGAGGCTTCTTTGACGTTTTACAATGTGCCTTTGAGAATATGACAAGGAATTATGTGGAGTGGGAAGGTCGTTTTTCCAATTCCTTTTTGGCGTCTTTACAGCCCGGAATCTGGGGAGAAGAGTATTATTGTATTGTGCCGTGGATGATGCTTGGCGGATTGATTATAGGGGAACTTGTGCTTGCATGGATGCTGTTTGCAGCGGATGATAAGCAAAACAGATGGTTGGTGCTGCCCATTATGGTGCCGTCCCTTATCATGCAGATTTTGTATACACCCAGTATATCAGAGAGTTTTTACTGGTATACAGGTGCGGTGAATTATACGTTCATTTTTGCGCTTTCCATGGTGTTGTATGGTTTGTTTATGAAACTGGCTGTGGGAGACACCAAGGGATGGCGGTTGGTGTTGTTGGCTGTGGGTGCGTCTTTTTTGGCAGTGTTAATCGGTGGGGATAATTTCTCTACCAGTCTGTCCACCTTTTTGGCAATGGTTGTGTTATCCGTTATCTTTGCATTTACTAACCGAAGGGGCTTGCGAAGAACATGGTATTTGACACTTCTTACGGGGGCAAGTCTTGTGGCCTGTATCATGGCTCCGGGAAATACTTCCAGACTGGAAGGGAATTTTGGAGGAAGCACTACGGGGAACGCATTGGAGGCTGTGTGGCAGTCTTTGGTGCGCACCTTTACCAATATGTATTCGTGGACCGATGTAAAGGTACTTCTCATGGTGTTGCTGATTGCGCCCTTTGTGTGGATGGCAGTGAAAAATATCAAATTTGATTTTAAGTTTCCGGCGGTATTTTCGCTGCTTACCTTTGGCTTGTATGCCTCTCAGATTACGGCAACCTTGTACGTGGATGGCACAACCGGAGGCGGAAGAGTGGCTGGTATTTTATACTTTTTCTATCATGTATGGATTGTGGGCAATCTGTGCTATTGGTTGGGATGGCTACACAGGGTAAGTGCAAAATGTTCTAAGGAAGCTTTGCAGTGTCATGATAAGCTTTCATGTATCGTTAGAAAAGGAATCTTGCCATATTGTGCCGTTATGGGATTGATTTTATGTGGCATAATATATAAGAGTGATTTGAAGGAAATTTCAAGTTACAGGGTTTATAGAGACTGGAGACAGGGATGGGCGGCGCAGTATGCAAAGGATTGGGAAGAACGTCTGGTTATTTTGCGGGACCCATCGGTTACAGTAGTGGAATTTGCGCCTGTGGGTGCATTTCCGGAGGCTTATGTATATACGGATTTGCAGGATAAGGATGGATATGTCTGGGTAAATAAGGCTTGTGCATCTTATTATGGCAAGAAATCCGTTATGGTTGTGGATTCTGTCGAGATACAGGCAGAATGACAGACTACAGGAAGGAATATTGAAAAAGACAGAATATATGGCAACAGAGCATATGGAAAACCTCAGCGAAGAGGAATTGGAGTGGCAGCGCAGACGTAGGGAACGTGTACAGCGTATGAAGCTGGAGAAGGAAAAAGAGCTTAAGAAACAAAGAATGCTTAAGCTTGCGTTGCCTATTGTGGCGATTGTGCTTGTAGTGGGAATTGTTGTGGGAGTGTCTGTATCCGGTGGAGCAAAGGACGACAAACCGGAAGCACCGAATATGGAATTTGCAAGTGCACAGGAGCCTTCGGAGGAGAGTGACCAGGAGTCATCAGCAGAGGACAGCAGTGGGCAGGAAGCTCTATCGGAGCCTATTGAAGAAGCGCAACAAGGAGCGGAATGGAATTCCGAAGAACAGACAGTAGAAGAACCGTCCTCAGAGGCTGTAGTCATGCAGGGGACAAGCGTTTCCGGTGTGACAGAAGGTTCTGGGGAAAGTGAGACTAAGGCTCCAATTATTGCAACAAACGCAGGACAATATGAGGCGCATACTACAAATATTACTGCAGCACCTCCCGGAGAGGTGGACAGCAGTAATGTAGTATTTATAGACTTGGAATCCGGTGATGTGTTGGCGCAAAAGGGCTATAAGGAGGTTGTAAATCCCGCGTCCATGACCAAGGTGCTTACAGTACTTGTGGCGGCTGAGCATGTGACAAATTTGGATGATACCTTTACCATGACGGTGGATATCACGGACTATAGTTATGTAAATGACTGTAGTAATGTTGGCTTTGAAGTGGGAGAAGTGGTGACGGTTAGAGATTTGTTTTATGGCACAGTACTCCCCTCTGGCGGAGATGCTGCTGTGGCACTGGCTACTTATGTGGCAGGAAGCCATGAGGCATTTGTGGATATGATGAATACCAAGTTGGAGGAACTGGGGCTTTCTGATACGGCGCATTTTACCAATTGTGTGGGGCTGTATGATAAAGCTCATCACTGCTCGGTGTATGATATGGCGATGATTATGGAGGCTGCATTGGAGAATGACCTTTGCAGAGAGATTCTTGGGGCAAGAACCTATACAACTTCTGCCACTGCTCAGCATCCGGAAGGGATTACCGTTTCTAACTGGTTTATCAGAAGAATTGAGGATAAGGATACCGGAGGCAAGGTGCTCGGTGCCAAGACTGGGTATGTAAATGAGTCGGGAAGCTGTGCAGTGAGCTACGGACAAGATGCTGCCGGGAACGGATATGTATGTGTGACTGCGGGAGCGCACAGTTCATGGCGTTGTATTTATGACCATGTGGCACTCTATAAAGCATATGCAGAAGAATAGTCTGTAAAAATATCAAGTTTTTTTTGTAAAAAAATAGTTGACGTGAACGGTTTTTGTGTTATAATGTGATATGTGTATGGCGTAGGCCTACATAGAATAACCCAAATCAGTCATGTTACTAGAGGGACTGAAGGGAGGTCAGGTGTAAAATGTCAAACGTAATCGTAAAAGAGAACGAGACTTTGGACAGCGCGCTGCGTCGTTTCAAGAGAAGCTGTGCTAAAGCGGGTATCCAGCAGGAGATTCGTAAGAGAGAGCACTACGAGAAGCCTAGCGTAAAGCGTAAGAAGAAGTCCGAGGCGGCAAGAAAACGTAAATATAACTAAGACGCAAGTCCCCGGCCGCTAAACGCCGGGGATTTTGTAGTGTGAGAGGAATAAACAAAATGTGGACGAAAGAACTGTTTGGGACGGATGTGTACCATCTGTTGGCAGCTTTTGTGTTGTACAGCGTGCTTGGATGGTTGGTAGAATCTACATACATGTCCATCTGTAATCGTAAACTCACCAATCGCGGTTTCGGAAAAGGTCCCTTTTGTCCTATTTATGGTTTTGGAGCAGTAGCCTGTTATTTGCTCTTTAGCCCGCTGAAAGGACATAATGTGGCACTTTACATAGTGGGAGCCGTATCCGCTACGATTTTTGAATTCATTGTTGGTGTGGGTATGATTAAATTCCTTGGAGAGCTTTGGTGGGATTACAATGACAAGCCCTTTAATTACAAGGGAATTGTTTGTTTGGAGAGTACCATTGCATGGGGCTTTTATGCCTTGGGAATTGTTCATTTTGTACATGCCGGAATTAACTGGCTGATTGATATTGTCAGTGTTGAAACCGGTATCAGACTGATTATAGCTGCACTTGCATTGGTTGCAGTTGATTATGTAATTCAGTTAATTAAAGTGTTAAACATAGATGTGCATGAGAAAAGGGCGCGTATCAGTGCCAAATGTCATAGCTGGCTGGAGCACATCTTACCTAATCGTTAATGGTGAAATCAAAGAAACTGGCATATGAATTGCCACACTTCCATATTCTTTAAGTAGATAAAGAATGGGAGTGTGGCATTTTATGTGCAGGAAAATAAAAAAGAGATTTTGGGTGGTTGTGCTTTCGCTTCTACTGGTATTGTGTCCCGGACTGCGGGTTCAGGCAGAGGTTTCGGTGTCTGCGCCCTCGGCAATTTTGATTGAGGCTTCCACAGGGGAAGTGATTTTTGAGAAAAACGCTACGGAGCGAAGGAGCCCGGCAAGTATCACAAAAATTATGACGCTACTGCTTACGTTTGAAATGATTGAGGAAGGTAAGGTGAAGCTGTCGGATGAGGTGATTGTCAGTGCTCATGCAGCCGGAATGGGAGGCTCACAGGTGTATCTGGCAGAGGGGGAAATACAGACTCTGGAAACGATGATAAAATGTATTGTGGTGTCAAGCGGTAATGACGCCAGTGTGGCTGTTGCAGAGCATCTGGCAGGCAGTGAGGAAGCCTTTGTGGAGATGATGAATGAGAAGGCTGTACAGCTTGGCATGGCAGATACTCATTTCGAGGACTGCTGTGGTCTGTCAGATTCAGATAATCATTATTCCACAGCCAAGGATGTGTCAATTATGTCAAGGGAACTTATCACCAAGTATCCTGAGATTTATCAATATTCCACTATCTGGATGGAGGATATCACTCATGTGACCAAACAGGGGAATATTAATTTTACACTGAGCAGTACCAATAAGCTTTTGAAGCAATATCAATATACCACCGGGTTGAAGACCGGCTCCACCAGTAAGGCCATGTTCTGTCTCTCTGCCACAGCACAAAAGGACGGAATTGATTTGATTGCGGTGGTGATGGGAGCGCAGACGGGAACGGATCGTTTTCAGGATGCCAGAGTGATGTTGAATCATGGATTTAGTGTCTGTGATTTGTATGTGGATACCAATGAGGGAACATTGGCCCCCATGGCAATCAAGGGCGGTGTGGAGGATGCGGCAGAGCTTGTATATCAGGGGGAGTTCCGTTTCCTGGATATGGAGGGCAATAATCTGGAGGGCGTGGAAAAAATTGTGGACCTTCCCGAGTATGCAGATGCGCCTGTGAAGGCAGGAGCGGAGGCAGGCAGAGCCAGATACCTGTTAAACGGCATAGAAATCGGTCAGGTGCCTATTTTGTATGCTGAGGATGTGCTCCAGGCTACCTACAAGGACTATTTAAAACAGGCAGTGGGATTTTTCCTGCTATAGCACTTTTAAGAAAATGGAATTTGTGCTATACTGAACTGGATTGTGTGGTAGGATATAATGCGTCTCAATCGATATAGTAACACCCCACATCACTAAAGGAAGCAGAATGAAGGTAACGGAGAAAATTATGTGGAGTATACTGTTTACAATTGTGGCCGTTTTGGCACTGATTTGCATATGGGTTATGATTTATGACAGCAACCGCTTTGTGGTGCGGCATCATGAGTTTCGGGATGTGCGCATCAGGCGGAATTGCCGGGCTGTGGTTTTGGCGGATTTACACAACAAAAGATATGGTAAAGATAACGAACGGCTGATAGAGGCTGTAAGGGAAGCGAAGCCGGATATGATTCTGGTGGCGGGAGATATTCTCACGTCAAAGCCCGGAGAAACCTTGGAGGTGGCACTTCATTTTCTGGGAGAGTTGGCGAAGGATTATCCGGTGTATTATGGCAATGGTAACCACGAGCAGCGTCTGGGGCTTTACCTGGATGTCTATGGAGATATGGACGAGCGGTATAGAGAGGGGCTTAAGGAGATAGGCATTGAGCCCCTTGTGAATGCCCATGTGAAGCTTGAAGAGCTTGGTATTGTAATTTACGGTTCTCAGATAGACCGTCTTTATTATAAGCGTTTTAAAGTACAGCCTATGGCGGAGAATTATATGACAAGTATTCTGGGGCCTGTGGACAAGTCCTTTTATAATATTTTGTTGGCGCACAATCCTGATTATTTTCCGCGGTATGGGGAATGGGGAGCAGATTTAGTGCTGTCCGGTCATGTGCATGGGGGAATGGTGAGGATTCCCTTTTGGGGCAAGGGAGTGGCTTCTCCGAATATCCGGTTTTTCCCTAAATATGACGGCGGACTGTTTGAGGAGGGGGAGAGTAAGATGCTGTTGAGCAGAGGCTTGGGCATGCACACCATTCCGGTGCGTGTTTTTAACCCAGGGGAGCTTTTGGTGGTTGATTTGATGGCAGAGACGCAGGTGTAATTCCAGAACATAAGTTCAGCTTGAAAAGAATCGACATTCTCGGTAAAATAGAATCTGTTGTGTGGAGGATTTTATGGCGTTATCTGTGAAACTGGAAGCCTTTGAGGGTCCTTTGGATCTGTTGCTTCATTTGATTGAGAAAAACAAAATAGATATCTATGATATTCCTATTGTGGAAATCACCGAGCAGTATCTGGACTATATCCGTCAGATGGAGACGGAGGACATGAATGTCATGAGTGAGTTTCTGGTGATGGCGGCGACATTGCTTGATATTAAGTGCAGGATGCTTCTGCCCAAGGAAGTGAATGAGGAGGGCGAGGAGGAAGATCCCAGAGCAGAGCTGGTTCAGAAATTGTTGGAATATAAGATGTACAAGTTTATGTCTTATGAGCTGCGTGACAGACAGATGGATGCAGCCTATAATTTCTACAGGGATCAGTATCTTCCCGAGGAGGTGGCCTCTTATAGGCAGCCTGTGGATTATGAGGAACTTGTGGGTGATATGACTCTTGGAAAGCTTCATGAGATATTTAAGTCTGTAGTGCGCAAGCAGGAGGACAAGATTGACCCCATTCGAAGCCAGTATGGCAAAATCGAAAAGGAAGAGATTGACATGGATATCAAGGTGCTTTATGTGGAGGCTTATGCAAGAGAGCATAAGAGTTTTAGTTTCAGGGCACTTTTGGAGAAGCAGAGAAGCCGGGCAGAGCTGATAGTGACCTTTTTGATTATTCTGGAACTGATGAAGACAGGAAAAATCACCATCAGTCAGGAGAATATTTTTGATGACATTATGATTACATCCCATGTGGCGTAGGGTGTAGTGTACGATAAGTGAGGAACAGTATGGAACGTGAAAAAGCAAAGGCCGTGATCGAAGCAGTTTTGTTTACTATGGGTGAGTCTGTAGAAGTGAGTAAACTTGCGGAATTAATCGGTGAGGACATGCGGACGACCAAAGCGATTTTGAAGGAGATGGCAGAGCAGTATGAGCAGGAAGACAGAGGTATCATGCTGACTTGGTTTGAAACTGCGGTGCAGCTTTGTACCAAGTCAGAGTTCTATGAGTATCTGATTCAGATTGCCAAATCGCCCCGAAAGATGAGTCTGACGGATACCATGCTTGAGACTTTGTCTATCATTGCTTACAAGCAGCCGGTGACCAGAGTGGAGGTTGAGAAGGTTCGCGGAGTAAGTTGTGACCATGCCATCAACAAATTGCTTGAATACGACCTGATTACGGAGCTTGGCAGACTGGATGCACCGGGCAGACCCCTTTTGTTTGGCACCACAGAGCAGTTTTTGCGCTGCTTTGGCGTAAAGAGTCTGGAGGAACTTCCTGAGTTGAATCCTGTGCAGCTTGAAGAGTTTAAGGCTCAGGCAGAAGCAGAGATTCAGCTTCAATTGGATATCTAATCATAAGACGAGCAGAAAGCCTCATATATATCAGTAAAATGCAATTAGGAGATTGCGATGTATTGCAAGTTTTCCCAAAAGGCGCAGAGACTGATAAGGGGCTTTTTTTGTGCCCTTTTGTGCATATGTCTGGTGAGTGAGGGTGTCCTTGTAGGGCAGGCGGAGGAACAATTAAATCTCTATGCCACCTCGGCGGTTTTGATGGATGCGGATTCGGGTCGGGTGCTGTATGAAAAGGCAGGATATACGCCCATGGCAATGGCAAGTACCACGAAGATTATGACCTGCATTTTGGTGTTGGAGGAGGGAAATCTGGATGACTGGGTACAGGTTTCTTCCTATGCTTCCTCCATGCCCAAGGTAAAGCTTTATGTGAGACAGGGGGAGGAATATCAGGTGCGAAGCCTCTTGTTCTCACTGATGTTGGAATCCCACAATGACTCGGCAGTGGTCTTGGCTGAGTATATCGGGAAAAGGTATCTTGCCCCGGAGCTTGCTGAGAAAAGTACGGCAGATTTTACGGTGGAGGAAAGTAAGCAGGCGGTGAAGGCCTTCGCCAAGCTGATGAATGAAAAGGCAAGGGAGCTTGGCTGTGAAAATACTTGGTTTATTACGCCTAATGGTCTGGATGCCACAGAGACCTTTGAGGCGGATGGAGAGAGCGTGACCAGGGAACACAGTACCACGGCGGCGGAGCTTGCACGAATCATGGCCTATTGTGTAAAGGAATCTCCCTGTAGGGATGTGTTTCGGGAGATTACCCGAACGCCCAGCTATACCTTTTGTGAAAATGGCAGGATTGCAACCTGTGTGAATCACAATGCCTTTCTAAATATGATGGATGGGGCGTTCAGCGGCAAAACCGGATTTACAAATAAGGCAGGATATTGCTATGTGGGAGCCTTGGAGCGGGATGGTAAGACCTTTATCGTGGCACTTTTGGCCTGCGGCTGGCCCAACAACAAAACCTATAAATGGAGCGATTCAAAAGTTCTTATGGAATTTGGACTGGAGAATTTTGATTTCCGGGAATTTTTAAGCGAAGAAAATGCTTATGATGCAGAGTCGTTAAAGCCTCTTGCGGTTTTTGAGGGACAGACGCAAAGGTTGGGTGAAACAGCCTATGTGGATGTGGAAATTGTAGGACGTGATGAGGAGCATCACGAGGGCCTGCTTATGGGAAAGGAAGAGGAGATAGAGGTAATCTGTGATGTGAAAGCTTTTTTGCAGGCACCGGTAAGCCCGGGGACGGAGGTGGGAAGTATTACATATCGTGTAAACGGCGAGACTTATTTTGTGGAAAATGTTGTCACAAAAGCAGGAGTGGACCGGATTGATTTGGAATGGTGCACAGAACAGATATTGAAACGCTTTTTGATTTTGTGAAAAATATTTAAAATTTTATCCAAAAAAATGCAATTCGTTCTAGGCGAATTGCTTTTTTTGTGTTATACTATCATGGACAAAGAATGGGGCTATTTGTCTCCATATAAGTTTGTTTGTATTTTTATCATTATAAATGGAGGGCTGAAAGCATGAGTACTACTTCAAAAGCGAGTCAGAGAATTGTTTCTTTGCTCGACGACAACAGTTTCGTTGAACTCGGCGGTCTTGTAACTGCAAGAGCCACAGATTTCAACATGAAACCCACCGAAACTCCTTCTGACGGATGTATCACCGGCTACGGAGTAATTGATGGTAATCTTGTGTATGTGTACAGCCAGGATGCTTCTGTTATGAACGGAACCATCGGCGAGATGCACGCAAAGAAGATTGCTAACCTTTATGATCTGGCTATGAAGACTGGGGCACCCATCATCGGACTGCTGGATTGTGCAGGCTTAAGATTGCAGGAGGGTAGTGATGCACTGGCAGCATTCGGCAGCATTTATGCAAAGCAGGCTGCAGCAAGTGGTGTGATTCCCCAGATTACTGCAGTTCTTGGTTCCTGCGGCGGCGGACTGGCATTGTTCCCCACCCTGACCGACTTTACTTTCATGGAGGAGAAGAGTGCGAAGCTGTTTGTCAATGCACCTAATGCACTTGACGGCAATGTTGTTACCAAGTGTGACTCTGCTTCTGCTGCATTCCAGTCTGAGGAGAGCGGTATTGTAGATGTAGTTGCTGATGAGGCGACCATTTTTGCTCAGATTCGTGAGCTTGTATGTCTGCTTCCTGCGAACAATGAGTCCTACGCAGGCGAGGAGTGTACTGACGACTTGAATCGTGTAAATCCTGAAATTGCAGGATGTGTAGGAGATACTTCTGTTGCTCTGTCTATTTTGGCAGACAATAATTACTTCTTTGAGGTAAAGAAGAATTATGCAAAGCAGATGGTAACCGGATTCATTCGTATGAACGGTATGACCATCGGTTGTGTGGCTAACCGCAGTGAGCTTCTTGATGAAGAAGGCAAGGTAGCTGAGAAGATGGACGCAGTTCTCACAAAGCAGGGCTGTGAGAAGGCTGCAGATTTTGTTAATTTCTGTGATGCGTTCGGTATTCCTGTATTGTCCCTTACCAATGTAAAGGGTTATGAGGCAACCGTATGCTCTGAGAAGGGTATTGCAAAAGCTGCTGCAAAGCTTACTTACGCATTTGCGAATGCGACTGTTCCCAAGGTAAATGTAATTCTTGGACAGGCTTACGGTACTGCATCCGTTGCCATGAATTCCAAGGCAATCGGCGCAGATATTACCATTGCTTGGCCTGATGCAAAACTTGGTACCATGGATGGCAAGCTTGCTGCTAAGATTATGTATGATGGTCAGGGTGCTGACGTGATTAATGAGAAGGCTGCTGAATACGACAAGATGATTCTGAATGTAAGCAATGCAGCTAGAAGAGGATATGTAGACCAGATCGTGGATGCTGCTGAGACCAGAAAGTATGTTATCGGTGCATTCGAGATGTTGTTCACAAAAAGTGAAGACGGTCCTGTGAAGAAGCATGGCACTGTCTAGAAAGGGTGATTGTAAGATGAAGAAATTTTTGGCTTTGACCTGTATGATTGCCTGCCTTTTTGGAATGACTGCCTGCAGTGAGGAGACACAGCTTACCGAATATGAGCAGATAAAGGTAAACGGTGCAATTACCAAGGCAGAGAATACGATTATTCCTGCCATTCAGGATACCTTGAATGATCCTTCACACTCCATATTTGATGAGTATACCCCTGAGGAGGTAGAGCATAAGCTTGGTATTATCTTCGGTGAGAATAACGAAGGAATTGCTTATGTTTCTGCTGACGGAAATGCTTTTGTCAGTGCGGTGGATTCTTTTAAGGCAACCTATGATGAAATGGGTGGGTATGGTAAGATTACCGGTTCCACAGCAAAAATTGATGATAAGCAGATTATTGTCAATGTGGATATTGATGGAGAAAATTGTGACGCAACAGCAGAAATTATTTTCTCAAATGATTACTTCCTGAGATTGGAATCCGCATCCTTAAATAAGGTAAGTACCTTTGAGGATTCTATGGCTAAGGCAGGTATGAATACTTTGCTGGGTATGGGCACTGTATTTGCAGTATTGATTTTGATTTCACTGATTATCTCTTGCTTTAGTCTGATTTCCAAGATTCAGTCCGGATCTGAGAAGAAGACTGTGAAAGAGGCTCCCAAGGCAGAACCTGCCAAGGCTGTTGAAAATGCAGTGGCACAGATTGTTGCACAGGAAGAAAGTGTTGTGGCAGACGACACAGAGCTGATTGCAGTTATTGCAGCTGCAATTGCGGCAAGTCAGGGCGCAACATCTACAGATGGATTTGTGGTACGTTCTATCAAGAGACGTAGAGCTTAATTTAAAATTGGAGGAATAAAAAATGAAAAATTATACCATTACCGTAAATGGAAACGTATATGATGTTGTAGTAGAAGAGGGCGCATACACCGGTGCTCCTGTGGCAGCTAAGGCTCCCGCAGCGCCCAGAGCAGCAGCACCCGTTGCAGCTCCTGCAGCGGCACCCGCTCCCGCAGCAGCTCCTGCTCCCGCAGCAAGCGGCGCAGCAGGCAGTGTTAAGGTTGAGGCCGGCGCAGCAGGTAAGATTTTCAAGATTGAGGCAAGTGTTGGTCAGGCAGTTAAGGCCGGTGATGCAGTTGTAATTCTTGAGGCAATGAAGATGGAGATTCCTGTTGTAGCACCTCAGGATGGTACTGTAGCAAGCATTAATGTTGCAGTTGGCGATGCTGTTGAGGCAGGTGCGCTTCTGGCAACCATGAACTAATTGCCGGAAATATAAGTCCAATACAACAGGAGGTTAACAAATGGATTATATAGTTAATACGCTTAACAATCTGATTCACCAGACAGCGTTCTTTAACCTGACTTGGGGAAACTATGTTATGATTGCTGTAGCGTGCGTATTCCTTTATTTAGCCATCCGACATGGGTTTGAGCCTTTGCTTCTGACCCCCATTGCATTCGGTATGCTTCTCGTAAATATCTACCCTGATATTATGATTAGCCCGGAGGATGCTGCAAATGGTGTCGGTGGTCTGCTTCACTATTTCTACTTGTTGGATGAGTGGGCAATTTTACCATCTCTGATTTTCATGGGTGTAGGTGCTATGACGGACTTCGGTCCCCTGATTGCAAATCCCAAGAGCTTCCTTTTGGGAGCAGCAGCGCAGTTTGGTATCTTTGCAGCATACTTCGGTGCAATTGCAATGGGCTTCAACGATATGGCAGCGGCTGCAATCTCCATCATCGGTGGTGCAGATGGTCCTACCTCAATTTTCTTGGCTAGTAAGTTGGGTCAGACTGCGATTATGGGTCCCATTGCGGTGGCAGCGTACTCTTATATGTCACTTGTTCCCATTATTCAGCCCCCTATTATGAAGCTTCTTACGACCGAGAAGACTCGTAAGATTAAGATGGGTCAGCTTCGTCCTGTATCTAAGTTGGAGAAGATTTTGTTCCCCATCGTTGTTACTATCGTGGTTGGTATGATTCTTCCCACTACCGTTCCCTTGGTAGGTATGCTCATGTTGGGTAACCTGTTCAGAGAGTCCGGTGTGGTAAGACAGTTGACTGAGACTGCATCCAACGCTTTGATGTACATCGTAGTTATTTTGCTTGGTACTTCCGTTGGTGCAACCACCAGTGCAGAGGCATTCCTGAATGTGGATACTTTGAAGATTGTAGCACTTGGTTTGGTGGCATTTATGTTCGGTACTGCAGCGGGTGTGGTATTTGGTAATATCATGTGTAAGCTGACAGGCGGCAAGATTAACCCTCTGATTGGTTCCGCAGGTGTATCCGCGGTTCCCATGGCTGCACGTGTATCCCAGAAGGTAGGTGCGGAGGCGGATCCCACCAACTTCCTGCTCATGCATGCAATGGGTCCCAACGTAGCAGGCGTTATCGGTACCGCAGTAGTAGCAGGTACCTTCATGGCCATCTTCGGTGTATTCTAAAGCTGTGCACAGACGAAACGAAACGCAGATGCCGTGCTTGCACGAGCAGATGCGATTTCGGATTCGGCTGTATAGAGCGCGGAGCGCGATGAAATAAGCCCGAAGGGCTTATGAATTGCACAGCTTATTATTTAAAATATAAATATGGAGGAATTCGTAAATGTCAGAACAAGCTAAGAAACCGATTAAAATTACGGAAACTATATTGCGTGACGCTCATCAGTCTCTGATTGCTACCAGAATGCCTACCGACCTGATGCTTCCCATCATTGATAAGATGGATAAGGTTGGTTATCATTCCGTAGAGTGTTGGGGTGGTGCTACCTTTGATGCGTCCCTTCGTTTCCTGAAGGAAGATCCCTGGGACAGACTTCGTAAGTTGCGTGATGGTTTCAAGAATACCAAGTTGCAGATGTTGTTCCGTGGCCAGAATATTCTTGGTTACAGACCTTATGCAGATGACGTGGTAGAATACTTCGTACAGAAGTCTATCTCTAACGGTATCGATATCATTCGTATTTTCGACTGTCTGAACGACCTTCGTAACCTGCAGGCAGCAGTAGATGCTACCAACAAGTTCAAGGTACAGGAAGGCAGAGGTCAT
>JAZQMG010000078.1:0-3053 GCA_045543175.1 Acetatifactor sp. | reverse complement strand
GTCATTTGTGGCGGCTATAATGGAAAGAAAGAAGAAATCACAGAGATTTTCGAAACACTTCGGAAACGTATATCAGATAATATAATTATATATGCAGGTAAGGAAATCAGAGTCACGGTGACAATCGGGCTGGCATTTTATGAGCCGGGCAAATCGCTTGATGCATTAGTAAAAGAAGCAGATGATAAACTGTACGAAGGAAAGGAAAACGGACGGAATCAGTTGGTTTGGTAGGGGTATAGAATATGTTTAAAATTATGAGTATCTCAGGCGGCTGGATTATGGGCGAGATCAGTGATGGGGAACAGAAACATTTTTTTGATTATAGTTACCTCACCAACTTCTTGAATGATTTTATGGAGACACTTTTGTGTGCTCATGGTGAGTGGGAGCCTTATGCGTACAAGGATAAATTCAGGACGGAACTTGAGCCGGCAATTGAAGATTGGCACATCTGTCGAGAGCAAGATAAATTGGTTATCAATATCAAGAGCTATGAAAGTGAATATTGTGATAAAGTAGAAAGAGAGATTCATCTGACATTTGATTTTTACAAATTTATGGCTGAGTTTGTGCAGGAGATGGATCGGATTTTGGAACGTTATGGTCTTGTGGGTTACAGGGAGAATTGGAGTTATGAATTTCCTGTGGGACTGTATCTTATGTTAAAGAATATTTGCAAGGGGCAAAATAGGCTGGCTATCAGTAAGCTTGTTGCAGAGCAGCATTTTGGAACAGATGCTACGGTTTCGGATTTGGACAAAGAGTTGGAGTTGTTGCGAGAGGCTTGCTTATAAATTAAATCCTAAAAAACAGAGATTTTTCGACGGTTAAAGGAGAGTGAGAATAATGGTTAAAATACTTTTTGTGTGTCACGGCAACATTTGTAGATCAACGATGTGTGAATCCGTCATGACCTACCTAGTCCAGGAATCAGGCTTAGATTCCTGCATTGAAATCAATTCTGCGGCGACCAGCCGGGAAGAAATCGGTAATCCGCCTCACTACGGTACCGTAAACAAATTAAGAGAAAAGAAAATACCTGTCATCCCCCATCGTGCCACACAGATGACCCGTGGGGATTATGATTACTATGATTATCTCATCGGCATGGATAGTGCCAATATCCGCAATATGACCCGTATTGCAGGCGGGGACCCGGAAGGCAAGATTTACAAGCTCCTGCCCATCGCCGGTATCAGCCGGGATGTGGCTGACCCCTGGTATACCGGAGATTTCCAGGAGACCTATGAGGATGTGATGGTAGGGTGTGAGGCATTATTTAAACTTCTGGTGGAGAAGCATTTTTCATGATATATTCGCTTATTTGTACTTGTAGATAAATACCATGCCAAGCAGAAACATAATTTCCTACAAGCAAGGTCTTGCAAAACGTCGCCCCTTGGCGAGGTGTTTTCGAGCCTAGTGGCGTTACGTTTTGGACGAAGCGAAAGCGTCCTGCGGTAGGATATTATGTTTCTGTTTGGCAGAAGATAGAGTACATGGAAGTACAAATAAGCGAATAAATATACTAAAAAGGAGACCAAAACATGATCGACACCATCATTTTTGATATGGACGGCACCTTAATCGATACCGAGAAATATTACCGCAAATGCTGGCCTCTGGCTCTGGCGGCTTTTGGTTTTGAGATGAGCGATGAGCAGGCACTATCCATGCGTAGTCTGGGAAGGCCCTTCTCACCCATATATATGAAGGAGATGTTCGGCGAGACCGTAGATTATCACAAGGTACGTGAGAAGAGAAAAGAATTAGTGGAGGAGTGCATCAAGGAGAACGGCATCCAGCTAAAACCCGGAGTTATCGAATTGCTTCAGTGGCTCAAGGCTCATAATATTCGTACCGCCATTGCTACGGCTACGGATATGGAGCGGACCAACAGATACTTAAAGATGCTTGGCATCCATGAATATTTTGACAAGCTGATTTCTGCCACCATGGTAGCGGAGGGCAAGCCGTCCCCGGATATTTATCTCTATGCCTGTGAGCAAATGGAGCGTAAACCGGAAGAGTGCATCGCTGTGGAGGATTCGCCCAATGGGGTATTAAGTGCTTACCGCGCAGGCTGTAAGGTGGTGCTGGTACCGGACCAGACACCGGCGGAAGATTATTTACAGGATAAGCTTTTTGCCTGTGTGGACACCCTGACGGATATTAAGGCACTACTATAAGGTCAAGGCGACACCGAAAGAAGAAGCCCGGTAAATCTCGAAGGCAAGTCGAAAAAATTACACTTTGTACCAGAAAAGATACAAAAGCAACCCGTTTGATAGGTTGCTTTTTAGTTTGCAGTGTGTTACTATTTTAACGATGGTGTGAATATGCACAATGGACATAGGACCACATCTCTCAAGGGGGACATGGTTGAATTATGGCATATCACATGGGTAAGAAAAAAGAAAACAGAAAGGAATCTACAAAGATGAAGATGTGTTTTGATGATATCATCGGCAAAGCAACCGGTGGTGAGATGAAGAAGGTAGCCGTAGCTGCAGCACAGGATAGCGCAGTATTAGAGGCAGTAACAGAAGCAAAGAAGAGAGGCATCGCAGATGCTGTTTTAGTTGGTGACGAAGCAAAGATTAAGGAAATCGCAGCTTCCATGAACTTAGATGTTAGTAGCTTTGAAATCATCGATGAGCCCGATATGGTACAGGCTGCACTTACAGCAGTTAAGCTTGCTCATGATGGCAAGGTAGATATGTACATGAAGGGTCTGGTAGATACCAAGAACTTCTTAAAGAGCGTATTGGACAAGGAAGTTGGTTTACGTACCGGTGCTCCTTTGTCTCATGTATGTGTATTTGATATCCCTGGTATTGACCAGCTGTTGTTCTTAACTGACGTAGCATTTATTACTTATCCTTCTTTGGAGGACAAGGTAAATATCATCAACAATACCATCCCTGTGGCAAAGGCTTGCGGTGTAGAGAATCCTAAGGTTGCTCCTTTGGCAGCAGTTGAGGTAGTAAATCCTAAGATGCAATGTACTGTAGAAGCAGCAGAGTTGACCAAGATGAATGACGAAGGTG
>JAZQMG010000077.1:0-25261 GCA_045543175.1 Acetatifactor sp. | reverse complement strand
ACGGATTTTGTATTTTTATTGAAAAGATGTGCATAAAGGGGCGGAAAGAGCGTTTTTCCGTCCCTAAATCCATGTTAAGGAGGGCGCGTTATGATAGAAGTGACAAAATTAAATGGCGTAAAAATTTTAGTAAACCCCCATTTGCTGGAAATAGTGGAGGAAACTCCGGATACGGTGTTGACTTTGACTACAGGAAAAAAAATAATTGTAAAAGAAAGTAGACAAGACATCAAAAATTTAGTAAAATTGTATCGAAAGGATATTCTTGCAGAATAATTTAGAAAATTGCAGAATGTTTGAGGTGGTTTCTAATGGATATAGCATCATTAGTAGGTCTGATATTTGGTTTTGCAATGATGATGTTTGGTATCATCAGTAGTGCAGGTATTACCGGTGTAGGAAGTTATTTGGATGCGCCTTCGGCGTTGATTACTTTCGGTGGTGCACTGGGTGCGACATTGTGTTCTGTTAGTCTGCAGGATTTTATTGCAGGTCTTAAGAGTTTCACATTGATTTTTAAAGTACCGGCTATCAATACTTCGGATATGATTAAAAAGATAATAGATTTGTCCAATGTAGCCCGTAAAGAGGGATTGTTGTCATTGGAGGAAGCTGCGGCTGAACTGGACGAGCCTTTCCTTAAGAAAGGTATTTTGTTGATTGTAGATGGTACTGACCCGGATTTGGTGCGTGCCATTATGGAGACGGAGCTTGTCAGCGTGGAAGGCAGACATAAGACCTTGATTGGTTTCTGGGATGTGCTTGGTTCCATGGGACCTGCGTGGGGTATGATTGGTACGCTGATTGGTCTGGTAGATATGCTTAACAACATGTCGGATGCCAGTGCAATTGGTCCTGCGATGGCGGTAGCACTGATTACCACGTTGTATGGTTCGCTGTTGGCAAACTGGATATGTATTCCTGTTTCTAATAAGCTTAAGGCAGATAATGATGCCGAGATGATGCTTAAAGAAGTAATGATTGAAGGCCTTTTGTCTATTCAGGCCGGAGAAAACCCTCGTGTAATCGAGGAGAAATTAAAATCCTTCCTTGCGCCTAAAGACAGAGAGGCTGAGGCGGAAGTAGGAGGTGAGGAGTAAGTGGCAAAGAGAAAGGAAGATACGCCACCGCCTGGGTCACCGGCTTGGATGGCGACATTCAGTGACTTGATGAACCTTTTACTTTGTTTCTTCGTACTCCTTTTTTCTATGTCGACCATCGAAGAATCGAAGTGGGAAGAATTGGTTGCCTCCATGAATAATACATTCAGCGTATTCGATAAAGGAGCGACAGCCATTGGCGATGGCATTCTTATCAGCAATGGTGTAAGCCAACTGAATGAATTGGATAAGTACATAAACAGCACCGGTAAGCTCTCTGATGCTGAATCGCCGGAGGATAAAACGGAGGAGTATGAGAAGAGCGGTGATGTTGAGATTTTGAAAGAAGCCTTGGAGGCGGAACAGCTTCAAAGTAACGAAGAACTTTCGGAGTTGATTGAAGAGGCTATTGCGGAAGGGCAGTTGTCAGATCAGGTTGATGTGACTTTTACGTCCCAGTATGTACAGTTATCCATGAAGGGCGCGCTCTTGTTTGATTCCGGAAGCGATGAGTTGAAGGAGGAGTCCTACGCAGTTCTTGAGAAGGTAGGGAAGATTCTGGAAAGATATGCGGAAGGGATTGTTGAGATTGAGGGACATACGGATAATGTGCCCATAAGCAGTTCAAGATTCCCCAGTAACGAGGAACTTTCCAGTGGGAGAGCGTTGTCTGTGTTTTATTACATGACGGAGAACACTTTGCTTGATGAAACCCGGTTGAAGCATGCGGGCATGGGAGAAAGAATTCCCATAGCAGACAACTCCACGCCGGAGGGCAGAAGTAAGAACCGTCGAGTAGAAATCAGAATTTATAATCCTTCCTAAAGGAATAACCTAAAGGAGATGTACTTATGAAGAAGAATATGTTATCATTTATTATACTTGCATTGCTTGTTGTAAATCTGGTGCTCACTTCCGTGATGATGTTCAGTGTGACAAGCACCAATAAGAAGGTTTCGGATTTGGTGGGCAACATTGCTGTTGCATTGAATCTTGAGTTGACTGAACCCGGTGAGGCAGATCAGGCGGCTGAGGTATCGTTGGCAGATACAGAGGTTTATGCGATTGCGGGTTCCATGACCATGCCTCTTGCACTGGAAACGGTGACGGATGCAGAAGGTAATCAGACCTCCAAGCAGGGCTATCTTGTGTGCAATGTGTCTTTGTCAATGAACACCAAGCATAAGGATTACAAGACCTATGGTTCTGCTGAGGCAATGGCAGCAAAAGAGGAATTGGTTAAGGATGCAATCAATACCATTGTCAGCAAACACACTGCTGCAGAGTTGCAGGCAGACACCGGACTGGAGGATCTGAAAGCAGAGCTTTTGACTGCCGTGCAGGATTTGTTCCAGAGTGATTTTATCTACAAGATTTCAATTAGTGAAGTAAAATACGGCTGATTTGCGTCGGTAATTCAAAGATAATATACAGCCATGAAAAGGAGGTGGGGACTTGTGGGCGAGGTTCTTTCACAGAGTGAAATAGATAGCCTGTTGGCAGCGCTGTCAAGTGGTGAGCTTGATGCGAATGATATGCAGAATAAAGATGAGAAGCAGGTTAAAAACTATGATTTCAGCCGCCCGACCAAGTTCTCAAAAGAGCATTTAAGAACGCTCGAGATTATTTTCGAGCATTATGGCCGATTGGTTTCGACCAATCTTCCGGTATTCTTAAGAAGAAATGTGCAGGTTTCGGTGGCGAACTCCGAGACACTTACATTTAGTGAGTTTACCAATGCCTTGTCCAATCCGGTTGTTTTGGGTATCGTTAATTTTGCACCGCTTAATGGTACGATTATAGTGGAACTGGCAACTAATCTTGCTTATGCCATGTTGGACAGAATGCTTGGTGGTACAGGAGTGCCCCTTGAGAAGAATAGAGAGTTCTCGGAGATTGAAATGTCAATCATCCAGAAGGTTCTGGTAATGATGACCCAGCTTTTGAGAGACCCATGGAAAAATGTAGTAAATGTGTCTCCGCTGCTAAGCAGAGTGGAGACGAATCCACAGTTTGCGCAGATTATTGCGCCGAATGATATGATTGCCATTGTTACACTTAATGTAAAAATTGGTGATGTGGAAGGATTTTTGAATTTCTGTCTGCCGTTCTTTACGTTGGAAGAAGTAATGGACAGACTGAATACCAAATATTGGTTTGCATCCATGCAGGAGAATCATGATGAACATTATGAGGAACATATTGAGTCGTTGATTCGAAAGGTGGATGTACCTATCAGAGCTGTGCTTGGTAGGAGCAGTATTTCGGTTGGAGATTTTACCAATCTTCAAGTTGGAGACTGTATTCGCTTAGATACCAGAGTAGACAGTGATATGAATGTCTATGTGGGCAATATAAAGAAATTTACCGCTTTACCCGGCGCGAATAAAGATACTTACGCTGTGCGGATTACATCGATAGTAAGAGAGGAGGAGTAACAGATGGATGGAATGCTTTCTCAGGACGAAATCAATGCCCTGTTAAACGGCATGGATTTGTCGGAAGACCTGATGGCAGACTTGGCGGATGACACGCCTTCAGACGGTTCTGCGGCTGGAGCATCTGTTAGTGATTCACAGGAGGTTAATGCAGAAGAACTGCTGACTGATGTAGAAAAGGATGCCATCGGTGAGGTAGGAAACATCAGCATGGGTTCCTCTGCCACCACCCTTTACTCATTAGTAAACAGAAAAGTGAATATTACCACGCCTGAGGTGAGTCTGGCTACATGGGATGAACTTTTGGCAATGTATGAGAGACCCTGTGTATTTATTCAGATTAAGTATACCATGGGCTTGGATGGTACCAATATTTTGGTTCTTAAAGAGCATGATGTTCGTATTATTACGGATTTGATGATGGGAGGAGACGGAATTGTCACAGACGAGGAGCCTTTGGGCGAGCTTCACCTGAGTGCGATTTCTGAGGCAATGAATCAGATGATGGGTTCCGCTGCAACATCTCTTTCTACCATGCTTAGTTCAGTGATTGATATCAGCCCGCCGACTTCGTCATTGCTTGATTTGAACAAGATTGCTGCGGCAGAGGAGATTGCTCCTTTTCTGGCGGGAACCTTTGTGAGAATCGGTTTCCGTATGCAGATTGGCGACTTGGTAGACAGTACTATCATGCAGTTGTATCCCATTGATTTTGCCAAGAAGTTGGTGGATAACTTTATGAATAATCAGATGGGAATTACATCTGAGCCGGAGCCTGCACCTGCGCCCGCTCCTACACCTACACCTGCACCCATGCCTGCCATGGATATGAGCGGCATGAGCAGCATGCCTAACATGGGAATGCCTGATATGAGCGGTATGAACAGTATGCCGGGCATGGCACCTCAGGATATGTCGGGAATGCAAGGCATGAGTATGCCCGGTATGGGAATGCAAGGCATGGCTATGTCTGGTATGGGAATGCCTAATATGGGAATGCCTATGCAGGGAATGCCTAACATGGGAATGCCTATGATGGGAATGCCTAACATGGGTATGCAGCAGAACTTCAATGTACAGCCTGCACAGTTCCAGAATTTCTCCACAGATATGTCAGGAATTCCAGGGCAGGAGAATATCGGCCTCATTATGGATGTTCCGTTGGAGGTTACTGTAGAGTTAGGACGTACCAGTAAGTCTATTTCAGAGATTCTTGATTTTGCACCCGGAGCAATTATTGAACTTGACCGTATTGCCGGTGAGCCGATCGATATTCTGGTCAATGGAAAGTTCGTGGCAAAGGGCGAAGTTGTTGTTATCGAAGAAAGTTTTGGTGTAAGAGTTACTGAAATAATTAAATAAGGGCTGACAAAATTGTCGGTTTCATGTTATACTTATAGAAAGTGTTATAACCAATGGAGGGATAAACATGGCAAAGAATATTTTAATCTGTGATGATGCAGCATTTATGAGAATGATGATTAAGGATATCCTGTCTAAGAACGGCTACAACGTTGCAGGCGAGGCTGAGAACGGTTTGAAAGCGGTTGAGAAGTACAAAGAATTGAATCCGGACCTTGTGTTGATGGATATTACCATGCCCGAAATGGATGGTATTCAGGCACTGAAGGAGATTAGAAAACTGGATTCAGGCGCAATGGTAATTATGTGTTCTGCAATGGGTCAGCAGGCGATGGTTATTGAGGCGATTCAGTCCGGTGCCAAGGACTTTATTGTAAAGCCGTTTCAGGCAGACCGTGTTGTTGAGGCAGTGAAAAAGGTTGTGGGATAATGACGGTTCTTTTGACGGCAGGCAGTTATGCACAACTGATTACTGTGCTGATATTATTTGTCGTTATTTTGGGAGTGACCGCATGGGTTACCAAATGGATGGCTGAATATCAGAAGGCACAGAATGTACATGCCAATATGGAAGTGGTAGAGACTATTCGCATTACGGCAAATAAGTATATACAGTTGGTGCGGGTAGGAGAAAAATACATGGCCATTGCAGTCTGCAAGGATACAGTGACTATGCTTGGTGAAGTGCCTGCTGAGCAACTTAAGTTTAGGGAGGCTTCTGCCGATAAACTTAAGTTTAAAGATTTGTTAGAGAAGACCATAAAGATGGATTCCAGTGACCAAAGTGATACAAAGGACAGAAAGTAATGAACAGAGGAAAGCGAACTGGAAAACAAATAATGACAAAGCAAAAAGCCGTTAAAGGCTTTTTGTTTTTGATATGCCTGCTGATTACGGTGGGCATATTGTGCATTCAT
Organism: Acetatifactor sp.; assembly: GCA_045543175.1. Taxonomy (GTDB): domain Bacteria; phylum Bacillota; class Clostridia; order Lachnospirales; family Lachnospiraceae; genus Acetatifactor. Next base: position 19,444 of record JAZQMG010000077.1, on the reverse strand, counting down.
AAGGGAATTCCTTCGGGTATGGTGGTACATGCGGCAGAAAGTGGTGGGCTTACCGGAGATACAACGCAGTCTACCATTATTAATCCGGCGGGTACGGCCGAGACGCCGGAGGAGTTGAATCAGCTCAATACCGTAAATACGGTCACGTTGACAGTCAATGAGGATAATGGAAGCTTAAACGGTTCGCTGCGAATTTTGTTGACGCTGACCTTGATTTCACTTGCTCCCATTTTGATTATTATGATGACCTCCTTTACGAGAATCATCATAGTACTTCATTTTACAAGAGCAGCATTAAATACCCAGACGGCTCCCCCCAATCAGATTCTTATTGGTTTGGCTTTGATTTTGACGTTCTTTATTATGGAGCCTACCTTTGATGCAATCAATGAACAGGCCATCAAGCCTTTTAATGAGGGTACCATTACGCAGGAGGAGGCTATAGAGCTTGCAATGGAACCGTTGCGTGAGTTTATGTATCCCCAGACACAGCTTAAGGATGTGGAATTGTTCATGGATATATCCGGGCAGGAATGGGACGGTAAGCTTGAGAGTATTCCTAATTCCGTGTTGATTCCCAGTTTTATGATAAGCGAACTGCGAACGGCATTTTGGATAGGGTTTATGATATATATCCCTTTTATTGTAATTGATATGGTTGTGGCATCCACCCTCATGAGTATGGGTATGATGATGCTTCCGCCTACCACAATTTCTATGCCATTTAAGATTCTGTTGTTTGTAATGGCTGACGGCTGGGCACTTATCATCGGTCAGCTTGTTCAGACCTTTTACTGATAGGAGGGTTACAAATGACAATAGATGCCGTAGTTGAAATTGCAAAAAATGCGTTGTTTTTGATTATAGAGGTTTCATTGCCGGTTCTTTTGGTATCTTTATGCGTGGGTTTAATTGTCAGCATTTTCCAGACGGTAACCTCTATTCAGGAGCAGACATTGACTTTTGTACCTAAAATTGTGTGTGTCTTTTTGGCACTTGCAATTGCGGGAGGGTGGATGATGACTAAGATGGTAGAATTCACCACACAGTTATGGGGCGATTTCAGCCTTTATATCCACAGGTAGTTTAACGGAAAGGAACGAAATCCATGATAGATTTATCCTTTTCCATGAATGATTTAGAATACTTTCTGATGATTCTGGTAAGAGTGGCCAGTTTTGTTTTTATTTCTCCGTTTTTCAGCATGAAAAATGTTCCTGCCAGAGTGCGGGTTGCTATGAGTGTTTTTGTAGCACTTTTGCTGTATCAGGCGGTGACACCTGCGGAGACTTTGGTTTATGAGACGGAACTGGAATATGCAATTCTGGTGATCAAGGAAGCCATCGCAGGCCTGTTGATAGGTTTTGGGGCCAATATCTGCATGTCTATTTTAAACTTTGCCGGTTCTATTGTAGATATGGAGATAGGTTTGTCCATGGCACAGTTGATGGATCCAAATAGTTTGGAGATGACCAGTCTTACAGGTATTTTTTACCAGTATGTGTTTACCATGATGATGATTGCAACAGGAATGTACAGATACCTTTTGGGGGCGTTGGCAGATACCTTTGTTTTGATTCCAATTGGTGGAATTGTGTTTCAAAGGGAGAAGATGCTTGAGACCATTGTGCAATTTTTGAGCGATTACATTATCATTGGTTTCCGGATTGTGTTGCCGGTTTTTTGTGTGATTCTGCTGTTGAATGCTATTTTAGGTGTTCTTGCAAAGGTTTCTCCCCAGATGAATATGTTTGCAATAGGTATTCAACTTAAAATATTGACAGGGTTGGGTGTTTTATTTTTGACAGTACAGATGTTGCCTGGGGCTGCAGAATTCATTTTTACAGAGATGAAGACGGTAATTGCGTCTTTTGTGGAGGCCATAAGTCCATAGAGAGCTTATTGTTCCGGGAGATAAACTATGTTGATGGAATATAATCTGCAATTTTTTGCAGAGGGTCAGGGTGGCGAGAAGACAGAGCCTGCTACCGAGAAAAAATTAAATGATGCCCGCAAGGAAGGACAGGTTGCCAAGAGCCGTGAAATTGCCAATGGTCTTGGTTTGTTGGCTCTATTTTTGGTATTACGAGTCTGGGTTGGAGTCATTGGACAGCAACTTTTGGATTCTTTTGAAAATGTATATGGCAAGATTAGCGAAACTGTGGTGTTCTGGCGGGGGTATATGCCCGGGAATGATACGAATCTGCTGTTTCGGAATCTGTTGCTTGAAATCATTATAATTATAGCACCGATTATGATTGTAGGTGTGCTTGTGGCATTTGTCAGTGATGTGGCACAGGTGGGATGGAAGCCTACCACAAAACCGATGATGCCCAAATTCAGTAAATTGAATCCTCTTTCGGGGGTTAAAAAGATTATTTCCCTAAATTCTTTGGTGGAATTAATAAAATCCATCTTAAAGATTGGCTTGATTGTTTATATATGCTATAATTATTTGAAGGACAAATGGGAACTTTTGTTTCTTCTTTATGATATGCCGCTTTTACAGGCATTACAGCTTATTGCTACAACAGTAACCGACTTGGGAATTCGTGTTGCTGCAGTTTATATGATTATTGCCGCTGCAGATTTTATCTACCAAAAGGTTAAATTCGCTTTTGATATGCGAATGACCAAGCAGGAGATTAAGGACGAGTACAAGCAGTCGGAAGGTGACCCTCAGATTAAGGGTAGAATCCGTCAGCGTATGAGAGAGGCATCTCAGCGTCGTATGATGCAGGATTTGCCCAGAGCAGATGTGGTTATCACCAACCCCACACACTTTGCGGTGGCGATTAAGTACGACCCCGAGGTGGCTGATGCCCCCATTGTGCTTGCCAAGGGTGAAGATTATCTGGCAGCTAAAATCAAAGAGGTTGCCAAAGAAAATAAGATTGAAATCGTGGAGAACAAGCCACTGGCCCGTATGCTTTATGCCAATGTAGAAGTGGGACAGGCAGTACCGCCGGAGCTTTATCAGGCGGTGGCGGAGGTTCTTGCGTTTGTATACCATTTACAGGGTAAGGTTTAACCCTGAGAAAAAGCCGTTTTAAGCGGCTGATAAACAAAAAAGGAGGATGGATGAATGAGTACAAGATTGCATAAGACGGATGCCATTGTGGCTATCTATATTCTTGTTGCATTCATCATGCTGATTGTACCTCTTCCCGCAGGTCTTTTGGATGTGTTTATGGCATTTAATATTGCCATTTCTTTTACCATTCTTTTTGCATGTATGTTTACCAAGGAAGTTTTGGATATGTCGTATTTCCCGACAATCCTGCTCTTCACAACCATTTTCAGAATTGCCATGAATGTATCTTCCACAAGATTGATTCTGGTGACCGGTGATTCAGGAAATGTTGTAAAGACCTTTGGTGAATTTGTAGGTGGAGGTGACCTGATTGTAGGTGCCATCATCTTCATTATACTGATTCTGGTGCAGTTTCTTGTTATCAACAAGGGTTCTGAGCGTGTAGCTGAGGTAACGGCTCGATTTACCTTGGATGCAATGCCCGGTAAGCAGATGGCCATTGATGCGGATTTGAATACCGGTGCCATTGATGACAGGGAAGCAAAGGTAAGACGTGATAAAATTCAGCAGGAAGCAAGCTTCTTCGGTTCCATGGATGGTGCCGTGAAATACGTTAAGGGAGATGCGGTTGCAGGTCTTTTGCTTACAGCCATCAATATTGTAGGCGGTATTGCCATGGGTATGATCAGAGGCGGCATGGACATCGGTGAGGCAATGAGTACCTATGGTATTCTTACTATTGGTGATGGTCTGGTAAGCCAGATTCCCTCTTTGCTGATATCTCTTTCCACCGGTATTCTGGTAACAAAGGGCGGTAAGGAAGCAGAGTTTGGTTCTGCCGTGTTAAAGCAGCTTTTTGGTGTTCCGAAGGTTATGTATCTTGTAGGTGGAACTCTGGCATTTCTCGGTGTAGCTACAGAGCTTAATACGATTCTTTTTGTAGGAATGGGAATGCTTTTTGTAGTGGGAGGAAGAATGATTGCAAGCTCTTTGGAGGTTGCATCGATTGAACACGCGGTGGACAGTGACGAGGTTGCGGCGGAGGAGATTCGTCAGCCGGAAAATGTAAACAGTCTGTTGCAGGTAGACCCCATCGAGTTGGAGTTTGGTTATGGTATTATTCCTCTGGCGGATGTCAATCAGGGCGGAGATTTATTGGATCGTGTGGTTATGATTCGAAGACAGATTGCTTTGGAGCTTGGTACGGTGGTTCCCATTATCCGTCTGCGCGACAATATTCAGTTGAACCCCAACCAGTATATCATTAAGATTAAGGGAATACAGGTCAGTGAGGGAGAGATTCTCTTTGACCATTATATGGCGATGAATCCCGGTTATGTGGAGGAGGAAATTACAGGTATTCCTACCTTTGAACCTTCCTTCCATCTGCCTGCTATCTGGATTACCGAAGGTCAGAGAGAGCGTGCGGAGAGTCTGGGCTATACAGTTGTAGATCCGCCCTCTATCATTGCGACACATTTGACAGAGATTATTCGTCAGTATATTGCAGAGCTGCTTACCCGTCAGGATGTGCAGAACCTTATCAACAATGTCAAGGAGACCAACCCTTCCTTGGTGGAGGAACTTCTTCCCAAGCTTCTGGGTCTTGGCGAAATTCAGAAGGTATTGCAGAATCTGTTGAAGGAGGGTATTTCCATCAGAGATTTGTTGAGTATTATGGAAACCCTTGCGGATTACGCGCCGACTACCAGAGATACCGATATTCTGACAGAGTATGTCCGTCAGAGTTTAAAGCGTGCGATTTCTACCAAATTTTTCATGTCACATGAAGCCACCAGTGTGGTAACATTAGACCCGAAGGTAGAGCAGGAGATTATGGGAAGCGTCAAGCAGACGGAAAGTGGAGCTTTCCTGAATCTGGATCCTGCCCGTGCCCGTGCCATTATTGATTCAGTGGGGGCGGAGATGCAGAAACTGGAGAATCTGGGTAAGGCACCTATTATTATTACTTCACCGATTGTGCGTATCTATTTTAAGCGTCTGACGGAGGAGTATTACAGAGATTTGGTTGTGGTATCCTACAACGAAGTGGAATCAAATGTTGAATTACAGTCAGTTGGGATGGTGACGGCATAATGGTTATCAAGAAATTTACAGGTAAAACAGAAGAAGAGGCTGTTGCGGCCGCCAAGAAGGAGCTTGGAGAAGGCATTGTCATAATGAATGTAAAGCAGGTAAAGCCCAAGGGAATATTTGCTGTGTTTAAAGCCAAGCAGACAGAGGTGACTGTGGCGTTGGAGGAGGAGCCTGTCAAGGCAGTTAAACGAGAGGAGTCTCTCGCAGGAACAACGTCCGATGCAGGTAACAAAATGGGCGGAGTTGATAAAGCAGACAGAAACCATATTCTTTCCAGTCAAAACAGTATTGAAAAGAAACTGGACAGCCTCCAGACTCTTTTGGAAAATCAGTTAAAACAGACTGAGGAGAGTGAAAAAACAGGGGAAAAGGAAGGTGTTTCCGGAGCCGAGGAAAAAATGTCAGAGGGTGAGACTTTGGAGGAATCCAAGGAGGATGGGGAGCAGGAGAAGTTTATCAGACTGCTGTACAACACCATGATTGAGAATGAGGTTTCTGAGAAATATGCCAATCAGGTTCTGGAGGAAGTGGAAAAGAGCCGCAAGCCCAATATGCCGATGGACTATCTTCTTGCAAATATTTACCAGAAGATGATATTGAAGTTTGGAAAGTCAGAGGGGATTACCCCTGCCCAGAAAGGACCGAAACTGGTATTTTTCCTCGGCCCTACAGGCGTTGGTAAGACCACAACCATAGCAAAGCTTGCAAGTACTTATGTAGTGGATGAGAAAAAGAAGGTGGCAATCCTTACTGCGGATACCTATCGTATTGCGGCAGCGGAGCAGCTTCGTACTTATGCGCAGATTTTGGAGGTTCCCTTCCGGGTGGTATATTCCATGGAGGAAGTGAACGAAGCAGTAGACAGTTTTAATGATTATGATTATATCTTTGTTGATACAGCCGGCCATTCCCATCAGAATGAGGAACTTCTGGCGGAGATGGAGAAAAATCTTGAAATTGTGGCTGCTAAGGCAGAGTTTCAGGTTTTCCTTGTGCTGAGTGCAACCACAAAGTATCGTGATTTGTTGAAAATAACAGATAATTATAAAGATGTTGCAGACTATCAGCTTATTTTCACCAAGTTGGATGAGACAACTACGGTCGGAAATCTGTTGAATGTAAAACTACATGCGGACACCCCCATAGCCTATATCACCTGTGGTCAGAATGTACCCAATGATATTGAGCAGTTTAATCCACAGAAAACAGTTAAGCAGCTCTTAGGCGGTAAGGCTTAATGTGCGGGACTGATTGAGGAGAATTTAGATGGATCAGGCAGAACAATTGCGAATTATAAAAGCAAATATGCAGTCACGTCCTTTGGCAAGAGTTATCACTGTTACCAGTGGTAAGGGTGGTGTGGGTAAATCAAACACAGCTATCAATCTGGCTATCCAATTTCGGAAGATGGGCAAGCGGGTGATTATTCTGGATGCTGATTTTGGACTGGCAAACATAGAGATTATGTTCGGAGCAGTGCCCAAGCACAATCTTTATGATTTGATTTATCAGGGTAAGAGCATCAGGGATATTATTACCTGGGGGCCTATGGAGGTAGGATTTATTTCCGGTGGTTCAGGTATTGCCGGAATGGCTAACTTAAGTCGGGAGTATCTGACATATATTATCAATAATCTTGCAGAACTGGATGCCATTGCGGATATTATTATTATCGATACCGGAGCAGGTATTTCAGATGCAGTGTTGGAGTTTTTGGTTGCCAGCGGTGAAATTCTTTTGGTAACAACTCCGGAACCTACGTCCATTACGGATTCCTATTCGCTGCTTAAGGCATTGTACAGACATCCCCGATTCAAGGAGGCGGATACAAAGGTTAAGATGATAGCCAACCGCGTGAGCAAGTCGGCTGAGGGGGAAAATCTTTTTAACAAATTAAATACAGTAATTACACGGTATTTGAAGATACCTATGACGTACTTGGGACATATTCCCCAAGACATGCAGTTGTCCAATGCGGTGATGCAGCAGACCCCGGTTTCCTTGCAGAATCCCGGTGCCAAGTCATCTCAGGCGTTTGAGACGATTGCGTGCAGGCTTTTGGACAAGGAAGAGGAACAGCGTCAGCCTAAAAGGGGAATGGCAGCGTTTTTTTCACATATGATATCAAGGATATAAGAGAGGGTAATTATGAGCATGCTTTCAAATATCATTACTTTGGGGGACAAAATTGAATTGCAGGAGATGGAGCATAGCATTGCATCTACTCCGGATCAGCCCAGAAAGATTTACAACAGCACCGTGCATGACATTCTTTCGGAGGATACTTTGGAGATTACCATGCCCATGGAACAGACTAAACTGATTCTTTTGCCTGTGGATCAGGAGTATGATCTTGTCTTTTACGGAAATACCGGTTTGTTTCAGTGTTTCGCACGTATTATAGACAGATATAAGAGCAATAATGTATACATTTTGCGGATTGAACTGACCAGTAATCTGAGAAAATATCAGCGCAGAGAGTATTATCGCTTTGCCTGTGCGCTAGAGATGTGCTCCAGAAATCTGGCGGAGGAAGAGGTACAGGCAGTGGAAGACGATGCCGCTTATATGCTACAGCCCGGACTTCCCCTGCGCAGAAGTGTTATTGTGGATATTAGTGGAGGCGGCTTAAGATTTATTTCAGTACAGAAATATGAGCCGGGCAGTCTGATTTATTGTAGCTATCATTTAATTAAGGATGGACAGCGCAAGCAGTATGAAGTAATTGGTCGCGTGTTGGCGGTGAATGAATTGCAGAACAGACCGGGAACTTATGAACATAGAGTCCAGTATCACAATATGGATGTGAATGTTCGTGAGGAAATTATTCGTTTTATTTTTGAAGAGGAACGAAAGAGCCGCAAAAAGGATAGATTGTCTTAAAATTGTGCATATAGCACAACAAAATCGGAGGATTCGATTGCGATATGGAAGAATGTACAAAAAAAATTCCCGCAAACGACAACTATGCACCTATGAGTAGTGGTGGCTGTGATATAATAAGAGAAGTAAAGGCGGGTTCCAAAATTGTGGCAATTGCAAGTTCCACAGGAGGACCCCATGCACTGCAATCTGTAATTCCCCGGTTGCCGAGGAATCTGAATGCACCGATACTGTTGGTACAACATATGCCGAAAGGCTTTACCCAGTCACTTGCGGAGCGGCTTGATGAGTTGAGCGGCCTGCGTGTCAAAGAGGCAGCGGACGGTGAGGAACTTAGAAAAGGTACCGTTTACATTGCCAAGGGTGGGGTACATATGAAGGTACATCGCAGTTCGGCAGGCAGATATTATATCCGCTATTCAGATGAGCCGATAAGGGATGGAGTCAAGCCTAATGCCAGTTATATGTTTGAATCTCTTATGGATTGTGGGTTTGAAAATGTGGTTTGTGTAGTGCTGACCGGCATGGGATCTGATGGCACGGAAGGAATCGCCGCTTTGCGAGAAAACGACAATACCTATGTGATTGCGCAGGATGAAGAGACCTGTACTGTATATGGAATGCCGGGCAGTGTTGTAAAGTCCGGGCTTGCAGATGCGGTACTGCCTCTGGAGCAGATAGCGCAGGAGATTATTCACAGGGTGGGCGTGTAATAAACAGCCGAAGGCATCAGAGAAAGCCGTTTGCGGCGGAATGGAGGAGAGTATGGACGTTAGTCAATATCTTGAAATTTTCCTGGATGAGACCAAGGAGCATTTGCAGAATCTGAACACGCAGATTCTTAATCTTGAGACGGATGCGGAGAACATGGATACCGTGAATGAAATTTTCCGTGCCGCTCATTCCCTTAAGGGCATGGCAGGTACTATGGGCTATAAGCGCATGCAGAACCTGACCCATGATATGGAGAATGTATTTTCTGAGGTTAGAAACGGCAATATTAAGGTTCAGCCTGAGATGGTGGATGTTTTGTTCCAGTGTCTGGATGCCTTGGAGGAGTATACGGACAATATTCAGCAGACTGCTGATGAAGGTACCAATGATAATGAGCCTTTGATTAAGATGCTCAATGAGATTATGAACGGCGGTAAGAGTGCTGAGGCTTCTGAACAGAAGGATGCAGGCGCGTCTTCCTCTGCGGGTGGAAGCGATAGCAAGAAATGGTATGATATCGCATTGGACGACTCACAGATTCATGTGATTCAGGAGGCAGAAAAGCGCGGTCATCATGTGTATGGAATGACAGTTACCGTACAGGATAACTGTATTTTGAAGGCAGCAAGAGCATTTTTGGTATTTAAGGCTCTCGAGGAAAAGGGAGAGATTCTGGTATCCTGCCCCAGTACACAGGATGTGGAGGATGAGAAGTTTGATCGGGACTTTACCTTGATAGTTGTGTCGGAAGATGATTTGGATGATTTGACTAAGGCGGCTGCAAGTGTATCGGAGATTGCGGAGGTGGTTGGTGAGGTTCTTGAGCTTGAAAAGACCAAGAATTATCATCCCATTGACGAGAATGCTGTAGTTGAGGAACAGACCAAGACTGAGGAGATTGCAGCACCTGTGGTTGCTGCTGAGAAGCAGGCACAGCCCGCTGTAGCAACCAGGAATGGCAATGACAAGAAGCCGGTTAGCGGTAAGCCTGTTGTAAATCGTACTGTTCGTGTTGATATTGAAAAACTGGATGTTCTTATGAATCTGGTGAGTGAGTTGATTATTGCCAAGAACTCTCTTGTTTCCGTAACAGGACAGGAGCAGAATAACAACTCCGGATTTAATGAGCAGATTGAATATCTTGAGGGTGTTACCACCAGTCTTCATGAGTCTGTTATGAAGGTTCGAATGGTGCCTATTGAGAGTGTTGTAAACAAGTTCCCTCGTATGATTCGTGACTTGTCTAAGAGTTTGAATAAGAAGTTGGAACTTTACATGTCCGGTGAAGAGACAGAGTTGGATCGTACCGTGGTGGATGAAATTGGTGATCCTTTGATGCATCTGCTTCGTAATTCTGCAGATCACGGTATTGAGAGTGCAGAGGAGCGTGCCCGCAAAGGCAAGCCTGCTGTGGGTTCTATTTTCCTTGACGCATATCAGGATGGTAATAACGTTGTAATCGAAGTAAGGGATGACGGTAACGGTATTGATACTGAGGCTGTTAAGAGTAAGGCTCTTGAGCGAGGTGTAATCACTCACGATCAGGCAGCGACCATGAGCGAGAAGGAGATTATAGATCTTCTGTTCCTGCCCAGCTTCTCCACTGCTAAGAAGGTTACGGATGTGTCCGGTCGTGGCGTGGGTCTGGATGTTGTGCGCTCCAAGATTGAATCTCTCTCCGGTGAGATTGAGGTAAAATCTGTTCTGGGCGAGGGAAGTACATGGACCATCAGACTTCCGCTTACACTGGCTATTATTCAGGCTCTTATGGTTGTTGTGGGCAATGAGAAATATGCGATTTCTCTGGGGTCCATTCAGGCTATCGAGGATATTCAGCCCAGTGACATTAAGCTTGTGGAGAACAAAGAGGTTATCAATCTGCGCGGCAATGTGATTCCTCTGATTCGCATGAATGAGGTTTTGGATATTGAGAGCAGTAGCAGTCAGGATGACAGTCTGATAGTTGTTATTGTGAAGAAGGGTGATAAGACGGCAGGTCTTGTTGTTGATGCGCTGCTGGGTCAGCAGGAAATCGTTATCAAGTCCCTTGGTGCATATATCAAGCAGTGTAAGTTTATCAGTGGTGCGACGATTCTGGGTGACGGCGAAGTTGCACTGATTCTTGATACTAACGCTTTGCTGTAAGAAAGGGGGACAACTCATATGGATCAGTTGAATGTTAATAATGAATTGGTAAAAGTACATAATGAAGGAAAACGTGATTTGGAGTCTTTTCAGTTTATTGTAATTAGATTGGGCGAGGAACAGTACGGTATAGATATTCGCTATGTTGATAATATTGTGCGTATGCAGAATATTACCCGTGTTCCCAAGATGCCGCCTTATTTGAAGGGTGTTATTAATTTGCGTGGCGAGGTAATTCCGGTAGTCAGCATTCGTCTTAAGATGGGGCTGACTGAGAGTGAACATACCCGGACAACTAGAATTATTATTCTCAAGACAGAGGTCTCCGGTAACCTTGGTATTGTAGTAGATGAGGTTCGGGAGGTAGTGACCCTGAGAGAGGATTGCATTGAGCATGTATCCAGAGAAGGCCGTGACGGCAGAGCGAGCTTTATCAATGGAGTGGGCAAGCATGGAGACGAATTGATTTCCCTTCTGGAATTGAATGCGATTACATTGGATGACGGTGTGTAATGTACTGATGAAGGAGCGTTTATATGAGTGATATCAGTCTGGAACAAGTATCCGAAAGTTATATGGATGTATTAAAAGAGCTTGGCAACATCGGTGCGGGCAATGCCATGACGGCATTGTCCCAGATGTTGGGCTGCAAGGTGGACATGAGAGTTCCGCAGATTAAACTGTTGGAGTTTAATGAAGTCGGAGAGCTGATGGGCGGTGAGGAGCAGATTATGGTGGGGGTATTCCTTGGAGTAGAAGGAGATATCACCGGAAGCATGATGTTCCTTGTGGAGAAAAACAGTGCCAAGCATCTGATTAATAAGCTTATGATGGGGATGGCGCCTGAGGGAGAGGACTTTACGGAGATGGAACTCTCCGCTATGAAGGAAGTAGGTAACATCATCACGGGAGCATATTTGAATTCCCTGTCAGTGATCACCAATTTAAAGATTTTCCCTACGCCACCGGATGTAACTGTAGATATGGCAGGTGCTATTTTGAGTGTGCCTGCTATTCAGTTTGGTGTTGTTGGTGATAATATTCTTTTGATTCAGTCACAGTTTTTTGATGAAGTGGAAATTGACGGATATTTTATTCTCATACCGGATCTGGATTCTTATGCGAAGATTTTGGGTTCCTTGGGAATGCCTATGTAAAAAAGCGATAGGGTGATAGGGATGAGTGAAATCATTAAAGTAGGAATGGCGGATTTGAAAACCTGTATGATTCCCAATGCGCTTACGACGTTGGGGCTGGGTTCCTGTATAGGAATTGCAATCAGTGATCCGGTAGCAGGTGTAGGTGGTCTGGCTCATATTATGCTTCCTGACAGTACGGCGATTCGTAACAGCGGACAAAACATTGCAAAGTTTGCAGATACGGGCATTGCAGAACTTGTGAGACAGATGGAAGCCATGGGTGCCAAAAGAAGCCGTATGAAGGCAAAACTTGCAGGCGGTGCAACAATGTTTGCGACACAGGGCAAATCCGATATGGTACAAATAGGACTCCGCAACGCGGAGGCTTCTGCAAGAAAATTAAAAGAGTTGGGTATTCCTGTAATTGCACAGGATACCGGTGCAAATTATGGTCGCACGGTTGTTTTTTATCCGGAGACCGGGGCTTATGTTATCAGGGCGGTAGGTAAGCCTGAGCGCACAATTTAGTTGAGGTTTATTATGTTTAGAAGAAATATTCCTTTGATTTTGATGCTTACGGCGGGGGCGATAACCTGTGTTATTACAATGGTTCGGAAGTATCCTATGCTGCAACAGCTCATGGTTCTGTTTGGGGTCTTGGTGTTATTCTATCTGTTGGGAAGTATTATTAAGTGGACTTTAGACTATTTTGACAGACAGAATGAGAAGCTGGCCGGCGAGCAGGGTGAGGTTATAGAGAAGGATACCACGGATTCAGAAGAATAAAATCAGTCATATAAATGACCGGTAAAGGGGGTGGCGGACCAGTGGATGAAGCGGGAAAAAGAAAGCTTCTGGAAGAATATTCCAAATTGCAGACTCCGGAGCTGCGTGAAAAGATTATATTGGAATACGCGCCTTTGGTAAAGGTTGTAGCAGGACGGCTCAGTATGTATCTGGGATACAATGTGGAATATGAAGATCTGGTCAGCTACGGTATATTTGGATTGATTGATGCAATAGACAAATTTGATTATATGAAAGAAGTCAAATTTGAGACTTATGCCAGTCTGAGAATCAGAGGTTCCATTTTGGATCAGATTCGTAAGATGGACTGGATTCCCAGAACAATCAGACAGAAACAGAAAAAAATAGAGTCTGTCATCAGAGAAATTGAGCAGGAGACAGGACATGCTGCCAGTGATGAGGATATTGCTCGGGCATTGGGCATTTCTGACGATGAATATCTGGAATGGCAGTCTCAGATGAAAGTTACCGGCCTTGTTTCATTAAATGAGTATATGGAACAGGGAAGTGATGTGTCTCAAGATTATAGCAGGCATACAACCTCTCATTTTGAAGGACCCGAGGAGCGTATTGAGAAGACGGAACTGACACAGGTGTTGGGAGAGGCGTTGCAACTGTTGACAGAGAAGGAGCAGAAAGTAATTACACTCTACTATTACGAAGAACTGACGCTAAAGGAGATAAGTAATATTCTTGAGGTGTCAGAATCCCGTATATCGCAGCTTCATACCAGAGCATTGCAGAAAATGAAGACGAAGATGGGAAATTATATGGGTGTATTCGCAGGATAAGGAATTTTTGTATCCGCTGAACCGAAAGGGGAGCTGATTATGCAGAACGGATATTTTCAGATAGTAAGTACAGTTGGAGGCGGTTATGGCATTAAATTTTATCCGCCTGTGGACGGAGGAGAGAATGTAAATATAGGAGAATTGGTGTCTTGGTTGGATGGGCACAATATTTCCTATGAGTTGGGTGCGTTAAAGCAGTTTTTGGAGTCAGGTAAGGAGATAACCTGTCATTTGGGACGAGGGGAATGTCCGATTATTAACGAAAGTTATAAGCTGGACATCAGCGATGACCAGATGCAGGCTGTTGTGCGTTTTTATCCTCCTTCTGAGGGTGGTGAACGTCTGACTATCAATGATTTTCTTTCTGATTTGCGTTACAAGAAGATTGTTTCCGGAATACAGATGCCGGAGGTACAGGAGCATTTCCAGTCAGAAGGAATTTATGGTACGGATTTGGTTATTGCTAAGGGTAAGCCTGCCAGAAATGGTAAGGATGCTGAGATTGAATATTTGTTTAATACGGATATGCGCGTACGTCCTACTATGAAAGAGGATGGAAGCGTGGATTACTTTAATTTGAATGTAATTAATCATTGCTATGCGGGAGATGTGCTTGCCCGGATTATCCCCGAGGACGAAGGGGAATATGGTATGGATATTATGGGGAACAGAATTAAACCCCGTGATGTCAAGAAGGCTGTTTTGAAATATACCAACTACGTGGAACTTTCGGAGGATAAAATGTCTATTTCTTCCAAGGTTGACGGACATGTAATGTTGGTTGAGGACAAGGTTTTTGTGTCCAATATATATGAGGTGGAGAATGTTGATATTTCTACCGGTAATATTGAATTTAACGGCAGTGTGCAGGTAAATGGCAATGTTGCGTCCAATTTCTCTGTGCATGCAAGCGGTAATGTTATTATTAACGGCGTGGTAGAGGGTGCCCATATTGTTGCAGGCGGTAATATCATTATTGCACGTGGTATGAACGGTATGTCCAAGGGCGTGTTGGAGGCAGGCGGCAATATTGTTGCCAAGTTTATTGAGAGTGCTACCGTCTGTGCAGATAAAGGATATGTCAGTGCCGGTTCCATTCTTCACAGTGATGTAACTGCGGGAGACGAGATTATAGTTGATGGCAAGAGAGGCTTCCTTGTGGGAGGTCATGCCCGTGCAGCCAATAAAATCTGTGTGAAGACCCTGGGTGCGGAAATGGGAGCGGCAACTGTAGTAGAGGTTGGTGTGAATCCTGCTTTGAAGCGCGAGTACAATGAGATTCAGAAACAGGTTATGGACTTGATGAAGGAGATTAAGAACGCTCAACCGATATTGGTTAATTTTGCTGAGAAGCGTTCTAAGGGTGCTACCTTTACGCCGGAGCAACTTAGCTATATTAAGGGGATTGCCAAGCAAATGGAGGCTAATAAGCTGTTGTTGATTCAGAAGAACAGTAAGCTTCAGGACTTGCAGGAAATTTTTACCAACCAGAAGCGTGCTGCGGTGGAGGTAACCAATGAGGTTTATCCCGGCACCACCATAGTAATCGGTGATGTATCTACGACGATACAGAGCAGCTATAAGTATTGTAGATTTGTGCGTGAACAGGGCGAGGTCAGAATGGGTCCTTTGTAGGAGGGATGTATATGGGTTTTGGTACCATTGAGTTTACAACAATCAGCAGAGCGCAGGATTATACCACGATGAAGCACAATGAAGATGCCAAAGCTTTTGTGGATCAGACCAATATAGGTCATCAGGCACAGCGTACAGCGCAACAGCGTGCCACTACGGTTGTAGACAGTGATAATCCGGAATGGCAGAATAAGCGTCACGATGCCCGGGAAAAAGGCTCTAATGAGTATGCGGGTGACGGTGGCAGTAGACGCAATAAAGGAAAAGGGGAAGAGGCTGACCGTGTGGTTGTGAAGGGGCGCGGTGGTTTCGATATGAAGGTTTAAGGAGATTGAAATGGGCTTTTTAGAGGTAATACTGCTCCTTGCAGGAGCTGTCCTTGCTGTGCTCAGCTTTGTGCTTCCGGCGGCGAAGGAGGAAACCGACCGGGAGACAAGGGTGTTGGTGAAGGAAGAAATAAAGACGATGGTTGATGCCGAGATAGGCAGTATCAGACAGCATGTGGATGATGTGGTGGATGAGGCTGTGGGCTATGCAGTAGAGAAAACTGAAAGGTCCTTGGAGCGACTGACGAACGAGAAAATCATGGCCGTGAATGAATATTCTGATACCGTATTGCAGGAGATTCATAAAAATCACGAGGAGGCCATGTTTTTGTATGATATGCTCAATGCAAAACATGAGAGCCTTAAGGAGGTTGTGACTGAGACAACCAAGGCGGTGCAGGAAGCACAGGATGCAATTGAAAAACTGGATGTTGCACAGGCGGAGTTAGAGGTTGTCCATAACAATTTGGGCCAGAGTGTAGAGACGAAACAGACAGAAATGCAACAGACTGGAATACCGCAGACGGGTATACAATTGACGGGTCTTCAGCGTATAAGCATGCGAGGGGAGAATTTTTCGGAGACGAAGACACCGGAAATCAAAATTCCTCAGTTTGAAAGAATTGAGGCACCTTCTGTTATGCAGACTGCAGAGTCGGAAGTGGCAAAAGAATCCCTTAAAGAGTGGGATATTATGACTGACGATAAGGGTTTGGGAACTAACAAAAATGAACGGATTTTAATGTTGCATAAGCAGGGGAAATCCACAGTGGCAATTGCGAAAGAACTAGGCTTAGGTGTGGGTGAAGTGAAGCTTGTGATTGATTTGTATAAGAACTCATAAAAGAGGATGTTATGAAGCGAAAGTATTATTTACGAGGTTTGGCGGTAGGTATTATTTTGACTACCCTTATTCTTACCATTGCCAATGCAGACAACAGACCGATGACAGATGCAGAAATACGTCAGCGAGCATCAGAGTTGGGGATGGTAGAGAGTGATTCCCTGAAACTGACGGATGTAGCAAAGAGCAGTGATACCAAAGTGAATGAGGAAAGCAGTGGAAAATATAATCCGTCTATTGCGGTGCTACCTTCTAATGATGAAACGGATAGTTTGGAAACAGGAAGTTTAGAAGTGGAAAATACTGAGCCGGAAAGTATCGCAACAGAAAACGTGGAAAGCGCAAATTTGGAGACGGACAGTTTGACAACAGAAAGTATCAATGGTGCGGCTGATAGCAGTGTTCCCCCGGCATCGGAGTCTGTGGACGTTTCAGAGCCGTTTGTCCTTACCATTAAGAATGGAGATACCTCTTATTCTGTGAGCAAGACTCTTGCAGCAGCAGGACTTGTGGAGGATGCGGCAGAGTATGACAGTTATCTTTGTGATAACGGATATTCACGAAAGATTCGCACCGGGACTTATGAGATAATACCCGGAATGAGTTATGAGGAAATTGCAAAAGTAATTTCCAGATAAATTTCGGTCAATTTCACGGTAATTTTTGTCAGAAACCCCTTGCAATAAGGGGTTTCTTGTGTTATACTGTGCTAGTTGTGACTAAAAAACACGCATTCCGATTCGATGATGGTGTTTCAGGCAGATAATAGTTGCTACAGCGGAGATTATTTTGTGTGAAATCGTCAGCGGAGTTAACCGGATTTATAACGCAGATTCGGCGGAAAAGGAGATGCGGAAGATTCTAACCAAACGGAGGTAAAGACATGAGCGTTATTTCTATGAAGCAGTTACTTGAAGCAGGTGTTCATTTTGGACATCAGACCAGAAGATGGAATCCTAAGATGGCTCCCTATATCTTCACCGAGAGAAACGGTATCCACATCATCGACTTGCAGAAGTCTGTAGGTAAGGTTGATGAGGCTTATCGCGCAGTATCTGAGATTGCTGCACAGGGCGGCACCATCCTTTTTGTTGGTACCAAGAAGCAGGCTCAGGATGCTGTTAAGACCGAGGCACAGCGTTGTGGTATGTACTATGTAAACGAGAGATGGTTGGGTGGTATGCTTACCAACTTCAGAACCATTCAGTCCCGTATTGACAGACTTCGTGCTATCGAGACCATGTCTCAGGACGGCACCTTCGATGTTCTTCCCAAGAAGGAAGTTATCGAGCTTAAGAAGGAGTGGGACAAGTTGGAGAAGAACCTTGGCGGTATCAAGGACATGACCAGAATCCCAGATGCAATCTTCGTAGTAGACCCCAAGAAGGAGAAGATTTGCGTACAGGAGGCTCATTCTCTTGGTATTACTTTGATTGGTATCGGCGATACCAACTGTGATCCCGAGGAACTTGATTACATCATCCCCGGTAACGATGATGCTATCAGAGCAGTTAAGCTGATTGTTTCCAAGATGGCAGACGCTGTTATCGAGGCTAATCAGGGTGAGGCTGTTTACACTGATGCAGATGTTGCTGTAGAGAATGCAGAGGACATCGAGGAAGTAGCAGAAGAGAACTAAGATTTGATTATATAGAAATTATTATAGGAGGATATAAAAATGGCAGAGATTACCGCTTCTATGGTAAAAGAGCTGCGCGAGATGACCGGCGCAGGTATGATGGATTGTAAGAAGGCTCTCAATGAGACCAATGGAGATATGAATGCCGCTGTTGATGTATTGAAGAAGAGCGGTGCAGCTAAGGCTGAGAAGAAGGCAAGCAGAATTGCTGCTGAGGGTATTGCGAAGGTTGCTATTTCCGGCAACACCGCAGTGGTTGTAGAAGTAAACTCTGAAACAGACTTCGTTGCAAAGAATGAAGTGTTCCAGGAGTTTGTACAGTCTGTAGCTGATCAGGCATTGGCTTCTGATTTGACAGGTGGAGTTGATGGTGAAGAGGTAGATGCACTTCTTGAAGTGAACGACTTGAAGAGCGTGCTTGTTGAGAAAACTGCAAAAATTGGAGAGAAGCTTTCCATCAGAAGATTTGCTAAGATTTCCGGAGATGCAGTTGTTTCTTATGTTCATGGCGGTGGAAGAATTGGTGTTCTTGTAGCAGCTAATGGTGCTTCTTCTGATGCAGATAAGGAGGCACTCAGCAATGTTGCAATGCAGATTGCTGCTATGAATCCGCAGTATATCAGCAGAGCTGATATTTCTGCAGAGGAAATTGAGAAGTTGAGAGAGATTACTGTTGACAGTGCATTGAATGATCCTGCATCTCTTCCTAAGCCTTTGTTGCAGAAACTGATTGACAAGGCTGTTGGAGATGCAGCATGGAGTGCTGAGGATATTGCAATTTATGAAGAGAAGAAGAGCAATATGAACTACCTGTTCAACTTCCTTTCCGGTGAAGCAAAGAATACCTTGGTTCAGCTTGCATTTGCTGATAAAGAGGCGATTGTTTCCGATAAGATTTTTGGTGGTTTGGTAGAAGGTCGTATTTCAAAGCAGATTAAGGAAATCAGCCTTTTGGAGCAGACCTATGTTAAGGCAGAGGATGGCAAGCAGACTGTTGCACAGTATCTGACTTCCGTAAATAAGGATATTGTTCTTTCCAAGATGGTTCGCTTCGAGGTTGGCGAAGGAATGGAGAAGAAGAACGAGGACTTTGCAGCAGAGGTTGCAGCACAGCTCGGCTAATCCCAAAAGCAGATGGGATGTAATTCCCACTCTTTGAATAGCATAAGGAATAATATAAGGCTCCGAAAGCCCTAGAATTACTTGATTTTGTAATTGCAGGTGTTTTCGGAGCTTTTTGGTTATTTGCCGGAAGTTGGAGTTTTTTTGGAGGGAATTATCCAAGTTAGCAGGTAGGAAAATATAGTACAGATAATTGTAATTTCTCTTTTAATCCGCTATACTAAAATGGATAAATATTATAGTGATAAGTGGTATGTTACATACAAGG
>JAZQMG010000076.1:0-39977 GCA_045543175.1 Acetatifactor sp. | reverse complement strand
CTCTAAATGCAAGTCATCCAGTGTCTGTATGAAATAGGTGTGTGCACACTCTCTGCTACAGATTTCGTACAGTTTCCGGGAGTTGGAACTGTGCTTTCCCCCAATGACAATCATCACATCCGCCTCCGCCGCAAGTGCCTGTGCAGAACGCTGACGTTCCTCTGTCGCATTGCAGATAGTATTCACGATATTATCATTGTAACCTTTTTTTTCAAAAATTTCAACTATAGATTGAAATTTATTGTAGTTAAATGTCGTTTGGGATACAAGACAGACTTCCCGACCGTCCTCAGAAACAAATTTTTCAGCTTCCTCTTCGCTCTCAATCACGGTTACAGGGCCGTTACACCACCCCTTTATCCCTTCTACCTCAGGGTGTATGGGACTTCCTACAATTACCACATGTTGACCTTCCTGTCCCGCCTTGTCCACAATTTTATGAATCCTTTTAACAAAGGGGCAGGTGGCATCAATACACTCCAGATTTCCCTGTCCCATAAGCTCCTGTGTCTTCCGGGGTACGCCGTGGGCGCGAATGATAACCGTTCCCTCTTTGCCGGAGGCTTCCAAGGTCTCAAGTTCCTCTTTACTGTCCAACACACCTACACCCTTTTCCTCCAGTTCACGCACCACTTCCTCATTGTGAACAATGGGGCCGTAGGTATAAATAGTCTTACCTTTTTCTATCTGCTCATGCACCGTGTCAATCGCACGCTTTACTCCGAAACAAAAGCCGGCGCATTCTGCCAATCTGACTTCCATACGCACTCCTTTCAAAAACTATCTTGCAGCCTCGCAAAGTCCGATAATTTTCTCTATTACTTCTTCAATAGTCATATCAGAACTGTCCACCAAAACAGCATCCTCTGCCTGCTTTAAGGGGGAATGTTCCCTGTTCATGTCCCGATAATCACGTTCCTCAATATCTGCTTTAATCTGTGCCAAATCGCAGGTCTCGCCCTTGGCAGTCAATTCATCAAAACGTCTCTTGGCACGCACTTCACTGCTTGCAGTCAGATAAATCTTTACCTGTGCATCGGGAAGCACGCAGGTACCGATATCTCTGCCATCCATGATACAATCCCGCACTTTGGCAAGAGCCTGTTGAAGCTCCACAAGCTTCACACGCACCGCAGGCTGCACACTGGTAACGGAGGCCATATTGCCCACCTCCTCCGTGCGGAGCATACCATTTACATTCTCGCCGTTTAAGCGAACCACCTGCTCACCGTTTTCATAATCAATGGTAATGTCCGCCTCTTTACACTTTGCACTGATAGCCTCTGCATCCTGAGGGTTCACCTTCTCACGAATCATGAACAATGCCATGGCACGATACATGGCACCGGTATCCACATAAATCAGTCCCATTCTCTTGGCAACCGCCTTGGCAATGGTACTTTTGCCCGCTCCTGCAGGTCCGTCAATTGCTATATTATAAGCCATTTTGTATTCTCCTTTACTCTACGCTTTCTCCTGCCAGATGTCCTGTTGACCATGCAATTTGAAGATTGAATCCCCCCGTGTGGGCATCCAAATCAAGCACCTCTCCGGCAAAATAAAGTTTCTTCATACGCTTTGATTCCATGGTAGAAGGGTCTATATCCTTCACGGACACACCGCCCTGAGTGATAATCGCCTCCGCATAAGAACGGGTACCCGTCACCGTCAGCGGAAGATTCTTGATAAGAGTCACAAAACCTCTGCGCTCCTCTCGGGTAATCTCATTTACCTTCTTTTCTCCGTCAATGTCAGAGAGCATCACCATAACCGGAATCAGTTTTGAAGGGAAAAGACCTCCCAGTGCATTCTTAAACTGTTTATTTTTCTGTTCCTCAAAATCTCTTAAAATACGCTTGTCCAACTGCTCCTCAGACAAAGCCGGCTTCAAATCCAGATATAGCTTCACAGCTTCCTCTGCCTGACCCTTTTTCCCCGAATGAGCCTTTTTCAGATAACAACTGGCTGTCAGAACCAAGGGGCCGCTGACTCCAAAATGAGTAAACAGCATCTCGCCCTGTTCATGATACAGTTCCTTTTTGCCGCTCACCATACGCAGAGAAACATTCTTCAAGGAAAGTCCCATCAAATCACGACACCAGTCCTCAGCCGTCTCTAAGGGCACCAGAGAAGGTCTGCACTCTGTAACCTTATGTCCTGTTTCCTCTGCAAACCGAAGTCCATCCCCCGTGGAACCGGTACTGGGATAGGATAAACCGCCTGTACAGACAATCACCGCATCTGCCTGCACCGTCTGGCCGTTTTTGAGATGCACCCCCGTCACATTGAGCTCCGGATCCTCTTCCCACACAAGACTCTGAACCTCTGTATTCAGCCGAATTTCAACTCCTTGTTTTTTCAGAAAACGTTGAAATGCCGCTATAACATCCGAAGAATGATCCGATACAGGAAATACTCTGTCCCCACGCTCCACCTTCAAAGGACAACCCTGCGCTTCCAAAAACTCCATCACCGCCTGATTATCATAGCCATAAAAGGCACTGTAGAGGAATTTTTCATTGGTACATACATTGGCAAGCAAGGTCTCTATGTCCGCTGCATTGGTCACGTTACAGCGACCCTTTCCCGTGATAAACACCTTTTTGCCCAGTTTTTCATTTTTTTCATATAAAACAACGTGGTGCCCACGCTCCGATGCGGCAGCCGCCGCCATCATTCCCGCTGCACCACCGCCGATTACAAGAATTTCACTCATTGCTCTTTTTCCCGTCTCAACGAATAATTTAACATAGGCTCATCATCGATAAAATTAATCTCATCATTCAAATAAACCTGATAATTGTTCCATGTATCCTCCAGAAGCTCCAGATTCCTCTTCACCTTCTGAGGACACTTCAAACACATGGCCACCACCAACGCATTGATGACACTTAAGGGTGCCACCAGAGAATCCACAATGGAAACCATATCACTTCTTGCAAGCAGATTACAGGAAGAATACAGATTCATAGGAGAATGCACACTATCCGTAATGGCAATCACCTTGGCATTTCTGTCATTGGCAAGCTCCATTGCCTTTAAAGTTCTCATGGAATATCTTGGAAAACTGATGCCAATAAAACAATCTTTTTCATTAATGTGAATCATCTGTTCAAAGGTTTCACTGACACTCGTGGTATTGACAAGCACCACATTCCCACGAATCATATTCAGATAAAAATGCAAAAATCCCGCTAAGGGCTCATTGCTGCGAAGCCCCATGACATAAACCGTCTTGGCCTCCAAAATCGTGGTAACCGCACTTTCAAATGCAGCCGAGTCCAGATTCTCAATGGTGTGCTGTAGCTTCTCAATATCCGAACTCATGACTGAGTTCAAAATCTCTGACTGAGAACTTCTGCCGTATTTGCTGTCAATGCGCTGAATATTGTTTAACCGCCCCTTAACGCACTCCTCCAAAGCCTTTTGAAGACTGGGATACCCGTCATAACCAACACCTGACGCAAAACGCACCACCGTGGACTCGCTGATTCCCAAAGTCTCTCCAAGCTTGGCCGCCGTCATAAACACTGCCAAATCAAAATGTGCCAGAATATAATCTGCAATCACCTTATGGCTCTTGCTCATCTTATCGTAACGTTCTTCTATTCTATGCAAAGCTTCATACTGCCGTTCCATGTCTGTACTTACTCCTGTAATGTCTTTGGTCTTCGTCAAGTACTACATTCCCACAAAGGAATTGTAGCAATTCTCCAAAAAAGTCAAGGTTTCCCTGTCAGTCAGATCATAATCTCCGGTAAGACTCATACATGCCGCACCATGAATAAATATCCACATTTTCATAAACAAATCGCTGGGTTCCTTACAGCCTGCCGCTTTGGCAAGGCTGATTTCGTACACCACATGCCCCTCTGAGCCGTTCAGTAGCTCATACATGCTTTTCCTGCTTACAGAAGCATTCTCTGCCCCTGCTCCCTGCGTTGCAAACAAAAGCTCAAACAGATGGCTCTCCTCTCTGGCAAAGGCAATATACGCCATCCCCAAATTGGCAAAGGGAACCTTACTCACCTGAGGATAAAGGCTGTAATAATCCTGAAAAAACCCCGCAGCCCGCTCGTAAACTGCCTCCCACAGTTCCTCCATATTCTTGTAAACACGGAAAATGGGCTGAGTGGAACACCCTACCTTCGCTGCCACCTTTCTGGCCGTCACATTGGCAAAGCCTTCCGCCTTGGTCATCTCAAAAGCAGTATCTAAAATCATTTGAATGGTAATGGATTCCTTACGTGCCATAGTATCTCTTCCTATCTTTCCCCATGTAGGGTTTCTTTTGTCTGTAAAATAGTACAAGAACACTTGTTATTTTACAGGGAAGAAATCGGCGTTGTCAAGTACTACATCTAGTGGTGCAAAAGGTGCAGAGCCTCGATAATTTAACAAGACCCTACACCTTTATTTAACGGTTACCTTTTTAGAATTTCAATTTTTCATTAATTTTATCTATTTTCTTCTGTGCAAATTCTGCAATCGTCTTATTTCCTTCGCTCTCCGCCAGTTTCTGAACCTCTTCCCAATCCTCTCGCTCGTCCACCAACATACCTTTATACTGTTCATTAGTCATTCCCATATCATCTACCATCCCTTTCACGCTCCCTTCAAATAGAATATATCTACCAACTATAGTTATTACTATTATAGGGAATTTAACAAAAGGTGTAAACAAAAAATGCCAAAACCTTCATTCGGTTTAAGCATTCTTTCGGGTTGGGCTATTCTATTGAATAGAGCAGCTCGTAGGGGAATCGAACCCCTGTTTCCGCCGTGAGAGGGCGGCGTCTTAACCGCTTGACCAACGAGCCATCTTATATTCCGCATATGCGGCACTTATTGAATTGCTGTTCTGTTGAACAGAGCAGCTCGTAGGGGAATCGAACCCCTGTTTCCGCCGTGAGAGGGCGGCGTCTTAACCGCTTGACCAACGAGCCATTTTGTATTCCGCATCCGCGGCACTTGTCTAATATACAACATCTTGAAATAAAATGCAAGCCCTTTTTTTATTTTTTTTAGATTTTTTACATGGATACAGGTGTGGGGCGGTATATATCTTACAAAGGACCCTTGAAAAACACCGGCACTTAGCGCATAGCCGAATAAAATTCGGATAGGCGCTTAGTACCGCTGTGTTTTTCTCGGAGCACAAGCGCGTCCTTTTAAGATATATACCGCCTCACACCGTCCCTATGCAAAATCAAACAAACTAATCTGGTTCGATTCGGGAATATCTCCCAAAAGTCCCAGACTTGCCATCAAATCAGTAATGGTCTTGGAAACCTTTGTACGTTCCCTAAAATCCTCCCTCGACAGGAAGGGACCGTCCTTGGCAGCTTCCACAATACCGTCAGCAGCCTTCTCTCCCAAGCCTTCTATACTGCTCAGAGCGGGCATAAGCTTACCGTCAATAATCTGGAAATCCCTTGCCTTGGCACGGAAAATATCAATCGGTTCAAACTCATAGCCTCTTGCATACATTTCCTGCACAATTCTCATATCGGCATAGGCGTCCTTCTCCTTGTTACTCAGACTGTCCTGCCGCTTTTTGTAATCTGCCATGATGTTTTCCAAGTGCTTCTGCCCCTGACACATAAGTTCATAGGAAAACGCCTTTGCGCGGATACTGAAAAATGCACCATAATAAGCCAAAGGATAATGTATTTTACAATAGGCAATACGCCACGCCATCATAACGTAGGCCGCTGCATGAGCCTTAGGGAACATGTAAAGAATCTTCTCACAGGAACCCACATACCACTCCGGTACATCATGGTCCAGCATATCCTGTCTCCATTCCGGCCAATTGCCACATTTTCCCTTTGCCACAACGCCCTTACGCACCGCCTCCATAATTTTAAAGGAACGCTCCGACTCCACTCCCTTACCAATCAGATAGGTCATAATATCATCACGGGTACAGATAGCAGTAGAAATTGTGGCAGTTCCGCTTCGAATCAAATCCTGGGCATTGCCAAGCCATACGTCCGTACCATGAGCCAGACCTGCAATACGAACCAAATCAGAAAAGGATGTAGGTGCTGCCTCAATAACCATCTGCATCGCAAAATCCGTACCGAACTCCGGAATACCCAAAGCCCCCAACTGAGTTCCACCAATATCATCCGGCGTGATTCCCAAAGCTTCCGTATTCTGGAACAGGCTCATTACATCCTTGCCATCCAACGGAATCGTTACAGGGTCCACTCCCGTCATATCCTGCAACATACGAATCATAGAAGGATCATCGTGTCCCAGAATATCAAGCTTAAGCAGGTTATGGTCAATGGAGTGATAATCAAAGTGGGTGGTTATGGTACTGGTGGTCATATCATTGGCCGGATGCTGTACCGGCGTAAAGGAATTGATGTCCTGACCGATGGGCAATACAATAATACCGCCCGGGTGCTGTCCCGTACTTCTCCGCACCCCGGTACAACCTGCCGTAATGCGATTGATTTCACAGGTGCGCTTATGCTGCCCTCTTTCTTCGAAATAGTTTTTCACATAACCAAAAGCCGTTTTATCTGCTAAGGTACCGATGGTGCCTGCGCGGAAAGTCTGTCCCGCCCCAAAAATAACCTCGGTATACTTATGCGCCTTGGACTGATACTCACCGGAGAAGTTCAAATCGATATCCGGCTCCTTATCTCCCTTAAATCCAAGGAAAGTCTCAAAGGGAATATCAAATCCTTCCTTGTGCAAAGGCGCACCACACTCAGGACAAGCCTTGTCCGGCATATCAATACCTGCCTTACCTGCATAGGCCTTGACATCATCACTGTAAAAATCCACATAATGACATTCACTGCAATAATAATGGGGACTTAACGGATTTACCTCTGTAATTCCCGCCATGGTCGCCACAAAGGAGCTTCCTACCGAACCTCTGGAACCCACCAGATAGCCGTCCTCCACCGATTTCCACACCAGTTTCTGCGCAATAATATACATCACAGCAAATCCGTTGCCGATGATGGAATTTAACTCTCTCTCCAGCCTCTCCTCAACAATCTCCGGCAGATTGGGACCGTAAATCTCATGAGCTTTATTATAACAGATTTCTCTGAGATTCTTATCGCTGTCAGGAATCACAGGGGGACACTTGTCCGGACGAACAGGCGCAATGGTCTCCACCATATCCGCAATCATATTGGTATTGGTAATGACCACCTCTTTGGCCTTCTCACTTCCCAGATAAGAGAATTCCTCCAACATCTCCTCTGTGGTATGTAAAAACAGCGGAGCCTGATTATCCGCATCCGAGAAGCCCTTCCCCGCCATGATAATCCTTCGATACACCTCGTCCTCGGGATCCAGAAAATGCACATCACAGGTAGCCACCACCGGCTTGTGGAACTGCTCTCCCAACTCCACAATACGCCTGTTGATATTCTGAATATCCTCCTCCGAATTGATATCCCGATATTTCTCGGAAAGAATCATAAACGCATTGTTTCCCGTGGGCTGAATCTCCAGATAATCATAGAAATTGACAAGCCTTGCAATCTGCACATCCGACTGCCCATCCACCAACGCATGATAAAGTTCTCCTGCCTCACAGGCACTTCCCAGAATCAACCCTTCACGATATTTTTCCACAAGACTCTTGGGAATGCGGGGATGTCTGTTAAAATAAGTCAAATGAGACTCACTGATTAAACGGTACAAATTAATGCGCCCCAAATCGTTTTTAGCCAGAATAATTGCATGATAACTGGGCAATTTACGCACCAAATCCGCACTCTGGGCCCCCAATTCATTGAGTTGTGTCAGGGTCACAATCTCCTGCTGCTCCAACATTTTGATAAACTTTACAAAAATATGAGCCGTACACTCCGCATCATCCACCGCACGATGGTGATTCTCCAAAGAAATTCCCAAGGTTTTTGCCACCGCATCCAATGTATGTTTCGCCTGTCCCGGCAATAGCACACGAGCCTCATTCATGGTATCCACATATGTAAATTCGGTTGAATACCCCAACCGTCTGCAATTCTCTATGATAAAACTCATATCAAAGGTAGCATTATGAGCCACCATAATACATCCGTCACAGAAATCCAAAAACTTCGGCAATATCTCATCAATCTGGGGATAATCAATTACCATATCATCTCTGATACCTGTCAATTTCTCAATCTCAAAGGGGATAGGTACATCAGGATTGACAAAGGTGGAATATCTGTCCACAATTTCTCCGCCGCTGACCTTCACCGCACCAATTTCAATAATACGGTTGTTTACAGGAGAAAATCCGGTGGTCTCTATATCAAACACCACAAAATCATCCTGCAGGCTCTGCCCCTGATCTCCGGTGACAATCTCCTTCAAATCATCTACCAGATAAGCCTCCACACCATAGATAATTTTGAAGAAATCCTGCTTATCAGGATTGTCCTCACCGGCCTCCTTGCGCTTATTCTTCTCCGCCTTCCACAAATCATCCCACACATGGTTGGCCTCAGTAAAACTCTGAACCACGCCATGGTCCGTAATAGCAAGTGCCCTATGTCCCCATTTATAAGCGCGCTTTACCAAATCTCCGGCCTCGGACACACCATCCATATCGCTCATTTTGGTATGACAGTGAAGTTCCACACGCTTGACGGGTGCTGTATCCATACGGCTTATCGTAAAATTGGGAATCCTCTTAATTCCGGCAATGGAACCGACAGTCAGCTCATGGTCAAACTTATCTATCATACTGATACCTTTTACCTTAATAAAGGCTCCCGGTTTTAAATCACTCAGGATTTCTCCCACCTGCTCATTGCGGGCAAACATCTTTACCGTCATGGTATCTGTAAAATCCGTTATATCAAACATGATGATGGTCTTTTCATTCTTAATCTCACGCTTGTCCAGACTAAGTATCTTACCACGGATAACCACCTCGCCCATCTCTCCGATAAGTTCGTCTATACGCATGGCTTCCTCATCAAAATCCCTGCCGTATATCACATCGGGATTATCACTACGCTTCACACTGCGTCCGTAGTCGCCACCCTTTTTAAATTCACCCTTTTTAAATTCTTTTTTGGGCACACTCGGCTGTGCCGGCTTGCGGGCGTTCTCCGTACCTCCGGCCTTCAGCGTACCGCCCTCTGCCTTGGCAGCTTCGCCATCCAAAACTTTCGCAGCCTCTCCCGTGCCATCACCTGCATCCACAAAATTCTCACCGGAATCATTGTTTTCTCCAACTCCCAAGCGGTCTGCAATAGCCTTAACCTTTAATTTAAGACGCAATTCATCCTCCGCCTCGAACTTACCGGTGACAGCCTCCCTATACTGTGTTTTCACCGACACGGAGAAACCGGCTCTCTCCACCAGAACCTTCTCCAAAATACGTATCAATTCATCTTCCTTGCTCCGAATCAACACCGTATCATCCAGTTCCATCACCATTGTCTGTTCGTTTGGATAGCTGAATACCGCATTCTTGAAGGCATTATGGATAATATGATTATAACCCTCGAGCTCAAGCAGCACACTCTCCCGATAAATATCCATAAACTTCTCCGGATTATACTGGGAAGAAAGCGAAAAATGCTCATAAAGTTTAACCGTAATTCCTGCATTCGCAAAGAATTGCCGCTTAATCTCCCGCTCCACCTCCATAATATCCTGCTTGAGAATCAGCCTTGTACTAAACACATACACCCGCAGATACTCCCGACTTTTAGTGGTGGCAACACGCTCCACCTCGGTCTGTTCCATGATATCTTTCAACTGTTTATTCAATTCCAAAGTGGGAAACACTTCAAAAAATGCTTTATTCATTCCAGTTATCCAACTCTTCCTTTAGTACGGCAAGAAGCTCCTGTTCAGGAACCTTGCGAATAATTTCACCTTTTTTTATCAACAGGCCCTCACCAATGCCGCCTGCAATACCCAAGTCTGCCTCCTTAGCCTCTCCGGGACCGTTTACCACACAGCCCATTACAGCCACCTTGATGTCAAGAGGATAATCCTCCACCATCTTCTCCACCTTAGTGGCAAGACCAATCAAATCAATCTGCGTTCTTCCGCAGGTAGGGCAGGAAACCACTTCGATTCCGCCCTTTCTAAGACCCAAAGTACGCAAAATCAGTCGGGCAGACTTAATCTCCTCCACAGGATTACCCGTGAGGGACACGCGAATGGTGTCACCGATACCCTGCCCCAGAATCATGCCCAGACCAAGGGCAGACTTGATGTTACCGCTCTGTACCGTACCGGACTCCGTAATACCCACATGCAGAGGATACACGGTCTTTTCCTTCAAAAGCGCCTCCGCCAAACGCTCATGAGCCTCCACACACATAAGAACATCCGAAGATTTGATGCTGATGACCAGATTGTCATAGCCCATATCCTCAATCATATGCACCTTATCCAATGCACTTTCTACAATTCCCTCTGCGGTAACGCCACCGTACTTCTCCACAAGCTGCTTTTCAAGGGAACCGCTGTTTACCCCCACACGGATAGGAATATTTCGCTCCTTCGCCACATCCACAACAGCCTTCACACGGTCCATGCTGCCGATGTTGCCGGGGTTAATGCGAATTTTGTCCGCACCGTTTTCCATTGCGGCAATGGCCATTCGATAATCAAAATGAATATCCGCCACCAGAGGAATATGAATCTGCTTCTTAATCTCTGAAACTGCCTTCGCTGCTTCAAGGGTGGGCACCGTACAACGAATAATTTCACAGCCCGCCCTCTCAAGCTCCAAAATCTGAGCCACCGTAGCCTCCACATCCTCCGTCTTGGTATTGGTCATAGACTGTATCAACACAGGATTCCCTCCGCCGATACAGCGGTCACCAATCCTCACCACCTTGGTATTATTGCGAAAAGGTTCCTGATTATTTCCTGTAAAAATCCGAGTCTGCATCTCTATACTCCTCTCTGACATCTTTTGTATTTCATTGTACTATAATTTGAGTCGTTTCTCAATCTGAAACCTAGATTAAATTTTTAGAATCCATTAATCTGCTTTTCTCGCAAAATACCCCTGACCAACCTGCACAACAAGCCCCTCTGCACACAGTCCCACAAGCAGACTCAACAGTCGTGGCAAGGGATATCGGGTTGTAATCCGTGCCTGAATCTGCTCCGGCGTGGCAGGGCCAAAATCCAATGCCGCAAAAATCTCACGCTGCTCGCTGCTCAGTCCTTCCGAAGCTGCCACCGGTCTCCACTGCAACACCTTTCCGGCAATAGGTTTCCTCTGTCCGGCTCCGCGGTTTCCTCCCCGCTCTCCTAAATCTATAATCTCCCCCACAGGGCCATTTCTCCACCGCTCCCACAGCTCCTGCAAAAACTCCTCCGGAGAGAGCAGAATCTCCGCCCCCTGCTTTATCAGTCTGTTACAACCGTCGCTAAGCCTGTCTGTGATACGTCCGGGCACCACATACACATCCTTCCCCTGCTCCAGAGCCATATCAACGGTAATCAATGTACCGCTTTGCCCACGAGCCTCCACCACAATCAACACATCCGAAAGGCCACTGACAATGCGGTTTCTGGGAGGAAAATTCCCCGGCTTAGCCTCCGTTCCCGGCGGATAAGCCGACAACACACCGCCCTGCTCACAGAGCTCATCATACAATTCCTTGTTGGAGAGGGGATAACACACATCCACCCCACAACCTAACACACCAAAGGAGCTTCCTCCTGCCTGCAAAGCCGCCCTTTGACTGATACCGTCAATTCCCCTTGCCATACCACTGATGACCTGTATATCATTTCTGCCCAACATTTTGCCGATACCAGTGGCAACAAAGCTTCCATACTCTGAGCAATCTCTGGCTCCTACCACCGCCACCGAAGGCTTATGATTTTGAGGCAGACTGCCCTTTACATAAAGCCCATAGGGCGGATCCGGTATTTGCTTTAACCGACTAGGATATTCATCCTCCTCCCGCATGACAAATCGAATCCTCCTGTGAATAAGCTGCTGATACAACTGCTCCGGCTCTGTTTTCCGTGCAAATTCACGTATCTGTTCCAACTGTCTTGCGGTGAGCACCTCCTTCCAGGCACTCTCCCCTGCCTGATACACCTCCTTCTCCGAATGGCACAATGCAAGCAGCCTCTCAATCGTGCGGTTGCCAATTCCCGGCACACAGCTCAACCAACATCCAAATATCCGTCTTTCTTCCTGACTTATCTGATTCTCCATCTCTGCCTCTCCTCTCTCGTTAATAGGGTGTAATCTCTCCGGGGCGATATCCGGCGGCCTCCAACAAATGCTCCTTGCGAATCTTCTCTTCCCCCTCCAGGTCCGCAATGGTTCTTGCCACCTTCATCAAGCGATGATACCCTCTGGCACTGAGCTGCAATGTATTGTATAACTGCTCCACAAGCTTTTTTTCGTCCTCTCCCAACGGACAATACCGCGCCAAATCTCCCGCCTTTATATCCGCATTGAACCGATAACCGCTCCCTTCAAATCGTGCCTCCTGTATTCTGCGGGCAGCCTCCACCCGCTTCCTGATAACTGCCGTAGGTTCCTCCGAGGCTTCTGACTGTAACCCCGCCAACTCCACCGCTTGAAGTGTCACCCACAAATCAATGCGATCCATTATCGGCCCGGAAACCTTCCCCTTATATCGATTAATCTGTGTCTCGGTACACCTACAGCGGTTCCTGTCGGGATAAAATCCACAGGGACAGGGATTCATGGCACATACCAGCATAAAATCCGCAGGATAAATCAGATTGCCTCCGGCCTTAGCCAATTGCACCTGATGTTCCTCCAAGGGCTGCCTCATACTGTCAATAATACTTCGCCCAAATTCGGGCAATTCATCCATAAAGAGAACTCCACGATGTGATAGGGATATCAGTCCCGGTTTGGGACGCAGACTGCCGCCTGTCAAAGCGGCACAGGAAACGGTGTGATGAGGATGTTGAAAAGGTCTTTTGACTACCAACGCCTGCCCCTCCTCCAAAAGGCCTGCCACGCTATAAATTCCCGTGACCTCCAGACTCTCCTGCAATGTGAGGGGCGGCAAAATTCCCGGAATACGACCGGCTATCATGGATTTCCCGGCTCCCGGCGGCCCAATCATAAGCAGATTATGAAAACCTGCTGCGGCAATTTCCGCGGCTCTCTTGGCCATCCTCTGTCCCTGCACCTGCGCAAAATCCTCCGTCTCCACAGACAGATTCTGCAACAATGCCTGAACCTCCACTGCTTCCTCCGGCAAAAACTTCTCCCGCTCGTCTTCCTTCTCCTGTTGCAAAAATGCAAGCACCTGACCTATATTTTCCGCACCACGCACCTTAATACCGGGAATCACCGCCCCCTCTGCTGCATTAGCCGCAGGCACAATGCATTGTCCTATTCCGGCAGCCTTAGCAGCCTGCACAATAGGCAGTACACCTCGCACCTTTTTCAACTCTCCATTCAAACCAAGTTCTCCTAAAAACAATATGTCCCTGGCAGCACTTTCCGCAAAATAAGACATGGCCTGCAAAATTCCCACCGCAATAGGCAAATCAAACCCTGTTCCCTCCTTATGTACATCCGCCGGAGCGAGATTCACGGTAATTCTGGTAGGCGGAATGCTAAAACCGCTGTTTTTCAAAGCAACACTAACCCGCTCTCTGGATTCTCTCACCTCTCCTCCCAGTGAACCAACCATGGAAAAAGCAGGCAATCCCCTGTCCATATCCACCTCCACGCCAATCAAACAGGCACTGACGCCCATTACGCCCCCTGATAAAATTTTACAAAACATAAATAATCCTCCTTATAAAGTTGGTATAGAATAAAATATTTATACAAAAGTTTGTGAAATTTTTGCCGGAACCGGCTGATGAAAAAGGTCCCCGACCGCAAAGGAATTTTGCGGTCGGTTTCCGAATATTTAAAAATCTGTAAAAACAATGCTTAAATCTTGCTTGCCATATTATCGGGATCATGAGCAAAGTGAATTGCCTGATCACGGTCGATTCTGCCTGCCAGATACAACTGACCAATTGCCTCGTCCATAGTCATCATACCCATTCTACGATTGGTCTGAATTACACTCTCAATCTGGTGAGACTTACCTTCTCGAATCAGGTTTCTCACTGCGTGGTTTGCATGCAGAACCTCAAACGCAGCGGCACGCCCTGTACCGTCAGCGGTGGGAATCAACTGCTGTGCAATAATTGCCTCCAAAACGTTTGCAAACTGAACACGAATCTGCTGCTGCTGATGAGGAGGGAATACGTCAATAACACGGTCTACGGTACTTGCTGCAGAGTTGGTATGCAGGGTGGAAAGCACCAAGTGACCGGTCTCTGCTGCGGTAATCGCAATACTGATGGTCTCGAAGTCACGCATCTCACCTACCAGAATTACATCGGGGTCTTCACGAAGCGCAGCTCTCAGCGCGTTGGAATAGCTTCCTGTATCAATACCGATTTCTCTCTGGTTAACCATGGACAGCTTATGAGGATGCAAATACTCGATAGGATCCTCCAGTGTAATAATATGTGCATCACGGCAACTGTTAATCTTGTCAATAATCGCTGCCAGTGTGGTAGACTTACCACTACCGGTAGGTCCTGTTACCAGAATCAGACCTCTCTTTCTCTGATACAGGTCTACAACAGACTCCGGAACACCCAAAACATCCGGAGAAGGAACATCGGTACCAACCACACGGAATGCCATTGCAATAGAACCACGCTGCTTGAAGGCATTTACACGGTAACGCCCCAGACCTGGAGAAGAATAAGACATATCAAACTCTCCACGCTCCTCAAACATAGCTCTCTGATGCTCATTCATAATATTCACAAGAATCTCCAAAGTATCAGATGGTGTAAGTACCGGAAAATCAGATGTAAACAAATTACCGTTTACACGCATTTTAGGAGGCAGACCAACGGTCAAATGAACGTCACTGGCTCCAATCTCTACACCTCTTCCCAAAATCTCATCAATTCTAGCCATTGCATATCCCTCTTTCTATTATTTTTTGCTTCCCTATTACTAAGACAACCCTAAAATCCTGCTTTATGCAAAGCGTCTGTATCCATAATACAACGGTTGTCCAAAGTCTTCATAATATCTACAACCTCAAAATCTTCATTTACTCTAAGAGACAAATCAATAATCTGATTATTCTTAAAGGTTAATACCGTGGGACGAAGAATATCTGTAGGATTCTCCACAAGCACCAATGCCTTTTCTCCCGTGTTGAGTTCCACGCTGACTCCGGGGGTCAAAATCTTCACAGAATCTACCAACGCATCCACAATCTCCGGATCATACAAGTCAGAATCCTCCCGCAATTCCTTCAAGGCCTTAACCTCCGAATTGGCTGTTCCTTCGAGTGTCATACCTGTTAACTCATCATATCGGTTAGCCACTAACAAAATCTTTGCTCCGCGCACCATTTTGATGCTATGTCGCTCACTTACAGGCTTCATGGCATCCATCTGTGCGGTAACCGCCTGATTACAAATGCGCTTGACAGCCACTCCGTCGCTGCTGAATGCACTCTCTATCATATCTCCGCCATTTAACAAGGCACTATATACCCGCATCTTCTGCTCAACATCCAACTCGCTGCCATATACCAGTTCACCCGCCAGTGTCATTTTACCAATGTCATGAACCAGTGCAGCATATATTACCTGATGCTGCTCTTCTCTTCGCATGTTCAATGCACGTGTAATCATTGCACTGAGAATGGCAACATTTAAACAGTGTCTGTACACATAGTCCTCTCTGCTTCTAAGATTCTGATAGAAATTAACTTTCTCATTCTGCCGTCCATAGCTTTTGATAACGGACTCAGAAATAGTATGTATCTTGCTTTGCTTGCCTGTGGCGAGGATTTTCTCTACCTCCTCCTGAATGGCAGAGACCATCATGGTCTGAAAACGCTCAAACTCTCTATCATCCTCTGACATCATAAGATCCGGTTCTGCCGGCTCCAAAGTATAAATACCCAACAGGCCAAAATTCTTCACACTATCAATGGCCTGCATGGTCAAATCAGAGTTGCTGTCAAACAAAAGCACTCCACTTTTACTATATATCGGACGTGCGAGCCGCATGCCTACTTTTAAATCCTGTGTCTTAATAAATTTCATGTTTCTGCTCACCCTTTTCTAAAATTACCGACATTTCAAACTAATTATACTATAATAGCGGACTGTTGACAAGAATAGTTTTACAAAATACCTGCCTAATCTTCTTTTACAGCCAAAAAAGTGCTATATCCTGCAAACAAAATACCGCACCAGGTCATGGCAAGAAATGCAAGAGTAAATTTAGACAAAGGTCTGTAGCTATAGGAAAGTGTAGATAATATCTGTCCTCCCCAATTCTCCTCAACTGCCATCAGCTCTCCGTACTCACCAATTGGATTGTCCATATTTTCGCTCACAAGAAGAAAGCATGGCTTGTCTGCCCCTGTAAATTCAATTTCCATCTCGTAATCCTGTCCTTTTTGAAGTTTCCACAAGACAGGAATCGCCGCATAAGTCTGCTCCCCATAGGCACTCAATGCAATCTCTTCCTGATACAACACGGAATCATTGTCCAAAACCCGAATAACACATGCGCCATCCTGTGCATCCGTCTGCACACAGATGCCAATTTCCTTTATGGTGGGAAAGGCCGGGGTAAAACGCATTTTGCCATTCTCCCCCTCTTCAATCAAAGCCTCCCTGTAGGCTCTGTCTCCGTTGGTAACTCTCACAGCCTCTCGCGCCAACAGACTCAAACCACACGCCAACACTCCGCATACACACCAGATTACAAAGGTTTTGTACTTTCCTCCTCTCCCTGCATCTTCAACAGTTCCGCTTTGGGGCATCCTTACCGAACCAACCAATATTGCCAACACCGCAAGTACAGCCACTCCATAAATTCGATAAGTAAAAATATGATGTCCCCCTGTATGATTGGCAAGTGCCATATACCAAACAACACTTGAGCAGGCAATCAGTGCCAAAGCCTTGCTTTTGGCATGATTTACAACCCCGTTCCGAATACTGCCCATCACAACATATATCAGCCACGCTGCCAAAACAAGTACATAAATCTTATATTCATAATGCTTCCAATTGTTGTAAAGGACCTCCAAACGCTCTGCAAAATCAAAGTTTCCTGCCTTCTCTGCCCCCAGTCTGAAACCCACCTCATACAATGCGCTTTCAAAGATATTTCGTCCCAGAATCAGGCTTCCCAGTCCCCATTTGGCAATCCAGAGTCCACCGTAGCCCAGAATCCACCACAGACCTGTAAACACCACTTCCTTCACATAAGAAAATGCACTTTTGCCCTCTTTTTCAAATAACAAAAACCAAATCAACGGAAATCCCCAAGTAAACAAAGGATAGGTCAGCAAATCAAAAAAGCTTGTACACATTCCAAGTACCATAAAGAACCAATACAGCTTCATACCGCTCCGCTCATCAACTATTTCTTTCCCTGTCAGAATCAGGGCTCCGACCACGGCAATATAAAAAACCCAACTGTATTGCAGTGAGAAGGGCATCGCCAGAGACATCAGCAAAAAGTAGGATGTAGGCACCAACAATGCAAAGGTCAATCCCTTCCTGCGATACACCTGCAAAAAGAGCAATAATATCAACAACATCTGCAAAAAACCATTTAAAGTACGGATTTCACCGTAATCAAACAGCATAAGCAAAGGACGAAGCACAGACACATAGCCATGCCAATAGTAGTCATAATCATTCATATCCATTGCCGCACGCAACACATTTTGTTCCTGTGTTTCCAATGCCGTATGCAACATAATGGAATCTGTACTGCCATCCAAAACACCGGGCAGATTAGAATGAAAATAAGTATCCAACGATGCACTCACAATGGGAATCGCCGGATACCACCCCTCCTTTTGTATTATTTCATAAGATGCAGTTTTGTTGGTCTGATTTACAGGCATCAGAAATGCAACCACAAGAAGTGCGGCACCAAGCATTGTGCCGCCCAACAAAATCCCTATGGTCTTCATGACATTCACTGCAATTTTCTTCATGTTTCTTCCTCAAATCGCTCCCTAAGTTTATTTAAAGCCCTCTTTTCTATTCTTGACACATAGCTTCGGGAAATTCCAAAACGCTCTCCGATTTCATTTTGTGTCACCGGCTTCACTTCTCCCAGTCCATATCTTAGTCTGATAATCTCCCGCTCCCTGTCATTCAAGCATTCCTCCAGTAACAAGAACATTCTCCTGACATTCCTTTTGAACTCCATCAAATCCACTGTGTCCGTCTGCTCCTGTTCAATCACATCCACCAGACGAATCTCATTGCCCTCTTTATCCTGACCAATGGGTTCAAAGAGCGACACTTCCCGGGCAGTCTTCTTTTTGCTGCGAAGCAACATTAAAAGTTCATTATCGATACAGCGACAGGCATAGGTTGCCAATCTTCCCTTCCCTGCATCAAAGGTCTCCACCGCTTTAATCAGCCCGATACAGCCTATGGAGATTAAATCTTCCATATCTTCATCCACGTTCTGATACTTTTTGGCCACATGAGCCACCAGTCTGAGGTTGCGCTCTATCAGGATGTCCTTGGCCTTTTTTGCCTCCTCATCATTGCCTGTTCTCAGCAATCGTACATAAAAGGCTTCTTCTCCTGAACTCAGAGGTTTTTGAAAGGTTTGCACGCTGCACCTCCATGGACTTTCCATCACAATATTTTATGTGATATTCCCCATTTCAGTGCCTGGCACACAAAATTAAATCCTCTCCCCGATTATTCCTCCAAAAACTTAGCCATGACATAATTACTGAGGTCAAGCCCTCTGTCCGTCAGGACAACCCTTCCAGCCCTGCGTTCCAGAAGCCCCTCTTTTTTACTCTCTTCTATCTGTAACCGATAAATTTCATCCATATCAACGCCAAAACGTTCCTTAAATCCTTCCTCAGCCACGCCTTTTAGCATTCGCAGCCCCAAAAACATGGTCTCATCCATCTGTTCCCGCAGACTCAAATGCTCCACAGTCTCTCGACAACTCAACGGATTATCCAGATATTTGGGAAGGGAGTCGCTATTTTTGAATCTGGTGTTGTCATACAGGGATGCTGCACCGATTCCAAAGCCAAGATAATCCTGCCTTGTCCAATAACCGCAATTGTGACGGCAGACATAGCCATCCTTTGCATAATTGGATATTTCATACTGTTGATAACCGGATTTTTCAAGGATTTCTGCGGTTTTCCAATACATTTCCCTCTCTGTATCCTCATCAGGAAGCGTAAGCTCTCCGCGCTCATACATTTCGCCAAAAGGCGTACCTTCCTCCACTATCAGACTGTACGCAGAAATATGTTCCGGCTGAGGTGACAGTGCCAAAATTTTCTGCAAAGTCTCCTCCCAGTCCCAAATCGTCTGTCCGGGCAAGGCACTCATCAAATCCACATTTACATTCGCAAAACCGGCATCCCTTACCTCCTTGTAGGTGCCCAGAAACTGCTCGTAATTGTGAATCCGTCCTATGACCGACAATTCTTTGTCCAAGGCAGACTGACACCCGATGCTCAGTCGGTTTATCCCTGCCTGCTTGTACAGCGCAAGGCTTTCCCTAGTCACCGTCCCCGGATTCATCTCCATGGTGACCTCTGCATCCTCTGCCAGCACAAAACAACCCCTGACGGT
The DNA here is from genome assembly GCA_045543175.1 of Acetatifactor sp. GTDB lineage: Bacteria > Bacillota > Clostridia > Lachnospirales > Lachnospiraceae > Acetatifactor. Next base: position 20,333 of record JAZQMG010000076.1, on the reverse strand, counting down.
ATCAAGCACCTTTACAATCCAATCAGCATCCACCGCCGTTGGCGTACCGCCACCAATAAAAATACTGGTTACAATATGCTCTTTTTCCCCACAATCCCTGACCTTTGCAGCCCGGATTTCCGTCAAAAGAGCCTCCATATATGCGTTCTGCACCTGTGTGGTAGCCGGTGCAGATAAAAAATCACAATATTTACATTTTTGTACGCAAAAGGGAATGTGAATATATAACTCCAGTTCCCTCATTTTATTTCTTGTCATCCAATTTCAAAACGCTCATAAACGCCTTCTGAGGAATCTCTACATTACCAATCTGGCGCATGCGCTTCTTACCCTCTTTCTGTTTCTCCAAAAGCTTCTTCTTACGGGTAATATCACCACCGTAACACTTTGCAAGCACATCCTTACGCATGGCCTTAACGGTCTCTCGCGCAATTACCTTGCCGCCCACTGCTGCCTGAATAGGGATTTCAAACAGATGTCGGGGAATCTCGTCCTTAAGCTTCTCACACATCTTACGGCCTCTCTCATAAGCAGAATCTGCATGAACGATAAAGGACAGCGCATCCACTTCCTCACGATTGATGAGAATATCCAGTTTGACCAGTTTAGACTCCTCATATCCCTTGATATCATAATCAAAGGAAGCATAACCTCTGGAGCGGGATTTCAATGCGTCAAAGAAATCATAAATAATCTCATTTAGGGGCAACTCATATTTCAGAACCGCTCTGGTTCCCTCAATGTACTCCATACCCAGATAACGACCTCTGCGCTCCTGACAAAGCTCCATAATGGAACCGATAAATTCACTGGTTACCATAATCTCCGCAGTAACTATAGGTTCCTCCATATATTCAATCTCCGAAGGATCCGGCAGATTGGAGGGATTGGTCAATTCAATCATCTCACCATTTGTCTTATAAACCCTATAAACTACGCCGGGTGCCGTGGTTACCAAATCCAGATTGTACTCTCTCTCCAGTCGCTCCTGAATAATCTCCAAATGCAACAGTCCCAGAAATCCGCATCTAAAACCAAAGCCCAAGGCAATGGAAGTCTCCGGCTCATAATTCAGGGAAGCATCATTCAATTGAAGCTTCTCAAGGGCATCTCTCAAATCACCATACTTTGCGCCGTCCGCAGGATACATGCCGCAGTACACCATGGACTGCACCTTCTTGTAGCCCGGAAGGGGCTCTGCACAGGGATTGTTGTGGTCTGTCACTGTATCACCCACAGCGGTATCCTTCACATTCTTAATAGACGCAGTAATATAGCCTACCATGCCCGCTGAAAGCTCCTCGCAGGGAATAAACTGTCCTGCACCAAAATATCCTACCTCCACAACCTCTTCTACGGCTCCGGTAGCCATCATACGGATGGTTGTACCTCTCTTCACCGTACCTTCCATGATACGACAAAAGATAATAACACCCTTGTAGGGGTCATATAGGGAATCAAAAATCAAAGCCTGCAAAGGGCTGTCGGGATTGCCCTTGGGCGCAGGAATCTTACTTACAATCTGTTCTAATACATCCTCTATATTCAGACCATTTTTTGCTGAAATGCGGGGCGCATCCTGTGCCTCAATACCGATAACATCCTCAATCTCTTCTATCACTCTGTCCGGTTCTGCACTGGGCAGATCGATTTTGTTGATTACAGGAAATACATCCAAATCATGATCCAGTGCCAGATATACATTGGCCAATGTCTGTGCCTCAATACCCTGAGCCGCATCCACTACCAAAATAGCACCGTCACAGGCTGCCAGAGAGCGGCTTACCTCGTAGTTAAAGTCAACGTGACCGGGGGTATCTATCAGGTTAAAAATATACTCCTCCCCATCCTGCGCTCTGTAAACGGTTCGAACCGACTGCGCCTTGATGGTGATTCCTCTCTCCCTCTCAAGCTCCATGTTGTCCAATACCTGCGCCTGCATCTCCCTGCTGGTAAGCAGTCCTGTTTTCTCAATAATTCTGTCCGCCAAGGTAGATTTACCGTGGTCTATATGTGCAACAATACAAAAGTTGCGAATTTTACTCTGATCAATGGTACCATTTGATGCCATCTGTACTCCTCCTTTGAAACTCCTCCCCCTATTATAAAAAAATATGGCTCTCTCGTCAATTTTCTTTTGAAAAAGAATTTATACCGGCTAAAGCCGCACCTATTCGCCGGACAAAACCATATCCAGAACGTGCGCCAAGGGTTCACAGGCGTTCATGGCCTCCTCCACCGTATTGTTTTGCGCTCCCAGTTCCACCAACAAAGTTCTGGGACATAAGTGCATGTTATAACGATACCCTTTCAAATAAATCTTTCTGGTAAGTCCCGGATAATACTCTTCACATTTTAACTGCATCTGAAAGGACATGGCGAGATTGATTTCAATATTTTCATTTTTCAGATAGTCGATATCTCCCGACTGTCTGGTGCGGGACAAGCCGTTAAAAAACATAAACCGTGCCGTAGGTCTGCCGTCCAAATCCATAACCAGCTTAGTCTCCTCGGGCATCTGGTCACGGTGCAAGTCAATCACCACCTCAATGGACGGATTCTCCGCCAAAAGCTGCTCCAAAGCAGGCAAAGACTTGCCATAGGCATCATCCCTGCTGTCCACATCATATTGCCCTGTGTGATGCAGCACCTGATACCCATATTCCTCCTGCAAAATCTCCGTCAGCCTCTCTCCAACTCCCACAATGGATGTACTTGCATCTCCGGGCACAGAATCCGCAAAAGCTTCCTGCGAATGGGTATGATAAATCAATATCTGCGGAGCATCATCATTCTTCTCAATACCTACATCCTCATCCATGAGACTTTGCACGTTCAACCGCTCTGTTCCGGCAAAGGTATTGGCATCTATCGTGTAAAACTGCTTCACCAAGGTTTCATAATCTGTCAGTTCTTCCAGATTCACCTGCACCCGCTGACTGTGAGGAACAAAGGGCTTCTCCACCCTGGCTGCCTCATTCTCCGTTTCCAAAAGAGCAAGCAGCTCCTCCTCACTCTGCACCTCTGCCTGTGCCTGCAAAAACATATCCTTCGTCTGATTCTCATTGGACTCAGTTTCCTTTTGCTCACTGTTGCCATGTGCGTTTTCCTCTGAGGATTGTTGATATTCTGCGTCTATCCGGGCAATCAGAGAATATTCCTGTTGTTCTCCCTGACCGATTCCGTATAAGGGCATGAGACTCCCTGCCTGGGTTCGCACCAGCCAGTCAACATTACTCTCTCCCGCAAAATCAGCCCCTCCCGGCATAAACTGTACATAGAGTACATCCGCAAATTCTTCCGCCAAATCCTGCTTAACCGCATCCCAAAAGGGCATTTCTGTCGTTTCCGTCCCCGGATTCATCAATCGTAACACCAAAAAGAAAAAGGCCAATCCCGCCAAAATCCTGACGAAACCGCCCCTCTGTCTTCCTCCATACACTGTGATAGAATGTCCTTTGGAGCTTTCTCCATTCAGTATATGACCTTACTTGTCTTTACAGACTACATTATTTTTCTCCATGGCAATATTAATGCCCTCAGACAGGGTAAAGCTGACGCGTTTTATCACCGCATCAATATCTTTTCCCGTCATATACATATTGTTTAATTCCGCAAAGGCAAGTCTGCTGTCAAATTTTTTATCAGCGTCCTCATCCATCCACTTTTTCAAGGCATCTCCCACAATGGTAGCCGCATCCACCACAGTGGGAACTCCCACTGCAATCACAGGTACACCCAATTCCGCCTCCGTCAAGGCATTGCGGTGATTCCCCACCCCAGAACCCGGCTGTATCCCTGTATTGGTAATCTGGATGGTTCTGTTCAAACGCTTCGTGCTTCTTGCCGCCAAAGCATCTATCACCAACAATAAATCCGGCTTGGTCTGTTCCACAACTCCCTTTACAATCTCCGCAGTCTCCATTCCGGTCTTCGCCATGACTCCCGGTTCCATACTACTCACAAGATTCATTTTACTGCAATTATAGGCTGCCGTTCCATACTCCTTTACCACGTGTCTCGTAATAAAAAGATTGTCCACCACCTGAGGCCCCAAAGCATCTGCCGTTACCTCTCTGTTACCCAGACCGATGACAAGCACCGACAACTCTTCCTTTTCACAAGGAATCAAATCTAACAACTCGTTGGCAAAACACTCTGAAATCTCCCTATGATAATCCTCATCCGGTTCAACCAGCGCAGGAGCCTCCATAGTGACGTAGGTTCCCACCTCCTTACCCATGGCTTTTGCTGCATTTTTGGTATCTATCATTACCTTTGTTACCTGAATATCCACATCCTCCAGATAATATTCCTCCACCCGCACACCGCGAAGTTCCGCCTCTGTCTCCGTGATACTCTCTCTGGCCTCCAATGCCAAATCTGTTCTGACCTGAAAATTGCTCATATCATTCTCCATTCTCGTTGTATCCTGACTAACCCATATAAGTATTTCATATTTTTTGCATTTTTCAGGAAAATATGTATTGACAAATGCTCCCAAATTGTCTAAACTACAATAGTATGTTTACCTTAGTCTTCCGTGTCTGGCTATCGTGAAACAGGTAAAAAAATTCAGATATTGTATACAAATGGAGGTGTACGACTTGGCTAACATTAAATCCGCAAAGAAGAGAATTTTAGTTGCACGTGACAGAGCAGATAGAAACAAGGCTATCCGTTCCGGTGTTAAGACCGCTATCAAGAAGGTTTACGCTGCTATCGAGGCTGGTGATAAGGCTGTTGCTCAGGCTGAGCTTAAGGCTGCTACCAAGACCATCGAGATTGCTGGAAGCAAGGGTGTTTATCACAAGAACAACGTTGCTCGTAAGGTTTCCCGTATCAGCAAGGCTGTAAACGAGATGGCTTAATGCTTCGCGCAAAACACATATAGACTTTTAAAAGCATCCATACCGTCATGTGGGTGCTTTTTTGTTGTGGAGATTGGAGTTTGGAATGTGGATTGGGCAGGGGGCTGTGTTTTTCTGTCAAATCTGCAGGGCTAAGAATTGCTAATATTCTGCGGGGAAAATTGGTTAGGTGACGCACACGGGGCTGATGCGCATCCGTGCGCAGCAGCCCCTAAATGAGCCATCCATGGCTCATTCGTGCTGTGATGGAATGCAGAATATAAGCAATTCTAGGCCCCTCCGCAATGTCAGAAAAACACAGCCCCCTGCCCAATCCCGCCAAAGCCCCATATTCTCCACAACGTTATTCCATGCTCTCCCACTTTTGCAGCAAAATTATGGTGCTTATAAACCATTGAACATGACTTCAGCCCGACTAATTTGTTGTTTTCCTGCCCTAGTCGGGGTTTTCCGCTGCTTTTGTCCCGACCTTTTCACTGTTTTTCTTTCCTAGTCGGGGTTTTCCTCCACTTTCGTCCCGACCTACTCGCTGTTTTCCTTTCCTAGTCGGGGGGGTCCGCTGCTTTTGTCCCGACCTACTCGCCATTTTCCTTCCCTAGTCGGGGTTTTCCGCTGCTTTCGTCCCGACCTACTCGCTGTTTTCCTTCCCTAGTCGGGGTATACAAAAATCCACCCATTCAACACATCTTGAATGGATGGATTTTTTGTATTACTTAATCACTCCGAATTTCTTGATAGTATTTATTGAAGCGTCTTCTGTTGAATATAATGAATCTGTATTGTTTTCCGTTTTTCATGTAGAATGTTGCGACAGGAAAACCAGTCCACTTCCATACAATCTCTTTTATTTCATTTAACGGCAATACAAGATTTCTATATTTTTCACTGACTGTAAGTTTTTGTGTTTTATAGGTAATGGATATATTATCAACATACAATCCACCGCCTAATACTCCATTATGACACAAGCTACACCTAAACACCTTTCTCATCTTACACCCTCGCCAAATCAAAATTCTCATTTTACAGATATCGTTCTTATGTATGTGCTGTTTCCATCGATGACTACATACTTAAGTCCATCTTCAGATAGCACTACTTTGGATCTATTATTTTCAATCCATTGATAATCATATACATAAATCCTATTTGCTTTGGTATCCCAAAAATAAGCAGCATCATATGTAGTAAAATAGTATCCATCCCCGGTGTAACTACCGTTTCGAATCATATTAGAGGCAGAAATTAGCGGAATCTTTGCTGTCTCCACATAGGCACCGTCTTCGATGTATCCCATGGAACCGGCTTCTTCCATGTACGTAGAATCATCTGTTTCCGACAATAATAATCCGGCTTCCTCTCCTCCATAGGCAGCATAATATGCACGTGTTCGCAGAGGAATTTCCTCAACAATTTCTTCTTTGTTAATATCGTACAAAAAGAGAATATGTTCACTTTCCCTATTCTCATAAGATTTATTTAAAGTAAAGCAAACTGCCTCATTGTTTATGGAAACGCAACCCAAATCTTCACCTATTGCTTTCTCATTATCCCACAATGTACGGTAAATTACTTTTTCTTCATTTTTCTCTGTATCTCGCAGGACAAGAGTGTTTTCATACATAGTATAATCATCGGTAAAATTATTGCGTATGCTCACCATGTATTGTTCGCAGGTTTGTATGATTGGAAACTGAGGAGCATTTTGTTGAAACAGTGTTTCATTCCCCTCCGGCAGAAGTTTGATTATCTCCATCCCTTCATCTGTCGCATTACACAGAATCGCGTTATTACCATCACTCTCTACACTAAAGGTATTCATATCACCTTTTTGTAAAATCATACAATCATTACCTGAATGGTCCAGAAAGTGGAATTCATTTTCGCTCGTGGGTTCATTCCCTGAATAATCTGTATTTTTACTGATACCATAATAGATTCCATTTGATGCTATAGCGTATACAGATGCATTTTCAGGCAAATTGGAAATTTGAACATCAACAGAATCCCATGCTTCTTTTTCCTGCACAACCGGTTCATCCTTTGTCCCACATCCAACCAAGCAAAATGCTATTAATAAACTAACAAATCCAACTTTGCACTTTATCATACGCTCCCCCCCAGAACCACTACCTTCTTCGTCCGCCGCCTCCATGGCTGCGTCCGCTGCTGCTTCTGTGACTTCCGCGGCTTCCGCCTCCACGGTGACTGCTTCCACCGCCACTACTGCTACTACTGGACACACGATAGCTGCTTACACTCTTACGAAGGAACTGATCTGTTCTGGAACGCACATTCATCTTGCCATTTTCTACATAGGTTCCGGGTACTGTAGTATCTTGAGCCTTAGCCTGTGACAGATTCACTCCTGCATAGATAAGAGCTACAATAATGGGGATAATGAAGGCACCGCAAAACAGTGAAATGTCTCCACCGCCCTGCTCTCCGTCATATCCATATCTGCCATAATCAGCCAGTCTGTCAACCGCCGCACAATACGCCTTGTAAGGGTTGCTGTCTATGTAATCGTACATGGCATCAAAAACCGCATCCTCCTCTTCCCAGCCAATGGTATCTTCCATCTTACCGGTTGTGGACAGCCAACTTCCCTTTTGAGAGCCATTCTCGTCCTCATACCAGTTATCTACCAGACACACTCCGTCTCCATAGGGCATGTTCCATCCAAATGCACCCGCATCATAAAAATCGTCAGCGAAATTCATCATATTATTTTCCCACTCATAATCGCTGATTCCCATGGGTACATTCAAGGTCACAATCACAATATCAAGGGTTCCCCACTGTTCCCTCTCTGCAATGTACGCCCGCAGATTCGCTTCCTCCTCCGGGGTGAGCACATTCGCTTCATCATATACTCTCTCTGTGGGTGCTTCTGCATTATTTCTCGCGGTTTCCTCTTCCTTGCCTATACTTTTAAAAAACACTGCAGCAATTGTTACTACCAATAAAATTCCAGTTACAATAAACCAACCTGCAAAATATTTAAAATACTGTTTCCACGCCAGTGATCTAATTTCCTGATTCATCTTTTATCCCCTCCTTACATCCACGGTATCACAGACGTCCACATGCCCGCACACATCATAATAATGAACAGACATGCCCAAAGTGTACCTGCATAAGCCCATACCTTTGAAGTGGAGACAGGAACCGTACCCACTATCTTACCGGTCTGACCATTTACATAGAAGGGATACTCCTTGTCCTTATAAGTATACTTATACTTCCATACAGGGAGAAATCCGTATTTCTGCTCCGCACGATTCACGGTAATATCATTGCGAACCTGTCGCACGCTTTCATAGCCGGATACCTGCCCCTTCACAAGAGCCGCCGTATCCTCACTCATTTTACTTCTCGCACGCTGCTCCATAGCATCACCGGTCTGATTGTATTTCTCCGCAAAAAAACCGGACAGATACTGGGGATTAAAATCTGTCAGTTGTCCATAGTTGTAAGGCTCCATCAAATCCATAACATCATCCGGCATATCTGTGGATGCATCCACCGGAATATTTCTAAAATTTACATCCACATTGCGACGCACATCAAAATAGGACGTCTCTGTATAACGCATGTCTCCGCTGCTCCAACGTCTGACCTTTGTTGCCTCTCCCTGATAATCTGCATTCACATCATAATCATAAAACCAAAAAGGAACATAGGTACCCTGCATGCTGTCCAAACGCACCTCAGATAAGAAATCCGTAGGTGCAAAAATTTTCTTTTTAAATTTCTCACGAATTGCCTCTTTGCACTTTTCTTTACCCATCTGGAAAGGAATCAGCATCTTAGGCAGATAGGCTCCCTCCACTCTCTGTTCAAAGATAAGGTAGTTGTTACAATAAGGACACTGTGTGGCCGCTGTATGCTCATCAACGGGAATATTACCGCCACAATCCGGACACATACTCATATCCGCATTAGTAGCCGGCTTCAACTCATGGCTCTCCTCGCTCTCACAGTACGGACAATACATTTTGCGTTTTTCCGGACTGTATACCACATTACCGTAACAATTTTTACACTTAAAAATCATTCTCTTTTCTCTCCCCTTTTAGTACATCATTTACTTAATACAGCCGGGAAAGCACCTTGACCTTCCCGGCTATAATTATGCAATTCCTCAAGTAGCTATGCCCTTTTACTCCTGACAGCTTATTGCATATCAACTACGATATGTCTGGGCTGACCGGTAATCATAATAGGTGTCAACTCTGCCTGAATCAAAGGCTTAATGTAGTTGACCATCTCCTGTGATACAAAGGTTCCGTCCTCTGTAATCCACTCCATAGGTACCTTTTTCTCAATATTCGCAATCTTGTGTACATCATATAAGCCTGTTGTGCAGATATAAGGATCACTGGACTCTCTCTTGAGAGTGACCATCATACCTGTCTCGCCGTCAAAAGCAGCCTTTACAGCGGAACCGCCCACCTGATATGCCTCCGTGATATCCACACGGGAGGTCAAATGACCTGCACAACGCTGCATGGTAGCAAGCTCGATTGCTCTGGACTTACATCCGAACTTTCCGGCAACCAAATCAGACAGATACTTGGCAGTACCGGACAACTGCTTGTGTCCGAACGCATCCACATATTCATTGTGATTGCCATGCTCAAACACATACTTACCGTCAGCAGTCTTGATACCCTCAGATACCGCAATGACAATTGCTTTCTTTCTCTCCAAGAGCTTACCAACCTTTTCAACAAATTTGTCAATATCAAAGGCTACCTCGGGCAGATAAATGGCATCTACACCCTCACAGTCCTCACAGGTTGCAAGTGCCGCTGCACCGGTAAGCCATCCTGCATTACGTCCCATGATTTCAATAATGGTAACATTCTTGATATCATATACCAGACCGTCTCTGATAATCTCCTTTGTCACGGATGCAATATACTTAGCCGCACTACCGAATCCGGGAGTATGGTCTGTTACCTCCAAATCGTTATCAATGGTCTTAGGCACACCGATGAAACGGATGGGGCTGTCAATCTCAGAAGCATAATCAGACAACTTCTTGATGGTATCCATGGAATCATTACCACCAATATAGAAAAATGCTGAAATCTCATACTTTGCAAGCAAAGCAAAAATCTTCTCATACATCTCCTTATTTGCCTCAATCTCAGGCAACTTAAAACGGCAAGAACCCAAGAATGCGGAAGGAGTTCTCTTAAGAAGCTCCAAATCCAAATCAGATTTAATCTTCTCATCCATATCTACGATTCTCTCTTCCAAGAATCCCTGAATACCATGACGCATGCCATATACTTTGTCTGCGCCCAAATCCTTGGCTGTCTTATAAACACCTGCCAAAGAAGAATTAATTACGGCGGTAGGTCCGCCAGATTGTCCCACGATTACATTTCCTAACATAAGTACCTCCTCCTGAATGGTTATATATTAGTCTAACTGTGTTCTATTTTAGCACAAAAAGCCAAGACATACAATACCCGACGGACGAAAACCAATTCATTCGCGTAAATGTCAGAAAATTCACGCTTCACAGCTCCACACAAAAACATCCCCATTCTCAGCTCAACCGAAAACGGGGATGTTCAAATTATTTATTATAGTTTACAATCTGTCCGAAGTCAGGTTTCAAAGATGCACCGCCCACAAGACCGCCGTCAATGTCCGGCTGTGCGAACAACTCAGGCGCACTTGCCGCAGATACGGAACCGCCGTACTGGATACGAATAGCCTCTGCCGTCGCATCGTCATAAAGCTCTGCAATACACTTACGGATAGCCTTACATACTTCCTGTGCCTGCTCAGTGGTTGCCACCTTGCCGGTACCGATAGCCCAGATGGGCTCATAAGCAATAACTGCCGTAGCAGCCTGCTCTGCAGGTACATTTAAAAGCGCAATCTTAATCTGCTTGCGAATCCAGTCAATGGTCACACCCTGCTCTCTCTGAGTCAGAGATTCTCCACAGCAGATAATCGGCGTAATATCATGCTTAAAAGCCTGTAATACCTTCTTGTTTACTGTCTCGTCAGTCTCTGCATTATACTCACGGCGTTCGGAGTGTCCGAGAATAACGTACTTTACACCTGCATCATTCAGCATATTAGCAGAAATCGCTCCTGTGAAAGCACCCTTCTCTTCATAATGCATGTTCTGCGCACCAATATTGATATTGGTATCCTTTGCTGCCTCTACAGCAGGAATGATATCGATGGAAGGCACACAGAAAACTACGTCTACCTCATCATTTTGCACCAAAGGTTTTAATGTTTCAATCAGTGAAACCGCCTCGCTGGGAGTCATATTCATCTTCCAGTTGCCGGCAATAATCTTTTTTCTTGCCATATGTTTGCCCTCGATTCTGAATTTTTCTGACTTACTACAAATGATATTCATTATTTACATTATAACGCTTTTAGATGCCCAATGCAAGACTTATTTGTGGTTTTTTTAACAAGCCTGTAAATTTTTTAACAAATCTACAGGCTTGCTTAAAATTACTTATTCTTATTTATTGTCTGCTGCCTCAACACCGGGAAGTGCCTTACCCTCAAGGAACTCAAGAGAAGCACCGCCACCGGTAGAAATGTGGCTCATCTTGTCACCAAAGCCAAGCTGATTAACAGCCGCTGCGGAATCACCACCACCAATAATGGTAGTTGCATCGGTCTCTGCAAGAGACTTAGCAACAGCAATGGTACCTGCTGCAAGAGTAGGATTCTCGAACACACCCATAGGTCCGTTCCAAACAACGGTCTTAGCACTCTTTACAGCCTCTGCATACAGAGCAGCGGTCTTAGGTCCGATATCACAGCCCTCTCTCTCCTGAGGAATGCTGTCAATATCATAAACCTCAACCTCGATGGGAGCATCGATAGGATTGGGAAAATCCTTGATGGTAACTACATCAACAGGAAGAAGAAGCTTCTTGCCAAGCTTCTCAGCCTTAGCCATCATTTCCTTACAGTAATCAATCTTCTCGTTATCGCAAAGAGACTGACCAATCTCATAACCCTGAGCCTTCAGGAAAGTATATGCCATACCACCACCAATGATGAGAGTATCGCACTTCTCAAGCAGGTTGGAAATAACATTCAGCTTATCAGCAACCTTAGCACCACCAAGAATTGCAACAAAAGGACGAACAGGATTCTCTACTGCATTACCAAGGAAATCAATCTCCTTCTGCATCAGATAGCCAACAACATTCTCACCACCCTTTGCAGTGATGAACTTGGTTACACCTGCAACAGATGCATGTGCTCTATGAGAAGAACCGAACGCATCACATACATACAAATCAGCCAAATCAGCAAGCTCCTTGGAGAACTCCTCACCGTTCTTGGTCTCCTCTGCACCGCGGAAACGAGTATTCTGAAGCAGAACAACATCGCCCTCCTTCATAGCCTCTACAGCCTTGGTTGCTTCTTCGCCGGTTACATTGTAATCAGCTACAAATACAACCTCCTTGCCCAACTTCTCAGACAAGCTCTTTGCAACAGGTGCAAGAGACTCACCCTCGTTGGGGCCATTCTTTACTTTACCCAAGTGGGAGCAAAGGATTACCTTACCGCCGTCATTCAAAAGCTTCTGAATGGTGGGAAGTGCAGCGTTGATACGAGTCTCGTCAGTAATCTCGCCATTCTTAAGAGGAACGTTAAAGTCACATCTTACCAAAACACGCTTACCCTTTGCATTAATGTCGTCTACAGATTTCTTATTCAAACCCATTTAAAAATCCTCCATTTTACTTATTCTTGTACAAAGGGGCCCGGTCCAAAGACCAGACCCCTAAAGTCCACGTCGTGTATTACTTCTTAAGCAAGCTCGCTGAAGTACTTAATGGTACGAACCATCTGAGAGGTGTAGCTGTTCTCGTTGTCATACCAGGAAACAACCTGTACCTGAGTGTTGCCATCTTCCATGGGAGCAACCATGGTCTGAGTAGCATCAAACAGAGAACCGTAGGTCATACCGATAACATCGGAAGATACGATCTCATCGGTGTTGTAACCGAAGGACTCGGTTGCAGCAGCCTTCATAGCGTCGTTGATCTGCTCCTTGGTAACCTGACCCTTAACAACTGCTACCAGAATAGTGGTAGAACCGGTAGGGGTAGGAACACGCTGAGCGGAACCGATGAGCTTACCGTTAAGCTCAGGAATAACCAGACCGATTGCCTTAGCAGCACCGGTGGAGTTGGGAACGATGTTCTGAGCACCTGCACGGCTTCTTCTCTTGTCACCCTTTCTCTGCGGACCATCCAGAATCATCTGGTCACCGGTGTAAGCATGAACGGTAGTCATGATACCGGACTGCATGGGAGCCAAATCGTTCAGAGCCTTTGCCATAGGAGCAAGGCAGTTGGTGGTACAAGAAGCTGCGGAGATAACAGTGTCATCTGCCTTCAGGGTCTCGTGGTTAACATTGTATACGATAGTAGGAAGGTCATTGCCTGCAGGAGCAGAAATTACAACCTTACGAGCACCGGCATTGATGTGTGCCATACCCTTCTCCTTGGAAGTGTAGAAACCGGTACACTCCAGAACTACGTCTACCTTCAGCTCGCCCCAAGGAAGCTTGGAAGCATCTGCCTCTTTGTAGATGGTGATGGTCTTGCCGTTAACGGTGATAGAATCCTCGCCTGCCTCAACCTTGTCTGCATACTTGTATCTGCCCTGTGCGGTATCGTACTTGAGCAGATGTGCCAGCATGTCAGGGCTGGTCAAATCGTTGATTGCTACTACCTCATAACCCTCAGCATCAAACATCTGTCTGAATGCAAGACGGCCAATACGGCCAAAACCATTAATTGCTACTCTTACTGACATTTTAGTTTCCTCCTAAAATTTATTATTTTATATTTTTTTGACATCAGTCCCAAGACGACCTCAAAAAAACATAGTTCGACTTGTCTTATTGTCAAAATTTTATCACGGCTATATTTTAACTGATTCCCCTTCATAATTCAAGATGTAAATCAAAAATATTTTCCAAAACCTGTATTTTTTACATTTTATTTAGATTTTGAGCTGTTTTACCCCCATTTGGTGGAAATTATGCACATAGATTACTCTGTATCCCGATACAAATATCCCCATCTTCTCTTTTTATAAATATCTGCTATACTTTATTTGATTAGATAAAAAGAATAATTAATGGGAGCATTTATGAACGAACTACAAATTGCCCAACAAAATACAATCCCCACCAAACGCTATGTGTTCTTGGATACTCTCCGTGGTTTTACCATGCTCAGCATGATACTCTACCACCTTCTTTGGGATTTGGCCTACATCGCCGACATCCCCATCCCCTGGTATCACAGCACCGGCGCATACATCTGGCAACAGAGCATCTGCCAGACCTTTATCCTATTATCCGGCTTTTGTTGGTCCTTTGGCAGACGCCCCCTCAAACGAGGCCTTATGGTCTTCTGGGCAGGCGGACTAATTACAATGGTCACCATGCTCCTTATGCCTGAGAATCAGGTACTCTTCGGTGTACTGACCTTAATAGGCTCCTGCATGCTCCTCATGATACCTATAGACAGCATTTTAAAGAAACTTAACAATCCGGCAGTGTTTATCCTGCTGACGGTTACTTCTATGCTTATATTCATATTGTTGCACCCTGCATGGAACGGATATCCCAAACTATCTTCGGGCAACCTGTTTACTACCTACCTCGGCTTTCCGGCGACAGACTTCTACTCTACCGACTACTTTCCGTTGCTGCCATGGTTTTTGCTGTTTATAACAGGCTACCTGCTCCACAAACTCAGCGTCCGATACGGCTGGCTTAAATTTTCTTTTCTAAATAAGAACTTCCTGCCGCCCCTGACCTTCATGGGACGCCACTCACTCATAATTTACATGCTCCACCAACCCATATTATATGGTATAACTACATTAATTGTATCTCTCAACTGATACTGTAAATGATATTTTAATTCATAATTAAAGGAGAAGACACTATGCCAATACTTTCAGATTGCCACATGCACTCTCACCACTCCGGAGACTCTGACGCCTCCATGGAAGAAATGATTTTACAAGCTATCAAACTTGGTTTTCACACCATATGCTTTACGGAGCATAATGATTTTGACTTTCCCCCAAGTGAAGAATACCCGGAAAACCCTTTTCTGCTGAATCCTGATTCCTACCTCTACGAGCTTTTGAGCCTACGGGAAAAATACGCCGGCCAAATCAAAGTCTTATTTGGTGTAGAATTGGGTTTGCAGCCGGAATGCTTCCGTCAAAATGCAATTTTTGCCCGCTCCCATGAATACGATTTTATCATCGGCTCCTCTCATATCTGTCACGGCAAGGACCCCTACTACCCTGCTTTCTATGAGGGACGCAGTGAAGAGGAGGCCTATCGGGAATATTATGAGTCAGAATTGGAAAATATCAAAAAATTCACAAACTTTGATGTATACGGACATCTTGACTATGTAGTGCGCTATGGTGCTTCCAAAGATCAAAACTACAGCTACGATAAATACAAAGATATTCTGGACAAGATTCTGGAAACCCTTTTAGAAAAAGAAAAGGGTCTGGAAATCAATACCGGCGGGCTAAAAAGCGGATTAAAAGACCTGCATCCCTGCACAGATATTCTGAAGCGTTACAAAGCTATGGGCGGTGAAATCATCACTGTGGGAAGTGACGCTCACGCCTCGTCACGCATCGGTGATTCCTTTGACCGTGCTGCGGCGGTATTGCAAGAATGCGGATTTAAATATTACACGATTTTTGACAAGCGTGTGCCTGAATTCGTCAAATTATAGGAGGATTATTTATGCGCAAAAATGACAGCATTGCAATTCCCGTTATCTTAAAAATAGGAAAAGGTGCCTTGGACAGCCTTGGAGCCTGTCTTGCAGAGGAAGACTTAAAGGATGTGATTATCTGGTTTGGAAACGGCCTGATTGACCTTTTCGGTGCCAAGGTGATGACATCCTTGAAGGAGGCCGGTGTAAATGTACTGGAATATCAGGAACTGGACACCGTAGCCATGGAGGATATTGTAAACCTTGCCTTCTCCATGTCCAACAAGGCCAAGGCCGTGGTATCCATCGGTGGCGGAAAAGTTATCGATGCGGGTAAATATGCCGCCTTCCTAAAGGGTCTTCCCTTTATCAGCATTCCAACCTCCAGCTCCAGTGACGGCTTCTCCAGTGCCAGTGCTTCCCTTTTGGTGGACGGCAAAAGGACCTCCGTCCCTGCCAAGCTTGCTTACGGTATTTTAGTGGATACGGAGGTCATCCGCACCGCTCCCGAAAAGTTCATTTATTCCGGTATCGGCGACATGGTCTCCAAAATTACCGCTCTCTACGACTGGGTGTTTGAAGCCGAACACGGCGCAAGTGAACTGAATGACTTTGCTGTTATGATAGCCAAAAAAGCGGTAAACAGCTTTGTGCGTACCCCCTACGAAAGCATTCAGGATGAAATCTTCCTGAAAGAATTATTAGATTCCCTTGCCATGAGCGGCATCGCTAATGAGATTGCCGGAAATAGTGCGCCCACCAGTGGCAGTGAGCATCTGATTTCCCATGCACTGGACAAAATTCTGGAGACACCTCAGCTTCATGGCATTCAGGTAGGTATTGCCACCTATATTATGGCCAAGGTACAGAATCACCGCTATGTCCGTGTAGGCACCGTCCTCACAGAAACCAGATTTTGGGAGCATGTGGCAACCCTTGGCATGAAGCAGAGGGACTTCCTCAAGGCCATTGACCTTGCCCCCTCTATTAAGCCTCACAGACACACCTATCTCCATGAGGAGCAATACCGGGAGGCTGCCAAAAAACTGGTTCTAGAAGACGAAATTCTGCGCAGAGTGCTTGTAGCAGAAGCTTAAAAAACGTCCCAAGTCGGATTCCTAAAACAAATCCAACTTGGGACATTTTTACATCATTCCGTCACACAACACATACACCTTCTGTGGTGTGGTCTGGGCGGGAATGCTTCTGGTTGAGGTTGTATAGCTTACCATCAGATTATGGTTAGCAGGATTTCCGAGGAAATATTGATTATTGGTGGTACGAAGCTCTGTAGAATCATCAAGTCGAAGCTGCAAGTTCATCTCCTGATTTACAAACTGTTCGTTATAAAAGCTTACGTTTACCATTCTGTCATTTTCGTCCCGGGCTGCTGCCACCGCCGTATATCTGGGTGGATAAATCAGTACAGCAGGTGCATCCGTCCGATACCAGAAGGTGCATCTCATCCCCGTAGTCAACGGTTGAAAATCCAACACAAAGGTATTTGGTGTCACCATAAAATTGGTAATATTTCCGTTGTCATCCTCCACAGTAAAATACATGATACAATTTTGCGATCTCCCTGCTTCCGTCCTTTCAGCCATTACATCCACAATCATGCCGCTGACGGAAGCAAAAGTACAATTTGCACAAGGCATCATTCCTCTCATCCCTCCCCGATTTTCTGTTTCTATTCTATTTGAGCGAAAGTCCATACTATCACACCAAGATTTTTAAAATCTTGATTTAAAATATGTGACAAATTCTTTTTTGCTACAAAATAGTACCTCCACCCAGTACATATTCGCCTTCATAAAAAACCACTGCCTGACCGGGTGTTGCCGCACGTACAGGCTTTTCAAATTCACATACCACACTGCCGTCCTCGCACTTGCGAATCTCACAATAATCACCCTTATGATTATACCGAATCTTGGCAAGCACCCTCATAGGCTCCGTCAAATCTTCTATGGACATGAAGTTCACTCTGTCGCAACACACTTTTGTGGTGAAAATCTCCTCATTTTCTCCTACAACCACCTCATTGGTTTCCGGGCGGATTGCCGTTACAAAAACACGTCTTCCCATAGGCAAATCAAGCCCTCGTCTCTGTCCGATGGTATAGTGGGTAATGCCCTTATGCTGTCCCAACACTGTACCGTCTGCACTGACAAAATTACCGGGACCGGGCAGACGCTCTCCCGCCTCTCTCGCAATCAAGCCTGCATAGTCATCATCCGGCACAAAACAGATTTCCTGACTGTCAGGCTTATTTGCCACCGGAATCTTTGCTTCCTCTGCCAGTCTGCGAATCTCCTCCTTGGGAAATTCTCCGATGGGCAAAAGGGTTCTCGCCAGTTGTTCCTGTGTCAGTTGATATAAGGCATAGGTCTGATCCTTTGCAGCCGTCACGGAATTACGAATAGCCAGACGACCATTCGCTAACCGGTCAATCCTCGCATAATGCCCTGTTGCAATATAGTCTGCCCCAAGTTCTTTACCTCGATTAAGCAAAGCCTCCCACTTTACATATCGATTACACATGACACATGGGTTCGGGGTATGTCCTCGCAGATACTCCTCCACAAAATAGTCCACCACCGTAGTTTTGAATTCTGATTTAAAATCCATCACATAATGTGGAATTCCCAATGCGTCAGCCACCCGCTTGGCATCCTCCACAGCCGACAAACCACAACTCCCATGACCGGAATTTTCAGCCCGCTCATCCCGCCAAAGCTGCATGGTCACACCGATTACATCATATCCCTGTTCTTTTAAAAGCAATGCCGCAACGGAAGAATCCACGCCTCCCGACATACCTACCAAAACCTTTTCTTTCACACTATTTCCCTTTCCTGACCAATTATCTGCCTCTATTATACACAAGCCCGCCCGAAAATCCAACTATTACAAGATACTTCTCTTAAGTTCTTTTCCCGCCCGCTTGCAAATATACTAAACCAAAGTATTGTACAGGGAGCACCTATGAAAAAGACTTCTTCATCCGGCAATCGGTTCGGTTCCCGTTTCTCTTTAGCCGGACGCCCCTTAATCTTCGGCACACTGATTCTCACCGCCACCGGACTGATTACCCGAACCATCGGTTTCTTTTACCGAATCTACCTCTCCCGCCTTTTTGGTGAGGAAGGAATGGGGGTCTATCAGCTTATTAGTCCTGTTTTGGCACTGTCCTACTCCCTGTGTGCAGCCGCCTACCAGACATCCATCTCCAAATTTGTGGCAGAATATACCGACACCTCCAACAAACGTCGCTTCCGCCCCCTGATTGCAGGACTGATGCTGTCCATCCCCTTATCCCTTATATGCTGTGGCATTATCTACACACAGGCAGATTTTATTGCAACAAAGCTGCTTTTAGAACCCCGTACAGGACCGCTTTTACGCATTTTGGCCTTTGCCATTCCCTTTAGCAGCATCCACGCCTGCATCAACGGCTACTTTTACGGCATCAAAAAAACCGGGCCGCCTGCCACAGCGCAGTTTCTGGAGCAGCTTGCCCGGGTGGGCTGTGTCTGGCTGATATCCTCGTCCATTCTCGCAAAAGGCGGTACTCCCTCCATTACCGTTGCGGTTTTGGGACTTGTCACCGGAGAACTGGTATCCATGATGGTATCCCTTACTGCCATCTATTACACAGCTTACACTACCTCCAAAAACAACGCAGTAAACCTTGCCAACTCTGCACATACACACTCCCTTCTGCATCCTAAGCTTTTTCGCAGCATTTTGACAATGGCACTGCCCCTTACCCTAAACCGCATTGTATTAAATCTCCTCCAAAGCGTGGAAGCCGTATCCATTCCGGCAAGATTACGACTTTACGGCTACGACAATGCCACTGCATTAAGTGTATACGGCGTACTCACAGGTATGGCTATGCCCCTGATATTCTTCCCCAATGCCCTGACCAACTCCGTGTCGGTGCTGCTGCTGCCATTGATTGCCGAAAATTACGCTCGTGGTGACCTGACCGCTGTAAAATCAGCCATAGTAAGAACATTAAAATTCTGCGCTACTTTGGGAATTACCTGTATGTCCGCTTTTTTCCTGTTGGGCAACTTCTTCGGCTCCCAAGTATTTGACAGCCCTTTAGCCGGACACTTTATCCAAACCCTTAGCTTCCTTTGCCCCTTTCTCTATCTGGATGCAACCCTGTCCAGTATCCTACAGGGACTTGGCAAAGCCGGCACCATTTTCATTATGAATGTTTTAGCCCTTTTACTTCGTTTAGGGTTTGTATTCTATGCGGTTCCGATATTTGGCATTACCGGGTATCTCTGGGGGATGCTTGCAGGACAGATTTTCCTGAGTGTGATGTATCTGGGATGCTTGAAGCGATTTCTAGCAAAAAAGCTATAATACCAGACCACTCCCTTATGAATGTCGGAAAAAAGCGGTGCTTTCCACAAATCACACCGCTTTTTCTGCACCTCACGCCTAATCAGGAATTATCCTTAGCGTTTCCAAATCGGGATAATGCTCTGACCAATTAACGCCTTGCTCTTTCGTTCTTTTTGCCATTTCTCCTTCTATAATCAGAACCTTAATTCCCGGTAGATTATAATACATAGATGGTTCATTGTACATGGTTTCAACCAAGTCTGTTCCCCATATATTACACCATTCAAAAGTCTGATAATCCGCTTCCGTTTTAGTC
>JAZQMG010000075.1:0-29769 GCA_045543175.1 Acetatifactor sp. | reverse complement strand
GTCTTCCTAAGACCGCTTGGCCTCCGACTTGTAAAGCTTGCTCATGACGGCAAGGCGGATATGTACATGAAGGGTCTGATTGACAGCAAGAATTTCTTGAAGAGTGTGTTGGACAAAGAAGTTGGTCTGCGCACCGGAGGACCTCTTTCCCATGTGTGTGTATTTGATGTGGCAGGGATGGACAGATTGTTATTTTTGACAGATGTGGCCTTTATGACCTATCCCACTTTGGAGGATAAGGTAAATATTATTAAAAACACCCTTCCGGTATGTAAGGCCTGTGGTGTGGAGAATCCCAAGATTGCTCCTTTGGCAGCAGTAGAGGTGGTAAATCCCAAGATGCCTGTCACAGTGGAGGCTGCTGAGCTGACCCGTATGTGTGAGGCAGGGGAGCTTGCCGGATGTATCGTGGATGGCCCCTTGTCCATGGACTTGGCTATTGATAAGGAAGCTGCCAAGCATAAGGGAGCTACCGACCGTAAGATTCAGGGAGATGCAGATGTGCTTCTCTTCCCTGATATTCACGCAGGTAATCTGGTATACAAGATGTTGGTGCATTTGGTGGATGTACAGAATGGATGTATTCTCACAGGAACGAAGGTTCCTGCCATTCTTACCAGTCGTTCCGATTCCTTTGAGACTAAGGTAAATTCCATTGCCCTTGCGGCTGTGGTTGCACATGAAATGAAGGGAGAATAGAGATGTCAGTGAAGAGTTTAATTATCAATCCCGGTTCCACCTCCACCAAGATTGGCGTGTTTGAGGACGAGACCTTATTGTTTGAGGAAACCCTGCGTCACTCCACGGAGGAGATTGCCAAGTATGCCACCATTGTGGACCAGAAGGATTTCCGCAAGGAGATTATTACCAATTTGTTGGCGGAGAAAAACTTTGATATCAAATCCCTTGATATGGTGGTGGGCAGAGGCGGTATGTTAAAGCCCATTCCCGGTGGTACCTATGCAGTGACGGATGCGCTTTTGGCGGATTTGAAGGTGGGAGTGCAGGGACAGCATGCTTCTAATCTGGGCGGTATTCTAGCTCGTGAAATCGGTGATTCCATCGGAGTACCTTCCTATATTGTGGACCCTGTGGTGGTGGATGAATTGATGCCTGCGGCAAGACTTTCCGGTGTGCCGGAGCTTCCCCGTGTCAGTGTGTTCCATGCGTTGAATCAAAAGGCTGTTGCCAAGCGTTACGCCAAGGAAAACGGCAAACCGTACGAGGAGCTTCGTCTGATTGTAGTACATATGGGCGGCGGTGTATCTGTAGGAGCTCATTTGAATGGAAGAATTGTGGATGTGTTTAATGCACTGGACGGAGACGGAGCTTTCTCCCCTGAGAGAGCAGGCGGTGTGCCGGGAGGTGCTTTGATTAAGATGTGTTTCTCCGGCAAATACACCGAGAAGGAAGTGTACAGCAAACTGGTGGGCAAGGGTGGCTTTAATGCCTATCTTGGCACCAATGATATGCGTGATGTAAATCGCATGGCGGCAGAGGGCAATGAGGATGCAAAGCTTTTGAGAGAGGCATTTTTGTTGCAGGTGTCCAAGGATATCGGTTCCATGGCTTGTGTGCTGAAAGGCAAGGTGGATGCCATTATCGTGACCGGCGGTATCGCCTACAGCGAAGAGGTTGTGAATGCCTTGAAGGAGGCTTCCGAGTGGATTGCACCCTTTACTGTATATCCCGGTGAGGATGAGTTGCTTGCCTTGGTACAGGGCGGACTTCGCGTTATAAACGGAGAAGAGAAGGCTTGCGAATATTAAAATGACAAAAGAAGAAGTTTTAAAGAAAAATTTCGGCTATGATACCTTTCGTGAAGGACAGGAGGAGCTGATAGATCGTATTTTACAAGGCAGGGACGTGTTGGGGATTATGCCTACGGGCTCAGGGAAATCCATGTGTTTTCAGGTCCCTGCTTTAATGTTGTCCGGAATTACGCTGGTAATCTCTCCACTGATATCCTTGATGAAGGATCAGGTAGCTTCCTTGAATCAGGCGGGCATTCATGCGGCATATCTGAATAGTTCCTTAACCTATGCACAGTACCGCAAGGCGTTGGAGTATGCCAAACAGGGACGGTATCCCATTATTTATGTGGCACCGGAGCGATTGGTTACAGAGGAATTTCTGGACTTTGCTTTGCAGGTAGAAATCTCCATGGTAGCGGTGGATGAGGCCCATTGTGTTTCCCAGTGGGGGCAGGATTTCCGCCCCAGCTATCTCAAGATTATGGAGTTTATTGAAAAGCTGCCTAAACGCCCCATTGTGAGTGCTTTTACTGCTACGGCTACAAGGGAGGTCAGGGAGGATGTCATCGCTATATTGGGCTTGCAGGAGCCCTTGGTAGTGACTACAGGGTATGACAGACCTAATTTATATCTGGGGGTACAGTCGCCCAAGGATAAATATGCAACCATGCGCAATTTTATCGAATGTCATTCGGGGCAGTTTGGAATTGTCTATTGTGCTACCAGAAAACTGGTGGAAGAAATTTGTGAACGCTTGGAGTGGGATGGTTTTTCTACGACCAGATATCATGCGGGCTTGAGCGATATGGAGCGTCGCAGCAATCAGGATGATTTTATCTATGACCGAAAAATGATTATGGTGGCAACCAATGCCTTTGGAATGGGAATTGACAAGTCCAATGTGCGTTATGTAATTCATTACAATATGCCCAAGAATCTGGAGTCTTATTATCAGGAGGTGGGGCGTTGTTCCAGAGATGGAGAGCCGGGGGAGTGTATTCTGCTGTACAGCGGTCAGGATGTGATTACCAATCGGTTTTTCATAGAGAATAATCAGGATAATGAAGAGTTGGATGAGGATACCAGACAGCTAGTGATGGCTAAGGACAGAGAGCGGTTGAAAAAGATGACCTATTATTGCTTCACCAATGATTGTCTGCGGGATTATATTCTAAAATATTTTGGGGAGTATGGGTCTAACTACTGTGGAAATTGTGTGAATTGTCTGAGCAAATTTGAAACAGTGGATGTGACGGAGATTTCCAAGGCTCTGATTGGTTGTGTGGCGGCGTGTGGACAGAGATACGGGGCGGCGGTTATTATGGATACCGTACATGGTGCTAACACTGCCAAAATCAGGCAGTATCGTATGGATGAAAATATTTATTACGGTCATCTTTCTAAGGTACCCATTTATACTCTGCGGGCGGTATTGAATTTCCTGTTGATGAATGACTATCTGGATACCACGGAGGATGAATACAGCATTGTAAAGCTGACAGAGAAATCCCGGGCGGTTTCAGCAGGCAAGGAAACTGTGGTGATGAAGCTGCCTAAGGCTTCTGAATTGGAACAGCAGGCCAAAATGGAAAGAAAGGGCAAGAAAGCAACTGGCAGTGGTGGTCATGTTGATACTTCGTTGTTTGGAAGATTGCGGGCTGTGCGCAGTGAAATTGCAAGAGCGGAGAAGGTGCCGCCCTATATTGTATTTTCTGATAAAACCTTGGAGCACATGTGTGTGGTAAAGCCACGTAATAAGGGTGAAATGCTTACCGTCACCGGGGTAGGTGAGTACAAGTACGAAAAGTACGGAGAACGGTTTTTAGAGGAAATATGGAAGGATGAATGAAACAGGAGTATCGCCCATAACCGCTTGCGGTTTATACCCAAGTCGGTGGTGGGGCGATACTCCTTTTTAGTCGGGATTTTTACGGAATTCTCTGGGAGATTTGCCGTATACTTTTTTGAACAAATCTTTGAAATAGTTGCTGTCGTTGAAGCCGTATTCCAAAGCAATCTCAGTGATGGTACTGTCTGTGGTAAGAAGTGCCGCCTGAGCATGCTTGAGCCGGACATAATTTAAGTACTCCTTGAAGCCCATGCCTGTGGTCTGCTTGAATTTCTTGCTAAAGTAGGTGGGGCTTAAGGAGGCTACATTGGATACTTCTTCAAGCGTCATGTGTTGTTTGAAATTCTTGTAAATGTATTTGGTGGCAAGCAAAATATCTGCATCCTTGGAGTGGAGCAGTGCAGGCTCTTTTTCGTCCAGAACAGAATGGCGCATGAGCATCAGTAGAAGCTCCTGCAAATGGACGGACAAAAAGGAGTCGGAATATTCGTCGATATGAGCATACTCGGACAGCATGCGGGAGAGCAGTGCCACAAAATTTTCCCGATAGAGAGCAGGAACACTTCCCATAAAGGATTGGGTGTTGTCCGGGGTATCAATCAGCAGATATTCTTTTTTGAAGTAAATCATGCAGATTTCGCAGTTTTCCCCTTCGTTGTACAGAGAGTGATGAAGTTCCCCGGGGGCAATAAAAACAAGGTCGCCCTTCTCCAATTCGTAGACAGTGTCCTTTAAGAGAAAATGGCATTTGCCGGAAAGCAGGTAGAAAATTTCATAGAAAACGTGGTAATGGTCCGGCTGTAAAGGCGAAAACTCTCCGCGTTTACCTTTTTCGATGATGATGTGACTGATGTCCTTGCGTTTTGAGCCCTGTTTGGAAAACGCTATTTTATCTGTAGGTTGCATAAGACTTCTCCCTGTAATGTAACTAAATTGTGCCGCGAGTTGCTTATGTTCTAAGAATAACATGAACAGTAGGGAAAATCTACAAAAAAATGCAGTTTACATAAGAGGAAAAATGCTTTATACTGATAAAGTATTTGATTTACATAATGTATTTTATGAATAGGAAAGATAAAGGAGAAAAATCGATGTATATTACCTGTTTGGATTTGGAAGGCGTATTGGTGCCTGAGATTTGGATTGCATTTGCAGAGGCAAGCGGTATTCCTGAGCTTAAGAAGACTACCCGCGACGAGCCTGATTATGATAAGTTGATGAAGTGGCGTATTGGTGTGTTGAAAGAGCATGGTCTGGGACTGAAGGAGATTCAGGAGACCATCGCGAAAATTGAGCCCATGCCCGGTGCAAAGGAGTTTTTGGATGAGCTTCGTGCGCTTGGTCAGGTAATTATCATCAGTGATACCTTCAGCCAGTTTGCAACTCCCCTTATGGAGAAACTTGGTTGGCCCACGATTTTCTGTAACTCTTTGGAGGTTGCAGAGGATGGTGAGATTACCGGATTTAAGATGCGTTGTGAGAAGTCCAAGCTGACTACCGTGAAGGCTTTGCAGTCCATCGG
Source organism: Acetatifactor sp. (assembly GCA_045543175.1). Taxonomy (GTDB): domain Bacteria; phylum Bacillota; class Clostridia; order Lachnospirales; family Lachnospiraceae; genus Acetatifactor. The sequence continues at coordinate 24,644 of JAZQMG010000075.1, read as the reverse complement.
TTATGAGACTATCGCAAGTGGTGACAGCTACAATGATTTGGATATGATTTTGGCAAGTAAGGCAGGATTTTTGTTCCGTAGCACTGACAAGATTAAGGCAGATTATCCTCAGCTTCCTGCATTTGAGACCTATGAGGAGCTGTTGAATGCAATTAAGGCTGCAATGGTATAATTTTGTTTGTAGTAGATTTGAATATGAATATGCCTCCCCGAAGTTCGGTTTATTCGATTTGGGGAGGCATTTTATGTGTTTTGAATTTCTCTTATGGTTTTCTGTCCTTCAACACGGACAAAATCAGTACCTCAACACTCATCATATCATTCATGCGCCCGCTTTTGACGGCGGCTTCGGCTTCCACACATTGTTCTACGGCAGCCCGCAACGTGGAAGTCTTAAAGCGTCCTGACTGGGTCACATACTTGCCGGCAATAAAGGGAGGAACACCGATTTTGGGGGCAATGGCTTTGTTGTCGTAGCCCCGGGAGCGCATTTCCTTGACCTGTAGCAGGAGATTGCACTGTCTGGCAATGAGGAAGAGGATGCGCATGGGCGGCTCCTTCAAGGCCAACAGGTCGTAGTATAATTGCAGTGCCTCGCGGGTTTTACCGTCTGCGATGGCATTTATCATATCAAAAATATGGTTGGTGATGCGATTGGTACAGATGGCTTCCACATCCTCAGAGGTAACAATTTCTCTATCCATGCAATAGCAGATAAGCTTTTCTAATTCCATTTGGATGTTTTCCATGTCTGTTCCGGTCTTTTGGAGGAAAAGCTGCACGGTATTTTCCGTGATTTTCTTGCCTTCCTTGCCTAATGTTCCGGCAATCCAACGCTTCAGGGTCTGCTCGTCCTGAACGGAAAATTCTGCCACATATCCCTTGGCCTGTACTGCTTTATAGAGCTTGCTGCGTTTATCCACTTCGCTTTCTGTGAAAACAAAACAGGTGGTTTCGCTGGGGGCTGTCAGGTATTCTGCCATTTTCTCGCCACCGGACTTAAAAAGTCCGCTGTCGGAGATGAAGATGACACGGCGTTCTGCCAGGAAGGGCATGGTCTCCGCCAAGTCAATGATTTCATTGACCGGGGTATCCTTGCCGCCGTAAAAGTGAGAGTTCATTTGGTCATCCCCGGGGCAAAGGGCTTTTCGCAGCCGGTCTGTGTATTGTTTTTTCAGGTATCTTTCTTCGCCATAGAGAAGATAGACGGGCTGAAAGTTGTTTTCTTTGATATCGTTTTGAATACGTTGCATGATAAACCTCATTGAAAATTGTGCGCCGCCGATAGGGCAGGACACTGCTTGTTTCTTTGACAGTATAACACACTTGGGTGAATTTGTGAATTTGAAAAAGTATTGAGATTGTGGGGCTGTTATGCTATGATAAAAACAGTGTTAGTTCATGGGAAAAAGAATTGAAATACAGATGGAGGAAGAGATAAATGAGCAAAGGAAACGGCTTTTTGGGCGAGTTTAAGAAGTTTATATTGCGTGGTAATGTGATGGATATGGCAGTTGGTGTCATCGTGGGTGGTGCCTTCACTGCGATTGTAACCTCCTTGAATCAGGATATACTCACACCCCTTTTGGGGCTGATTGGCGGTACGGATTTTAGTGATTTGTATGTTGTGCTGGGAGAGGGAGAGACTGCTCCTGTGCTGATGTATGGTAATTTTATCACTGCGGTTCTCAATTTCCTGATTACGGCATTCGTAATATTCTGTCTGGTGAAAACCATCAATACCATCAGTGACAAGTTCAGTAAGAAGCCGGAGCCTGCGGCACCTACTACCAAGAAGTGTCCTTTCTGCAAGACCGACATTGCTCTGGATGCAACCAGATGTCCTCACTGTACTTCCATGCTGGAGGAGAGCAAATAAAGAGAATTGGTTGAGAGAGCAAAGGGTAACAGCATGCGTATGAGAAAGAAGAAAAAGTGGATGGTACTGGCGGGAGGTCTTCTGGCAGTCGGTATGTTGGCCGGATGCAAAACCTCCGGAGAGAAGATAAATAATGCGACACAACTGTTGGAGCAGCTCAATTACGAGGCGGCACTGGCGGAGTTTGATGTGGCGGAGGAAGCGGGGGAGAATGGGCGTCTGATTGCCAGAGGCCGTGGTATTGCCTATATGGGGCTTACGGATTATGACAAGGCCATTGCCAGTTTTGAGGCGGCACTTTCGGCAAGTGACGGTTTTGTGCAGGATGTGGATTTTGACGTCAATTATTATCTGGCGGCGGCCTATTATAAAAGTGGTCAGTCTTCGGAGGCGGAGAAAGCGTATGACGCCATACTTGCTTTGAGAGCTGATGAGGAGGATGCCTATTTTTTGAGAGGCAATGTGCGTCTTGACCGTGGTAATTATGAGGGAGCCAAGGCGGATTTTGACAAAGTGGTCTCCATGGATGCGGACAATTATGACCGATTAATCGAGATTTATCAGGCTTTGGAGTATTACGGTTATAAGGAACTTGGGCAGGAGTATCTGAACAATGCCATGCAGGCGGCAGGAGAAAAGATGGACAGCTATGACAGCGGCCGCATGTATTACTATTTGGGAGATTACCAGAAGGCTTGTGTAGCTTTGGAGAAGGCCAGAAGTAAGGGAGATGCGGAAAGCTTCCTGTATCTGGGCAAGTCCTATGAAGCCACAGGGGATTACAATTATGCAGCCAGTGTCTATAATTCATGGATTGCCAAGGATACAAGCAGCGCAGCTATCTACAATCAGTTGGGACTCTGCGAGATGCAGATGGGAAGCTACAAGCGGGCCTTGGATGCTTTTCAGGCGGGTATGAAGATTGAGGGAAATACTCTGATGCAGACCTTGGCTTTTAATGAGATAGTGGCTTATGAATATCTGGGAGAGTATCAGCAGGCATCTGTTTTGCTTGACGGTTATTTGAAGACATACCCGGATGACGAAGCGGCAAAGAGGGAGAAACAGTTTCTCTCCACAAGATAAAAAACACTAGATATTGTATACAAAATTTGATTGGATTTTGAAAAGGCTCATTTGCAAACAGGACTTGCAAGTGGGCTTTTTTGTTGCAAAATTGTTAAATATACTGACTGGGTCAGTCAATATGATTGTACAATATATGACAAAAGTGTCGCAAGAAAAACACCATATATTGTGCTTGTGGGGCTTTCTGTCATTGACTTTAGTGTCGTAAAATGTTATAGTGAAACAAATGCCGATTTTGTGGCGTGTACGGATGAAAAGGTCTTTTTGGGGAAACACAAGATATAGGGAGGGTATAGGATGTTTCAAGTAATCAAGAGGGATGGCACCACAACGGATTTTACATTGACGAAGATCAATGATGCCATCATGAAGGCTTTCGTGGCAACGGAGCGGAGTTACAACAATGATATCGTGGATTTGCTGGCACTGAGAGTGACTGCAGATTTTCAGGATAAGATTAAGGATGATGGTATTGCCGTAGAGGACATTCAGGACAGTGTGGAGCGTGTTCTGGGTCAGGCAGGCTACGAGGATGTGGCTAAGGCTTATATTTTATACCGCAAGCAGCGCGAGAAGATGCGCACCATGAAGTCTACAATTCTTGATTATAAGGATGTGGTAAACAGCTATGTGAAGGTAGAGGACTGGCGTGTTAAGGAGAACTCTACGGTTACCTATTCTGTGGGTGGTCTGATTTTGTCCAACTCCGGTGCGGTTACTGCTAATTACTGGCTCTCTGAGATTTATGATGAGGAGATTGCTGAGGCACACCGCAATGCAGACATTCATATTCATGATTTGTCCATGCTCACCGGTTATTGTGCGGGATGGTCTTTGAAACAGCTTATCAAAGAAGGATTGGGCGGTATCACCGGCAAAATCACCTCTGCTCCTGCTAGGCATTTGTCTGTATTGTGTAATCAGATGGTGAATTTCCTTGGCATCATGCAGAACGAGTGGGCAGGTGCACAGGCATTTTCTTCCTTTGATACCTATCTTGCTCCTTTTGTAAAAGTAGATAATTTAAGCTACAGTGAAGTAAAGAAATGTATTGAGGCGTTCATTTACGGTGTAAATACGCCCAGCCGCTGGGGGACGCAGGCACCCTTCTCCAATATTACTCTGGACTGGACCGTGCCTGATGATTTGGCGGAGCTTCCTGCAATCGTAGGCGGCAAGGAGATGGACTTTAAATATAAAGATTGTAAGAAAGAGATGGATATGGTCAATAAAGCCTTCATCGAGACCATGATTGAGGGTGACTCCAACGGACGTGGTTTCCAGTATCCCATACCTACCTACTCTATTACCAGAGATTTTGACTGGTCTGACACAGAGAACAACAGACTTCTCTTTGAAATGACTGCGAAATACGGCACACCGTATTTTTCCAATTATATTAATTCCGATATGCAGCCCTCTGATGTGCGCAGCATGTGCTGCCGTCTGCGTCTGGATTTGAGAGAGCTGAGAAAGAAGACGGGCGGATTCTTTGGCTCCGGCGAGAGTACCGGAAGTGTGGGTGTTGTCACCATTAATATGCCACGTATTGCATATTTGTCTGCCAATAAGAGCGAGTTTTATACAAGACTGGACCGCATGCTTGATATTGCTGCACGCAGTCTTAAGATTAAGCGTGGGGTGATTACCAAGCTGTTGGATGAGGGGCTTTACCCTTACACCAAGAGATATCTGGGTACCTTTGACAATCATTTCTCCACCATCGGCCTTATTGGTATGAATGAGGTGGGTCTCAATGCCAACTGGCTGAGAGCGGATATGACAAGTGAGAAGACGCAGGAGTTCACCAAGGAAGTGTTGAATCATATGAGAGAGCGTCTTTCCGATTACCAGGAGCAGTATGGTGATTTGTACAATCTAGAGGCAACTCCCGCAGAGAGTACCACCTATCGACTGGCAAAACACGACAGAAAGCGTTGGCCGGCCATTAAGACGGCGGGTAAGCCCGGAGATGTGCCCTACTACACCAACTCCTCTCATTTGCCTGTGGAGTACACCACAGATATTTTTGATGCGTTGGATGTACAGGATGAGTTGCAGACTCTGTATACATCGGGAACGGTATTTCACGCGTTTTTGGGAGAAAAGCTCCCCGACTGGAAAGCTGCGGCTGATTTGGTGAGAAAGATTGCTACTAACTACAAGCTGCCTTATTATACCATGTCTCCTACCTATTCCATCTGTAAGGAGCACGGTTATCTGTCCGGTGAGGTAAAGCATTGTCCTCACTGTGGCGCAAGAACGGAGGTTTACAGCCGTATTACCGGTTATTACAGACCTGTACAGAACTGGAATGACGGCAAGTTGCAGGAGTATACCAATCGTAAGGAGTACGATATTGAGAATTCTGTATTGAAGCGTCCTACCCGCACTGTTGTGACTTTGTCCAATTTTGCGGAAGAGGTTGAAGTTAGTGTGGAAGAACCTCGCAACATCAAGTATCTCTTTACCACCAAGACCTGTCCTAACTGTGCACTTGCCAAGGGCTATCTTGAGGATGTAAGCTATGTAGCTATTGATGCCGAGGAAAATATGGAGCTTGCTAACCGTTATGGTGTCATGCAGGCACCTACTCTGGTGGTTGTAGACGGTGACAAGCACAAAAAATATGTAAATGCATCAAATATCAAGAAGTACGTTGACCAACTGGCGGAAGTCTTGGTATAATCAATAGAGAAATGAAAAGGCGTTGTTACTTGTGGCAACGCCTTTCTTGTGAAAGAAGTTGAAGCCTGCAGTCCGTAGGTTTTAGAATAAACTTAGAAAAAGGAGATACCTATGATTAATCAGTTGATTACCAAGATTCAGCAAACTAACGCACCTATTGTAGTGGGTCTGGACCCCATGATGAAATTTGTGCCGGAGCACATTCAGAAGGCCGCTTTTACAGAGTATGGCGAGACCTTAGAGGGCGCAGCCGAGGCTATCTGGCAGTACAATAAGGGGATTGTGGATGCTGTGCATGATTTGATTCCCGCAGTAAAGCCTCAGATTGCCATGTATGAGCAGTTTGGTATTCCCGGCATGATTGCCTTTAAGAAGACAGTAGATTACTGTAAGGAGAAGGGGCTTGTGGTAATTGGTGATATCAAGAGAGGTGATATCGGTTCTACCTCCGAGGCTTACGCAGTGGGACATCTGGGCAAGGTAACCGTGGGCAGCAAGAGCTATTACGGTTTTGATGAGGATTTTGTTACGGTAAATCCCTATCTTGGATCTGACGGTATCAATCCCTTTATCAAGGTGTGTAAGGAGGAAAATAAGGGTATTATCGTTTTGGTAAAGACCTCCAACCCTTCCAGTGGCGAGTTTCAGGATCGCCTGATTGACGGAAGACCTCTGTATGAGTGGATGGGTGAGCGTGTTGCCCAGTGGGGTGCGGATTGTATGCCCGAGAGCGGCAGATACAGTAATGTGGGTGCTGTTGTGGGTGCAACCTATCCTGAGCAGGGTAAGATTCTCAGAAAGTTGATGCCCAACACCTTTATTCTGGTGCCCGGCTACGGTGCCCAGGGCGGTAAGGGAGCTGACCTTGTACACTTCTTTAACGAGGATGGTTTGGGTGCCATTATCAATTCCTCCAGAGGAATCATTGCAGCTTATCAGCAGGAGAAGTATGCGAAGTTCGGCAGTGAGGGTTATGCAGACGCATCCCGTGCGGCAGTGGAGGATATGATTCAGGATATCGCTCAGGCATTGGAGAATCGATAAGTGATAATAGAAAAAGAGAGATTTTAATAATAAAAAGAGAGGTATAGGTATGGAACTGAAGGAGAAATTGCAGAAAGCTTATGCTGCAGTACAGAATAAGGATGCCGAGGCGGCAAAGGAGGCAGTGGATGCTTTGAAGGCATTGCCCAGAACGGCGGAGGGAGTTTTTGATTTGTCTTCCGTAGACAGTGATGTCTGGGCGGCAGCAGGACTTGCTTATCCTGTTTATGTGGCATATGAGACTGTTTGTAACAAGAAGGAAGGTTATCCTGATTTAATTGCACAGGTGCGTGCATGGGATAAGCTGTTGAAGGCAGATTATACTTTGGAGAAGGCTGCCAAAGCGGCAGATATGTGGATACATACCATTGAATATATGAGTCCTGAGATTTATGAGTATTACAGAGAGCTTTGCGATATTTTCAAGGCAAATGTAAGAGAGACCCTGGAGAAATTTTATGCAGAGGGTACACCGGAAGGGGCTTATGCCGAATTGTTTAAGGCTGCTGTTTTGCAGGCCTGTGAGGCAGATATTTTGTTGGCAGAGAAGTACGAGAACAGAGTGTAGTCCGGTGCCCGAATCGGTGCATGAATATAAGAATAGATACGAGAATAAATGATAAGGAGATCTCCCTATGGATATGAAATTAGTTATGAGCACTGCCAGAAGTGCAACAGTTGAGATTGTGGATGGCGGCAGACATTTTACCAAGAAGCCTTATGTAGTATGTGTAAATGGTGCGGATTACGGTGTTACCGACAAGACCATTACGTCTTTGTTTGATTTGATTCCCGACTCCAAGCAGTATGTAGAGGTGTATGAGTGTGTGGATGAGGCAACTGCTGCAAAGGGTGAAAAGCTTGGTGAGGTAAGCTTTAAGACCGAGTATGAGTTTGTAACCCTGAATGTGAAGAAATTTGGTGCAAAGGGTGACGGTGAGCATGATGATACTCACTTTATTCAGTCTGCTATTATGGCATGTCCTGCCAACAGCAGAGTGTATTTCCCTGCGGGTACTTATCGTATCACCAGTCTGTTTTTGAAGAGTCATACCAGAATTGAACTGGCAGAGGGGGCAGAGCTTAAGGCATTTACAGACAGAACAATGTTCCCCACCTTCCCTGCTATGATTGAGAGTTACGATGAGACCGACGAGTACAATCTGGGTACCTGGGAGGGCAATCCTCTTCCTATGTTCTCCGGTATTATCTGTGGTATCGGTGTGGAGGATGTGATTATTTACGGACGTGGAACCATCAATGGTAATGCTTCCAAGGAGAACTGGTGGAACAATCCCAAGGTGATGAATATTGCGTTCAGACCTCGTCTGTTCTTCATCAGCGGTTGTAAGGATGTGACCTTGCAGGGAGTGACCTTCTGTAATTCTCCTTCTTGGACTCTGCATCCCTATTTCAGCGACAATTTGAAGTTTATCGGTCTGAATGTGCTGAATCCTTCCGATTCACCCAACACTGACGGTCTGGACCCTGAATCCTGTAAAAATGTAGAGATTTTGGGCGTGAAGTTCTCTTTGGGTGATGACTGTATCGCAGTAAAGAGTGGTAAGATTTACATGGGTAAGAAGCATAAGACCCCCTCTGAGGATATTCATATCCGTCAGTGTCTCATGGAGAACGGTCACGGTGCGGTAACTCTTGGAAGTGAGATGGCAGGTGGTGTGGTAAATCTCACTGTTGAGGACTGTATTTTCCGTCATACGGACAGAGGTCTGCGTATCAAGACAAGACGTGGACGCGGTAAGGATGCAATCCTTAGCAACATTACCTTCCGCAACCTGACTCTGGATCATGTAATGACCCCTCTGGTGGTAAACGCTTTCTATTTCTGTGACCCGGACGGTAAGACCCAGTATGTGCAGTCCAGAGATGTTTACCCTGTGGACGATAAGACTCCTGCTATCAAGAAGATGGTATTTGAGGATATGGAATGTACAAACTGTCACGTGGCAGCGGCTTATTTTGACGGTCTGCCCGAGGCAAAAATTGAAGAGATTTATATGAAAAATATCTCTATCAGCTATGCAGAGGATGCCAAGTGCGATGTGCCTGCCATGTCTGAGGGAGTTGAGAAGAGCAGCAAGCGCGGTCTCTTTGCCCGCAATGTAACGAAGCTGACTCTGGACAATGTAAAGATTGAAGGTCAGGTTGGAGAGGCTTACGAGTTTATCGGCGTAGACGAATTGGAGGAAAAATAAGATGCAGTTAGGAATCAGATTACATGATACCAAGAAGCTTTGTTTCGAGGAGCGCATTGCGGATGTAAGTCAGCTTGGCTTCAAGTGCGGACATCTGGCTCTTGCCAAGGTAATTGATGAGTTTCCCACCACGGATGAGGCGTTGACTCCGGGTCTTGCAATGTACCTTAAGAATGTGTTTGCCAAAAATAACGTTGATATTGCAGTTCTTGGTTGTTACCTGAATCTGGCTAATCCCAATCCGGAGAAGCTGGCACAGATTACCCATCGCTACATGGCTCATATTCGTTTTGCATCATGGCTTGGCTGTGGCGTAGTAGGTACGGAGACCGGTGCGCCCAATGAGACCTATACTCATGTGCCTGAGTGTCACGGTGAGGAGGCTTTGCAGACCTTCATTACCAATCTGCGCCCTGTGGTAAAATATGCGGAGCAGATGGGGGTTGTTATGGCTATTGAGCCCGTATGGAAGCATATCGTATGCAATCCCAAGAGAGCAAGACGTGTGCTTGATGAGATTAATTCCCCGAATTTGCAGATTATTCTGGACCCTGTAAACCTTCTGGATATCTGCAATTATCAGGATCAGGTGGCAATCGTGGACGAGGCCATTGAGCTGTTGGGTCCCGATGTGGCTATGGTACATTTGAAGGATTTTGTGGTGGAGGACGGCAAGCTTGTGTCTGTGGGCGCAGGTCTTGGACAGATGGACTACACCTCCGTCATCAAGTTCATGAAGACCAGAAAACCTTTCATCCATGCAACCTTGGAAAACACCACACCGGAGAACAATATTCAGGTGAAGGAGTTTATTCAGAAATTATATGACGAGGCTTAAAAAATATATTGCATCCGGGTTGCTGCTGTTGGCTCTTATGATGTCCACCGGCTGTGGATATCTGCTGTATAACACCTACGAGACTACAGAGGTAGTTGGCGGTGGAGATGGCCCCACAAGTATTATTGTGGCTGAGGTGGCAGGGAGCAGCGAAGAAAGTGCGGAAGTAACTGCGGAAATGGAGCTTCCTGACCCTGATGGAAGCTATACTTCCTGTGAGGATGTGGCACTTTTCCTGGAGACCTACGGAGAGCTTCCCGATAATTTTATCACCAAAAAGGAAGCCCGTGCCCTTGGATGGGAGGGCGGTTCTTTAGAACCCTATGCTCCCGGCAAATGTATCGGTGGAGACAAATTCGGCAATTACGAAGGCCTGTTGCCCAAAGAAAGCAATCGTACCTACAAGGAGTGCGATATCGATACCTTGGGAGCGGACAGCCGCGGTGCCAAACGCATTGTCTACTCCAACGATGGCTTGATTTACTACACCGAAGACCATTACGAGAGCTTTACCCTTTTGTACGACTGATGAGGGAGAATAACTAATGCAGATAACGATTGATTTGACAGATGTTGGGGATAAGGAGAGCTTTCATGATAAAATACAGGAAGTTCTTGACTGTCCTGTCTACTACGGACGCAATCTGGATGCCCTGTACGATGTACTGACAGATTACAGTACCCCCCTGCATCTAAACTTCGCAGGCTACAAAGATTTTGCCCAAGACCTTCCCGGCTACGGTACCCCCCTAAAAGACCTCTGCCTCGAAGCCATGGCAGAAAACGAGCTATTAACAATATGTCTTGATGGGGAATTGTTGGAAACGCAATGTCATTAAGTTAAGAAAGAATGCGTTAATATGTTATCAAGAGCAATGGTTTTATATGCTTTGGGTCTATGCAAAAATTTTGCACTGCAAGACCCGAAAATACGGAAAACCCTAATGCTTTTTAATGTTATTTAGTTATGTTCGGGTCTGGGTAAAAAAATTGGTTTGCGCAATATTTTTGTGGAATTTCAGATGATTTTGGGTCGTACAATTCGTTTTTTTCTGTATATACCCATGTGAAGAAAAAAGTTTCCATATATTGCCGCCAATCGATGGCAGATGCGCCGCCCCCAACAACAAGAAGTGAATCAGAACAGATAAAACGAAGCACCAATGGTGCAGAAATGAGGAAAAGGAATGTATTCAAACGGTCAGATTTATATGGGACTTGCGGAAGGTCAGCGCGTACACATGCAGCTTAACATGTCGAACCGCCACGGTTTGATCGCGGGAGCCAGCGGTACCGGCAAAACCATCACCATGAAGACCATGGCGGAGTCCTTCTCAGATGCAGGTGTACCTGTGTTTATGTGCGATGTCAAGGGTGACGTATCCGGTATGGCAGAACCCGGTGCACAGTCTGAAAGCATGGAGAAACGTATTGATAAATTCGGCATCAGGGAGGAGTTTACCTACAAGGCTTATCCTGTGTGCTTCTGGGATATTTATCAGGAGGGCGGTCATCCTGTCCGCACCACAATCTCCGATATGGGTCCCGACATCCTTTCCAGACTGTTAGGTTTGACGGAGGCACAGGAGGGTGTGCTGAATATTATTTTCCGAATTGCGGATGACAAGGGACTCATATTGACCGACTTGAAGGATTTGCGCACCATGGTCAATTATGTATCAGAGCATAAAAAGGATTATGTGCTGTCCTATGGAAGTATGTCCACTCAGTCCCTGGGTGGAATTGTCCGTGCGCTGCTTCCCTTGGAAAATCAGGGAGGCGAGCTGTTTTTCGGCGAGCCCGCGCTGGATATTTTTGACTGGATTCGCACCGATGTGTACGGCAAGGGCATGGTGAACATATTAAACTGCGTGAAGCTGGTGCAGAATCCTACTTTGTATGCAAGTTTTCTTTTGTGGATGATGGCAGAGCTTTTTGAGAGACTGCCTGAGGCCGGAGATTTGGATAAGCCGAAGCTGGTATTTTTCTTTGATGAAGCACATATGTTGTTTGCGGATGCGCCCAAGGTGTTGGTACAGAAGATTGAACAGGTGGTAAAACTGGTTCGTTCCAAGGGTGTAGGTATTTATTTTGTAACCCAGAGTCCCAGTGATATTCCCGACCAGGTGTTGGCACAGTTGTCCAACAGAGTGCAGCATGCGCTGAGAGCGTACACCCCTTCTGAGCAGAAGGCGGTGAAAATTGCGGCACAGTCTTTCCGTGAGAATCCAAATCTCAATACAGAGGATGTGATTATGGAGCTTGGTGTGGGAGAGGCGTTGACCTCCTTTTTGGATGAAAACGGTGTTCCCACCATTGTGCAGCGTACTGCTATCATCTGTCCCCAGAGTCTGATGGGACCTGTAGCAGAGGAGACCAGACAGAATCTGATGTCCAGAGACGGTATGAACAAGTATGATCAGGCGGTGGACAATGAGAGTGCCTATGAAGTGCTGACTCAGCAACAGGAAAAGGACGCAGAAGAAGCTGCAATGGAGGCAGAGCGTGCTCAGCTTGCCAAGGAGCGTGCGGAGTTTGAAGCCCAAAAGCAGAAGGATGCTGAGGCGGAGGCCAAGCTTAGAGCCAAGGAAGAAGCGGTTGCTTTGAAGCAGAAGGAGAAGGAAGAGGCGGCTGCCAAGAAGAAAAAGGAGCAGGAGGAAGCCAAGAAGGAGAAGGCTGCCGAGAGACGCAAGAACAAGATTGAGAATGCGTTGATTAATACAGGTGTCCAGATTCTCAAAAGAGGAATTCTCAACACTCTGTTTAAGTAAAATATCAGTGAAAGAATGAAAGCCTTGCGTCTTTGGGGATGCAAGGCTTTTTTGTGTAATACGGCTTGATTTTCTTAAGGAGGTTTAAGATTTTATTAACTTCTAAGCGGTTTCGTTGCGTCAAAAATTATTATCTGTTATAGTATCTTTATGGTCTTCAGACTATGAAAGGAAGCGGTAAGAAAAATGAGGGATAAAAGGATAAAGAGCAAAAAGAAATGGGCGTTACTTCTCTTGATACTTTTGGTGTTGGGAGGCGGTATGACAAGTGAAATGTCTGTACGTGCTGACAGGTCGGATACCTTGTCCGAAAATGCAGAGGAGACGTCAGTTTTTCGGATAGAAGCAGAACTTTTGGCTTCCGATACGGATACCTATAACATTCAGGTAAATGTGAAGAATGGTGGCGCAGACTGGGAAGGAATTGTGCGTGTGTCTGCGGATGAGGAGTACCGTGTACCCAGTGTATATGATACAACTCTTTCCCTTCCCCAGAACAGCGAAAAGCAGTTTACAGTCAAGATTCCGAAAGGAGCAAGTGATTCTTCCGACGGAAGTGTAAGAATTATGCTTTTGGACAAGAAGAACAAGGTAGTGGCAGACAAAACCTTGAAGCGTTTTTTGTCAGACCAGATGCAAAATCTGAGCATGGGTATTTTGAGTGACAGCTATGATTCGCTTACCTATCTGGATATGGGTGGTTCCGGTCTGTATTACTATGGCAGTAATATGTCCATAAAGCTTGTGGAATTGAACAAGGACAATTTTGCAGACATGTTGGATTCATTGACTCTGTTGGTTGTTGACGATTACAACACGGATGTGCTTACAGAGGATGAGAGAAAGGCACTGGCATTGTGGATTGACAATGGTGGTGTATTGATTGTGGGTACAGGAAGTTATGCAGAGAGCACATTGAGTGGATTGACAGATATTTTGCCGGTATTAAGATATAACGGAGTGGTGAAGCCGGAGGATGCAGATAATGCGTTAAATCTCAAGGGAGACCGTTCGGTGGATATTTCCAAGCTTCCGTTGGCTAACCTGGTGGCAGACAGCAGTCAGTATTTTGAGGGCTATTCCAGTTATGCTCTGATGTACAATTGGGGTGATGGTGCACTGGGTATTTTGCCTTATTCTCTGGTGGAATTGGGGACTACGACAGAGCAGGTGTTTGGCGATATTGAACAGGAGCAGTTTGTACTGAACATGTTGGAGGAAATCAGTGGTTCTGCCAGTGCCCGTTACAGCAGAGCGGATTATAGTACCAATATCTATGAACAGTTGAGTATGATGCGCCGGATGATGGGGATTTTGGGCAACAGCAACAGCGAACTTCATTTGGGCGTGTTAAAAATTCTGGTAGTATTTTATGTAATCTTTGTAGGTCCGATTCTGTATTTGATTCTGCGTTTTACCAAGAAGCGGGAGCTTTACTGGGTTATGGTACCTGTAACAGCTTTGGCGGGTATTGTTGTGGTATTTCTGGCAGGCAGAGGCTTTGAAGTGGTTCATACAAAGGTTTACTCTGTGACTACAGAAGATTTGTCATCCAAGAAGGAAAGCAAAACCTATCTGTATTGCTATGATGCCAGTTACAGGGAGTGGAGTCTGCAGTTGGAGGATGACTATGCGTATGTGGGACCTCTGAATAATGAGAATTACAATTACTCTGATGATGCTGACCCCACGAAGTATTATCACCGCACGAAGATAGAGGGTGGAAAGCTTTCCTTTGGTATTAAGCCCTCCTCTTCCTTTGAGGACAGCTATTTTCTGGCGGGAAAGGCAAAAGAGGCTTCAGCAAATGCAGGGAAGCTTCGTGTTGAGTGGGTGACAAATTCGTGGACAGGGTTTGACGGTGTGATTAGTAATGAAACGGATAAGGATTTTATCTACTATGCAGTAATTTTGAACGATTCTTTGTCTGTATATGAGAAGTTTCCCGCAGGGGAGAAATTGACTCTGGCTGACTGTAAACCTATTTATACTAATTCATCGAGCTATGATATAGGCAGTGATTATATCTATGACTGTATCCGCGATGTACGAGAAGGGCATATCAAGGGTGATGTGGCGGCATTGTCGGCACTTGGTGTAGGAATTATGGAGGCTTATCCCCGGGCGGGTAAGGATTCGGTAGTAGTCTGCGGAGTGACCGCTGACTATGCCAAAGCAGTGAGCAGCGACTGTAGCGAGGTATCCTATGGATGTCTCTATGTCGTAGATTAGGAGGTGTAATATGCTACATATTAGAGATTTGACCAAAAATTACGGCTCCTTTACGGCAGTCAATCATTTGACACTGAATATTCCCGAAGGAGATTTGTTCGGCTTTGTGGGGCCGAACGGAGCAGGTAAGACTACGACCATTCGTATCGTTTGCGGACTTTTGAAGGCAACCTCAGGAACGGTACAAATCGGTGGAACGACCGCACCGGTGGGCAGTAAGGAAATGAAGCGTCTGATTGGTTATGTGCCGGATTTCTTCGGGGTCTATGACAATTTAAAGGTAAAGGAGTATATGGATTTGTACGGCTCCATGTACAGTATGAATTCCAAAGATATTGCGAGACTTTCCGATGATTTGTTGGAGCTTGTAAATCTTTCGGACAAAAAGGAGGTCTATGTGGATACCCTTTCCCGCGGTATGAAGCAGAGGCTTTGTGTGGCGAGAGCATTGCTTCACAATCCCAAGCTTTTGATTTTGGATGAGCCCAGTTCCGGTCTGGACCCCAGAGCAAGAGTGGAGATGAAGGAGCTTTTGAAAAATTTGCATTCCATGGGGAAGACCATTGTAATCAGTTCCCATATTTTGTCAGAACTGTCGGAGATGTGTAATAGTATCGGTATTATGAACAGAGGAAATCTTGTGACGGCGGGACGTATTGAAGATATTATGCAGAAGCTTCGCAATGACAGAAGGATTCATATTCATGTTGCCTCTCAGATGGAGCCTGTAGTCCGCATGATGCAGGAGCAGGCAGGTGTGGTGGTGGATTCCGTGCGTGAGAATGAGATTATTATTACCTATGGAGGCACGGATGAGCAGGTTTGTGCCTTGATGGGATATCTGATTCAGAATCAGGTTACATTGACCGGATTTCACAAAGAGGAAGGTAATCTGGAATCACTGTTTATGCAGTTGACAGGAGGTGGAGCAGCATGAAAATCCGTATGAATCCCTTGGTAAAAAAAGATTTGCAGGTGACTGCGCGCAGTATGCGTTTAAGTTGGGGGCTTTTTGCCTATGAGGCGGTTTTGACCATGGCGTTTCTTTTGGCACTGGTGATTATTCAACAGGAAAGCAGCAGTATTTATTATAGTGCGGACAATATTTACAGCTCACTGGTGTATCTGTTCCCTGTGGTGGCGGTTGTGCAGGTGTGTATTGTGGCTTTGATTGTGCCGATTATCACAGCCTCCTCCATATCAGGAGAAAAGGAGCGTCAGACCTTTGAAATTATGATGACTACCTGTATGTCTCCCCTTTCCATCGTGGCAGGTAAGGTGACTTCAGCAGTGCTTCGCATTTTGTTCTTTGTAGTGGCAAGTACGCCTATTATGGCACTGTCTTTTGTGGTGGGTGGTCTTAGCTGGGGCAATTTGTTTTGGTATGTGTTGGCGGTTATTCTCTTGTCTGTATTTTCGGGCAGTATCGGTATTCTCTGCTCCGCATTTTGCAGAAAGTCAATTACATCCGTCATTATGTCCTTTGCGATTTATTTTGTGGTGTATGGGATGTCCTTCCTTCCCCTGATTATCAGTTTGATTTTTGGTAAGGGAAGCGCAGGAGAGTCATTTTTGGTACTTTTGTTTAACCCTATGATGTTTTTTATAGAGTTCTTTACCATGTTGATGACCGGGGAGTCTTTGATGGGAGAGGCTTCCTTTTCCAAAAAAGATGTGGGAATCCTGACCTATCATCTGGCAAACAGTGATATGTGGGTGTTTGTGTCTGCAGTGTGTATTTTGCTGCTTTCGATTGTATTTATGCTGATAGCGGCATGGAAGGTAAATCCCATGAATTCAAGTGGCGGTAAGATGCGCAAGAAAAAGGTAGGCTAATCTATGGAGCAGAAAGAGTTTCTGGAGATTATCAGAGCCTGTAAGAGAAGATTAAATCTGGCAGGCCTGTTGAAAAAATTGATTCCGGCCTTGGGGATTGGCGGGGCAGTGGGGATTGTTTTTCAGGTGATATCCCTGATGGTGCCTGTGTATTATGTCAATGTCTATACGGCCATTGCGTTACTTCTGGCAGTGCTGGCGGCAGCAGTCATAGCCTACATAAAGAGAAGCTCCATGGAGGGTGCGGCTTTGGTCATGGATGGCTATGGTTTTCAGGAGCGGATTGTTACGGCTTATGAAAATCTGCAAAAAGAAGGGGAAATGTATGCCCTGCAGCGCAGAGATGCCATGGAGTGTCTTAGAGCCAATCGGGACAGGATACAGATTCCCCTGATGCCTCCGAAGAAAAACACCTTGATTACTCTTGGAGTGTTGACGGTGATGTTGGGACTTGTGTGGGTGCCTTCCCCTGTGCGGGAGCAGGCAAAGGAGCTTCACGAGATTAGGCAGCAGGCCAAAGAAAAAGAGGAAGAAATTGAAGAGGTTTTGGAGGAACTGGAGGAGCTTGAACAGCAGGAACTTACAGAGGAACAGTTGGCGGCCTTGCAGGAAATGATGGAGAGCCTTCAGGCTTCCATGACAGAATATAATCAGGCATCCACCGGAGAGAAGTTGAAGGTTGCGGGGGAGAAGCTGAATTACAAATATGAGAATATGAGCGAGCAACTTGGGAACTTGGCTCAGAGTCTGCAAAACGGAGCCACGGCGTCACCTGTGACAGCTCAGGCCATGCAGGCAATGGCAGATAAGCTGCAGCAGATGAGCGGCAATGGAGCGGGCAGCCAGATGGCCTCCAATCAGAATGGTCAGAACAATTCCAATAACGGACAAAACGGTCAGAATAATGGCAACAGTCAGAATAATGGACAGAACGGCCAGAACAGTCAAAATGGTAACGGACAAAACAGTGGCCAAAATGGCGGTCAGAACAGTGGTCAAAACGGTAATGGTCAGAATGGTGCCGGAAACGGTAACAATGGCAGTGATGGCGGAACCGGCAACGGTTCCGGTAATGGCAATGGTACAGGTAACGGCAGGGGAACCGGCAGTGTAAATAATGACAGAGACTATGTCAGCGTGCCCAATGCCATTGCAGACAGCGGAAATCTTATGGGTAACGCATCCAATCATGACAATTCCGAATTTTTCCGCGCACCCAATGGGATGAACTGGGAAGGCACTCATATTTCTTATCAGAGTGTTATTGGCAGTTATGAGCAAAACGCCTACGAGGGCATTGCCACCGGTCAGTATCCCAGCGGTATGGAAGATATCATCAAAGAATATTTTGCAAGCTTTAATTAATATGGAGGCAGAAAAATGAGTGAATTAGACAGAAGCAGGTTGCAGGACCCGGCCTACATGGCGCAGCAGATTGCGGCCTGTGAGCAGGAGATTCAAAAGGGAATTATCGGTCAGAGTGAGATTATCCGTCAGGTTATTTTGGCGATGCTGACAGGAGGAAATGTGCTGTTGGAGGGTATGCCGGGTCTGGGCAAGACCAGACTGGTGAGTACCATCAGTAAGGTGTTTGATTTGAGCTTCAAGAGAATCCAGTTCACGCCGGATTTGATGCCCAGTGATGTAACGGGAACCAATATCATTGTGAAAAATGAGCAGGGCAGTTCCTTTACTTTCGAGAAGGGTCCTATTTTCGCCAACTTGATTCTGGCGGATGAGATTAACCGTGCCACGCCCAAGACCCAGTCGGCACTGTTGGAGGCCATGCAGGAGCACACAGTGACGGTGGGTAATGACAGCCATCGTCTTGAAGAGCCTTTTGTGGTACTGGCTACCCAGAATCCCATTGAAAATGAAGGTACTTATCCTTTGCCGGAGGCGCAGTTGGACCGTTTTATGTTCAAAATTCTGGTAAAGTTCCCTTCCAAGGAGGAGCTTAAGGGAATCGTGAATCTGACGGAGGGCGCAGGAAGTGCTGTGATTGAAAAACGTCTGGATGGCGAGGGACTTTTGGCGGCAAGAAAACTGGTAAATCAGATTCCCATTGCAGATGCGGTGATGGAGTATCTTTTGGATATTGTCATGGCAACTCATGAGCCCAATCCATTGATTAGAGAAGGGGCAAGCCCCAGAGCGGCTCAGGCCTTGATTCGTGGTGCCAGAGCCAAGGCGTTTTTAGAGGGAAGATTTAATGTATCCTTTCAGGATGTGGAGACCATGGCCTATCCTGTTTTGCGGCATAGGTTGATTCCCAGTTTTGATGCCATCAGTCAGGGTGTGTCTGAGGATGAGATTATCAAGGGAATTCTTGCGGCAAAGAAAACGCAGGTATAAGCGAGGCAGGTGTAAGTGATGGTGCTGAATGGGGCATTTTTTGATACTTTGTCCAGACTGCGGCTGTCCATGGGGTACAAGTCCTCCATGAATCTGGTGGGAAACCGTAAGTCAGTGCAGAAGGGCTCCTCTACGGAATTCTCGGATTTTCGGGAGTATATGCCGGGGGACGACCCCAGACGGATTGACTGGAATGCCTACGGGCGTCTGGATAGGCTTTATGTGAAAGAGTATATGGAAGAAAAGGAGGCGGTGGTGTCGGTGCTTTTGGACACCAGTGCTTCCATGGATTATGGTGCAAAGAAAAAGAGCG
This sequence comes from Acetatifactor sp., assembly GCA_045543175.1. Lineage (GTDB taxonomy): Bacteria > Bacillota > Clostridia > Lachnospirales > Lachnospiraceae > Acetatifactor. Next base: position 5,383 of record JAZQMG010000075.1, on the reverse strand, counting down.
ACCTTGCCGGTATGTTGGCGGCAGCCATGGCCTATATGGGTCTGAATAACATGGATCGCATAATCGTCTATGATATGAAGCGGATGCAGACTCCTTTTGTGGCAAGTGGTGGTAAGAAGGCCTTTCCACGGTTGGCTGACTGGCTTGAGAAATGCAGCTTTACGGGACAGGCAGATATTGTCAGTGCCATAAAACAGATGCCTGCCAAGGGGCCGGGAGTGACCATTATCATCAGCGATTTCTTGCAGGAGGAGCTTTTGGGAGATACCGATGAGGTAAAGAAGCTTTTGCGTTTTCTGGACTACAGGAAACAAAAGGCGGTATTTTTGCAGGTGTTGGCAGAGGAGGAGCTTTCGGTAGAACTTACCGGAACGCGTAATCTGATTGATATGGAGGAGGGCAGTGCCCTCCGGCTGACCTTGGACGCAGCCAGTATCCGGGTTTATGAGAAGGCACTGGGAGATTTCATGAACCACCTGAAACGTGAGTGCGCAAGGGTGGGGGCAGTCTATGCTTTGTGTAGTACAGGCAGAGAGTTTCAACAGTTGATTTTTGAAGATTTAAGGATGTTATATGATATTTGAGAGCTTATGGCCGTTGTTTTTTCTGGCAGCGGTACCAATCATCATAATTTTATATTTGTTGAAGCCCAAAGGGGTGGACTATCTGATTTCCTCCAACCTTTTGTGGAAGAAGCTTCTGAAAAATGAGCAGTCCCGAACCTTTTTTGAAAAGTTCGTGCACAATATTCTCATGTATTTGCAGATTTTGATTATTGCCCTTTTGGTGATTGCGCTGATGTCTCCCTTTATTCAGGTGGAGGGACAGGGCGGAGGCCGCAAGATCCTTGTGCTTGACCGGAGCGGAAGTATGCAGCATGTGGGAGAATCGGGCAGGAGCCGTTTTGAGGAGGCTGTAGGGCAGGCGTGTGATTATATCAACAGTTCGCCCAATACGCAGTTTTCTCTGGTAACAGTGGACGCATCGGGGGCGCAGCTTCTGGCAGTGGACAGCACGGATGCGGACAGTCTGATACAGACACTGAAAGGCTTGGAGTGCAGCGACAGCGGTGGAAGTGTGGCTTCGGCCCAGGGGGTGATTGATACCCTGACGGGAACCGAGTCCGAGGATGGAGCGGATGTGATTGTCTACACTGACGGTGCAGGTGCTGCGGATTTTGAGCAGTTACATAATGTGGCGGAGAGAACCTTACAGGTGGTGGGGGAACCCACCGCGAATGTGGCCAATGAGTATACGGTGTTTACTCAGCGTGAGGATGGTCTGTATGATGTGATGGTCAGTCTGACCAACCACAGCGGACAGCAGGTTTCTTTGGATGTGGGACTTTATGACGAGGATGAAAGTCTGATAGGCTTAAGTCAGATGAGTCTGTCGGCATCTGAGACGAAGGTAAGTCTCTTTGAGGGGATTGACTGGAATGGTCAAAGTATTTCCTCTGAAATAAGCGGGATTCAGTTTGCAGACGGTAAGAAGGACAGTTTGGCGGCGGATAATGTGTCGCGTGCTGTAAAGAACCGCGGAAATCTCATTAATGGATTGCTTGTTGGCGAGGGAAATATTTTCATTGAAAAGGCTTATCAGGCGGTGACTGGAGCGGATATCGTCAAGGCAGACAGTGCTGCCGCAGGCGGGGATTCCGTGAATGTGGTAATTTATGATGTGGGTAATGAGCCTTTAGATTCCCAGTACAACAGCCTGATGTTCGGAGATGTCCGAAAGGGCGGCGTGGGAATTTTGGAAAATGTGGTTCTGGACATGACGGACTGCGATTTGACAGCGGGCTTGTCCGGTTTTACCATCGGCGTGAATAAGGCCTATTGTTTTAACTTGCCTGAGGGGGCGGAGAGCTTTCTGGAATATGAGGGCAAGTGCGTGGGCTATTATGGCGAGCGAAACGGTTGCAAGGAGATTGTGGTAGGTTTTGATATCCGTGAGACGGATTTTCCTTTGAGAGCAGAGTTCCCGGTATTTTTGGCCAATGCCATGATTTATCTGTCTGATACTTCATGGCTTGCTTCTAATGTTTATTATGCGGGAGAAGAGATTGCTTTACAGCCTTGGGCAGAGGTGGACAGTACCACTTATGAGAGTCATCCCTTGAAGGCAGGACTGTATCAAATAGGCAACGAGGAATATCAGGAGTCCTATGTGGTGCGGTTTCAGACTGCTACAGAGTCTGACGGACAGGCAGAAGGGGCATCGGTCAGTGATGACGGAGCGTTTCAATTGCAGCAGGTGAAGCAGACCCTTCGAAATGTATTTTTGCTGTTGGCTCTTGTTTTGTTGGTTATTGAGTGGCTTGTGTATGTCAAGCAACTGCGGTATCGCGGGAAGTTTTATCTCGGGGTGCGCGGTGCGGTTTTGCTGTGTGTGATATTGGCGTTGTTTGGCATACAGCTTCGTCTGGGCAGCAGTCAGACTGCTACAATATTTGTGGTGGATCTCTCCAACAGTAATGAGGAGCATTTGGGGGAGATGGCGGATTATCTGCGTCAAACCGTGGATGAGATGCCTTCCGGCAATTCCTATGGTATTGTAAGTTTTGGTAAAAATACATTAGTGGAGCAGTTTTTGACCTCGGAAAATCAATTCGGTGGCCTGATGACGGTACCGGAGAAGACGGCTACCAATTTTGAGGAGGCTGTTTCCAGAGCCCTCACTATGATTCCCGGTGGTGCCAATGGGCGAATTGTGGTGCTTACAGACGGCAAGGAGACCAGTGGTGATATCAGTCATATGGCAAGTGCACTGCTTTCGGCCAAGGCGGAATTTTTGACTTTGCTGTACGAGGATGAGGTGACACCGGATGTCTATATTGAAAATATGACCTTGCCCACCTATCTGCATCCCGGAGATAAGTATTCGGTCAATGTGCAGGTGGAGAGTAATTTTGACACCGATGCTGTGATTGAACTTTATGACGGAAGCGAACTTGTGGCAGAAAATGCAGTGCATCTGAATAAGGGAAGCAATCGCTTTGCCTTTAGCCGTCAGGTTCCTGTGGAATTTACCGGCAATGCCATGGAGAATCTGCGGGCGGTGGTTAAGGCTACTGAGGATACTTGTGAAGAAAATAACGCTTACAGTGCTTATTCTGTGGTGGAGTCGGCACCTAAAATTCTGGTGATTGCCGGAAAACAGGTGAGTTCTTCTGATTTTACGGCGGTACTAAATGCGGCGGGCTGTGATTACAGCGTGGTTTCCACCTTGAATGCACCTACGGATATCAACGCCATGTTGGAGTACAAGTCCATTATTCTGGTGGATACCTATATTGATGATTTGCCTCAGGGATTTTTGGATAATCTGGAGACCTATGTGAAGGATTACGGCTGTGGATTTGTGTGCTGCGGCGGTGAGGACAGCTTTGCTCTGGGCGGTTACAGGGATACAGTACTTGAGACGGTATTGCCTGTGGATATGCAGATGCGCAATGTGAATGAAATGCCCTCCATGGCTATGGTAATGGTCATTGACCGTTCCGGCAGTATGAGTACGGCTGTGGACGGTGGCGGTGGGGCTACGAATCTGGATTTGGCTATCAAAGCGGCTACGGTGGCTGTGGATAATTTGAAGGATTCGGATTATGTAGGTGTACTGACCTTTGACGGAGAATACAGTTGGCAGGTGGAGCTGACACAGGCAAATGACAGAACCACGATTAAGGACGCCATCAATGCCATTGACGAGGGTGGTGGTACTACCATTAAGCCCGCGTTGCAGGAGGCCTATCGGGTGCTTTCAGAGAGCGATGTATCCATTAAGCATGTGGTATTGCTTACGGATGGAATGGGCGAGACTTCGAATTTCAGTGATGTGATTTCGAATTACACGGATGCCGGAATTACCTTGTCCACGGTGGCGGTGGGAGACGGCTCAGATACACAGCTTTTGGAGAATCTGGCAAAGGGCTGCGGCGGAAGATATTATTACTCGGATATAGCCAGTGATATTCCCAAGATTTTTGCTCAGGAAGTATTCTTGGGTGGAGACAGCTATATTCAAAACGGTAATTTTGGTCTGTCTGTTTGGGGTGGTCACGAGTTGACCAAGGGATTGTTTGCAGAAGGCTGGCCCAATATCTATGGCTATGTGTCTGCTTCTCCCAAGACGGCTTCCAGTTCCATTATCACCGCTGCTGAAAAGGAAGACCCCATCCTTACAGTATGGCAGTATGGTCTTGGTCGGACGGTGGCATGGAACAGTGATGTGACCGGAGCGTGGAGTGCACCTTTTGCGGGCAAGGAAGATTATGTACAGCTATGGAAGCGTATTGTGGACTATTCCACCGGAAATGCTGACCTGGGCGAGGACAGGGTGGATGTGGTAGCTGTAGGTGAGACCACTCAGGTGGTTTATGAGACCAATGAATACGGCGGCGACACTGAGATTCAGGCCACGGTGATTGACCCGGAGGGAGGCACCTCGGAGGTAACTCTCTATGCTACGGAGCCGGGAAAATATGAGGCAGAGGTTGCCACACCTCAGACGGGATTATACCACTTTAATATTCGCCGTATGCAGGGGGAGGAGATTCAAAGCTATATTACCACTGCGTCTGCGGTGCAGTTCTCCTACGAGTATAAGTTTGACATCAGCACGGATGCCTATCTGAGCTTTGTGAATCAGTACGGAAGGCTCATCACGGAGGAGGACGAGATTTGGACCCGCATTGATACCGGTGCGGGGGAGAAGCGTTTCTTGACGAACTTCCTGTTGGGATTGGCTATTGTGCTGTTCCTTGCAGATGTAGCCATGAGAAGATTCCAGTATGTGCCTGTATGGAAGGGAGCTGGAAGGAAGAAGGCAACGGATAAGAGCGAGAAGGATGCAGAGCATTTTGATACGCCGACTTCTGCAACGGAAGCAAAGCCGGAGAAGAAGGCGAAAACATCGAAAAATGCGAACACCAGAAAACAGAAGGAGGCGGAAGCCACCTTGGACACCTCACAACTGCTTAAGAAGAAGGACAATCGGAATATTTAAGGGTGGTCATCAATAGACAAAAGGGATAAAGAATGATGTATTCTTTATCCCTTTTGTCTATTGGATTGCTGTAGAGTTTTTTGTTGGACAACTAGCGATATTTCAGATAGTCCAAAAACTTTTTTACTGCAAGAGAAGTGTTTTTCTTGCTTCTTAATGCAAGACCTATATCACGGTAAGCAGGAACATCTAATTCTTTTGATAGGATTTTATAGGGGACACGCTTTAAGATTAGTTCCGGTAATATGGCGATTCCGAGACCGCTTTCAACCATTGACATAACAGCGTAATCATCCCATGTTGTAAATTTCACATTTGGTGTTAGATTGTTTCGTTCAAATATTTCAGATATTTCCGCTTTGGCTCCTTTTTCGAG
>JAZQMG010000074.1:0-8387 GCA_045543175.1 Acetatifactor sp. | reverse complement strand
CATAAAACGACCAAGCTCGGTGTATATTGCCACATCACCCATACCTGCCGGCACCAATACTTCTTCATATACCTTACGTACACCTTCCCCAATGGCTCTGATATCATTAGGTTCTGCATCAGGGGTATAAGGTACACCGATACCACCGGAAAGATTGATAAACGCAATATGTGCACCGGTCTCCTCCTTCAACTTAACCGCAGTCTCAAACAAGGTCTTAGCAAGAGTAGGATAATACTCATTGGTCACGGTATTGCTTGCCAGAAATGCGTGAATACCAAAATTCTCCACGCCCTTTTCCTTCATTACCTTAAAGCCCTCAAAAAGCTGTTCCGTGGTAAATCCGTACTTGGCATCTCCGGGGTTGTCCATGATGTTGTTGCTGATAGAGAAATATCCACCGGGATTGTAACGGCAACTCAGAGTCTTAGGAAGATATCCAATGGTCTTCTCCAGAAAATCAATATGGGTGAAATCATCCAGATTGATGGTTGCTCCAAGCTTTGCTGCATAAACAAAGTCCTCAGCAGGGGTGTCATTGGAGGAGAACATAATATCCTCTCCCTTACATCCCATGGCATTAGACAACATAAGCTCTGTCATGGAGGAACAGTCGCAACCACAACCATACTCTCTCAAAATATTAATCAAAAAAGGATTGGGAGTTGCCTTTACCGCAAAAAACTCCTTATATCCCTTATTCCATGCAAATGCCTCCTTCAAAGCCTGTGCATTGGCACGGATGCCCTTCTCATCATAAATGTGAAAAGGTGTGGGATAAGTTTTTACAATCTCCTCAATCATTTCTTTGGTTACAAATGCTTCTTTTTTCATAACTTTGGAATTCTCCTCACTTGTATTGCTACAAAATTCTTAACTAATTACAGAAGATGTGCACGAAGTTCCTCACCGGACATAGGACTCAAATCCGCAGGAGCCACATCAAACACAGTCTTACAACCGCTCAAACCTCTCTGATTCATGCGATAAGCAGCTCTTGCATAAGCAACCAATACACATGCGGTAAACTCAGGATTGGAGTCAAGCTTTAAGCTGTACTCAATCACGTGATTGTGCTCACCGTTTACACCTGTCTTACCGGTACGAAGCACCATTCCGCCGTGAGGAATACCTGCATGTTCACGCATAAGCTCCTCCTCGGAAATAAAGTGTACAGTAGTATCATAATCTGCAAAATAGTTGGGCATGGTCTTAATTTCAGTCTCAATACGAGCCAAATCTGCGCCCTCCTCTGCCACAACATAACACTCTCTGGTGTGCTTTTCTCTGGTGGTAAGTTCAGGGTTCTCACAAGCTCTTACAGAAGCAAGGGCCGCATCCACAGGAACCGTGTACTGTTTCGCATTCTTAACACCCTCAATTCTTCTGATGGCATCAGAATGTCCCTGACTTACGCCCTTTCCCCAGAAAGTATAGTCATTACCGTCACGAAGAATTGCACCTGCATACAATCTGTTCAGAGAGAACATACCGGGATCCCAGCCTACAGAAATCATCGCAATCTTACCTGCTTTAGAAGCAGACTCATTTACATTGGCAAAATGCTCAGGAATCTTCGCATGGGTATCAAAACTGTCCACTACATTATAAAGCTTTGCATACTCGGGAGTCTGCGCGGGCAAATCCGTTGCAGAGCCGCCACAAAGCATCAACACATCAATTTTGTCAGTCATGTTTGCAAGTTCATCTGAGTGGTACACAGGCACTCCCGTTACCGTCTTTACAGATTCTGGAGCTCTGCGTGTGAATACAGCCACAAGCTCCATGTCATCGTTTTGCTTTACAGCACACTCAACACCTTTGCCCAAGTTACCATAACCAAAAATACCAATTCTGATTGCCATCTTTCATTCCTCGCTATTCTATATTAGATTTCAATATATTTTTTAGTCTATCGATAAAAATCGATTTCGTCCTTGGTAAATGTATCATATTAAATCCTAAGATTCAATATATTTTAGATATTCTCAATTTGCCAGTCAATGGGGGTTACGCCCCGCTCCTGCAAAAATGCATTGGCTTTGCTGAAAGGTTTACTTCCAAAAAAACCTCTGTAGGCAGACAACGGACTGGGATGTGGTGCCTCCAAAATCAAATGATTGGGATTGTTCAGCATACTTTTTTTGCTCTGGGCAGGTTTGCCCCAAAGTATAAACACAATAGGTCTGTCCTGAGTATTCAACGCCCTGATTGCCGCATCCGTAAACTCTTCCCAGCCACGACCGCGGTGGGAATTGGCCCTATGTGCCTGCACAGTCAAAACCGTATTAAGCATCAACACACCTTGCCTTGCCCATTTTTCAAGATAGCCATTATTTGGAGTATAACACCCCAAATCATCCGCTAACTCTTTATAAATATTTACCAGTGACGGCGGTGCATCCACACCAGGCTTCACCGAAAAGCAAAGCCCATGAGCCTGCCCCGGCTCATGGTAGGGGTCCTGACCAATAATTACAACCTTTACCTCACTTAAAGGTGTCAAATGAAATGCATTAAAAATATCATCAGCAGGTGGAAATACCTGTGTGGTATTATACTCTTTTTTCACAAATTCATATAATGTTTTATAATAGGGCTTCCGAAACTCTTCTCCAAGAGCAGGAAGCCAGTCGTTTTCAATCATCATAATCTCACTGATACTCCCTGCGCACGCAAATATTCCTTTACCTCACGAATTTCCAGCTCCTTATAGTGAAATAAGGACGCTGCAAGCGCAGCTTCCGCACCTGCATCCACCAACGCCTCCTTGAAATGTTCAAGCGTTCCGGCTCCTCCCGACGCAATAACAGGAATGCTAACCGCATCGGATATTGCCTTCGTCAGCGCAATATCGTACCCTTCTTTGGTGCCGTCACCATCCATACTGGTCAAAAGGATTTCACCTGCGCCCATCTTCTCTGCTGTAATGGCCCATTCCACTGCATCCATGCCCATATCTACACGACCACCGTTTTTGTAGATATTCCAACCACCATCCGCACGCTTCTTGGCATCAATAGCCACAACCACGCATTGACTGCCGAATTTATCCGCCGCATCACTAATCAGTCGGGGGTTCATAATAGCGGCAGAATTCACAGAAATTTTGTCAGCACCCTCTCTCAAAATCGCTTTAAAATCATCCACCGTACGGATACCGCCACCCACAGTGAAGGGAATAAACACCTTACTTGCCACCTGACGCACCCATTCAAGCTGTGTCGCTCTGCTGTCAGAAGAAGCTGTAATATCCAGAAATACTACCTCATCCGCTCCTGCCTTGTCATAAGCAGCCGCTACATCTGCAGGATCTCCCGCATCACGCAGATTTACAAAATTGATACCTTTTACCACTCGCCCATCTTTCACGTCCAGACAGGGTATAATTCGCTTTGTGTGCATTTTGTCTCTCCTATCTTTCCTTGGTCACTTCAATAAAGTTACGCAAAATTTGCATGCCCGCCTCAGAACTTTTCTCCGGGTGGAACTGACAGGCAAACAGATTGTCCTTTTCCACCGAAGCATGAATCAATGTTCCATACTCTGTGGTTGCTTTCACAATCTCCTCCTCTTCTGCCTGCAAATAGAAAGAATGTACAAAATAAACATAAGTATCTTCTGCAAGTCCTTTAAACAGCTTACCCTCATTGGGATACTTTAAACTGTTCCATCCGATATGCGGAACCTTCAAACCGCCATCAGAAGGGATTCTCACTATCTTACCCTTTAATAATGACAAGCCTTCCACACCGGGACTCTCCTCACTACTTTCGAACATAAGCTGCAGACCAAGACACACCCCCAAGAAAGGAATCTTCTTCTCCACACACTCCCGAATGACAGATACCAACCCATACGCATGAAGTTTCTCCATAGCATCTCCGAAGGCACCAACCCCCGGCAAAATCACACCGTCTGCCCCAAGGATAGTCTGTGCATCGCGGGTAATGACTGTCTCCTCACCCAAATATTGCAGAGCTTTCTCCACACTTTTGATATTACCTGCATCATAATCTATAATTGCTATCATTTTATCGGCCTCCGTTATTCTCCGGGAACTTCGTCTCCTCGGGAAGCATATCCGGGAGTTTATCCGTCTGCACCGGTTTTACCTCCTCCGTCTTTGGAGTTTTATATTTTTCGCCTGCCGCCACCGCTGTCACAATTCTGGTATATGCTACATCATCCGGTTCCGCGGCAATCTCCAATGCCTCACTCTCCGTCAAATGATACTTATCCTGCAAAATACCCAACATCTGATTATAAACAACAGCAACATCTTCCCCTGCATTCCACTTGGACGCATACTCATACAGCTTTGCATAGTCATAGGCTGTCTGAATCAAAACGTCCAAAGCTTCCACATCAGCCTGTTCCTCTGCAAAAATTTCGTACTGCCTCATACGCAAATTAATACGCAAAATACTCTCAGACTTAGCAAACATTACTTGTTCAGACTCATCCAACTCCCTGCCATAAAGAGTCTTGTAACAGGTCTCATAATCCTCTTGATAATAAGCCTTCTTGGCCTCTCTCTTGGCCGCAAAATCACCGCCCAAATTTACCAGAAGCAAAATTACCGCCATAATGGAAGCACATACGGCTGCAACAGAAATCATCGCCTTCACAGGAAGCTTCCCCTTCGGCTGCGTCTCCACAGGCTTTTCCTTTACAGGCTTCTCTTTCTTAGGCTTCTTAGCCTTTTTGCCTTTCTTCTCCTTGGGTGCATCCTCTTCGTCTTCTTCACCCAAATCCTCTGCATTTGTCTGGCCCTTCTTGCCCTTCTTCGCCTTCTTATCCTTCTTAGGTTTCTTTCCCTTTTTACCGGATTTTTCTTCCTTATCCATCTCTTCCAGAATGTTTTTATTCTCGTCTGACAAAGGAATATCCTCTATTCCCTTCTCCTCCTCTTCATCCTCATCCGACTCTGTCAGGAAATCAAGAATCCGTGTAAAAAGACCCTTTTTCTCTTTCTCAGGAAGCAAATCCTGAATCTCAGCTTCATCTACAATTTGGACATCTGAACCTGCATCTATAGCACTTGCTGAATCTGCTTCTACCATTCCCGAAATCCCCGCAAGATTCAAAAGTTCATCAATCTCCATCATATCCGCATCTGTAGAAGCTTGTGGCTCGTCAACGCTTGCCGACGTCGCCTCGTCCTGCACAGCCGGAGTATCTGCCGCAGCCAACAAATCATCCATATCCATCATATCTGCACCAAACAACTCCGCATTCCCGGCATCCGCCAAAACCGCATTCTCAGAAATGGCTTCTCTTTCCATGCTTTCAGATACCTGCTCCTTTGAAGCTTTCTTTGCCGCACGCTTTGCTTCTTTTTCAGCCTTCTTGGCTTCCTTCGCAGCACGTTTTGCGGCCGCCTTCTCTTCCTTGAGACGTTTCTTATCCATAGCCTTCTGCTGACGCTCTGAGGGCACCTCACCTTCCGCCTCAGCGTCTTCCTCCGTTCCATCCAATTCAGCCTGTAGTCTGGCTGCCTCATCAACGCCTGAATCATCTTGCAACAACGCAAGCATTTCTTCATCTACGGCTTCATTATTATCCGACTTATTGAGCATGTCATATATGTCTTGCAAATCATTCTCATCAGACTCGTTAAGCATACTCATCAAGTCCTCGTCAGATGTCGCAACTTCCTCTGCATCCTCTACATTCTCCAGATTATTAGCTGCCAAAAGCTGCTCTATCTCCTCAACAGACATGGTGTCAGATTCTTCCGGTTCCTCTTCAAGCGACGCAAGCAAATCCTCCACATTCACATCCAACGCATCCATACCAAAAGCTTCCTCATCGGAAGTTTCAATATCGGGAACTTCTGCATCAGAAACTTCTGTATCTGGAATATCGTTCTCCAAAACTTCCGCCCCTTCGTCACCTAAAACATCTTCTACAGTGATATTTTCAAGCACCATCTGTTTCAGTATATCATCCTCAGAAACCAAATTGCTCAAATCTGTCTCCACTGCAACATCATCTGCCAATAAACCTTCCGCTGCATCTTCCTCTGTCAGCATTTCTTCTGTTACGGCTTCCTCTATAACAGTTTCCTCTATAGCAGTTTCCTCTATAGCAGTTTCCTCTTCTTTGGCTCCGCTCTCAATTCCTTTTAACAATTGATCTAAGTAATCTTCTTGTGAAGGCATATGTCATCCTCAACTTTCTCAATTTGTAAAAAAGTCCTATACTATAGTTTAACACAGGTTTCGCAGCCAATCAATTGCATTATCGGCAATTCCTACACCTTTTCCGGCTAATTCTTCCGTCAAATGATACAAATTTTTGTTAATTCGATAAAATTTGGCTTTCTGATTGAAATACGCAACCTTTTCAAAGGGAAACCTAATGACTGACGGAAATTTCATTCCAACTCCAAGCTCCAGGATCACCAGATTACGATTTACCGTGCCCTGTAACCACTTGGTATAAAATTGCCAGGCCGCCAGATAACCATTTTCATCGTACTGCTCACTGTATATATTATTCAACTCTGTATCTGCCTTGCATATAGAACATATCCCCAGCCCCTCCGGCAAACAACCTGTCTCTCCTTTTATAAGCTTCCCCTTCCATTCTTCCAATCCCAATTTAAGTTGTGTCTGCTCAGCTTCACTCAAAGTTTTCAAGTGATTCTCACAATCCGGGCTGCACTGCTTATACAAATCAGTGCCACAAGGCATAACCAGTCTTCCCTCTCTCCAAGGAATTTGTGCAATTACACTGTTTGACGCTACAGAAATCACAAAATAGTTTTTGCCCTCCAGAATATTCGCCAAGGCTTCCAACCGTTCCATCAGCAGACTCGTCTGCGTCTCACGATACATTTTCTGCCATGCAGGTACCAGAGAACTGTACTTTGACTGCATTAAAAGATTTTTACCTTCTTCGTATCCCTTTTCTTCTCGAATACTGCTTATACAATCAAACTCTTCTCCTAAACCAACTAATACCATATCCGCATCTTGAATTGCACTTAAAATTTCATCCCTTGCACTACATTCTTCCATCATAGCCTCCACAATCTAAACAAATCTTTCAGTTCAAAAAGCCGGGATTCACCCGGCTTTTTGTATGCTTTATACTATTTGCTTACTCTCATGAGCATTACTGCAGATGGTTCACTAAAACCAATTCATCAACAACTCGAACCAAATTGCCAATTTCAGGTTTGGAAAGCTGTGCATCTGCACCAAGCGCAGCACCCTTTTTCTTCATCTCTGCATTTACCAAAGATGAGAAAATTACAACGGGAATATGTGCTGTAGCCGCATTTTCCTTGATTAATTTAGTAAGGTGATGACCATCCATTTCGGGCATCTCAATATCTGTAATGAGAAGTCTTACATGGTCATTCAATGTTCCATCACTTAAGCACTGGCAAATTACATCATACGCTCTCTGACCATTCTCAGTATGAATCAGATTGGTGTAACCGGCATTGCGCAGAGAATCTACAATCAACTTGTTCAAGAGGGGTGAATCCTCTGCTATCAAAATAGGCACATCACTTCTGCTACGCTCTCCAAGATCTACAATATCAGAAACCTTCAAGCCGGTCTCAGGATTAATATCGCTGACAATCTTCTCGAAATCAAGAATAATAATCAGCTTACCATCTTTCTTAATGATACCGGTAGCCACACTCTCCTCCGGAGTGGAAATGGTTGCATCAGGCTTAATAATGTCACGCCATGACACACGATGAATACCTTTCACTTCCTCTACATGGAATGCAATGTCCAACTTGTTAAAATTCGTGATAATGAACAATCCACTCGCAACTGACGGGCTACGTCCAAGACAATTCTTCAAATCAATAGCGGTTATCATCGTATCACGAGGCATAAATATTCCCTCAATACTGGGATGAGCATTCGGTACGGGAGTTACCGGCTGATATGTAATAATCTCCTTAATCTTGGCTACATTAATGCCATAGGAATTACCATCCAGTGTAAACTCAAGGACTTCCAACTCATTTGTTCCATTTTCCAATAAAATCTTTGTATCCATGTTTCCACCTCACTACGTTATGATTATATGGACGAAAATCTCTCGTGCTGCCCTTTCGCTTATTATAACATATTTTACAGAAAATGAAACTATAAAATGCAAAAATTTGTGAAAATTTAATCGTTTTTTTTGTTTGTCTGTCAGAAATAGTAATTTGAACAACAAAAAAGAGCAGTTTTCCTGCTCTTTTTTACATTTATTAATTTATACATTCAAAACCGAACACGAAATAATCTTACAAGACTGATAACAGATTTCCTTCTGCTTCCTCGTTCCTAAACCTTTGGTTAAGCGCTCGACCGATTAGTAAATGTCAGCTGAACACATTGCTGTGCTTACACCTCATTCCTATC
>JAZQMG010000073.1:0-39586 GCA_045543175.1 Acetatifactor sp. | reverse complement strand
CACCGTTAGAACTCATAGTCACTGCAATTATATGTCCCCTAACGATTTTGAAAAGCTGTATGAGCGGATAAATCATCTGTCTGCTGCTTAGCAGGCAGAATCATTCATTTTAATTTGTACTAAATCTTGACACAGGACCATTTGCCTCGTACTCAAATCCACATTCATTACAATGCAATAAGTATGCCATTTGATTATAGTGGTTACCAGGCTTGTTTAAACACCCTCTATTTTCTTGGTTGTTTCTATTTACGTAACCCGTTATTAATGTTTTTCCTAACTTATTTTTCTTTTGTTGCTTTGTAGGCTCTGACATTCGAACATTTGTCGCAACCTTTTTATACTTCTCAACAGGAACAATAGATTTGATACGGTCTTCATCTGCCACTTGTGCATCAAGCTCCAATAGTTTATTAATTCGAATAGTATAAAAATTCATACTCGGAACATAGTTTCTATGTTCCCAAGCCAGAGCACCCGGACCATTATATATTTCCTGAATCGTTCCGGTTACCTTATCCAAATATTCTACAAGTAAATATTCCGGTTCTTCTCGAATTACAATGGACTCCTTACCCTGCGTGCCCTTTATTTGAATCTTTTTATCATCCACTTCACCATCATGCGTTTTCTCTGATTGCCTGTAAAGCGTAATTCCGTATGCATGAGCAGTCAGCACCTCTACTATGTTGCCTATGAGAATTCCATCCATTTTGAAAGACTTCTCAGGAAATAGTGTTTCTATCTCTGAGGTAATCCTATTTAGTTCTTGTATCTTTTCAGATAAAAACAGTATTTTTTCTTGCTCTGTCATCTAATATTCTCTCTTTTAAAATCCGATTTTTTCTATCACTAAATGCTATGTACGCACATCTCAAGCGTTTAAACATGCAAAATAACCTATTACCAAAGCCAAGGTTTCTTAAAACATTCAATCGCTATATCTGGCAACAGCTCATCCCGATATTCCTTGCGTGAGATGATATATGCATCATATATCTTATCATCAGGCACAAAAAAAGGCTGCATCCAACACCTTCCATTACTATCTTCCAATCCCATACTCATAAGCGCAGAAATTGTACCAGATATAACACAATCCTTGTGAAAACAAACTTTCATTGTAATGGTATCTCCTACATAAACCTTTTTATCATAGTATGCGGAATAACTTATTAATCCATATTTTAATACCTCGCCTGCAATAGCTGAACTACACAGTATAGTATCTTTTTTAGACCTACAGATTGGATTTATACAACTTATATCCGTTTTGCCAACATTTTTTAAAGTATATATAACACAGCACCATTCGTTCTCATCAAAATATTCTTCATTAAATTGCACTCTAATATCTTCATCTGCAATAGATACATTTTCAATTCTAGTTAAAAAGATGTTTATATCGCTCTGCTTCTTTATTCCATATCCAATCCTACCTATATAATCCTTATAGTCAATAATCTTAAGTTCTGGGCGATTCTCGAGTATCTCTCTATTATTTTTCTTACTATCTTTTTTATCTTCTCTATGTTCCTTTCGCTTTTCCAGTATAAAACTAACAACTCCCCCAGATATAGCGCCTACAATAGCTGAAACAATCGCATTTATCAAATCATTTGTCATTCCCTAGCCCTCCTACGACATTTCTAAAATCATCTCATATTCATAGCTCATTTCATCTGACGAAATCAATTTTTCACCTCTCTACTCATATATCAAAAGTATTTATTATGCGTATATTTTATCACAGAGCATCATTATTCACAAGCTTTACCCAACAACTCCCTTCCTCTGTTGTCTCCAACACCTCCATTCCTGGAAATATCATCAAGATAAAAGCCATCCATTTTTGTCAAATTCTTCAGGCAGGTAAGTCTCTGACCCTTGAGAGATTTTTTTGAGATACTAATTTAATTTACATACAAATTTTTTAAACAAAAAATAGGCCGACCATCTTACCCTGTCAGCCTAATTTTCCTATCTTTTCTTATAAACAACCAACTCCGGATTTGCACCGTTTTCTTCATAAGTACATACAAGAATAAACTCCATATTGGCAACGATACCAAAACACCTGTCTCCACCAAATTCACATTCCAACTGGTTTCCTAAATAAGTAACTCCATCGTCTAGAAACTTAACGCATTTTCCATTGGGGAGTTTATATTCAAGATTGACATAACCACCCACAAGAGCACTAAGACTTTCGACCTTGGGCATTCCTTCAATGTGTAAAGCGTTGATTTCATCAATGAGTTGCTTCTTAAATTCATGGAATTGTTCTTCGCCACCAAGCTTGGCATACCGTTTCCAATAATCAAGTTTCGGAAGCTTTTCTTTCATATATGCACGCACTTGCTCGGAAGAAAAGTTTTCATTTGCCATATGTTCCGCACAGAATGCAATCAAGTCATCCATATTTTTATAGGTGTATTCACCATCAGCATAACACCATTTGCAGTATTCTTCATTGAAAATACCGTCTATCTCTTTACTGATGTTAGAATCCTCAAGAGGCATGCCACAACACTGACAAATCAACTGCCTTGGCGACCCCAAAAGCGTGTTTATTGAAACATCAAAAAGCTTGGACAACAGCTTTAAGGTTTCTGTGTTGGGTGTGGTTTCTCCATTTTCCCAGCGGGATACCGCCTGACGGGTCACATATACCTTTTCCGCAAGTTCATCCTGTGACAATCCTGCTTTATTCCTCAACTCCAATATAATATCCTTTGTTTCCATGGTTATTTTCACCTCCAAAGCCATTATATTACGGACATATCAAACCGCCAAGCAACTCGCTGTTGCTGTACTCAGTTAACCAAAACTTCTAACCCAACTCACCAAGGAACCATGATGGGTATTTTCTCTGACTGTTCCTAACATATAGTCTGTTACCGGACCGTTTCTTCTCATCTTTTCGAGAATTGCTTCCTGAAGTTCTTCCACAGACATGTCTTCATATGATTTGCTCCAATCCACAACTACATTCTCCGGCTTCTTTTCTTCCTGCATTATTACAGGCTTATCCTCCGGCTTTTCAACCTGTTTCACAGGTTCCGTAACTGCCGGAGCTTCTACCGCTTTTGGCTTTTCGATTTTTTCCGAAGCTTCCGGCGCTTTTTCAAATTCTACAGACTTAATCGGTGCCGGGCTCTCCCCGTAAAGCTCTACAGGAATCCAGATTTCACCGGAGTTCGCCGACACGCTCACCCGGATGCGTCCACCATTTACAGATACTCGCTCACCTGACAATGCACCTACATATTCTGCGGAAGCTCCACACGCAAGCTCCATGGAAACACCATTGTCCCCATTGTTGACTGTAGTGATTACTGACTTACCGTCAAGGGTTCTGGCATATGCAAAATAAGTATTCTGCAGTTCCAACTGTTGATAATCTCCATAACAAAGAGCCGGTGTATTCTGACGAATCTTACCCAGTGCTGCAATTAATTTTGTACAGGGATTCGTATCAATCGCATCCTTGTAATCCTCATAATTTAACGCAGGTCGTAAGGAATCATCGGAAAAGTTCTCTTTTTTCCCTTCGATACCGAACTCCGAACCATAATAAATCGACGGAACTCCCGGTAATGTGTAAAGCATCACATGTACCGGCACAAAATGTGCCTTGTTTTTCAGCTTTGTATAAATACGTTCCACGTCATGGTTATCCACAAAGCTGTAAAGCTTCAGATTATTTCCTACCATATCGCCTACGTATTTGATTGTATGCGCAACTTCAAAATAGTTATGGTCATTGTGACCAGAGTACAATGCTTTATGCAGCATGTAATTTGTTACGGAATGAAGGGTTCCATCGTTTGCCCAGCGGGAATAATTGCCATGAATAACCTCTCCCATGAGCCAGAACTCCGGCTTTACTTCATTCGCCACCTGACGAAGTGCCTTCATATAATCAAAATCCAGAACATCCGCAGCATCCAGACGGATTCCATCAATATCAAACTCGCTTACCCAGAAACGGATTACGTCGCTGATGTAATCTTTGACTGCCGGATTGTGCTGATTCAATTTTACAAGGAGGTCATATCCTCCCCAGTTTTCATAGGAAAAACCATCATTATAGGAATTGTTTCCCCCGAAATTCACATTGCAGTACCAGTCTTTGTACTGTGAATTTTCTCTATGATTTTTAATATCCTGAAATGCAAAGAAATCACGGCCTGTGTGATTGAACACCCCATCCAGAATCACTCGAATTCCCTGTTTGTGACATTCTGCCACAAAATTCGTCAGATCCTCATTTGTTCCCAGTCTGCTGTCCAGTTTTTTGTAATCTGTGGTTTCGTATCCGTGTCCCACAGATTCAAAAAGCGGTCCGATGTAAATTGCATTACATCCGATTTCCCTAATGTGAGAAATCCACGGAAGTAATGTATTTAACCGATGTACCGGTTCTCCATAAGGATTCTGTTTGGGTGCCCCTGTCAGCCCTAATGGATAAATATGATAAAATACAGCCTCATCGTACCACGCCATGAGTCTTCCTCCAATTCTGCCTAAACATATATATTTTATTTTATGAATTTACCGCTATCTGTATCCGGCTTCCCTATTTTTTACTGCACATTATATTCGTTCTTAAGATTCTGAGCCAGATTATAGATATCATTCAGCGCAGCTTTCACCTGCGTCATATCTTCCACAGCCTGCGTCATCATCTCTGCACCGGAATTGGATGCCGCCGCCACCTCCTGACTGTTGGCGGACAATTCTGTAATTCCATTGGCAATCACAATGGAAGCCTGGGTGATATTGTCCACAACACACTTACAGTTATTGATGCTGCTTATCAACTGATTTACGCCTCTGTCTATCGCATCAAATTCACCCTTGGACTCCTCAATCAGGCAATTTTGTTCTTCCACTGTTTTCACGGAATGCGCAATGCTCTCCGTAACGCGATTTACATCCTCATCCAACTGTGCAAGCACCACAGTAATATCTTCTGTTGCCATCTTGGTCTGACCTGCCAGACTCTTAATCTCATCTGCAACCACCGCAAAGCCTTTTCCTGCTTCTCCGGCTCTGGATGCCTCAACCAAGGCATTCAAGGAAAGCAGATTCGTCTTGACGGAGATACCCTCAATGGTATCCAGAATTTTTCTTACTTCCTTGGCGCGCTCATTGAGTGCAGCAGCACTCTCTACAGTCTCTTTGTTATCACGCTCAACAATTTGTGCATGATTATGTAATTTTTCCATGGCTTCCACGCCACGTCCGACCTCCTGCAATGTCTCTGCCGAAGCCTGCACCATTACATCAGTCTGTGCCTTTACACTTTGGGTACTGTTCTCAATATCCTGACATTTCTGTGACTGATTCTGAATTTCATATGCGGTGCTTTCGATATTCGCCGTAATCTCCTGCATGGTAAGATCACTCTCATTCAGTGCCTCATCCAAGGTTCTGATATACTTATCTGCCTCATCAAAATGCTCCACAAGCTCCTCTGACACACGTCTTACGGTAGCCAGATTCTCGTCATTAAAAATAATCCAGATTTTAGAAATATTATACACAGATACAATAATTAAAATAAGCAATACAATAGATGTTCCTGCCTCTGTAAGAGACACCTTATTACTGTTGGCAAGCATGATGCTTCGCACTGCAAAAATGGGAACCACCACTACTGCACTGATAAGAATTCTTTTCTTCTCCAAATATGCCATCTGGGCAATAAAGACTGCTGCCACCAACATATAGAAAAACTGTGCATCTACCAGAATTACCATGACTGCCCAGACAATGATTGCCGTCACAGTCATCAGAATCCCGCAACTTCTGCTTCCTTTCAGTTTCAGATACCCCACAACTGCTACACCGATGCCCAGCAAACTTGCAATTACCACGATAATTGCCTTTGTGCCGGTTGCCCCCGAACCGAGCATTCCTAACATATTCAGAAAGATACCTGCCATAACCACCATCAATGTTACAAATACCATAGAATCCGCTTTTCTGTACTGTTTTTCTGTCATAGTCTTTATCTCCCTTGCTTAATTGTCATGGCCGGACGAATACCAAAGCCTTCCACTCCGACCTCCCATGTATAGATGTTTTCATCATTATAACCATTTCCCACAAGATAGCACTGACAAGAGGAATCCTCCACCGGCTCCCGCAGCCACCACATGGTATTCTCCACACCATAATCCACACAATAGGTATTGTACCAGGAGTTCTTGTCATTGGCGATTGCCCCCACTGTAGGTTTTGCCATCAAAGAAACGTCCGCCTCCTGAAACCATGCAAGCTCGTCCATGGATAACAGAAATACTTTATCCTGCGTCACTATGGTGTCCGTGTCTGACAGAATATTTCCCTTGGTCTCTACGGTTGTAGTCTTGATTCGTGCAAGCTCCTCCTCCGTAAAACTACACAAAAATCCCTTTTCCTGATTGTAACCGTTGGTACCGTCTGCCATAGCTTTGGAAGTGGGTGCCTGACCCTCGTAGACAACATTTTCCGTATCCGCATTCAACCATGTGCGAATATTGGAGGTAGACCAATTGCTGTTGCCTCGAATATAAGCCTGCAATTCAAAATCTCCTTCCGCTTTTCCGGTATCAAAGTTGTAATTCTCCGTTCCATCATGGTTGAAATGTCCGCTTTCCGCTCCGTCAAAGGCCTTCACCGTTATCACATCCCGGCTCACCACCACCGCTTCGGTTCCCTCCTCAGATACCTTAAGTACTCTCCAATAGATATCCTCGTCATTATAGACACCCATGGTAAAGGTATCACCGGGCTTTAGATTCTCCAAATCCGTCAAGCCATCCTCTGCCAAATATTCGACAGCATCCGTCTGCGCATCTTCCGTATCCCGTCCAAGGAGGCTTGCTCCCAACAAAACAGCAACTACTCCAATGACAATTGCCGCCACTCCGACTACCTTTCCCATTTTAGGCTCAACTGTTTTGGGCTCAATCGCTTTTGATTCTCCTGCATTTACCTTGGAGGCTTTCGCCATCACTGCAGGATCAAAATCCTCAATACACTTTACCACATCCTCCACGCTGTTGTTGGAAGCCTCCATCCATTGATGGGTCATGAGAAAATATTCCATGGATTTGGTAAGCTCCACTTCTTCCACCTTATAGACAATGATGGGAATATTCTTGGTTACCGCCCGCTCTATCTCACGCAATACATGGGGTGAATTATTTGCCGCTTTGGTCAAAACCAAAAGCACCACATCCGAGTTATCAATTCCGTTTGTAAGCTCCTCTGCATACACATACCCCGAGCGAATATCTCTGGGTGCAATAAAACATTGATTACCGGCTGTCTCCAATGCCTCGCACAGTTGATTTGCCATATTTGCCTCGTTGGAAGAGTGCGAAATAAATATATACATTATCCTTTGTCCTTTCGTCCGCTTATAAAACCATCAAATTCCTTAAACATCGTTTCTTCAAATTTTCTCATCAACACAGTTACTTCATCCCCTTTGAAGACAAGCTGAATGTATACACTTCCAATACACTCATCCACAAGATTCGCCTTAATCAAAAAGGTGTTCTCGTCTCGAAATGCTCCGCTTACAGCCGCCTTATAGCCATATTTCGGAAAAATCACCGTCTGATTACAGCCCATCCCGAAGGGCAGTTCAAACACACCCTCATTCGTCTCATAATGAAGGCTTCCCTGCCTCTTCTGCAAAGATAGTTTCATCCAACGAAAACCTGCCTTATTGTCATTCAGCACATATCCGGCATTGTTGATATCCTGCAAAACAGAGGAGGTATGCTCTCCTTCCACATGAAACAGTGTCCGAGAAGCCGAATATGCCTCAAGGTCTGTAGTCTCCTTGGGCAATGCCTCACCCAATTTATCATAGATTTCCTGATAAAACGCATCAAAAATAAGCTGTGTTCCACCGGCACGCGCCTGCGTATCCGCCGTGGTTACCAAAATGATATTCTGTTCGGGGTAATAGCAGGCATACTGCCCGCCCATTCCATAGCAACAAAAGCCGTTATGGGTTGTCCGCCAGAACTGATAGCCATATCCCTGCATTTCCTCCCATGTATTACTTTTGCCGTAGGTATCAATCTGCTTGGCAGTGGCTTCCCTGATATAATCCGCAGGAATGTACTGTCTGTCACCGACTCTGCCCTCTTTGCTGATCACATACATGAACTTAAGCAAATCCATCGGCGTAGCCATAAGTCCCGAACCACCCAGACTCTCACCACCCGGAGCCTCCACAACGTAAGACTCTCTGGAAAATCCGATTTCATTCAAAAACTTATCCTTAAGATAATCCAACATTTTCCCCCCGGTGAGCTTCTCTACCAAAGCGCATAAGGTGTGAGTGGAAGATGTATCATAAGAAAATGTGGTTCCCGGAACATGAGAAGGCTGTGTCGTAAAAAAGGAACCCACCCAATCCGTAACTCCCGGTGCCTTATAGGTAGTCATCCGATGACAGGTAGCCATCATCAACATATTCCGAATTGTCAAATCGCTCAGATAAGGGGAAAGTTCCCCCTCGGGAAGCTTCTCAGGGAAATAATCTACAATCCTGTCATCCAGAGAAATCCGTCCCTCCTCCGCCAAAAGTCCGATTGCAACCGAAACAAAACTCTTGGTAATGGAAAACATTCTGTGCTGCGTATCCGCCTTGTATGGCGCATAATACATCTCTGTAACAATTTTGTCATCCTTCATTAGCAAAATGCTATGTATGGGAAGCTGAGACTTCTCCAGTCTGTCCGCGAAATTCTCTATCCAGACTGAACTGATACCAACAGATTCCGGTTTCACTGATTCAAATACCAACTCACTCATATGCTGTTACCTCATCTCCATTTTCTCTGTTTGCGTACTGCCCTTAAAATTCTTAGACTTCAACTCTTTTTTGTTCATATACATTCTGCTGTCTGCCAGATTTATGGCAGCCTCAACAGAACGTGGATCCACCGTATCCGTCCATGCACAACCTGCTGCAACCACAATTTCATAAGGATATTTCTTCGTTGCATTCAGCTTTTCAAAATATTCCACAAATTCCTTATATGCCCGCTCATAGCGTTCTGTGGAATCTGCCTCTACCGAAATAAGTGCAAACTCATCCCCACCGATTCGATAACACTTTCCCAAAGAGGAAAAATACTCTTTGATTGCCTGCGCCACCACAACAAGCATCTCATCACCCTGCGTATGTCCCATGAAATCATTCACATATTTCAAATTATTTACATCATAAATAGCTACCAATACTCTCGCATGAGGTTCAGACTGTAACTTTTCAACACTCTCCATGAAAGAGGTTCGATTCAAAAGCTCTGTCAGACCGTCCTGATAGGCAAGCTTTTCCAACAGTTGCGCTTTAACTCCCCTCTGATAAGTAATCAGAATTTTCCAAATAATCTGTGCAGCCTCGCAACACATAAATGTCAACGCACCCAGACGCGTAAACAATGTTGTATCCATAACCGTTGCATATTTCCACAACACAATATCCATGACGGCTCCCAGACTGATAGCAATAATGGCCCACATATGGAACCGGGTTTCCTGACGAAAGTTTATATAATTTTTAACAAGCAGAACCATCAATACCAAAATAGCAACCAAATAGGTAGCATGTGTCAGGGTGACGGTCTGATGAAGATCCATGACACCGGTTATCATCAAAATGTATGACACTGCAAAATCGATTGAAGAAAACAGGCAGACACCCAACATAATCCTGGTATCAACAATATACTCCTTATACATTGCATCAAAAAACAGCATCATCGGTGTAATAAAAAGCATCATGAACATCTCTGCCATCATATGATATACATGCGCATTATGAGATATAATCTGAGGCAACTTACAGTCTGTAAGCATGAACATACCAATTCCAAAGGCAAACAGACCAAAATATAACATCTCCCAACCTACAATTCTGTGTTTCCTGAGCGGAATAAATGCGACACAGAACAGAAAACCGATAAAAGTAATAATTGCGCTAATGCCAAACCCCATAATGCGGGAATTGACATTGCTAAGAACCATATCCTTCTCATTTCCCAAACGAATCTGTGTTATCTTGCCACTTCCGTCATAATAAGGATTGTTCAGCTTCATAGTAATCTGCCTGCCGCTGTACTCCGCTTCAAGAGGAATGCTGACAAAATCAGAGCCGGCCGTCAATCCATAAAAAATAGGATTAAAGACATGGGTCTGATAAATACATTCCCCTTCCAGAAACACATCCACATTCAGAGACTTTGTATTAAAATATAAAACATCCCCATCCTGCATTTCGGGCAACACAGCACAAATGCTATATTCACCACTGATACTGGTCAAATTTGCCCTTGAGCCATCCTCCTCATGCCACACTGACGAAAAATCTTTATAATCTTTTCCATTAATCGCCTGTAAATTTTCTTTGTCCGTAACAGAAATAATCACAGTCAAGACTGTGATTATCAAAGTGGCACAATATATTAAAAGAACTGCTCTCGTACTCTTTCTTTCCATAACTCTCACCTCTCTCGGGATGGGGTATACAGACTGCTTTTGTATTATTTGCGCATAACCTTCTCGATAGCTCCGATGAGATATTCTGTCTCAAAAGGTTTTACAATAAATTCCTCCGCTCCGCATTCAATTGCTTCCGCAATCTTGTCCTGCAAGCCGATAGCTGAACAGATAATAATTCTTGCATTCGGGTCAAGCACCTTGATTCGCTTCAAGGCCTCAATACCGTTCATCTCAGGCATGGTAATATCCAAAATCACCACATCCGGCTTTACCTCGGGATACATCTTAACGGCTTCAATACCGTTTGCAGCAAAACCTGCCACCGAATGTCCATTCGCATCCAACATCCGCTGAATGGTCATCTGCATAAATTCTGCATCATCTACAATTAAAACACTTGCCATAGTTTCTCTCCTCTTTCCCAATCCATAAATCTCTAAAAAATCCAACAATTTCCCATTCGTCACCATTATATCACATCAATTCACGCTCGTACATCCTTTTTTTCACATATTGAAATGAATATGAATATATTGAAAAAAATAATCAAAAACAATCACCAATTCCCCTAGAACAGCGCGAAATCAGTGATTGTCTTATTTTATGCCTTAACGGCAATCTCTTTTCTTCTTGTAACCATCTGGGTGACTACCATGATAATAATAAGCCCCAAACCAACCGCATCCGTAATCAGACCGGGATAAATCAACATCAAACCGCCTATCAGGCTCAACAGTCTCTGATACCATGTCATATGACTCAGACAGTAACCCTCCAGTGCGGCAGACACACCAAAGATACCCACAAGAGAGGTAATACAAATCTGAACAATCTCAATTGCAGTGGTATCAATAAACAGCATAGCCGGGTTCAATGCAAATACATAAGGAACAATAAATGCTCCGATGGCAAGTTTGGTAGCCGTAATGGCCGTCTTCATGGGATTCGCCTGTGCAATTGCAGCACCTGCATAGGCTGCCAGTGCCACAGGGGGTGTCAGGTCAGCCACAATACCAAAGTAGAACACGAAGAAATGTGCTGCCAATGTAGGTACACCCATACGAATCAAAATCGGTGCACAGGTAGCCGCCATAATACAGTAGTTTGCTGTGGTAGGTACGCCCATGCCGAGAATGATACAGCACAACATAGTCAAAACCAGTGCAATAATCACCTGATTACCTGCCAAAGCCACAATGCCGTTGATAACCATATTGGCAAGTCCTGTCATGGTAATGGTACCTGCAATCATACCTGCTACGCCGCAGGCAGCAGCTACCGTAATCATTCCCTGACCGCCGGCAGCAAGTGCCTCCCAGATACGCTTGGGTGTAATACGATTCTCTTTATTAAACAGACTTACTATAATGGCTACAATAATCGCAATAGCCGCAGCATACTGGATGGAACGCTGACTGGTACCTACCAGATATACCAGTAAAATCAAAGGCAACAGCAGATAAACCTGCTTTAACAAAGGCTTGATTCTGGGAAGCTCTTCCTTGCTCAAACCTCTCAGACCTTCCTTTTTGGCCTCCAGATGAACCGTAATAAAAATACCTGCAAAGTACAATACGGCGGGCAAAATCGCACGGACAACAATATTGCTGTAGGGCACACCCACATAGTCTGCCATAAGGAAAGCAGCCGCACCCATGATGGGAGGCATAATCTGTCCTCCGGTGGAAGCGGAAGCCTCTGCCGCAGCCGCAAATTCCGGCTTATATCCGGTCTTCTTCATCAAAGGAATGGTAACGGAACCGGAACCTACGGTGTTAGCAACGGATGAACCGGACACCATACCCTCCATGGCACTCGCCACAACTGCAACCTTAGCCGGGCCGCCGGAAAAGCCGCCCACAAAAGCGTTTGCAATATTGATAAAGAAATCTGCAATACCCGTGCGCTCAAGGAACGCACCAAAGATGATAAACACTACGATAAATTTGGAACAGACATTGATGGGCGTGGACATAATGCCTTCCTTACTGTAAAACAGATAACGAACCGCATAATTCAACTTACCACCCAAGGTGGGATTGGACAATCCCCAAATCAATGCATACACAATCAAACACCCTGCCACCACCAGAATAGGAATACCTACACTTCGGCGACAAACCTCCGCCAGAGAGAGAATACCCACAATACCGATGGCAATCTGATACCACTCAAATCTGCTTCCCTGCTGAATAATTGTAAGCGCATTTGCTGTGTAATACAGAAATGCTCCCGTACCGGCAATCATCAGGACAATATCATACCAAGGCATGTAATTTACCTTCTGCTGTCCCTTTTTCGCAGGAAATACCAAATAACCGATAAAAATAATAAACGCCACAAAGGATGTTAAGCGAATTTCTTCAAGCCAACTGGTAAACAGTGTTACATAGATACAAAACAGGGAAAAAATAGCCAACACAGCCGTCACCACCATCTTGGGCTTTCCCTCCCAAATACGGGTATTCGACTCCCTGTCATACTTTTTCATTACTGCATCCAAGTCCATAGCTTCCTGAACTTCAACTTCTTTGTTCTTTGCTGATGCTCCCATGTATACCTCCTTCTTAAAAAATATTACAACAAAACTGCTAAACACGCTTTCCGCGTAAAAAGGACTACGGCGAAAACTCGTCGTAGCCCCCAATGTTTCACTACTCTTAGTTCACTGCAACCTCCACGCCCTTTTCAGCAAAATACTTTGCTGCACCGGCATGGAAAGGAACTGTCATTCCGCTTGTAGCGTTCTCAATGCTAAGCTCTGCACCCTTTGCGTTCTCAGCAGAGATTGCATCAATGTTGTCAAAAATTGCTGCGGTCAGATTATAAACAGTTTCCTCGGAAGCATCTGCGCTTACAATCAGGGTAGCCTTAACGGTTACTGTCTGAACATCTGCATCCTGACCGGTGTAGGTACCTGCTGGAATGTTATGTACAGTGTAGAAAGGACAGGATGCCATCAAATTGTCTGCAACCTCACCATCAATGGGAACAAGATAAGCATCATTGGTGGTGCAAAGCTCGGTGATTGCAGGAGTAGGAGCACCTGCTACGATGAAAGCAGCGTCAATCTTGCCATCCTTCAAAGCATCTGCACTGTCTGCAAAGGACTGATACTGTGCATTGATATCCTCCTCGGTCAGACCTGCTGCTGCCAGAACGTCAACTGCGTTAAAGTAAACACCGGAACCGGGTGCACCGATAGATACAGTCTTACCTGCCAAATCAGCAACACTCTTAATCTCAGGGTCCATTGTAACAAGCTGAATTGCCTCTGCATACAGACCTGCTACTACACGGAAGGAATCCGTTGCACCCTCAGCCTCAAAGGAACGGGTACCCTCCCAGGCATACGCCATAACATCAGACTGAACAGTACCCAACTGATAATCGCCTGCTGCAATGCCCTGAATATTAGCCTTGGAACCATCAGTAGAAACTACCACTACCTCTGTACCGGCTTTATTTTTAATGTACTGACCAAGCACACCGCCATAACCATAGTAGGTGCCTGAGGTTCCACCGGTACCCATGGTCATCTTCGCTGTGGAAGCTCCTCCACAAGCTACCAATGAGAGTGCCAATGCCATCATCAGCACAACAGAAATAAACTTTTTCATTTTGTAAATCCTCCTTAAATATAAGTGCGTTAAAAACGTATCAATAATAAATATACAATTTCCTGCATGATTTTTCAAGAAGAAAGTTGTATTTTCCGGATATTTTTCCCACTTTTTGCTGTTTTCAACGTCTCTGTACACTCTTGCGTCTGTTTTTCTCTGCATACATCTTCTTGTCAGCAACTCCCAGATAGTCATCTAACTGTCTGTTCTCATCACAATCCGTAAGCACAAAGCCCATGCTGACATCTATTTGTGCCGTTTGAAAATCCGTTTCCAACAAGGTCTGTAACGTTGTAACAGAAGACTCTGTAGCTCTGGGCCAGAACACCACAAATTCATCGCCGCCAAAACGGAACACATAGCCATCCTCGGGACAGCGCACCCGCAGTATCCGGGCAATGGTTTTCAGCACCATATCTCCGTATTCATGCCCCTTGGTATCATTAATCTCCTTGAAGTGGTCCGCATCCAGAAACATGATTGCACAACGCAATCCCCTTTCCTGATATCTTTTATATCTGGGGCCAATCAAATTACTATATGCCATTCGGTTATAAACCCCTGTAAGGGGATCCCGATTAAACGTATCCATCAGTTTCTTATTCGCCCACTCAAGCTGTTTCCGCTTAAATAAACTCTCCACACATCTGACAATGGTACTATGGATATCATAGTAATGAGGATTATTATACAAAAAGCAAGGATTCTTCACAACAGAATAGCCTATGGCATACTCTCTGAAATGAATAGGAGTAAACAGATAAGAACTGCCGGAGCCCGACCCTTCCAGATACTGCTCCAACTCCTCCACTGTAGAAACCGCAAGCTGTCTGCCTTTGTCCTCTGCATAAGTTACCACAAGCTTTTCAGGCTCATACCCCACTGTCGGAAATACCGTTTCCACATTTTCCTGAAAGAGTCTTTTGTCAATTACAATACTAAATCCGTCACACGCCAAATTACTGAAATACTCAGAAACATAATTTAGCATATCCCCAAATTCCGTACATTTGGATAAATTACCTTCCAACTCCACCAACCGTTCATCCTCAGCCTGTTTCTTCACACCACCCACGATCTGATTCTTGGTGTATTCACGGTAATCTACCCTGCCATTGTTGGCACATCCGCAGCTTTCCGCCCATATACATTCTGCCGGAACAAAGCTATATCTGGGAACCTCTTTTCCTGCCCATATATCTGACAAAACCTCAAAACATTTACCGGCAATTTTCTCCCGGTCATATCCTACGGTAGTAATCTGAGGTCTGAAAAAGGCAGCCTTATCCAAATTATCAAAACCGGTTACCGCAAAATCCCCCGGTATCGTCAGGCCCGCTTCTGTTGCTCTGGCACACAGCCCTGCCGCAATATTGTCATTTGCACACACAAACACATCCGGCAACTCAGCCTTTGACTCCAACATTTCATTCATATATTTTACGCCGGTATCGTAGTCATAGTCACCGTACCAACAGGGATTGCCCTGCTCCTTAAGCCCAAATTCCGCAAGACAGGCCTTATATGCTTCCACTCTAATGGAATTCTCGTAATTATCTTCCGGACCTCCTGCAAAGACAAAACGACGGTATCCGTGAACATGATACAAATGCTCCATCATTTCTATGATAGGCTGCTTGTTGTCAATGCTCACATAATAAAAACCTTTAATATTATAGCCGATACTCACCACCGGTACGCCGCTGGCACGCAGCAGCTTTATCACATAATCAAACTGCTCCTTGTCCACAATATTGCTGCAATCCAAAACAATCCCGTCAAACTCACTAAGCCGGGGCAGATTATAAATATTGTACTCACCCTTATTGTGCTGTTCATCACGGCTCCAGTTTCCGTAGCAATTATACTGATACAAAGCCACATCGCTACCCGTCTCATGAATCTTATCCATGATTCCCTGAGCCCACGCATATGTAATCAATCTTTTCCATCCATCTGAAATCAACGCTATTTTCTTCATATTAAATAACCCACCCATCAATTTCTACAGACAAAAATACATTTTCATTATACTATATGTCAAAAAAACTGGCAACTTTATAGAATTCATTTCCTGTGGATTTATGTAAAAATTTGACAATTAGAACTTTATGTATTATTATACTGATTAATAACTTATGATGAGGAGGACTTATTATGAATTGTCAACATTGTGGTAACCCTATTGAAGAAGGTGCTTCTGCTTGTTCCTTTTGCGGACAGGCTGTAGTGCAGGAAACTTCCACCATGCAGCAGACTCCCGTTATGCAGACACAGGAACCTGTAGTTAAAGCCAAGCGCGGGAACATCCTGACCGGTACCATTGGTGCCATCATCGGCGCAGCCATCGGTGGTGCTGTCATTATTTTACTCAGCCAGATGGGCTTTGTGGCTTCCATCTCCGGTCTGATTCTCGCAGTATGTACCCTGAAGGGCTATGAACTGCTTGGACGCAAACTCAGCGTTCCCGGTGTCCTGATTTGTCTGGTACTGATTCTCATTACCCCTTATCTGGCAGACAGACTGGATTGGGCACTTATTATCAAGGAGTCCTGGGGCGATGAAGTTACTTTAGGTCAGGCCTTTGCCCTTGTTCCTGAAATCATTGCATCCGATGCAGAAATCAAAGCAGAATACATCAAGTGTCTTGTAATGATTTATGTATTTGCTGCCATGGGGGCATTCGGAACCATCCGTAATCTTTTCAGATAATAAGAGGTTTTTATGTATCAGAATAAAGATGTTTTTCAAGGCTTATCTGTTCCCGGAGCAGTGGCCAAGTTTGCAATACCTACCATTCTCAGCCAGTTGGTTACATTATTGTACAATCTGGCTGATACTTTTTTTGTAGGACATACCAATGACCCGTCTCAGGTGGCAGCATTGACACTTAGTTTTCCGCTGTTCATGACCCTGACCATGGTGGGCAATCTCTTCGGCATCGGTGCCAACAGCTTTATCTCCCGCTCTCTGGGACAGGGAGACCGCAAGCAGGCTTCCAAAGCCTCTACTTTTGCATTTTATGGTGCACTGGCAGGAACATTGATAATTATAGCTGTTCTGGCAATTTTCATGTCACCTATTCTGACCACCATCGGTGCAACCACACCGGAGACCTTTCAGGCAACGAAGGAATACCTGAATTGGACCGTTCTCTATGGTGGCACTCCTACCGTTGCAGCTTTGATGCTGGGACATCTGATTCGCTCGGAGGGCAACACCAAGCAGGCCAGCATCGGCATGGCTTTAGGCGGTATCCTCAACATCGGATTGGACTATATATTTGTATCCCTTTTGGGTATGGGTGCAGAAGGTGCTGCTGTCGCCACCTGTATTTCCAATATCTGTTCCTTCCTGTACTTGTTTGGAGTTGTCCTGCGCACCAAAGGCACGGTTATTGTATTAAATCCTGCCAAGCTTCGTCTGGAGGCACAGATTGCAAAGCAAGTCATTTTAGTGGGTATTCCGGCTGCAACAATCATTGTACTTGGCAGCAGTGCCAATATTGTACTGACGCACTTTATGTCCGAGTACGGCGACGTATCCATTGCTGCCTACGGCATTGTACAGAAAGTCGGCACCATTGCCATACAGATAACAGTAGGACTTACACAGGGTCTTATGCCTCTGCTTGGCTATTGCTACGGTGCCAACGACATGAAACGATTGAAGGAAATCAACCGCTTTGCTTTCCTTCTTCTGGGCTGCTATGCAGCACTTTGCGTAATTATTGTGGAAATTTTCGCACAGCCTTTGATTCAGCTTTTTATCTCCGAAACGGCAACCGTGGAAAAGGGCGTCCAATTCCTGCGCATTTGGTTTTTCTGCGCACCGGGCATGTGCTTTACCAACCTGTTTAGCAGTATTTTTCAGGCAATGGGCAAATGGTTACACTCACTGGTGTTGTCCGTTGTCCGTCAGGCCGGTGTCCTGTTCCCCATGCTGATTATCATGAATCACTACGTGGGCGAAATCGGACTTGTCTGTGCACAGCCCATAGCGGATACTGTGGCGCTTATGTTGGGAATCACCTTGTATGCAGTATTTATCAGAAAGCATGCCTGGGGCTGAATAGGATTTTACCTCTGCTGAGACCCGAAATCAGTGAAATTCTGTTTTACAGACTATTTTGGGTCTCAGATAGCATTTTTCTCTATACAGACCCAAATGTGCTGAAAACCGCACAAATATTTTCTATTTTTTGATGCTCTTGGGTCTAGGCAAGAAAAAATGGTTGTTGAGACCCATGCCACTATGCTGCGAAGAATTCTTATTATTTATCTTCCCAGTCTCCCCTTGAAATCCTCATATCCGAAATCCGTAACTCTCACAAGCTTACCATCCACCGTCCATCGCCAGATATTGGGCAATGGCATTCCGTTAAAGGTATTGTTCTTGCAGGTGGTGTAGATAGCCATGTCACCAAACAAAAGCAAATCTCCCTCCTGCAATTCCTGTGCAAAGGCATAGTCTCCGATGACATCCCCCGACAGACAGGTGGGTCCTGCCAGTCGCACGACACACATCGACCGGGAACTCTCTGCATCGACACAAATGCAGTTTTTCTTGCATTCTTCGTCAGCACCAAAAAGTGGCGGTTTATAGGGCATTTCTATTACATCAGGCATATGACAGGCCGCACTTGCATCCAAAACAGCAATCCTCGTATCACCGTTATGCACCACATCCAACACACGTGTTGCAAGATATCCTGCATTCAACGCAACCGCCTCTCCCGGCTCCAAATACACTTCCACGCCCCATTTTTCCTGCGCATAGGTAATCAACCTTTCCAGACGGGAAAGACAGTAGTCCTCTCGGGTAATGTGATGACCGCCCCCCATATTGAGCCATTTCATCTGTGGTAAAACGTCACCAAACTTCTCCTCTACAGCCTGCAGGGTAATCTCCAAGGCATCCGAATCCTGCTCGCACAGGGTATGGAAATGCAACCCATCCAGAAGTGAAATCAATTCCTCCGTCATGCGCTCCTCCCACATTTGTCTGGTGGTTCCAAGGCGACTGCCGGGGGCGCAAGGGTCATAAATTTCATGTCCCTCCTGCGTGGAACACTCCGGATTGATACGAAGCCCCACACTCTTGCCGTGTTGCTTGGCCTTGGCACCAAACTTCGCCAATTGCTTGGGAGAATTAAAGACAATATGGTCCGCATAATTTAGCAGCTCATCAAACTCAGACTCCGTGTAGGCTGCACAGAACACATGCACTTCCTTATCGGGCATCTCCTCCGCGCCCAGTCTGGCTTCATACAGACCGCTTGCTTCCGTTCCCGAAAGGTATTCCTTTAACAAAGGATAGCAATCATAATTGGAAAAAGCCTTCTGCGCCAGTAAAATCTTACACCCGGTATTTTGAGTCACAGATGCCAGAATCTGTCCATTTTTATGCAGTCCGGCCTCATCTATGATATAGCAGGGCGTGGGTAAGTCACCGAACAACTCCTGCGGCATACGCCCCTCCAACCCTCTAAAGGGCGGACGGGTATCCATCACCCGCTCCATTAGTCCACCAACTCAGGGTTATGATTCTCCCTGCGGGGAAGACCGTACTTATCCAACGCATCCAAGAAGGGATCGGGATCAAACTCCTCCACGGTATACACACCTGCCTTATTCCACTTTCCGGTTAGAAGCATCAGTGCGCCACACATAGCCGGAACACCGGTGGTATAGCTGATGGCCTGACTCTCCACCTCTTTATAACACTCCTGATGGTCACACACATTGTAGATGTAATAAGTCTTGTCCTTGCCATCCTTTTTGCCTGTGAAAATGCAACCAATATTGGTCTTACCGTGAGTGCGGGGGCCAAGGCTTGCGGGGTCAGGCAACAGTGCCTTCAAAAACTTAATGGGCACAATCTCCTGTCCTTCAAACTCAATGGGTGTAGTGGAAAGCATTCCTACATTTTCCAGACATTTCATATGAGTGAGATAACTCTGTCCAAAGGTCATGAAGAATCGAATTCTCTTTACCTCGGGAATGTTCAATGCCAAGGACTCAATCTCCTCGTGGTGGAGCAGATACATATCCTTCATGCCCACACAGTCAAAATCATACTCACGCTTGATGCTCATGGCAGGAATCTCTACCCAGTGACCATCCTCCCAATAGCTTCCGGGAGCGGATACCTCACGCAGGTTTACCTCGGGATTAAAATTGGTGGCAAAAGGATATCCATGGTCGCCACCATTACAGTCCAGAATATCAATGGTATCGATGGTATCGAACTCATGCTTTTTCGCATAGGCACAGTAAGCCTGGGTCACACCGGGGTCAAAGCCACAGCCAAGGAGCGCAGTAAGACCTGCCTTCTCAAATTTCTCACGATATGCCCACTGCCAGCTATAGTCAAAGTAAGCAGAGAATCCCTGCTCCTCACAACGCTTCTCATAGATGGCTCTCCACTCAGGGTCGTCCGTATCCTCAGGCTCGTAGTTTGCGGTGTCCATGTAGTTGACACCGCAGGCAAGACAAGCATCCATAATGGTCAAATCCTGATAAGGAAGGGCAATATTCATCACCAGATCAGGCTTATAGCTGTTAATCAAATCAATGACCTGCTGCACATCATCTGCATCTACCTGTGCAGTGGTAATCTTGGTGGCAGTTTTGCCTGCAAGGTCAGCCGCAAGCTTGTCGCACTTTTCCTTGGTGCGGCTTGCAATACAAAGCTCGGTAAACACTTCACTTACCTGACAACATTTTCTGATTGCTACGGAGGCAACACCACCGCAGCCAATAACTAATACTCTACTCATTTTCTTCTCTCCTTTTCCAGTCGGGTATTCGCCATGGTCTAAATCCGACTAATTCTCACTTTTTCGCTTCCGGTCGGGGTTTTGTCACGCTCTGAACCCGACTAATTCTCGATTTTCCCCTTCCAGTCGGGGTTTTTCCACACTCTCGACCCGACTAATTCTCGATTTTTCACTTCTAGTCGGGGTTTTACCACGCTCTCAACCCGACTAATTCTCAGTTTTCTCATTCCAGTCGGGTTTTTGTCACGCTCTAAACCCGACTAATTCTCGGTTTTTCACTTCCAGTCGGGTTTTTTCGCTGTTTCTGACCCGACTATTCTTCACTTTTTCGCCTCTAATCGGAACACCGTCCATTGGCACATAGTGCCAACAACAGCTCTCTAAGGACTTTGCAGGCGGTGGCGGTAGATACGCCTGTGGAATCTAGCATGGGAGCCAGTTCGTTTACATCTGCGCCTACGATGTTCACTTCACAAACCTTACGGATGGCTGCAAGGAGCTGCAAAAAGCTCACGCCTCCGGCTTCGGGTGTGCCTGTTCCGGGGAACAGGGAGGGGTCTAAGCAGTCCAAATCGATTGTGAAGTAAACAGGTGCATCGGATGCCTTCAAGGACTCCACAAGGACATCTAAGCCCTCAAAATCAAAGGGGTGCATATCCGTGTGCTCTTTGGCAAAGGTAAACTCCTCACGCTCTCCACTTCGGATACAGAATTGATGGATGCGTCCATCGCCCAAGAGGTCATGGCAACGACGAATGACGCAGGCATGACTCAATTTTGCTCCCAGATAGTCGTCCCGCAAATCTGCATGGGCATCAAAGTGGATGATGTGCAAGTCAGGATATTGCTTGCATACGGCACGAACAGCTCCCAGCGTCACCAGATGCTCTCCCCCGATAAGCAGAGGAAGCTTTCCATCCTCCAAAATGGTTGCCGCATGGTCTTCAATGTCTGCCAAAGCCTGCTCGGCACTGCCAAAGCAAAGCTCCAAATCTCCGCTGTCGAAGATGTTATAATCCGTCAAATCCTTGTCCTGATAAGGGCTGTAGGTCTCCAATCCAAAGCTCTCATGTCGCATGGCAGCGGAGCCGAATCTTGCTCCCGGACGAAAACTTGTGGTGGAGTCAAAGGGTGCACCAAACAGCACAATTTTTGCATTTTCATAGTCACTGTCACAACCGATAAAGGTTTCAATATTTCTCTCTAACATCCTTCCACCTCCTCTAGCATCTCTTCCAAATAAGCCGGCAGATAAAAGGCTCCCACATGAAGCTTGGTGGTATAATATCTGGTCTTTAAATTCAGTGACAGCCATCGTTTGGCGTCAAAATCATCCACAGGATGATACTTTTTACTTGCAAAGCCAAAGAGCCAGTACCCCGCCGCATAGGTAGGAATATGCGCCTGATAGACACGACTGATGGGGAAGGTATTTACAATGCGCTTATGGCTTCTCTGCATGGCTTCCGCATCATGCTTGTAAAAGGGGCTACCCTGCTGATTCACCATGATACCGTCCTCTCTTAATGCATTGAAACAGATGCCATAAAACTCTCTGGTAAAGTATCCTTCCGAAGGGCCAAAGGGGTCCGTGGAATCCACAATAATCAAATCATACTCTTCCTTGCTTCTCCGGATAAAACGAAGGGCATTGTCATAGTAAATATGTACTCGCCTGTCATCCAGTCTGCTGGCATTTTCCGGCAGATAAGTCCGACAGGCCTCCACAACCTGAGGGTCCATTTCTACCAAGTCAATACACTTGATATTTTCATAGCGGGCAAGTTCCTTTACCACACCGCCATCTCCAGCACCAATCACCAACACATCCTGCACATTGGGATGAACGGACATGGGTACATGGGTAATCATTTCATCATAGATAAATTCATCACGCTCTGTCAGCATGACATTGCCATCCAACGCCAACACCTTACCAAACTCCGGTGTGTCCAAAATGTCAATTTGCTGATAATCACTTTTCTGGGAATACAAATGTCTGTTTACCCGAATGCTGTGCTTCACATCAGGCGCATGATACTCACTAAACCACAATTCCATGCAGGCTCCTCCTTACTCCAAGACATTGATATTCTCAATCTCCGGGTCCTCGGGACCGGTCATGGAACATCCCTTTATCTTGGCATATTCTATATAATCCAATATCTGTGCGGTAATGCGTTCACCCGGTGCCAGAATAGGGATTCCGGGAGGATAACACATTACAAATTCACTACAAACCAAACCTTCACTCTCTCGCAAAGGTACACTCTTTTTCTTGGCATAAAAGGCCTCCTGAGGACTGGTTACCACCTCAGGGTCCAAGTACTCCTGACTGAGAAGACCATTGCTGTCCTTCTGGAATCTGCGACGAATTTCTGCCAAAGCACTCACCAGTCGCTCCAGTTCCTGAGGACGGTCACCAATGGAAAGATACGCCAGAATATTACCGATATCTCCAAACTCAATCTGGATATCATACTCATCCCTCAGAATATCGTACACCTCAATGCCTGCAAGGCCTATATCTCTAGTATGTACACTGAGCTTCGTAGGGTCAAAATCAAAGATAGAATTGCCATTTACAAGCTCCTTGCCAAAGGCATAATACCCACCGATGGCATTGATTTCCTCTCTTGCATACTCTGCCATACCGATAACCTTGGCAAATACCTCCTTGCCCCGCTGTGCCAGATTACGTCTGCTGATATCCAGACTGGACATGAGAAGATAGCTTCCCGAAGTCGTCTGGGTCAGATTGATAATCTGTCTCACATGACCCTCATTCATATTCGGTCCAATCAAAAGGAGACTGGACTGGGTCAGACTTCCACCACTCTTGTGCATGGACACTGCCGCCATATCTGCTCCTGCTGCCATGGCTGTGACAGGCATGTTGTCCCCGAAATAAAAATGGGTTCCGTGAGCCTCGTCTGCCAGACAATACATCCCTGCATCATGAGCCATTTTTACAATGGAACGAATATCGCTACAAATGCCATAGTAGGTAGGATTATTCACCAACACCGCCACTGCATCGGGATGCTCCGCAATGGCCTTGGCAACCTGCTCCCGCTGCATACCAAGAGAGATACCCAATCGGGTGTCCACCTCCGGGTTCACATATACAGGCACTGCACCGCACAAAACCAGTGCGTTGATAACGCTTCTATGGACATTTCTGGGCAAAATAATCTTGTCTCCGCGCTTACAGGTAGAAAGCACCATACTCTGCACAGAGCTGGTGGTTCCTCCCACCATCAGAAAGGCATGAGCCGCACCGAAGGCATCTGCCGCAAGCATCTCTGCCTCATGAATCACAGAAATGGGGTGACAAAGGTTGTCCAAGGGCTTCATACTGTTTACATCAATGCTGACACACTGCTCTCCCAAAAAGGCAGCAAGTTCAGGATTGCCTCTGCCATGCTTGTGTCCCGGCACATCAAAGGGTACCACACGCATCTGACGGAATTTCTGTAATGCCTCATATATCGGGGCTCTGCTTTGATCTAAAAATCTTTCTTCCATGTTGCACCTCACCTCTTCAGATTTTTGAATTTGTGTATTCTTAATTTAAACTCCTCGCTTGGGTCTATACAAAAAAATTGCCTTGCAAGACCCTGAATTTCTCCGATTTACGGGTCTGAGAAATCATTTTTTGCATATAGACCCAAAAACGCTATAATTTCGGCTAAAAAACAGCTAAATTCCTATGATTTAGGGTCTCACAGAAGAAAATTTCTGCATAGACCCAGACGACTACATAAACCGCAGAAAAATCCATTTTTATAAAACAAAAACGCAAGTTGCTATTACACAACTTGCGTTCAAATTCCAATCAAATATATCAGAATAATCTAAACGGACAGTCAAACACTGTTCCCGCTTAAATTTAGATTGGATATAGGCACTTAGAGTCTATATAGCAATAATACTTTTACTACTCTTTATTGACCATTTCACAAGTCTGCGTAATCTACGCATTTCGGTTATGAAGTAACCAACTTATAGAAACTGAGCTTTTAACTCAATCAATAATTCGGCGATAAATCGCCAATCGGCAGTGGACCCGGCTGTCCGTATGGCCTCGGCTCCCATGGGAGCGGTCCGTAATAATGCTTGTAAGACTCTGATAAAACCAAGGGTTCCTATCTTGTCTCCAATCTTGTGTAAGTGTAACTTTACTCTACATAAAGTTCGACACGTACTTGTATATTATACTATAGGAATAGGGCTTCCTGTCAAGTGCTTTTTTACTTGACAAGTTTAATAAAGTAAAGTGCACTAGAGCCTAAATGCAGGCATCAGCTCCAGTTTAAACAAATTCCTCTCATGCAATTCATCAATTCTCGCCTTAGCAGCCTCGTCCTCGCACACACCCTCGCGAATATACTTATCCAAAACAGCATAGGTAAATCCAAGATTCTCTTCGTCCGTCTTGCCGCTGAGTCCGTCGATAGGCACCTTGTCCACCAAGTCCTCCGGCAATCCAAGCTCTCTGCCAATGGCCTTTACCTCCGTAACCGTCAGTTGAGACAAGGGGCTGAAATCCCCGGCACTGTCACCGTATCTGGTAGAATATCCCACCCAATCCTCAGACAGATTGCAGGTATTAGCCACACGACCATTCATGCTTTGACCTACCGCATACAGGGTGGACATACGAATACGCGGAGGCAGATTGGTTCTTGCCTGCTTAGAAATTTCAATGTCGCCCATGGCACTCCAAACTCCATCCACTGCTGCCTTTACATTAATTTCATAATTGGTAATTCCCAAATGATTTACCAATTTTCTTGCCATGTCAATATCCGACTGCTCGCCGCAGGGCATAAGCACACCGATGACACGCTCCTTCCCCAATGCCTCCACACAGAGGGCTGCAACCACGGAGCTGTCTTTACCACCCGAGATTCCCACAATAGCATTACAGCCCTTGCCGTTTACCTCAAACCAGTCACGAATCCACTGTACACATTTATCTTTGGTTTCCTTTGCATGAAAAGTATACATCACCAAACCTCCAATTCCTTACTACTGATTACTCACCAATTACTTCCACCTGACACATCTTCATCGTAGTCAATGCAGCCGCATGGCTCTCCGGTGTAACTCCGGCACAGCAGCTTGCATCCACAGTAACCTTAATCTCTGGAAATACTGCCTTGATAATCAATGCATTTGATACCACACAAATGTCGGTACACAATCCAATCATTTCCACTTCTTCCAACTTATAATCAGCCCAATTTAGATAACCAAAGGTAGGCTTGTCAATAATGGTGGCTCCGGATACTTCCAACCCCTCCCAAAGTTGCCAGCCATCCGTTCCTTCAATGCAATGCTCCACAGGCAGATGTTTCCCCTCATTGGTATTCATATAGTCTGCCTGATGGGTATCTCTGGTGAAAATAATCTCCGCTCCCTCTGCCTGATATGCTGCAATTTTCTTCTTTACATTTTCTACAATGGCAACAGCCTCCTTGGTACCCAAGGCACCATCGACAAAGTCCTTTTGCATATCTACTACTATTAATGTTTTCTTCATATCGTCTCTCCTTTTGCAAAAAAGGCTGCCATCCGCAGATAACAGCCTTATCATATCATTTATTAGTTGGTTGTGAAGTTATCGAAGTAACCCTGAATCAGAATAATAGGGGTACCCTTGTCACCGGAACCGGAAGTCAAATCACACAGAGAGCCAATCAAATCGGTTAACTGTCTGGGGGTGGTTCCCTGAGAAGCGATGTTGCCCACCAAATCAGACTGCTTGGTCTTGATGCTGTTAGAGATTGCCTCCTTCAATTCAGCACCACTGAGGTTCGCAAAATCATTATCTGCAAGGTACTTAAGCTTCAACTCACTGGGAGTACCAATCAGTCCATCGGTAAATGCAGGAGAAACAACGGGGTCAGCAAGCTCCCAAATCTTACCCTGAGGATCCTTGAATGCACCGTCACCGTATACCATAACCTCAACATGCTTGCCGGTCTTCTCAAGAAGGGAAGCCTGAATATCCAAAACAAGCTGCTTACATTCCTGAGGGAAGAGCTTAATCTTATCCTCGGTAGCCTTATTAGAGCCAAGCAAACCGTACTTTGCATTGAAGCCGCTGCCGTTAACGGAAGCAGTCATAATGTCATCCAAACCACACACTACCTTAGCACCGGCCTCTTTCAGAAGACGCTTGGTGCGCACTCTAGTATGAATATCACAGTTAATTACACAGTCAGTGTAGTCAAGAATAGTCTGTGCTCTGTTGGCAAAGATAACCTCAACCTCTGCACCTGCCTCGGTGATAATGTCAGAATAGTACTGAACATAATCAACACCGGTAAACTCATGCTTGTTCTCACCGAACAGCTCTCTATATTTTGCAAGAGTCAGAACGTCAGTATAAGGATTAATGCCTGCCTCATCCAACTGATCCCATGTAAGCAATGCATTACCAACCTCATCACTGGGATAGCTCAGCATCAGAACAACCTTCTTACAACCCATTGCAATACCCTTTAAGTTGATTGCAAAACGATTACGGGAAAGGATGGGGAAAATAACACCAACGGTCTCTCCACCAAGCTTAGCCTTCACGTCAGCAGCAATATCCTGAACGGTTACATAGTTACCCTGTGCACGCGCTACGATAGACTCAGTCAATGCCACAACATCTCTGTCACGAAGTTCAAAACCCTCGCTCTGAGCAGCAGCCAACACACTGTCCACAGTGATGCCTACCAGATTGTCTCCCTCACGAATGATGGGGCCACGAATACCTCTTGAAACGGTTCCTACTCTTCTTTCCATTTTTTCTCCATTCTACAGGTACATACGACACTCGCCGCAATTCCTGTTGACAACAAATTTATCAAACAGGACTATTATACACCCGTATTCGACACATTACAAGTTATTAACTCATATTATTTTATTATATATAACATAACTTGTACTTATATCCCAGTTATTTTGCCTTCCATTTTGACAATATCATAATCAAAACAAAGTTCTCCGCTATACAACCGATTAAAATATTCAATAATTCTTCTGGCAACCAGATTCCCATTTTCTTCGTTGGCATCCAAAAGAATCACAATCATCTGACGACTGGAATATCTGGTGGAGACATCCACTCTGCGCAGCGAGGCAAACACTGCACTCTCCAGGAGCTCCATAGCCTTTTCGATTTCATTGGGTTCTTCCTTTACACCATCGGAGCTTAACGTAAAAAGAATGGTCTGCACATCGCGGTCAGTTCTCTCCATTCCACGACGGATAAAATTATATACATGTCGAAAGCTGTCAAAATCCAGTATGTAGGAACCCCTTCCTGCATCGCCCCGCTTCATAATATCTCGTAAATAATTCAAATCTACCGCTTTACTTGCACGTTCATTCTCTGCCGCATGTTGGTCACTGTAAAAATGATAAGAATTTTTGCCGTTCTGCTTCACATAATACAGAGCCTTATCTGCGGCATTATAAAGCTCTTTAAAATCGCTTCCGTCCTCCGGAAACTGTGCAATTCCCACAGAAACAGACGAATTTGTCTCAAATTTGCACTCATCCAGATGTGCCAGCATGTCCGCAATGATGTTATCTGCATGCCTGCCCAACTCTTCCTTGGACTTTTCACCTGCTACAAAGGTCATAAACTCATCGCCGCCGATACGACATACCACATCGCCCTTAGACGCATATTTCTGTAGCGTCTCTGCAAACATTTTCAAGGTATGATCCCCCGCAATATGCCCATAGTTGTCGTTGATGGCTTTAAAATTATCCATATCCATCATAAAAAGCGTACCCTTCACGCCATCCCGAAGCATGGTTCCCACCGTATCCTCCGTATAAGCGCGATTCCACAAACCTGTAAGGGCGTCCTGCAAAGATTTGCTCTTAATATCCGACACCTCTTTAATTTTCTCATCCAAACGGTTTGCCAGACTCTTTCTCAATTCCTCCAGTTCCAGCGTTCGACCGATTCGGGAACGCATAACAGCAGGTACAAAGGGCTTGGAAATAAAATCCTGAGCACCATTTTCCAAGCATCTGCTCTCTGTGACGGAATCATTATCTGCCGTAAGAAAAATAATAGGAACATATGCGCACTTTTCACTTCTTTTAATGCGTTCCATGACCTCAAAACCATCCATTTCAGGCATATTAATATCCAGAAGAATCAAGTCCGGAACATTCTTTTCCAAAAACATCAAAGCCTGCTCACCGGAGGTTACCGCCGTGATTTTGTACTCATCGGCCAAGGCACTTTTCGCAGTAAGAAGATTGGTCTTATTGTCATCAACAATCAAAATATGCCTCATAGTTTTATCCCTCATTATTTTTTTACAAACAAAACACCAAAGGTTCTGGGACCGCTGTTACCCGAAATAGTTGCAGATGCCTTCGACACCATAATGGAATCAAATGCAATCCGCTTATCTACTTCTCTGCGAACAATCTTCAAATCGTTAACACTACATCCCGCATGGGTAATAAATGCCCTTCCGGTATCAATCGTTTTCGAACGCCTGAGTGTCTTCCTGACATATCGAACAGCACTCTTTTCATAATCACCCATTTGAATGGTTTTGAGTTTCAAAAAACCATCCCTCATTTCAAGTACAGGATGAATATTGAAAAAATTGCACAAAT
The DNA here is from genome assembly GCA_045543175.1 of Acetatifactor sp. Taxonomy (GTDB): domain Bacteria; phylum Bacillota; class Clostridia; order Lachnospirales; family Lachnospiraceae; genus Acetatifactor. The sequence goes on along the minus strand of JAZQMG010000073.1, from coordinate 10,009 downwards.
CCTTTGTCGTCTTATTTACCTGTTTATTTTGATAAAGAAAGTCTGCATTTTTTGCCATAAAGGTAGTTGAAACTTTTCCCCGCATCTTCTCAAGTGCAGACAAAATTTCTGCACTGCCATGCCCCGCCGCTGCCATCTCTGCAGCTTTAAGCACCAACAAACCAATTCCTGTGGACAAATGTTGTGAATCAAAAATATGAATTCTGCTTGCGGCAGCCCCCAGACGTCCGGCTGCATTCATGGAGTTTCTCACACTCATACTGATTTTAGAACTGATGGCAATATGTATAATCTCATCACAAGTTCTTAACTTCTGATTAAAGAACTCCATAAATTCTTCCACCGGAGGCGCATTTGATATGGTACGTTTCCCGCCCCGCTCAATACTTTCAAATATATTCTGGGCTGTAATTTCATCCACATCGCGGAAACGTCCGGTCTCCGTCTCAATATAGAAATACATCATATCTATATTATGGCGTTTCAACACATCCTCGGGCAAGTCACATACGCAGTCAGTTGTAATACACACTTTTGTTCCTGCCATACCACATCTACTCCTTTCCGACGCCCAATTCCAACAGCATCTTGTTCATTTCCTCCAAAGCACTGTCACACTCAAAATCCAGTGCATACTCTGCCATCTTGTCCATATAGAGCTTCAGGGCATGTCCTTCATAAGCATAAGCAGATGCCTCCTGCGCCACTCTTGCCACCTCATCGCCATCAAAATTAGCACAGCCTTCCTCTATTCCGGCTACATATTCGCGCAATAATCCGATATCTATTCTCTTAAGTTCCGCAACATCGACCTCTGTATCCGTTCCTTCTGCTTTCTCTTTCTCCTCCGGAAGCAGGGTCAGCCCCTCTTCCAGAACATTTTTATACAACTCCAGAAGTTCTGCATTCTGCTTTTCAATGATATCATAATCACCCGCTTTACCGGCAAGTTCTAATTTTTTAGCAAGTTCTGAAAGCTTTGTTGCTCCCACGCTTAAGGATGTACTCTTCAAAGCATGTACTTCAATAATATAATCCTTCCAATTCTGCGTTTTACAAAGTTCCTCTATTTGACGATACTTTTCTCTGCCCTTTCGAATATACATATCCAAAATTTCATAATAAGCATCTTCATTGCCACCGGCGTAATGCAGGCCTGTGGAAACAGAAATCAATTCACCTTCTTTTATAGGCTTTTTACTGTTTTCCACATCGTTCGCGACAATTTTACCCGCAACCGGAGGCATAATATATTCATCCGGGAGCCATGTTTTCAATGCCCTGTCTAATGCTCCAAGTTCAATAGGCTTCGCCACAAAATCATTGAATCCCGACTCCAAAAACATCTCCCGCACACCATTTACCGCATTGGCCGTAAGGGCAATAATCGGAAGTTGCCTATAATACTCCCCCTCCGTCTTACGAATAATGCCTGTAGCCTCCACACCGTCCATCTCCGGCATCATATGATCCATAAATACCAAATCAATATCCCTTGACCTAAGCAGGGAAATTGCCGCCTTACCACTGTCTGCGGTCATAATCTGCATATGATAAGGCTGCATAAGCCCTACCGCTACTTTTAAGTTAATGGGATTATCATCCACTATCAGCACACGCGCCTTAGGTGCTGAAAAGCTGATGGTATTACCACGATGTCCGTTTGTCTGATAAACCAGTTTCTCATTATTAATGGCAAGTGCCGCTGACAACGTATAGAACGGTTTATAAAGACACTTGATACCTCTTGGCGTTTCCACCGCTCCCATAGCATCCTGCACCAAAATTACCGTAAGCTTAGTTGACAGGTCTACAAAATAATCTTTATACTGCAGATACTCTTCCTTACCAATGAAGCAATGCGTTATACCTCCCGATGCAACCTGCTCACGTAACGCCTCAAACTTCATCACATGCACAAAACCTACATTCAACTGACGACTGATCTGGTGCATAACCTCCTTATATTTCTCCGCTGTGACATTCTCTTCAAATTTATTTAAATCTATGTAAGCTACCACATTTACTTTATTGGCATTCTTTACACTGATAAAAGGAGCAGGATCGCTAACCTTAAGGGGAATGACAAAACTAAAGGTTGACCCCTTACCATACTCACTGGAAACATTGATGAAACCTCCCATTCTGGTAACCATTCTCTTAGAAATAGCAAGCCCCAGTCCGGTTCCTTCTATCGCCCTGTTTTTACGTGTATCCACCTGTTGGAAACTTTCAAACAATTTCTCCAGATTTTCATCCGTGATACCGATTCCCGAATCTTCTACTGCAACCTTTAAGTTAATGCCATACGCCTGTTTGGAAAAGGACAGCTTTAGAGTAACAGCACCGGAATTGGTAAATTTGACTGCATTGGTCATCAGATTAATAATCACCTGACGAATTCTGGTTTCATCACCAATCAGACCGCAGGGAATATTGGGATCCGCATTTACCATAATCTCAATTTTCTTGTCCCCCTTGCGGTTCATGGTCATATTGATAACATCATTGAGCATAGAGGCAATATTAAACTCCGCTTCAATAATCTCCATCTTGCCGGACTCAATTTTGGAGAAATCCAATATATCATTGATAATAGCAAGAAGACTTCTACTGGAACTTTGGATATTGAAGCAATTGTCCCTCACACTGTCACTGATTTCCTGCTCGCGCAAAATCAACTCACACATACCTACAATGGCATTCATGGGAGTACGAATCTCGTGACTCATATTAGCAAGGAAATCACTCTTGGTCTGATTGGCACGTTCTGCATTTTCAATCAGACTCTCCTGACGCTGTCTGAATCCATAAACATGATACTGAATAACAATACACAACAACAAATCGAAAAAATACACAATCGGAAAACGCAACTGATAGGTCGCACTATACGGATATCCCAACTCGCGGAGCGGTGTCCAAAGATAGACTGCTACAAAAAGCCCCAATAAAGCAGCAATACTGCCACCATAATATAATCCAAAAAAATAAGTTGCAGCAGGCGGAATCAGAAGAAGCCATACAATACTAAACCCATCAATGCCTCCACTTATCAGGAAATACATCATCAAAAGATATGCACAGAGAATAATACTGAACATTAGTATATTTCTTTTTTTGCTTATCCAGAAAAATACGGCATTTCCCAGAAGCCACAGGCCCACACAACCGACAATCAGAGCCATGCTGCTACTTCCTACAGCGATATTAATCAAGCACATACCCCATGCAACCACTGCAAAAACAATTCCGCACATAAATAAGCTTCTATCATCAATTCTGTCTATATCTTCTCTTAATTTGTGTACCATTTTCGTTTTTGTACTCATATCCTGCACGCCCTCTCAAACAAACCGCAAGCCCTTCCTACTGGACAACTCCGACTGTTATATTTTATTTTAATAAGTCACTTCCCCATCATGAGACAACAAGGATACGTTCCGCACCCCTTTCAGTGCACTTACATCCTTTACCAGTTTGCCACCATCCTTCACCCGAAGTTCCACAATCATATCACAGCCATGAGCATTGATATTGCGTGATTTCACATGGGGCTGTTTCGTATATCCCAAAAGAAGCTCCATCAGCTTCTCCTCCACCTCACAGTCGTCCGCATTGACAATCAAAAGCAGGGACTCACTTCTTGTGGGAATCAGTTCCAGCACCAACAAAACAACCGTCACAAGCACCGCCGTAATCACTGCCACCTCAAAAAGCCCCGCACCACAGATAATTCCGGTAGAGATGGACCAGAACAAAAACACCAAATCCTGTGGCTCCTTCACCGCCGTACGAAAACGTACGATAGAGAGGGCACCGACCATACCCAGCGAAATCACCACACTGGACTGAATGGTAAGAATGATGGATGCTGTAATCACCGCAAGTGCCACCAATGAAATATTAAAACTCTTGGAATAAAAAGAATTTCTGCTCATCAGACGATACACAACAAAAATATATACCGCCACAGCAGCAGTAACCGCCAGTGCAACAACCACTGATGTTGTTGATAAATCCGTAGCAAAACCCTCTAAAAATGACTTTTTAAGTATATCCTGAAATCCCATAATTCAACTCCTTCGTATCTGATTATTTTTATATTTTCTAGCCACAAAACTTACGGCAAATATAATATTTGGAATAAGTAGCTCTTCTCAGTGTGCCAAGCTGCATTGCATTATTCAGAAAATCCGGCAAAAACTCATCATACTTGACTTCCAGAACATGCGCCCCCACAGGCATCACAGGCCGTCCGTCCACCACAGGCTTTAGAAAATCCTGTACTTTAGAGGAACCCGAAATATATCTGTCAAAGGTAATCCGCACATTCCCCGCCTCGTATATATAAGGCGTTCTCTCATAGGATACAATCACCTTTCCCCGCATATATTGGGCACTGTATTTTAAATAGAACTTCCTCAAAAGCTCCGGCTGACCTCTCTCAGGTGTGCTTTTTGTTACCATATCCCACGCAAAGGTTCCGTTCAAAATAGCCTCGCACTGCTCTTCTGTCAGGGAACAACTGTCTTTATGATTCTTGCCGTTTAACTTCTGTTTGCACTCCAGTGTAATATACCGTGCATCGCCATTATAGATTCTAATGCGGAACTTCTCTCTGGAATTTACACCATCCTCATTCTCATAGAAACAGCTATTGTCCACATCATCAAAGTAGACACTGCGGATTTGATAGATACCCTCAGCCCCTGCATGCGGATCCTTTCTGCAATACTGACGAATACGGTGTTCTATCATTTGAAGCTGTGCTTCCGTGCAGACGTACTTTAATTCATTGCGATATTTTTTCTCCACCATATTCCTCATTTCCATCCCAAAAAGCTTTTAAATCCCTTTATTAATACACCTTATCATACCATAAAAGGAGCACACTGACAACTCCGTGTCAATGTACTCCTTTTCATTTTCTTTATACAGCGTTCGCCAATCCCGACTATCCCAGATTGACGAACTGAATGGTACAGCCTATCTTCTCCTCACCCGACTCATGGGTACCCACCCGCGCAGCATGGGCAGTGATAATAATTCTCTGACCCTTGGTAATCGCTGCAAAACGAATGATATCTCCTTCTTGAATCATACCCTCCGGTGCCAACAGCAAAAGGCCTATGGAACTCATATTGAGTACATGAATTTCAAAACCACCGGACAACTTCTCACCCTGTCTGGTAATCTGGTCTACCGTTCCGCTGATATTCACCTGATACCGCACTGCATGTCTGTCGTCTTTGTCAGAACCTTCATAGAGAACAATTGCTGTTTTACTGCCATCCTTGGACTCCACCGTTCCCTGAGTCTCAAACAATCCTGACTTACTGAAAATCAATGCACTGATGGTGGCACCTTTCTCCACAGCCAAAGCCTCCGCCTCAACCTCAACCCTGCCGGTCTCCGTATCATGACTGACAATCACGGTATCCGCAATCGTCTCTCCCTGAGCGGCTTCCCGAATCACTATTCTGCATTGTCTTAAATTTTCACTAAGGTTCATTCCTTTTCCTCACTACAAATTCCATCTTTTTCCTTACTACACTGCCAGATTATACCCTGACAATATCTTCGCCAGCAATCTGAAATAAGGTATGTGATTTACATTCCACGCCATCCTGTTCTCAACAAACTCAAGACTTAAAACTGCCGGCATACCGTTTTTATCCTGAAATCTAATGTGTGTAAATGACAAAATCTGCTGCCTTTCCAACTTTTCATAAAGTTCAGTGCTGGTATTGGCAACCCTTTTAATATTGTCATACATCAAAACGCCGGTTTCATCATATGCCTTTACAAGCTCAGGCATATCAAGATAGTCTATGGTCTCGTCAACCGTTGTCTGGGATAAACGGTTTGCCCCTGCCATTCCCACTAACCGATATGGGCTTCCTGCATATAAAATCACACGCTGAATATTTAAATTCAGGGATATATCATCCAAAAGTCTGTCTAAAGGATATTCCTGCCCTGTGTAAATCTTATCCTGCATTGCACATACCAACTCAGCAGGAGACATATTGCCTCGACTGTTCAACTGATCTGCTCCCATTCCGGCACCACGTATCTCCTCAATGGTTCTGTGCTTTTCCCAGTCATAAATAATATATCTGTTACGCCCCTTCTCCTTGGCACGATAAAGGGCAAAATCAGCCAAATAGAACAAATCCTCATAATTGGAGGCATCCTTGGGATATGCGGCACAACCGATAGAAAGCGTAAGGGAAATCTTCTCCCCATTATCCGCTTTCACAGAACTGGCAGCTACCCGGTTCTTAATGCTCCTCAACCGCTCGCGCATATTCTCCATATCATAGGCATCATAGAAAATAACCAGAAATTCATCGCCACCGAATCGACCCACAAGACCATCGTCACGAACCTCATGCCGGATGATGGAGGCAACCTTTTTCAACACCTCATCGCCCTTCATATGTCCGTACACATCATTTACCTTCTTGAAATAGTCGATATCGATAATGGCCATGGTAATATTTTGCGTCTTCTTCTCATCCACGGTACTGATTGCCAGCTTGGTAATCTCTCCCTTGGTAAGCACGCCGGTCAGATAATCCCGCTCCAATGCCGGCTTGCTCTCAGAAGAAGCCGTGGAACGTTCATTCCAAAAATGGATGTATCCGGTGGTATAAACATATGTGCCTTCCTCGTAAACAGACACACCCTTCATCAGCGTATATGCAGTCTCCCGCAGATTTAATATATCACCGGCTATGTTGACTACAAACCGTTCGCTGCCTTCCCTTAAGAACTTGATTAGATTGTTTACCTCTTCCCTGTTCTTCTCGTCAGCACGCTCTAAAAGCTTCTTCTCAAAATCCGGCAAACTCACGGACAAAATAGTCTGCTCAAAACGATCAGCCGCATAAATACGAAGATTATCCCCACGGACATCATACTCAAAATAATAATCTCCGTACAATCTCAGAATGGCATTTTTCTTGGTGACCTGATTCTTGAGATTCCATTCCCAATCCTCTATTTCATCCAAAACAATCATCTTGACGCCTACAAGTTCTTCATCCTGTCTAACCGTAAACATCGCCAAAGTATTCTCATAAGAGCCATCCTCTGTGCGAAGCGGAAGAATAACCGGATGACCTTCCTCTATGTATTCCTTAAGAAAAGCTGCTTTGGAGGGCTCTATCAGTTTATCAAAACTGGTATATAATCTACTTCCCACAAAAGCATAAAATGCAGTGTTTGCAGAAATAATGTCAAAGGTCGTACTATTCATTTTTATTTCATAAGCATTGCCCCTATACATTACAAACACCTCATCCTACGTATATTGGCGCATCTTCATCCCCTATGCGCTGTGAAAAGGGGTATCCACAGACACCCCTTTCGCTTCATCCTGTCGTATCTTTGAACACGATTATTTATCTATTCTATTTTACTATAGAATCGCCTTTTTTGCAACGCAATTCACAAAATCCCTACACACAGACTAATATTCCTCTGCAATATCCAGTTCTTTCTGCTCGGCCTGAATCGGCAACGCATAACCCGGCGTATGACGCAGGAACAAAAACCAGTATCCGGCCCCCACAATCCCCGAGCCTCCTACAATATTGCCGAGAGTCACAGGAAGCAGATTATCCAAAAGAAAGCTTCCCCAGGTCAGCCCTTCGGCTGCAATACCGTACTCACTGGCAGTTAGAATACCTGCCACACCAAAATAGATATCCGCAATACTATGCTCAAAGCCACAGAGCACAAACAGCATGATAGGCCAGAAACTCATCAACAGCTTACCGGATACCGTCTTAGCCGCAAAGGCCGCCCACACAGCAATACAAACCAATATATTACAGAGAATCCCCCTGATAAAGGCCTCCGAAAAACTCTGATTCACACGGGAAAGGGCAGATGCTACCATCTTCTCTGCCAATGCTCCCTCAAACAATTCCGGTGTACCACCATAAACCACCAGACCGGCCACCATGGTTGTACCGATAAAGTTCCCCAGAAAAACAAAAAACCAGTTTTTAAACATCTCCCGCAGTTTAATCTTTCTCTCCAACACCGCAATAATGATCAGATTATTACCTGTAAAAAGCTCACTTCCGGCTACCAAAACCATAGCAAGACCTGCGGGAAATACACAGGCACTTACCAGTCTGGATATAGAAGGATTGGCAACCGTTGCACCTGCCACATTGGAAGCAATTCCCGCAAAGCCGATAAATAATCCTGCAAAAATACCAAGTACCACCATTTTTAGCGCAGAGACACGCACCTTATGGGTACCTATCTCCACAAAACTTCTTGCTATCTCAAGAGGTGAATGCATAGAATTTCTCCTTTCGCTGCTCAAATTGCTGATAAAAGTCAGATTCCCCATCATAGGGTGTCAGATAAAAAATTTGAAGTAAAATCATATTGAAGTTCCGCGCAAATTCATCGTCTGCCTGCTCCTTCAACCGCTCCTCCACATCATTTAACAGATAGTGCCAACAGGTCACAAACTCTCTGTAACGAACCCTGTCCGGAGTATCAATCCACTTGCTCACCTTAACCTTACTGTGAACCGCACTGCACTCTTTCGTCTGTAAAAAATACCTGAATGCACCATTCTCATAATACCGCCCCAAAGGAAACAACCTACAGATACCGGGTCTGTAGCTATGCACGGAACATCTCCCTTCCTCATTCAGGAAAGCACAACCATCCGTCTCCTCCGTCATTTTAAGATGGGGCAGAATATAGCCGTCTACCACCCCCAGCGCAACCTCCTTTTCCAGAAAATCTGCAAAAGGTCTGCCCAGTCCCGTGGTCAATCGATAAACATCGTAGGGGTCTAAAAGAATCGTATCCCCCATTCCCCTGCAGCAATCACTGCAACCATTGCAGCCGTGACAATCCGCCTTGACCATATCATTTTCATCATAAAGTCTGCCGTCTGAAATATCAGCAAGGCTCACATTACGCTTCATACTGCCCTCCTAAAATCACTTACCCCATTATTATACATGAAATGACCTCTTTATGCAACAAGAGCCCCGCATCGCACCCTTCGGCACTGCGGAGCTCTTGTCAACCTATACAATAAAGGGGAACTCAGGAAGTGTATTTCCTGAAAAAAGGAGAGCAAATTAAGCGGAGCAAATTAGTTTGCTACCATCTCTGCTTTCAACTTCTCAGTCAAAGCAGGCAGAATCTTATTCAAATCTCCTACAATACCATAATCAGCCACATCAAAAATGGGAGCGGTCTCGTCCTTGTTGATAGCGATAATCACGTCAGACTCCTCCATACCTGCCAGATGCTGAATGGCACCGGAGATACCTACTGCAAAATACAGATTGGGACGAACGGTTTTACCGGTCTGACCCACCTGGAAGTCTTTGGACATCCAACCGGCATCCACAACTGCACGGGAACAGCTTACGGTACCGCCCAGAACCTCTGCCAAATCCTCAAGAAGCTTGAAGTTCTCAGCACTGCCTACACCACGACCGCCACTTACCAGAATCTTTGCATCCATGATATCAACAGTCTCTGTAACGGATTTTACAATATCCAGAATCTCCACGTATTTGTGGTCAGGAGTAAATCCGGGATTAAACTCTTCGATATTTGCCTTGGCACCTTCTACCTTGGCACGCTTCTGCATAACACCGGGACGAACCGTAGCCATCTGGGGACGGAACTCCGGACATGCGATGGTAGCGATGGTATTACCGCCAAACGCAGGGCGAGTCATCAGAAGCTGATTATGCTTCTGCTCTCTTCCGGGAATAGGATTGATGGGGAAATCACCAATCTCAAGCTGGGTACAGTCTGCAGTCAAACCGGTATGCACTCTCGCAGATACACGGGGACCCAAATCACGGCCGATTGCAGTTGCACCTACCAGAAAAATCTCCGGCTTATATTTCTCAATTACGGAAGCCAATGCATGTGCATAGGGCTCTGTTCTGTATTCCTTAAGCTCAGGATCATCCACTACGATAACCTTGTCAGCACCGTAAGC
>JAZQMG010000072.1:0-16918 GCA_045543175.1 Acetatifactor sp. | reverse complement strand
CCCTCAAGATGAGATATCCCTGACTATAAGTCAATAAGACCCCTTGAAGACGACGAGGTAGATAGGCTTGAGGTGGAAGTGCAGTAATGCATGTAGCTGACAAGTACTAATAGGTCGAAGGCTTAACTAAACGTGTTATTGAATGTTTCGAGAGGAAAGATAAGAAATGCAGTTCATCTTTGTATGAAGTTCTGAAGGTACAGTTTGTATCTTTAAATGGCCCGGTGGCTCAGTTGGTTAGAGCGCCGCCCTGTCACGGCGGAGGTCGAGGGTTCGAGTCCCTTCCGGGTCGTTTGTATCGAAAGATACAGTTTTTTTATGTTAATATGGGATCATAGCTCAGCTGGGAGAGCATCTGCCTTACAAGCAGAGGGTCATAGGTTCGAGCCCTATAGGCCCCATTTATTTTTAAAATATTTGAGCAGTTGATTACAATCAATTGCAAAAAGATTCGCCGATATGGCTCAATTGGCAGAGCAGCTGATTTGTAATCAGCAGGTTGGGGGTTCGAGTCCCTCTATCGGCTCTGTGGATTATAATTCCATATGGATGGATTCCCGAGTGGCCAAAGGGGACAGACTGTAAATCTGCTGCAAATTGCTTCGGTGGTTCGAATCCACCTCCATCCATTTGCCTTCAGGCACTAACTTAATATCGCGGGGTGGAGCAGTCTGGAAGCTCGTCGGGCTCATAACCCGAAGGTCATAGGTTCAAATCCTGTCCCCGCTACTCAGACCGTAAGGTCTAAATGCCCAGATAGCTCAGTTGGTAGAGCAGAGGACTGAAAATCCTCGTGTCGCTGGTTCGATTCCGGCTCTGGGCATTTGGTGTATGAAAATATTGAGGAGCACTAGCTCAGTCGGTAGAGCACCTGACTTTTAATCAGGTTGTCGGGGGTTCGAATCCCCCGTGCTTCATTGAAGCTTTATTGAAGCAGAATTGTACATTTTATATTATATAAAACCTAGCACAAAGAGGAAATTTAGCCTTTTTAGTGCTATTTTTTTTGCGATAGACGTGCTATAATTACATTGGCTTTTTATGGCTGATATACGAACGAGGAGAATTTATGAAATTAAGTACGAAGTCAGGACGTATTGTGGGGGGCATAATTTGTTTTATTGTTGCAGTACTTGTCTGTATTTATTTTGCAGTGGCTTTTTCGTACAGTGACAGATTTTTTCCAAATACAATAATTAATGGAGAGAATTTCGGCAAGGCTGATAAAACAGAAGTGTTGAAGGTATTGGAGACACAGTTAAAGAATTACAGCCTTACCGTATATGGTCGGGACTTGCAAGCCGGAGAAGATGTGGAGCTTTTCAGGATTGTTGCCAACGATATTGATTTGATTGCACTTATCAAAAGTGAAGATGTAGATAGGCTTTTGAAACAGCAGAATCATTTTTTATGGCCTATATACATTGGACAAAATTTTGAGTATCATATACAAGGAGACATATCCTATGATGCGGATAAATTTGTAGCGTTTTTGGGCAATCAGGATTCGTTTGACGAGACCATTACAAAGCTTCCCGAGGATGCGTACATTCAAGGGTATTCGGAGGAAGCGGGTGAGTTTGTACTTGTGCCGGAGGTGCAGGGGACTCGTTTGAACAGGGAACTTGCTCAAGAAGTGATAGAAGCTGCTATTGCAGAGAGCGTAGAAAAAATCAGTCTGGAGGAGAAGGGCTGTTATCTTGAACCGTCTGTGATGGCATCTGACGAGACCTTACAGCAGAATCTGGCGCAGGCCAATCAATGGTTGAAAACGGAGATTAAGTATAACTGGAATACGCAGGAAGTCATTCTATCCGGGACGCAGATTCAGGAATGGGTGTCTTTGCAAAATGGAATGCTTAGTTTGGACCGGGATGCTATAGGCGAATTTGTAAAGCAAAATGCGGAAATGTATGACACCTATGGCAAGAGTCGTATGTTTCGTACTACTTTGGGATATGATTTGGCACTCCCCAGTGGTGCCTTCGGTTGGCTGACAGATTATGAAGCAGAGACCGAGGAGTTACTGAAACTGATTGAGTCAGGAGTAGTCTGTGACAGAGAACCTGTATATGCCCACAAAGCTCCCTGGAAGGGGATGAATGATATCGGTAACAGTTATGTTGAGGCAGACATGACTCATCAGCATCTATATCTTTATCAAAATGGTACTTTGGTTTTAGAGACAGATTTTGTATCAGGAGATATGAGTAAGAACTACAACACGCCGGAGGGTGTTTTTGGAGTTACTTATAAAACTACTAACGCGATACTTCGCGGAGGGGATTATGCGGAGCATGTGTCCTATTGGATGCCCTATCACGGCAATTACGGTATGCATGATGCCACATGGCGAGAGGAATTTGGAGGAGATATTTATCTGACCAACGGCTCTCACGGATGTATCAATCTGCCTTTGGATAAGGCGGGAGAAATCTATCAGCAGGTGTCAGAGGGATTTCCGGTTATTTGTTATTATTATCCGCCCGGAGTGTTACCTGAACCGGATTATTACGATTCAGATGATGAGGACGATTAAATGGGAGAGAAAACAGTACGTCAGCGAGGAAAGGAACGCAATGCAAAATCTTCGCTACGTTGGCAAAAGGCCTACGAAAAACAGCGTGATTTGCAGCGGAGAATTAACTCTGCTGCAGAGGATATTCTACAGTCGGATAATTTTAAATCTACGCGCAGTCACATTCAACACGGCAATATGACGGTCAATAACCACTGCATGAATGTAGCAAAGTACAGTCTGGCAATCAGTGAAAAGCTGCGCATTCGCTGTAATGAGCGTGAACTGATAAGAGGTGCATTGTTGCACGATTATTTTCTTTATGACTGGCACAGTCCGGAGCATGTACCCCTATATAAGCTGCATGGCTTGTTTCATCCGGGTATTGCTTACAAGAATGCCTCCAAGGAGTATGAATTGACTCCCAGAGAAGCTGAGATTATTAGAAAGCATATGTGGCCGCTGACCATAATTCCGCCCATGTGCAGGGAGGCATGGATTGTGACTACTGCCGATAAATGGTGTTCTCTTTTGGAGACATTTCATATCCATAAGGGACATGGAGCCAGAAAAGATGTCAGAGAATAGAAACCTGTTTGAACAACTGCATATTTATGGGCAAAGTGACTATTATCCTTACCATATGCCCGGTCACAAGAGAATGCAGCTTGGGCAGATACCGGAGCAGACACTGGAAATTGACATAACGGAAATCGACGGATTTGATAATTTGCATCAGCCGGAAGGGATTTTACAGGATATACAGAATCGGGTAGCCGGACTTTACGGTGCCGAAGAGTCCTTTTTTCTTGTAAATGGCAGTACCTGTGGTATTCTCAGTGCAGTCAGCGCAGCACTTCCCGAGGACGGACATCTTCTGATGGCCCGAGGGTGTCACAAATCTGCTTATCATGCAGTATATTTGCGCAAGCTTCATGTAACCTATCTTTATGCAGAGCAGGCGGAAGGCTTTGAGTTTCAGGAGGCAGTCACTGCAAGGCAGGTGGAAGAGGCGCTTGATAAGGAGCCGGGTATTGGAGCTGTTTTGATTGTATCTCCCACTTATGAGGGACGAGTTGCTGATATAGAGGAGATTGCTTGTGTAGTTCATAAAAAAGGAATACCTTTGATTGTGGATGAGGCCCATGGAGCCCATTTGGGATTTGCTCCGGGTTTTGCCAAGAGCAGTTGCACGCAGGGCGCAGACCTGGTGATACACAGTGTTCATAAGACGTTGCCGGCTATGACCCAGACTGCCCTTTTACATGTAAACGGAGCACTGATTGACAGGCAACGCTTGCGAAGGTTTTTGCATATTTACCAGACCAGCAGCCCATCCTATGTATTGATGGCCTCCATAAATGATGCCATGCAGATACTGGAGCAACAAGGAGCCCGGTTATTTGAGTCGTTCCGACAACGTTATTATAGGATGTGCGAACAGCTTAGCAGTTGTAGAGTGTTGCAATTTGTATCGCTTGCGGAGATTGATGCAAGGCGTCAGGATATTGGTAAACTGGTCATTTCCACTGCCTGGGCAGAATTTTCCGGTCAATGGATTTATGATATGTTGCGGGACAAATATCATCTGCAATGCGAGATGGCAGCGGGAAGCTATTGTCTGGCCATGTTTACTGTGGCAGACGGTGAGGAAGCCTATGAGCGCATGACCCGGGCACTGATGGAGTTGGATGTGTATCTGGCACAACAGGTACAGACAGGAGAGAGACAAAACTTTTTCTATCAGGAAGAAATCAAAGCCGCCTATTCATTGACGGAGGCATGGGATAAAACGTGGGAACTGACAGAGATGTCAGAAGCAATCGGTCATCCTGTGGCAGAGTTTATTAATTTATATCCTCCGGGTGTACCGTTGATGGTTCCCGGCGAGGTATTTACACAAAAGCTATATGAGCAGCTTTTGGATTATCGACATAAAAAGTTAAAGATTCAGGGAATTACAGAGCGGAACGGAATCCTTCTGCTTCCTGTCATCAAGTAGGATTCCAAAATGAAATTTCGTTAATTGGTCGCAAGACAATTATATAAATAAGCTAAAATAAAAACATAGATAGAGGAGTAAAAACATGAGAAAAACAAAAATTATTTGTACCATCGGACCCGCAAGCCAGAACGAGGAGTGTTTGAGAAAGCTCATGCTGTCAGGCATGAATGCAGCGAGATTTAATTTCTCCCACGGCGACAAGGCAGAGCAGAAGGCAAAATTTGATATGGTAGTGAAGGTTCGCGAGGAGTTGGGCAAGCATGTTGCAACCCTCATGGATACCAGAGGACCTGAAATTCGTCTGTGCGATTTCGAGGGCGGCAAGGTGGAATTGGTTGCAGGTCAGACCTTTACCTTGACCACCGAAGATATTATGGGTACCAATGAGAGAGCAACCATCACTTATAAGAATCTCAAAAATGACGTTGTTGTCGGCGGAAAAATCTTAATTGATGACGGTCTGATTGAGATGATTATTGAGGAAATCCGCAGCACTGAGATTGTTTGTCGTGTAATGAACGGTGGTTTTGTTTCCAATCATAAGGGCGTGAACGCACCCGGCGCAACCCTTTCCATGCCTTACATCAGTGAATCTGACAGAGATGATATGATTTTCTGTGCAAAGCTTGGATTTGATTTCCTGGCGGCTTCCTTTGCAAGATGCAAGGAGGATATTTTGGAGGTGCGCAAACTTCTGAATGAGTGCGGTAGCGATATGAAGATTATTGCTAAAATCGAAAATATGCAGGGTATTCAGAACGTGGAGGAGATTTTGGAGGTTTCCGACGGTATCATGGTTGCCCGTGGTGACCTTGGTGTAGAGGTTCCCTTGGAGGAGCTTCCCATTCTCCAGAAGAGACTGATTAAGCTTGCAAATGCAAAGGGTAAGCTTGTTGTTACTGCTACTCAGATGTTGGATTCCATGATTAAGAATCCTCGTCCTACCAGAGCAGAGACCACTGACGTTGCAAATGCTATTTATGACGGTACCACAGCAATCATGCTCTCCGGTGAGAGTGCAAACGGAAGCTATCCTGTGGAAGCAGTACAGATGATGGCTCGTATTGCAGAGATGGCAGAGAATGATATTGACTATTTGGGAAGAATGGCTAAGGCTGAGAGAATGGCTTGGAATTCTTCTGCAAACAAAAATGATATTACCACGGCAATTGCCCATGCAACCTGTTATACCGCTACGGATTTGGAGGCTGCTGCTATCATTTCCGTAACTCTTTCCGGGGCTTCCGCCGCTGCAGTAGCACGCTTTAAGCCCAATTGCCCTATCATTGGTTGTACCATGTCCGACAGAGTGGCTAACCAGATTAACCTGATGTGGGGTGTAACACCTCTTCTGCTCAACAAGGCAGAGACTGCTGATGCGCTGTTTGCAGATGCAGTGAAGGAGGCTAAGCGTGCCGGTCTTGTAAGAGAGGGCGACAAGGTAGTTATCACGGCAGGTGTGCCTCTTGGCATTACCGGTATGACCAATATGATCAGAGTGGTGGAAGTATAATAATGGGTAAGATTTTTTATCTTATGGGTAAAAGTTCATCCGGCAAGGATACGATTTTCAAAGAATTATTGAAACGTTCTGGAGAACTTGGAACCATTGTGCCGTATACCACCAGACCAATCCGTTCGGGGGAACAGGAGGGTGTGGAGTATCATTTTACGGATGAGGCAGGGTTTCAAAAGTTCTCTGATGCCGAAAAGGTTATTGAGCAGCGTGCATATCACACAGTCTATGGCATCTGGCGGTATTTTACCGTGGATGACGGACAGTTTGTGCCGGGGGGCGATACAGATTATGTGATGATAGGGACGTTGGAGGCTTATCGAAGCATGCAGGCCTATTTTGGTCGGCAAAATGTGCTTCCGGTGCTGATTGAACTGGATGACGGAGTTCGTCTAAAGCGTGCTCTTGAGCGGGAAATGCAGCAGGCCAAACCGGGCTACGAAGAGATGTGTAGGCGGTTTCTGGCGGACAGTACCGATTTTTCTGAGGAGAAAATAAGCGAAGCAGGTATAGGAAGACGTTTCTATAATGACAATCTGGAGCATTGCCTGAATGAAATTCAGGCATACATAAAAGAGCAGAAAATGTCGATATAAAGAGTAGTTAGTTCTCATGGGACAAGGAGGTGGGTCTGTGGAAATCAAATTAAATCAAATACAGCAGACAGTTTCGGTAGATCAGACGCAAAACACGGCACCCACCGATGGTACCTTTAAGTTTATGCTAGCCAGTAATATAGAGGAAGCGGAGCTTCAGGCCAGGTTAAGTGGGCTGATGGAAGAGATTACCATGCAGGGTAACAGACTTGCCAAGAAGCGTGACGTAAAGGATATGCGTCATTATCGCGGTCTGGTAAAGGAGTTTTTGAATGAGGTTGTGACCCATTCTCATTCCTTTTCCAGAGAAAACTTTCTGGACAGACGAGGACGACATCGTGTGTACGGAATTATCCGACTGGTGGATGAGAATTTGGATCAGCTTGCTCAGGAGCTTATGAAGGACGAGAAGGACAACCTTGCAATCCTCGACAAAATTGGGGAAATCAGAGGATTGCTTCTAGATATTTTTACTTAATTTACTTAGGAAAACAGGGAGGGGTACATATGGCGAAATTCGCGGATATTATCGGTCAGGAACAGATTAAGGAGCATTTGCAGAATGCCCTTACGACCAAAAAGATTTCTCACGCCTACATTATCAATGGTGAGAAGTCTTCCGGTAAGGAGTACATTGCCAAGGTATTTGCCATGGCACTGCAATGTGAAAAGGGGGAGCTTGAACCCTGTCAGGAGTGTCATGCGTGTAAACAGGCATTGTCTCAAAATCAGCCCGATATTATTCGGGTAGGGCATGAAAAACCCAATACTATCAGCGTAGACGATATTCGTGCCCAGATTAACAATGATGTGGCGATCAAGCCCTATAGCAGCCCCTACAAGATTTATATAGTAAATGAGGCAGAGAAGATGACGACCCAGGCTCAGAATGCTATTTTGAAGACCTTGGAGGAGCCTCCTGAATATGCGGTGATTCTACTTCTCACGAGCAATGTAAATGCATTGCTACCTACCATTCTCAGCCGTTGTGTAGTGCTGAACATGAAGCCTGTGGCTGATAAACTGGTACGCAAGTTTTTGATGGAAGAATTGCAGGTGCCGGATTATAAGGCAGATGTGTGTGTGGCCTTTGCAAGAGGAAACATCGGTAAAGCTAAGGCGTTGGCTTCCAGTGAGGACTTTGAAAATGTCAAGAATGAGGCCTTGTCTCTTCTGAAGTATATTCAGGATATGGAGTTGCATGAGATTGTGGCTGCCATCAAGAAAATCGGCGAATATAAACTGGAAATCAATGATTATTTTGATATTATGGCGATCTGGTACCGGGATGTGCTGTTGTTTAAGGCTACTAAGGATGCCAATCATCTGGTATTCAGAGAGGAGCTGGGAGCATTGCGCAAGTGTGCTCAGCGCAGCAGCTATGAGGGAATTGAAACGGTGATTAATGCGCTGGATACAGCGAAGCGAAGATTGGATGCCAATGTGAATTTTGACCTTGTAATGGAGCTTTTACTGTTGACCATTCAGGAGAACGGTTAAGTCCAGATTTTTACGGTAGTTTTTTAAAAATAGGTATGTTATAATGAAATGGCTCAGGTGCTTACTTGAGCCATTAATAAGTGAGGTGTATAGATTATGGTAAAAGTAATTGGAGTGAGATTTCGTACAGCGGGTAAGATTTATTTCTTTGATCCGCTACAGTTTGAGATAAAGCGCGGAGACCATGTGATTGTGGAAACTGCAAGAGGAATTGAGTTCGGAACGGTGGTATCCGATGCCCGTGAGGTGGAGGAGGATAAGGTAATTCAGCCTTTGAAGCCTGTGCTTCGAATTGCCAGTCAGAGGGATGTGGAGCAGGAGCAGGAGAATCGTCTGAAGGAGAAGGAGGCATACAAGGTATGTCTTGAGAAAATCCGCAAGCACAATTTGGATATGAAGCTTATTGATGCGGAGTATACCTTTGACAATAATAAGGTTTTATTTTACTTTACCGCGGATGGACGTATTGATTTCCGTGAACTGGTAAAGGATTTGGCCAGTGTGTTTAAGACAAGAATTGAGTTGCGTCAGATTGGTGTCCGTGATGAGACCAAGATTATCGGTGGTATCGGTATCTGTGGAAGGCCTCTGTGCTGTCACAGCTATTTGTCCGATTTTATTCCGGTGTCTATCAAGATGGCGAAGGAACAGAATCTGTCATTGAATCCCACCAAGATTTCCGGTGTGTGCGGACGTCTGATGTGCTGTCTGAAAAATGAGGAGGAAACCTACGAGGAGCTGAATCGTAATCTGCCCAACATCGGTGATACTGTAACCGCAGAGGACGGAAGCAAGGGTGAGGTACAGAGTGTCAATGTACTCAGACAGCTTGTAAAGGTTGTGGTGGAGGAAGGTGACACCAAGGAGATTCGTGAGTACGAGGTAAGCAAGCTTCATTTCAAGAGAAAGCATACCAAGAAAGAGCGCATGGAGCTGTCTCCTGAGGAGTTAAAAGAATTAGAGCGTTTAGAGAAGGATGAGCTGTCTGAGATTAAGACTGAGGACAGGGACGGAGTTTCTAACGAGAACAGCAGACCGGACAAGCAGGCAGAAGGAGCGCGTGAGAATCGTCGTCCCTTTGGCAATCGAAATGAGCGTGGCGAGAACCGTGAGCATAGGCGAGACCGCAATCGTGAGGGCGGAGAAGGTCGTGCAGATAACCGTGGTGAAGGACGCGACAATCGCAATGATAATCGTGGAGACAACCGTTTCGAGGGTCGCAGAGAGAATCGTGGTGACCGCAGGAATTATCGTCAGAATCGCGGAGAAAACCGACAGGACAATCGTTTTGACGGAAATGGAGAAAGCCGACAGGATACTCGAAATGATAATCGTTCCGGAGAGCGTCATTTCAGAAAAGACAGAAGAAACAACAGACCAGGAAGGAAGCCCGAGCAGAATGGAAATGCAGGAAGTGCAACTGAAACCAGGGGAGAGAATTGATGACCTGCAGCGCAATGGTTATCATATCATCCAGAACCCGGAGAAATTCTGCTTTGGAATGGATGCGGTGCTGTTGACAGGCTTTGCTCATGCAAATGCAAAGGATGTTCTTCTGGATATCGGAACCGGCACGGGTATTATTCCCCTTTTGATGTCAGCAAAATATCACTGTGCCCACCTGACAGGGCTTGAGATTCAGGAGGAAAGTGCAGACATGGCCCGCAGAAGCGTGGCTATGAACGGTTTGAATGATACAATTGATATTGTGACAGGAGATGTCAAGGAAGCAGATAAGATATTCAAGTCTGCTTCCTTTGACTGTATTACCTGTAATCCACCGTATATGATAGGGCAGCATGGTCTGACCAATCCCGATGCGCCCAAGGCCATTGCGAGACATGAGATTTTGTGTACGTTTGAGGATGTGGTAAAAGCCACCGCAAAGCTTTTAAAGCCCGGTGGTCATTTTTATCTGGTACACAGACCTTTTCGATTGGCAGAGATTATGACAATGCTGTCACAATACAAGTTGGAACCCAAGCGTATGCAGCTTGTATATCCCTATGTAGACAAGGAACCTAATATGGTTCTGGTGGAGGCAGTGCGGGGCGGAAAACCACGTATGACGGTGGAGAAGCCACTTATCATTTTTGAAGCACCCGGTGTGTACATGCCTGAGATTCGGGATGTGTACGGTTATTAGGAGGAAATCAGATGGCAGGAACCTTATATTTGTGTGCAACCCCTATCGGCAATCTGGGAGATATGACACCCCGTGTGGTGGAGACCTTGCGCAGTGTGGACGTCATTGCGGCAGAGGATACCCGCAATAGTATCAAGCTTTTAAATCATTTTGAAATTCATACCCCCATGACCAGTTATCATGAATTTAATAAGGTGGAAAAGGCGAAACAACTGGTGGGACAGCTTATGAACGGTCAGGATATTGCTCTGATTACGGATGCGGGAACTCCTGCTATTTCTGATCCGGGTGAGGTGTTGGTACAGTTGTGTCATGAGAGCGGCATTCATGTGACATCCCTGCCGGGAGCGGCGGCCTGTATCACGGCTTTGACCTTGTCAGGACTGTCTACCAGAAGGTTTTGCTTTGAGGGATTTCTTCCTGCGGATAAAAAGGAAAAGCGAATGGTGCTGCAGGATTTGAAGGAAGAGACGCGCACGATTATTTTGTATGAGGCCCCTCATCATCTGGTGAGAACTCTGGAGGAGTTGTATGAGGCCTTGGGGCAGCGAAGAATTACCTTGTGCAGAGAGCTTACCAAGAAATTTGAGACGGTTTTTCCCACAACGCTTCAGGATGCCCTTGCGTATTATGAAAAGGAAGAGCCTCGAGGAGAGTATGTGCTTGTGTTGGAGGGCAAAAGCTTTGAGCAGATGCGTCAGGAGGAGATTCATTCTTGGGAGAGTATGAGTATTGAGGAACACATGGCATACTATGAAAATCAAGGGATGGATAATAAATCCGCTATGAAGCAGGTGGCAAAGGACAGAGGTGTAGGAAAGCGGGAAATCTATGCGTATCTCCATGGAGAAGGATAGAACCGATTGCGGAAGGCTCTTTTGAGAAAGAGAAGGTGATATCAATGAGTGCATGTGACATGTGTGTCAATTATGTGTATGATGAAGACTATGAATGTTATTGCTGCATGGTCAATCTGGATGAGGATGAAATGTATCGATTCCTCACCGGCAGCCAGCGGGATTGTGCATATTTTAGAATGGATGATGAGTACGGTGTAGTCAGACATCAGATGTAGGAGTGAGTTATGAAATTTATCAAGCAACTGTCAATTATTATGACGGTTTCCTTTATTGCGGAGGTAATGGAGTATTTGATACCCATTCCGGTAGCGGCAAGCGTGTATGGTCTGGTGCTTATGTTAATTGGTTTGATGACCAAAATAATTCCTTTGGAAAAGGTGGAGGGTGCGGCAGATTTCCTGACGGAGATTATGCCCATTCTTTTTGTTCCGCCCACAGTGTCTATCATGACCAGTGTGGAGGCAATGAAGCAGATGTTGCTTCCCCTGTGCGTTATTTCTGTGGTGTCCACGATTTTGATTATGGTGGTTACAGGACGTGTTTCCCAAGGGATTATCAGAAGCAGGGAGGGGCGTAAGAAATGAATGAAATGTTGACAGGCTCAGCCTTTTTTGGTGTGGTGATTACCCTGCTTTGCTACGAGGTGGGTGCATGGGTGAAGAAAAAAACCAATTTTGCGTTGGCAAATCCGCTGTTAATTGCAGTACTTATCATTGTCGGATTTTTATTATTATTTGATGTGGAGTATGAAGCCTATGAAAATGGAGCAAAGTATATACAGTATTTTCTGACTCCGGCTACGGTAAGTCTGGCAATCCCTCTCTACCGGAAATTGGAACTTCTCAAAAAATATCCCGCCGCGATATTTGCAGGTATCGGAGCGGGAGTATTGACTGCTATGGTGAGCATTTATCTGATGAGTCTGGCTTTTGGATTGAATCATGGGCAGTATGTAACTCTGTTGCCCAAGTCCATCACCACGGCAATTGCACTTGGTGTTTCCGAAAAGCAAGGCGGCATTATGGGACTGACAGTTGTGTCAGTTAGTATTACCGGTATTCTGGGAAATGTAGCCGCAGAGAGTATTTGTAAGCTGTTTCGTATTCAGGAACCCATTGCCAGAGGTCTTGCCATCGGCACCTCTGCTCACGCATTAGGCACTGCCAAGGCCATGGAACTTGGTGAGATAGAAGGTGCCATGAGCAGTCTGTCTATCGTGGTGGCCGGTATTATGACAGTGGTGGCGGTGCAAGTGTTTGCCGGATTGATTTAATAGAGTTGTACCTCGTGATTGAGGCTCAGGGTCGGGTAATCGTTGTCTCTTCCCAACTGTAACAGCGTGGAAAACTCCTTATCAGTGGTATATACGGCCACACCCAAGCTGTAAGATTTGAGGTCTATCTGGTACATTTGGGCTATGCTTTTAGCCGCTTCTTCACTGTCTGCCAGAGCAATCACTTCAATTGTTTTGCCGGGAGCGGGTTCGGAGGAGGTATTTTCCTTGGATGCTGTTTCCGGTGAAACGTTACTGTTGGCTGTATTATTTGTCTGAGCGGACTTATTTTCTTCTTTTCCAATTTCTGTAGAATCTATGGGTGCGGATATCTGACCGGGGCGACTGCTGTCTGCAGAGGGTCTCTGAGCGCTTTCAGAGCTTTCTACCTGTTCCGGCACAATTGCCTGCATGGAAGCCATGGGCTCCTCGGCACCACAGCCTGTCAGCATACCAATGATTCCTGCACCTGCCAGTGTATATAATATCTTTGAAGTCTTACGCATATGCTTCCCCTTTCGCACTACAAAAGAACATGGATTATACCTTGTTTGCATTGTAACACAGGAAAAAGGGATGTTCCAGTTAAATTTTACGAATGACATCAATTTTATAATTTAACATGGTTAGTAACCTCCCTTGAGAACAACTTGATTTGGAAATCCAGTATATATCCCTCCTTTAATAAATCGTTGGTGCGTCACATGTCCTGCTCAATCCATTATAACCTGATACTTTAAGAAGTTGAAAAATAATGACTTTACAAATATTAGCCTCTAAAAGAAATTAATTTTTTAACCCATCTTGATTCCATTAACACTGGATTAGTTTCTTTTATAAATTGTAAAAAATTTTCTATATTTTTATACAATTCACTTTCGAACTCTTGCATACTGACCTTTTCTATCCACTTGACCTCATTACTCTTTATTTCCACAAAAGAAATGTACATACAACTTTCTAACCTCATAACTAATTTGTACCTATTCATAGTTAAAAGAAACATTTCATATTCCTTATCCTTTTTTATCATATTGACTCCCTCTAATAAATGATTCAGCCAATATAAAATATCTTCCATTCCTTCTTCAGCTTCACTTATTATCCTTTGTGGACAAAAACCTTCTTTGTTTTGATTAATCGTGAATTCAAAATATCCAGATACAATTCCATTCCACTCATTTTCGAATTCCTCTAAAGTAATATCTGACAAATCATCTGTAATAATCCACTTCATTTTTATCATTCTAATTATTCCCTTCTTAAATCCATATATACTTTAAAATTCTCCTCTCTATTCTCGTAATAAACTCATGATTTCTTCATATGAGTATACATAATCTCCATATCCAGATTTAAAAACTCCTTCCTCCAGATAAACTGTAACTGTATCTCCTAAATATTCAAAACTATACTCTCCTGTCACTACTCCATTGGCTACAGCTTTCTTGTATACATAATTTAATGCATCTGTAATTTGCGATTCTGTCCATGACCGATTAAAAAACGTGACATTTTTCAGATAATTTGAAACTGCCTCATCACTCATATGCGAAAATTGTTGAGCTACTCTGGCTGGCGTATGACGATTTAATGGATGTTTTAAAGCACTTTTAGATAAATTAGCAATTTCAAAGCTGCCCTTAACCACCTTCGACGCATCATTCGCCTTATCCGACTTTCCAAGCCATCTGAAAAAGTCTGCCATTGCTGCGCCTGCTTCATCGCCATACCTTACAGCATACTTGGCTCCCTTAACCGCTTCTCCTACACCGGTTACGCAGGGAACTAAGTCAACCGCATCTCCTATAAGTCCTAACCATGCCCAAGGGTCTGTAGGATTCACACATACATCCACAATACTGATGCCCAAGGTCACCAAGTCAAAGGGTGTTTCGATTACCGCACCACTGCTGTCCTTACCATTTACCGGATTGTTCTCACAGTAATTAAACAGGTTCTTGCAACCGATAGAGGTGGTTGCGGTCATCAGAAGGGCAGTGCTGTCTGCACTGATAAATCTTCGGATGG
Source organism: Acetatifactor sp. (assembly GCA_045543175.1). GTDB lineage: Bacteria > Bacillota > Clostridia > Lachnospirales > Lachnospiraceae > Acetatifactor. The sequence continues at coordinate 2,473 of JAZQMG010000072.1, read as the reverse complement.
CAGGGTCGTAGTAGCGGAAATTTAGGTTATAGAAGCCTGTCTCGTTGTCGTAGTAATAGCCTCTGTAGCGGAAGGGATTCTTTGTAAGGATACCGTTGGTATCGATTCCCTTACTTGCTTCTTTTACGCTGATGAGCTTACCCCACAGGTCATACTCGTAGGTTCCAATGAGCTTGGAATCACTGCTCTGGTATACTCCAATGATATCCCCATGCAGGTTTCTTGTAAAGAAGTATCCCACCTCTGCGGCAGTTCCCTTCTGGTAACCAATGGAAGCTACTCTTCCTGCGCTGTCGTAGTAGTAGCGCAGGGTCTCATTGCCTGTGGTCTCCGAGAGGAGCAAGCCGTTGTTGTACTGATATTCTGGAATATGTAACTTTGCCTGTTTGTATTTCTTCTAAATTACTAAACGCTCTGTTCGTTTGTCCGATGCTTATAATTTCTTCGCTTTTTTCTTCTACAAGTACTTTCCATTCAGCAATCTATGAGTTGGAAGCCGTTCCTGCACATGCGATTACTTCGAAAGACTTTGATATTCAACCTATAAAGGAAACGCTCCAAAGAAGAAAAATTCCATCACCAAGACATCTATGGAGAGCAACTACTTTTATTCAATTTAGAAATCTCAAACTAACAGAAAGCGTGCCTATATGCTAAAATGTGCATTTTTCTCCTGTTTCGGTAAAAATAAAATATTTACGTTCATTCTCATATACTAACGTCAAATCTGTTCCAACAGGCATATTAAATATAGGAGCAATCGCGGGTTCAATCTCAAAAAGTGTTCCCCAGTCACATACAACCATATTTGATGCATCTTGTAGATAATCATCTGTATCCGCTTCAGACAAAAATCTCCATCCATTATCAATTGCATTAACACTTTCTTCTCTAAAACACCATTTAATTCTTCCATTCTTTTCTAAAATGTTCTTTGAGACAACTGAGCCGCCCATATTCATGCTTTGTTTCATATTCTACTCTCCATCATCTGTTTTAGCTTATCGGTTCCTCTTTCGTTTATAAGCATTCTGATACTATATCCCATCTTGTTACATGTATCATACTCCTGTACGTTCTCAAAACAGGCCTCTATGAAATCTAATCCCTCAACAGAACGTACTTTGAATATTTCCTGACACAATGCAAAAAATGCAGAATTGCCATATTTCTTCTCTTTTGCCATCAAAAATGTCCCTCTATCTAACAAAATTTTCGCAGTATCTAAAGCACCATCATGATTAATATTACTGGCAATATAATGAAATTCGTTACATCCTTCGTTTGAAATATTATTTACCTTTGCATTATTTGCTAACAGCACTTTTGCTATATCGAATTTTCTTACAATTAAACTTTTTTCAAGAAGGATTGTCCTATATTTATCGGTGACATCAAGAAAGTAATAAAATGATTACCAATAAAGCAAAAAATACTACTCGCTAAACATATTCATATTTTCATTTAAATATTCAAGCAATTTTTCTTCCATAGAGCGATGATCTTCACATGGCATATATCTTACAAGATTACTTATTATTTCTGGATATTCAAACTCTGCATATACATCTTCTGTAACATCAAATATACTGCTTTTGTCATTTATATATGCATCATATATAATTGCAAACATCCATTTGTTATTGATTAGATAAATATCATGCTCCTTTTCGATCTTTAACAATTCGTCCAGTATCGTTTTCCCTTCATCCTCTTCTGAAATTGATAGCTCTAATACTAAATTAAATTGTTCTAACTCATCCGATAAGATTGTTTTCGCATATGATATTACATCCTTGATAGTAATTATTGATTTCTCTATCCCAAACACCAATTCCCCCCAAGTCCAACTCGATATGACATTACATATCCTATCAAAATCAATTTTATAATTTAACATGATTAGTAACCTCCCTTAGGAACAACTTGATTTGGAAATCCAGTATATATCCCCCCTTTGATAAATCGTTGGTGTGTCACTTGTCCTGCTCCATCCATTACATATTCAAAAATTCCATTTTCTCCATCCAATTGTCCTTGCACTTGCAATAAGGTATATGGATTATTATCTCCTCCTGTAATGCTGTAGGTTCTACCACCTGCCATTTGTTCTTTAGATAAATAACTAGCGGCTCTATGTGCTGGATCTTCCTTTAATGCACTACCTACTCTATCGGCATTATATATTTCGTCTGCTGCATACTGAGATTTCAATTTTTCATATTGAATAATATCATCTGCTCCTGTGCCACTCTTAACCACCTTCGATGCATCATTTGCCTTATCCGACTTTCCAAGACATCTGAAAAAATCAGCCATTGCTGCGCCTGCTTCATCGCCATACCTTACAGCATACTTGGCTCCCTTAACCGCTTCTCCTACACCGGTTACGCAGGGAACTAAGTCAACCGCATCACCTATAAGTCCTAACCATGCCCAGGGGTCTGTGGGATTTACACATACGTCCACGATA
>JAZQMG010000071.1:0-48527 GCA_045543175.1 Acetatifactor sp. | reverse complement strand
AAGACCATGAAAGCGGTCTTAAACTTTAATTCTTCATCGCGGGTTAAAATCATGTGATTTAAGCGCTTTAAGAAAATTGCCTCCAATTCTTCGTCCGATGCAGGAGCATACATAACATATTCCAAACCGTGATCAGAAACGTTACAACCCATGGAAGCAAAGAACTCCATACGCTGCTTCAAAGCATCCTTCAAAGCTGCAAAGGTGTTAATCTCACCCATGCCGCAAACTGCAGCCAGTTTATCAAGGTAATCCAGATACTCAGGCTTCTCGATGTTCATAGCCTTGTCAGGTCTCCATGCAGGAAGAACAACTACGTCAAAGCTGTCATCCTCTGCAATCTTCTTGTGCCACTCCAGAGAGTCGATGGGGTCATCGGTGGTGCAGATAAGGGTTACGTTGCTCTGCTTAATCAGGTTGCGAACGCTCATGGAAGGCTCAGCAAGCTTTGCGTTGCAAAGGTTCCAAACCTCGTCAGCGGTCTTGGCGTTCAGAACGCCATTATAACCGAAATATCTCTGCAGCTCCAGATGGCTCCAGTGGAACAGGGGATTGCCGATAGCTTTGCCAAGGCACTCTGCCCACTTGCAGAACTTCTCGTAATCGGAAGCGTCACCGGTGATGTATTTCTCGTCAACGCCACAGGAACGCATGAAACGCCACTTGTAGTGGTCGCCGCCCAACCATACCTGAGTGATGTTCTCAAACTGACGGTCCTCAGCAATCTCCTTGGGATTGATGTGGCAGTGATAGTCCAGAATCGGGGTTTTCTCTGCTACTTCGTGATACAGCTTCTGAGCTGTTTCAGTTTCAAGCAGGAAGTCTTTGTCCATAAATGCTTTCATTTCAATTCCTCCGTTTGAATGATATATAGTAAAATTTTATTGGTACCGTAATTAGTAAGTGGTGCCGCGCTTCACAAGCTCACCGGACAGCACTGTTTTGCGAGGCATTTCATTGCCGGCCAGAACGCCCATCAGGGTGTCGATTAAGTGCTGGCAGAGGGGTTCGAGCCTGTTGTCAATGCTTGTGAGCTCCGGTTGGCAACAGGTTGCCAGCATGGAGTTGTTAAAGCCTATGACGGATAAATCATCGGGAAGGCACAAATTCATTTTACCGGCATATTTGACAGCAGCCAAAGCGAGTGAATCGTCAGCCGCAATAACACCGTGGAAGGATGTCCCGCTTTGCCGGAGAGCCTTTAAACGTTCGGTCATGGCAGGAATGTCCTCGTGGGAGCCCCGGTAAAATTCTTGCATTGGTTTCAGCCCCTGCTCCTCCATTGCCGCAAGATAGCCGGAAAGTTTGCGCTTGCCACTGTAGGAATCAGAATTGTAAAAGTACAAAATATCTTTTACACCCGAGGTAATCATATATTTGGTTGCCTCGTACATGGAAGTCTTGTCATCAGATACCACACTGTAAATATTGGGAGCATCCAGAGCAGCATTTAAGAGCATTACAGGGAGTTGCCCGGCCGCGTCTAAAATGTAGCGGTTGTCTTCGTCTTGCTCGTGAATAAAATTGGAACCCAAGAGGATGATACCGTCTACCTTCTGATTAATCAAAAGGTTCATGGAGCCTGCCTTGGCCTCCGGTTCATAGCCGCTGCAACAGAGAATGCTGTTGTAGTCATTGGAGCGCAACTTTTGCTCCATATAATAAATTGCCTTGGCTTGATACAGGTCAGAACTGTCAGCACACATAATGCCGATGGTCTTCATGGTGTTCAGCCCAAGTCCCCTTGCAAAAGCATTGGGAGTGTAGCCGCATTGTTCAATAACGTCCAGTACCTTCTGTCTTGTGGCATCGCTCACATTGGAACTGCCGTTTAAGACACGTGAGACTGTGGCGATGGAGACACCGGCTTTCTCTGAAATGTCGTAAATTGTCATGGAGTGTACCTCTCTGACGTAAGTGGTTTCATAAGACTAATTTTGATTATACAGAAAGGATATACATTTTTCAAGTCACAAAAGTAGTAAAAAATTATGTAATTTGAGGTAAAAAACCACAATTTTGCCCTATTGACGAAATTACGACATCGTTGTAAAATACGAAATTGTAAGCACTTACATACACATTTATATGTGGAAAAAGTTTTTGGGATGTGTTATAGTAAGTTCATTAGTATGGATAAACCGGCTTGTCCGGCAAAACTTAAGATGCGCGGGGAGCGCAGAATGGAGGACAAAATTAAATGGAAATGTTAAACAAGTCAATGACAGGCAAGAAAGAGAGACCGATCAAGGTTGTTCAGTTTGGTGAGGGTAATTTCCTTCGCGCATTCGTAGACTACATGATTGATGTAGCAAACGAGGCAGGCACTTTTGACGGTGATATCGTTCTGATTAAGCCCATCGAGTTCGGTAATTTGGACATGTTCCACAATCAGGACTGTCAGTATACCGTATCCCTTCGTGGTAACGTAGATGGCAAGGCTACTGTTATCAATCGTCAGGTAACCAGCGTTGCAGATGCTGTTGATACCTTCAATGAGTACGAGAAGTACATGGGTCTGGCTGAGATTGATACTCTTCGTTTTGTAGTATCCAATACCACTGAGGCAGGTATCGTATTTGACAATACCGATAAGTTCGAATTGAATCCTCCCAAGACTTTCCCCGGAAAGCTCACTAAGTTTTTGTATCATAGATTCGAGACCTTTAACGGTGATATGTCCAAGGGTCTGGTAATGCTCCCTGTAGAGCTTATCGATGACAATGGTATCATGCTGAAGAAGTGTGTAATGCAGCTTATCGAGCTGTGGGGTCTGTCCGATGAGTTCAAAACTTGGGTTGAGGAGGCTTGTATCTTCACCTCTACTCTGGTTGACCGTATTGTTACCGGTTATCCCCGTGCTACCGAGCAGGAAGAATGGGAGAAGCTTGGTTACGAGGACCGTATCATGGTTACCGGCGAGCCTTTTGGTCTCTGGGTAATCGAGTCCGACAAGGACATCAGCAAGGAGTTTGATCTTCCCGGTGCAGGTATGCCCGTTATCTTTACCGATGACCATCATCCTTACAAGCAGAGAAAGGTTCGTATCCTGAATGGTGCGCATACTTCCTTTGTTCTTGCTTCCTGGTTGTGCGGTAACGACATCGTAAGACAGTCCATGGAGGACGCAGATGTTCGTGAGTTCATGAACAAGACTATTTTTGACGAGGTTATTCCTACCCTGACACTTCCCGAAGATGAGCTGAAGGAGTTCGCAGGTGAGGTAGTAAACCGTTTCAATAACCCTTATGTAGACCATGCATTGCTTGCAATTTCCCTGAACTCCGTTTCCAAGTGGAGAGCAAGATGTATGCCCAGCCTTCTTGGCTATGTAGATAAGTTTGGCAAGCTTCCTGCACATATGACCTTCTCCATCGCTGCACTGATGGCATTCTACACGGGTTCTGAGATTAGAGACGGCGTTCTCATCGGTAACAGAAATGGTGAGGAGTACAATGTAAAGGATGATATGCCTGTACTTGAGTTCTTCCGTGACAACAGTGGTAAGGATACCGCTGAGTTCGTAACTGCATATCTTGGCAGAGAGGACTTCCACGGTCAGGATCTGAACAAGGTTCCCGGTCTTACCGAGGCAGTAACCAATTATCTCGATGACATTAAGACAAATGGTATGAGGGCAGCATTATGCAAAATTTCTTAAAAATTAACGACAACGATAATGTAGTAGTAGCACTGCAGGTAATTCCTGCAGGCGAGACTATCACTGTAGAGGCAGAAGGCGGAAATATTTCCGTCACTGCCAAGGAAGAGATTCCCGCAGGTCACAAGATGGCAATCTGCGATATCGCAGAGGGTGGCGAGGTTATCAAGTACGGTTATCGTATTGGTAACGCTAAGGAAGCTATCACAACCGGTAGCTGGATTCATGTACATAACGTGAAGACTGCTCTTGGCGATTTGCTTGAGTACACCTATGAGCCTACTCCCGTTGAGGAGAAGACCACTGAGGATGCTACTTTCATGGGATTCAATCGTGCAGACGGCAAGGTTGGTGTTCGTAACGATATTTGGGTTATCCCTACTGTTGGTTGTGTGAATAACGTAGCTGAGGCTATTGTAAAGATGGCTAACAAGTGGCTGGATGCCAACAGAGACGGTATGGAGAGTGTTGGTGAGGTTATCACTTTCCCCCATCCTTACGGATGTTCTCAGATGGGCGATGACCAGGAGAACACCAGAAAGATTCTGGCTGATTTGATTAATCATCCCAATGCCGGCGGTGTGCTGGTACTTGGTCTTGGCTGTGAGAACAGCAATATTGACGTACTTAAGCCTTATATCGGCGAGTATGATGACAAGCGTGTGAAGTTCTTGGTTTCTCAGGAGCATGAGGATGAGATTATTGATTCCGTTGAGATTATCAAGGAGCTGGCTGCTTATGCGGCTACCTTCAAGCGTGAGCCCATCAGCGTAAGCAAGCTGATTATCGGTATGAAGTGTGGTGGTAGTGACGGTCTGTCCGGTATCACTGCTAACCCTTTGGTAGGACGTTTCTCCGACCTTCTGATTTCCAAGGGTGGTACGACCATTCTGACAGAGGTTCCCGAGATGTTTGGCGCAGAGACCATTCTGATGAACCGTTGTGCAAACGAGGAGCTGTTCAATCAGACTGTTTGCCTGATTAACGATTTCAAGAATTACTTCAAGCGTCATGACCAGACCATTTATGAGAATCCTTCTCCCGGTAACAAGAAGGGTGGTATCTCCACTCTTGAGGATAAGTCTCTTGGTTGTACTCAGAAGTCCGGTAGTGCTCTGGTTAAGGGTGTTCTTGCATACGGCGAGACCGTTAAGACTCCCGGCTTGAACCTTCTGAGCGCACCCGGTAATGACCTGGTTGCAGCAACTGCACTGGCAGCATCCGGTGCACACATCGTTCTCTTCACCACCGGTCGTGGAACACCTTTTGCGTCTCCCGTGCCTACCATGAAGATTGCGACCAACTCTACTCTTGCTAACAAGAAGTCCAACTGGATTGACTTCAACGCAGGTGTTCTGGTAGAGGACAGCAACATGAACGATGAGACACAGAGACTGTTTGACTTCGTTGTTGAGGTTGCAAGCGGCAAGCTGGTACGCAGTGAGGAAGCAGGCTTCCACGATATGGCTATCTTCAAGCAGGGCGTAACTCTGTAAGAAGCAGTTGCCTGATGAGCAAACTTTTGCAAACAATTATAAAGTGTGATGAACCCCGCGTGGTCCGTAAGGACTGCGCGGGGTTTTTGCGCGGTGGCAAATGGGGAGAACGCAGCTAAGGTCGGGGAAGATGGAATTTGGGGAATGGAATGAGCGAAAACTGGATTTCCGGCAGGAGGGTAGAGCAGCAATTTTTTGGTGGTTCACGCTACGTTCAGAGTATAATCAAGTGGTTGGGGCATTGGAGCAAGAAAACAGGTGCCGCTGCCCTGCAAGCTATTTGTAGTAAGATTAATAGAGGACGCTGAAATAGAATGGGACTGATAACAAATGTCGACTGGAGGTGGCGCACGTGGTATAATAATTCTGCTGGATATAAAAGTGTTAGGAGTAGGTTTATGAGAAGAAGGAGAAGAATAATCTTTGAGAGGATAATGGTTTTAGTGCTATCCATGGCACTTGTGGCAGGAGGTGTCATGACAGAGGCGGTCATGTCGAATGCTGAGCAGGGGCAAAGTGCGGTAGCAGGAACGAGTACTATTATTGGAGAAGAGGATAGTCTATCGGAGCAGGGAATGGCGGAATCGTCAGGTGGAACGATAGATGGAAGCGATGGTTCCGGTGATGGAAAGGATGGTACCGATGGGCAGTGGGGATATGGTACCGGTGACGGGCAGGAACTTGATATGGACTACAAGGTCGAACCCACCAAGGCGGACACTCAGGTAATTCCTGACAGGTACAATACAGGATGTAGCGGAGAATTGACAGTACTTAAGATGGACACGGACAATCCCATGATGGTGGGAGGAGTTTTGATTATTCCCGGGAGCAATGCCACAAGGTTTGTACTGGATTTTTACTATCGCAATAAAGATATTTCGGGTACTGTTTATATAGAGAATTATGATTTTTCGGAGCATTCCCTTTGGTCCTACAATGAGGATAAGGTGGACAGGCAGATAAAGCTTGTGTTTAACAATTGTAAGTTTAGCGGTGTGGCTGTGGGCAAAACAGACGCAAATCTTTCCTTTGAATTTAACAATTGTACAATAACCAATTTTAGCGGAAGTAACAGTACCTTTAATCGCTGTCAGTTTGGGCATACCTTTTCTGATGGTCTGGTTCCTTTTGTGGATATTGAGGTAAATGACTGCTTTTTCACCGATATGGCAGGCATGGTGACAGACAAGGGTGCTCATATAGATGGTACGCAGATATATGGAATTAAGGGAACGGATGTAGAGAATGTCAGCTACAATAACTGTCGTTTTGAGATTCCGGCATTGAAACCGGAGGGGACGGCTGCTTATGTGAATGCCTGCATTATGTTACAGCTTGAGTTTAGCAATGCCAAGAATCTGAAATTCAAGGATATGTTGGTAAATGGTGGCGGCTACAGCATTTATGCGGAGTCAAAATATGACGACTTTACCTTTGAGGATGTAAAGTTCGAGGGAATACGATTCGGAGATGCCTCCAAATACGGCATTATTTATCCAAAGGTAGACAAGACAATTGAGATAACGGGCGTTTCCAGAACGGATGGATTGTATGTGGGCTCTGTGTGGAAGGAGGATGGTCAGACGCATTTTAGCGTGACCAATGATACCAGGCAGGAGCGAACTCTGCTTATCTATACGGATAAGGGCATTTATACCTACACCATTCCGGCTTGTTTTGTAAATGCACAGTTTACCAGTGATTTGGTGTACAAGGACTTTCCCTTTGACATGGATATTGTTGTTCCGGCGGATTGTCAATACGCGGTATGTTATGACAATACCTTAAAGGGATGTGGCAGTCAGATTCGATTTGTGAATTGGAGTAAGCAGGATGTTTATCTGACCAAGAATATGGTAAATCTCGTACATACCATGACGGCAGGAGAGGTATTGGTGTCGGGAACATGCGGTAAGAATATCACATTTACCTTGACAAAAGAGGGCGTGCTCACCCTGTCCGGTACCGGAGGAACCTACAATTATCACTCAGCCAAGTTCCCGGAGTGGGTTGAATACAAGGACTATATTAAAGAAATTGTGGTGGAGGAGGGTATAACGGCACTGGGGAGTCAGATTTTCAGAAGCTGTAATGCAGTGGAGAAGGTCAGTCTGCCGGACAGTCTTGTCACCATAGGGGATTATGCCTTTGGAGGCTGCGTGAGTATTGAAGAATTTACCTTTCCGGCAAATATTGCAAAAATCGGTAAATCCGTATTATCCGGCACGGTTCTTCGGAAGGTTTGTTATACCGGTGATGACTGGGATTTAATTGATGTGGCTTCGGGCAATGACAACTGGTTGGAGCGGTTGGATGCACCAAGAGGCGGTTTAAGAGTACGTCTTGCCAATAAGGGGGAAGAGTATGTCTACACCGGAAGTGCAATTAAGCCCGCCATCATTGTTACCAATAACGGAGAGAAGCTTACCGCAGGGGTAGATTACACCGTAAAATACACCAACAATGTGAAGGCTTCCGCAAATGCCAAGATTACGGTTACCGGAAAGGGCAACCTGACCGGAAGTAACTCTACGACCTTCACTATTAAGCAGAAGGACATTGGAGATGCGGATGTGAAGAAGGGTGCCATTGTTGTGGTTAAAGGCTCCAAGGCAGTACCTGTGCTGAATTACAATCACAAGAAGCTTGGTACAAAGGATTATACCTATGCAAATGCCGATAAGACCAAGAAGTTTACTGAGAATGGCACCATTACCGTTGAGGGTAAGGGCAACTTTACAGGAAGCTGTACTCTTGACGTAAAAGTGGTGGATAAACGGAAGAAATTCACAGTAACGCTGGAGGATACCAATCTTACTTATGACGGTAAGGGAGAGCCCAAGAAACCTACGGTTGTGGTAGCTGATAAGTCTGGCGAAAAAGAGATGAAAGAGGGCGAAGACTACGAGGTATTTTACAGCGATAACGTTGTGGATGCAGGCATGGTAAAGGTTACCGTAATCGGTCAGGGGCTGTACACCGGAACGGTGACCAAGAGTTACACGATTAAGCCTCTTGCAGTGAAGGAAGAAGGAGTCATGGTGGTATCCGGCGTGGATTCTGAGGGCTACGCCTTTGCAGGTAAGGCTGTCACGATTGGCCATGACCTGACTGTGATTTGTAAGACCACGAAAGAGGTACTTACTGAGGGTAAGGATTATAAGATTTCTTATAGCAACAACAAGAAGGTGGGCACTGCTAAGTATACCATCAAGTTCCAAGGCAACTATAATGGAAGTAAGGCTTTAAAAGGAACCTTTGCCATCAAGCCCATGCCTCTCAGCAATGCGGTAGCCGGTCTTAAGATTGTAGTGGGAGACAAGGTATACTCCGGTAAGCCCGGAACCTACATTTCCAAGCCGCTGGTATCCATCAATGGTGTGATGCTGAAAGCTTCTGACGTAAAGGTAACGTATTACAAGGATGCAGACCTTAAGGATGAGATTAAGGGCAGGAATAAGATATCCTTGGAAGAAGGCGAGGCAAGTAAGACGATTTATGTGAAGCTTGTGGGAAAGGGGAACTACGCACCTTCAAAGGAGACAGATTATGCAACTGCCTCTTATAAGCTTTGCAAGAAGCCTGTTTATGATTTGTCCAAGGCCAAAGTGACCTTCTGGGACGGTGACAAGAAGTTTACCAAGATGGAGTATACAGGTAAGGAGTTAGAGCCGCCTACTGTGAAGGTTCAGTGCAGGAAGAACGGTAAGGGACAGTATGTGGATGTTCCGGCAGAGCTGTATGAGGTTTCCTATGTGAATAACGTAAATAAGGGAACCGCAAGCGTGGTGGTAAGTGCGAACGGCACCACGTTTGATGGCGAGGACTGTGCAGGATCCAAGACAGTTAAGTTTAAGATTGTAGCTAAGAATTTAAAGAGCCTTAAGGATTTATTGGAGAAGCTGTTTGGATTTGCAAATTCATAATAAAAAAGCATTTGTTTTATAAAAATTTACAAATTTTCTATTTGTTTTATGACAAATGTATGATATGATTGTTAGGATAGGGGGAAAAGTAGAACAATTATACACATGGAGATGAATAAGATGAAGAAAATAAAATTTCTTCGAAAAAGTGCATATATTTTGTGTGCATTGCTGGCAGGGGCGTTGATTTTCACAAATGTCATGAATGTACAGGCCGGGAAGGCGGGACAGAAGGGAAGAATTCTATTTATCAGTTCCTATTCCTATGGCTGGGATACCGTGCAGATTCAGATAGAGGGTATCAAGGCCGGAGTGGATGGTCAGGCAGTTCTGGATTATGAATTTATGGATACCAAGAGAGTCAATGACGAGACCTCTGAGAAACAGTTTTATGAGGGGTTAAAGTATCGTTTATCGCAGGTGGCTCCCTATGATGTGGTAATTCTGGGAGACGATGCGGCACTTTTGTTTGCAGTGGAGCATCAGGAGGATTTGTTTGCGGGGATTCCTTTGGTATTTGAAGGGGTGAATGATACGGAACTGGCCTTGGAGGTTTCCGAGGATCCGCTCATAACCGGTGTGGTTGAGAAATTATCCGTAGAGAAAAATATTGAGTTTGGACGGACGTTGTATCCCGAAGCCACAAAAGTGGTTGCCATTTTGGATGACAGTATTACCGGACAGGCGGAAAGAAAATCCTTCTACAGTTATGCGGACAAATATCCTGATTTGGAATTTGGTGAAATCAATACCTCTTCTTTGACTACAGCTCAGTTGATACATCAAATCGGTCTGGTGGGAGAAGATTCCATATTGATTTACATAGTCATGACAGAGGATGCCAGTGGCAAGCAATATACCAATGAGGAGTCGGTAAAGTTAATTGCGCAGTATGCCAATGTACCTGCCCTGCGCATGGTAGAGGGCGGTATCGGTCAGGGGTTGCTTGGCGGTAATGTTGTATCCATGCACCGTTCCGGTGAGATTGCGGCGCAGATTGCAATGGATATCATTGATGGTAAAGCAGCAGAAGACATCGAGGTCATTACAGAGAGCCCCAATATATATTGTGTGGATGAAAAGGTCATGCAGAAGTTTGGCCTTGATATGGAACTGATTCCTGAGGGAGCTGACATAGTGAATCATGAGCCGGGATTCTGGCAGCGCAACAAAGAAGTACTGCTTCCGGTAAGTGCGTTTGTGGCATTTCTTTTAGCGGTTATCGGCTGGGTTGTGTTCGATAATTTCCGACGAAGGAAGCTGATGGATCAATTAAAGGAAGCTCATGAAATTATGGAGTCTGCGGCTATGCACGATTTCCTTACAGGGATTCCCAACAGAAGTAAATTCATCAGTGACTTGAGTGCTGTGATAGCAGAGAAGACGCCTTGTACGTTGATGATGTTGGATATTGATGGTTTTAAGCAGATTAATGATACTTACGGGCATTCGGCAGGCGATGAGGCCTTGCAGCAGCTTGCGGACAGATTGAAGTCCATGAAGACGGCAATTTTGCAGCCTTACCGTTTTGCGGGGGATGAGTTTATTGTTCTGATTAAGAGTGCCCAGCCCAAGATTGTAGAGCGGTCTGCCTTCCAGTGTCATCAGTTGTTCAGTAAGCCCTTTAAGCTTGCAGGGCAGAGTCGTAATGTAAGCGGCAGTATTGGTCTTGCAAGTTATCCGGCGGATGCGGACAGCATGGAGAAACTGATGGCATGTGCGGATGAGGCTATGTATCGGGTCAAGAAGAGTGGCAAGAATAATTTTGGTTTCTATAAGGATTTAATAGATCAGTTATAAAGAAAATATGTAAAAAAGGATAATCCGGCAAGAATTTGCCGGATTATCTGTATGTATAACAGGCAAATTATGAAAAAATATGTAAATATTCTATAGACAAACGCATAAAGATTTGATAGAATGACAGCAAAATAAAGAAAGGAGACAGTCAGAAATAAATGGAAGACGGGGACGGGAATTATACAACTGAACCTCCGATATATAACTTATTGGAATGATAGGGCATAGTCTGTACTTGTGAAAGTATGAGTAGGCCTTGTTTTTTTGCGTGTTTTTATTTGTTTTGTTATATTTGGAGGAAGAAAATTGGAAAATTCAATTCTTTTAATGATTTTATTACAAGTTGTTTTGATTATGTTAAATGCAGTGTTTGCCTGTGCAGAGATTGCAGTTATTTCTATGAATGATAATAAGCTTGCCAAAATGGCTGCGGAGGGGGATAAGCGAGCAGTTCGTCTGGCAAAGCTTACCAGTCAGCCGGCCAGATTTCTGGCAACCATACAGGTGGCAATTACCTTATCCGGATTTTTGGGAAGTGCGTTTGCAGCAGAGAACTTCTCGGGTGTCCTGGTAGACTGGCTGGTAGGCCTGGGAGTGACCATTCCTGTAAATGTTTTGGATTCTATGGTGGTCGTTCTCATTACCATTGTTTTGTCATACTTTACATTGGTATTTGGAGAATTGCTTCCAAAGCAGGTTGCAATGCGTAAGGCGGAACCTCTTGCCTTGGGCCTGAGCTCATTAATCAGTGCCATTGCTACCGCTTTTGCGCCCCTTGTGGGTCTGCTTACAATCTCTACCAATGGTTTGCTTCGATTAATGGGAATTGACCCCAATGCGGAGGAAGAGAGTGTCAGTGAGGAAGAAATCCGCATGATGGTGGATGTGGGCAGTGAAAAAGGTGCCATTGACCATGAGGAAAAAGAATTTATACAGAATGTGTTTGAATTCAATGATCTTTCTGCCGGGGAAATATTCACACACAGAACAGATGTTGAAATGGTGGATATCAATGATTCCACTGAGGAATGGAAGGAAGTTATTTATAACAGCAGACATACCCGCTATCCGGTTTGTGACGGTACAGCAGACAAGATTGTCGGTATTTTGAATGCCAAGGAATATTTCCGTATGGACCAGTCGGATAGGGAGGCCATTATAGAAAATGCAGTGAGAGTACCCTATTTTGTGCCAGAGACCGTGAAGGCAGATGTTTTGTTCCGTAATATGCGTAAGGAGCATCATGCCATGGCTATTGTACTGGATGAATACGGTGGAATGAGCGGAATCGTCACACTCAATGATCTGGTGGAATTATTGGTGGGAGACTTGAACGACGAATTATCAGAAGCGGAAGAGGAGCCCATTCGCAAAACGGCGGAAAATACTTGGGAGATAGCCGGCTCAGCGGATTTGGAGGATGTCTGTGAAGCCTTGGGCGTGAATCTGGATGATGAGGAGGTAGATACCTTTAACGGTTTTGTCCTGAATGAACTGGGAACCATTCCGGAGGACGGAGAGGTGGTTGATCTTCAGGTGGACGGCCTACATATAAAGGCCGCAAAAATTATCAATCATCAGGTGGAAAAAGCTCAGGTGCATGTAGTTGCGGCTGAGGGTTGATTAATTGGTTCTGATATGTTAGAATAATTGAAATTGAATATGTAGCAATCAGGTGTCGGAACAATTGTTAGATACATACAGTTGGTTCCGGTGAAAAGGGAAACAGGTGAGAATCCTGTACGAACTCGTCACCGTATTTAGGGAGCAGAAGCCGATATGCCACTGGGAGACCGGGAAGGCGGCAGATGCGATGATCTATAAGCCGGGAGACCTGCCTGATTGTTGTACGGAAAGCGTTTGCTTTGATGCCACGAGTAATTGGTAGTACGATTTATAAACAGCGATGTTTGATAACGCTGTTTATTGATGTTGTTTACATTGGCCCTTACCGTGTGGTAGGGGCTTTTTGATTGCGGCAAAAAAGCAGTGTGTATTTTTAGGGAGAAGAGAATATGCGAAATTCCTATCACTTTTTTGAAAATAAGGATTGTGAGTATTATCCTTGTCATAAGACCGTGGCGCATATCAATTGTCTGTTCTGTTATTGCCCTTTGTATAACATGGATTGTCCCGGAACGTATAGCTATATAGACAAGGATAATAAACATATAAAGGTTTGTGAGGAATGTACCTTTCCACATATACCGGAGCATTATGAGAAAATTGTCAAGATGATTTCTAACAACAATTGAATTAATAAAATTTTAAGGAGAAAAGACATGCAAATGAAATCAAGAAACAAAAAAATTATTTCATTGCTTCTTTGTATGATGCTTATTGTGGCTATGGCATTCAGTGCAACAGGATGTAATGGAACAAACAGCAGTGCAACCCAGACAAGCACAAGTACTGCACAAGATGCAGAGTCGGAAAAAACGATATTGGGTGAGGGTCAGACGGAGTTTGATTTTGCTGTAGTAGATAAGGATGGAAAGGAAACGTGGTTTGAGATTCATACTGACCAAGAGACAGTAGGTGAAGCTTTACTGGAACATAATCTGATAGCAGGTGAAGAAGGGCAATATGGTCTCTATGTTAAGACCGTAAACGGCATCACTGCAGACTATGATATAGACCAGACCTATTGGGCATTTTATGTCAACGGTGAATATGCACAGTTAGGTGTTGATTCTACTAAAATTATCGCAGGGGACAGTTATTCTTTTAAGGTTGAAAAGTAATGAAGCTGTCAACCGGAGAAATAACCTTGTTTGCAATGTTGGGAGCACTTATGTATGCCTCAAAAGCAATTATGGAGGTGGTGCCCAATGTACATTTGCTAGGTGTTTTCACAATTGCATTTACAGTGGTATATAGAAAGAAGGCACTATATCCTATTTACACTTATGTGTTTTTAAATGGATTGCTCTGTGGATTTTCAACATGGTGGATACCATATTTGTATTTATGGACAGTTCTTTGGGGTGTGGTTATGCTTCTGCCCAAGAAAATGCCTAAGAAATTAAGGCCGTTAGTTTATATGGTAGTATGTTTGGCTCACGGATTTTTGTTTGGCACGCTATATGCTCCAGCACAAGCAATTATGTACGGTTTGGATTTCAAGGCAATGATTGCTTGGATTGCGGCCGGATTTCCTTGGGATTGTATACATGGAGTAAGTAATTTTTGTTGCGGAATATTAATTATGCCAATAGTCCATGTTTTAACACGAATGGAAAGTGTATATGTCATAAAAACGAAGAAAACGCCACAAAGCCCCCATGATTATGAATGAATATCTTTCCGAATTGGTATATAAGTACCGTTTTGCCCTGACTCAAATGTTGCTTTGGCGTATACAATGAGAAAACCGTTTCACCATTTTTGCGGATATTTCAATTTTGGTAGGATATATCCTTTTGGTTTGTACCTGTTCGATAAGGATTTTGGCAGCAGTCTGACCAATATAAAGACGAGGTACGTCCATTGTGGTAAGTGCAGGTTCAATAATCCGACTTTCGGAAATGTTGTCAAAACCTATGATAGATATTTCTTCCGGAACTTTATAACCGCGGAGTTTGAAGGTCTTTAAAGCACCGATGGCAATCATATTCAATAGAGGGCGACAATTTGTGAATAATGGAACGGGATGGAGACATTCCGTTTTCTTTTATTGCTTTTGTATATCCTTCAAAACGTTCCTTAAAATTGGGTATTGTGTAGGTGGATTGAAGGTATCCGGGCTGACTATTGCGTAAGCTGATTAAGTAATCGGTTGCAAAAAAAGCTCCCCATTTTCTTCATTTGCTGATAAAATGATGGAGGAGTTATTTAAGAGAAGGTGCAATGAGAAGATGATTAATCATATGAAGCAGTTTAGAAAAGACAATCTCAAAAAAGATATTATTTCAGGAATTATAGTAGCTCTGGTGTCAATCCCTATTTCCATGGGATATGCGCAAGTGGCAGGGCTACCGCCGGTCTATGGATTGTATTGTTCGGTATTTCCTATTTTGGCGTATTGCCTGATTACATCATCGCCGCAATTTGTATTTGGAGTAGACGCAACACCGGCTGCAATGGTGGGTGGAGCTCTGGCAAGTATGGGAATTGTATCGGAGTCGGCAGAAGCAATGAAGATTGTGCCGGTTATTTCTATGGTCACCTCCGTTTGGCTGTTGATATTTTATTTTGTAAAAGCAGGAAAACTGGTGAATTATATTTCTACGCCTGTGATGGGCGGATTTATCTCCGGGATTGGATGTACAATTATATTGATGATTGTACCCAAGCTATATGGGGGGACAGTGGGAACAGGGGAATTATTTGAGCTTATAGGACATATTGCAGACGAAATGGTTCATTTCAATCTGCTGTCTCTGGTACTGGGTCTTGTCACTATTATAATGATACTTGTTGCTAAAAAGTATGTGCCGAAATTCCCGATGTCTGTACTGATGATGGGGATTGGTGCGATATTGACAGTGGTGTTTCATATTGAAGAATACGGTGTTAAGTTCTTGCCGGAAGTGACAGGAGGAATGCCGCGGTTTATACTTCCTGATATGTCCATGTTAAAAATATATGGCGAGGATATAATCGTATTGTCCTTTACCATAGCATTGGTGGTGGTTGCACAGACATTGCTTGCAACGAGTAACTTTGCGCTAAAGAATGATTACAAAATTAATAATAACAGAGAGGTGCTTGCTTATGCGGCGGGTAACGTGGCAAGTGCCTTGGTTGGAGGTTGTCCTATTAATGGTAGTGTGTCACGAACCGGAATTGCTGACCAATATGAGTGTAAGTCACAGTTTATGTCATTGTCGGCAGCAGGGACAATGGTGGTGGTACTTCTTTTTGGAACCAAAATTCTGGCATATCTTCCGGTTCCTATACTGACAGGAATTGTGTTTTGCGCACTTGTTGGCATTATAGAAACTAAGATTGCAATCAAAACATGGAAGGCCGATAAAAGAGAATTTGCAATATTCTTGGCTTCTTTTTTGGGAGTGCTGTTACTTGGCACTATATATGGAGTAATAATAGGTGTTGTATTATCCTTTATACAGGTTATTATTCGGGCAGTTATCCCACCCAAGACATATCTTGGAATTATTCCGGGGCATGAAGGTTTTTATAATTTGAATCGCAATCGCAATGCAAAAGCGATTGAGCATACGGTAATATATAGGTTTAGCGGTAACTTGTTTTTCGCAAATATAAATGCATTTCAACAGGATATTGAGAATGCCATCAAGGAGGATACGAAACAGGTTATTGTTGATGCCAGAGGAATAGGTAGTATTGACATCACAGCCGCTGAAAGACTTGTATTAATGCATCGAAAATTAAAAGCAAGAGGTATACATTTATATCTTACAGAGCATGGAAGCGCCGTAAATGAACAGCTCCATTCATTTGGTATGGGGTATCTTATAGAGGAAGGAATGGTTAGAAGAACCATTACGCTTGCGCTTCGTGCAGCGGGTGTTGAAAAACCATATCCTTTAGAAGGTGTGGGTAAAGAGGAAGATTTTCCGTATATTGAAGCAAATGAGCGTTTGGCAGAATTCGAGTGGGCATTTGGTGACAGCGCGGAAGAACGGATGGAACATCTTGTTGTAGAGATTGCAGAGAATCTTGAGCAGGCTAAGAAAATTAATATGCAGACGCTTATGGAAGCTGAAAATGATACCTCATGGGGCAAAATTGGACTTTTTGATGAAGATGAACTGCTGGATCGTCTGGAAATACATATAAGTGAGCTTGAAAAAGCTAAAGGTACTGCACTTGAGGTGGAGAAAATTGAGAAGCAGATTGAACAACGCCGTAAGATTATTGAAGAAAAAATTAAAGAGTTAAACCCGGACGGGCTTGAATTGTTAAAGAAGCACCGTAAAGAAATTGAAGAACATATTAAAATCGAGCATCCGGATTATTATGAACAGATTATGGCAATTCGAGAGCAACTGAAAGAGGAAAAGAAATAAAAGGAGCATTAAAGAATTATGGAAGAAAGAGGAAAGAAAATTATTGAAGCGTGTTTACTGGAAAAAAGTGAAAATCCTATAGAAATTTTTTGTAATATAGCTCAAATGGATTTTGTCAGAATACATGGACCGGAACATCATGTATTGGATGGAGCAGCGTTGTTGACTGCTTTTTCTAATGCCGGTGGTAAAATTGATTTGCAGAACAGCTTGTCTGAACTTATGAGAAGAGGCTTGCAAATGCCGGGAGCAACTTGTGGTATGTGGGGAGTATGTGGTGCAGTGAGTTCTATGGGGGCAGCCCTTTCTATTATTGATGGAACGGGGCCATTGAGTTCTGATGCTTCATGGGGAAAACACATGGAGTTTACCTCTGAGGCATTGTATAGTTTGTCACAGGCAGGGGGACCGAGATGCTGCAAAAGAGATGCTTTTCTGAGTTTTCAGAAAGCAATTCAATATGTAAATAAGAATTACGATATTGAATTGCAAAATAAAAAAATAGAATGTTGTTTTAGTGAAAAAAATGAGCAGTGCATCAAAGAACGATGTCCGTTATATAAAAAGTCCAAGAAGAAAGTAGCTTTTATATGTGTGCATAATTCGTGCAGAAGCCAAATAGCAGAAGCATTAGGAAAGCATTTGGCTTCGGATGTATTCGAAAGCTATTCTGCCGGAACGGAAACGAAACCTCAAATCAATCAGGATGCGGTGCGTATTATGAAAAATTTATACGGTATCGATATGGAACTTACACAACATTCAAAATTGATTTCTGATATTCCAAATCCGGATATAGCGATATCAATGGGCTGTAATGTGGGGTGTCCGTTTATCGGCAGAGCATTTGATGATAATTGGGGCTTGGAAGACCCGACTGGAAAATCTGATGAGGAATTTATGGTAATAATCAGGCAAATTGAAGGTAGAATTATACAGCTGAGAGATGAGCTGATGTTGGTAGAAAAGGATAAAGAGTAATGAGTTGGATAACTACATCACATATATTGGAATCTCCGTCATTTCAACAGAATGCAAATCTTGCCGCAAAATGTAATTAAAAACACAGCCAAACATGCGAAAACTCAAGAAGATGCATGTAGCTGATTTGGGGACGGAGACGTCAAATATCATATTGAAATGGTGTGGAGACCCATGTGCTTGCCGGGAGGCGGGTGCATGGGTTTTTCGAAAGTATAAAAAATATAAAGTTTCGAAAGTGGCGGTGAAAAGAGGTTTTTGGTAGTTCACTGCCGTTTTTGCATTTAATATTTTGAAAATTGCACAAAGTATTAGTTTTTGGCAATAGATTGTGCAATTTTCGAAATGGCATAATTCTTGAAACACCTTGCATAATGGTAGGCAATGCCGTATACTATATAGAGAGAAATAAGTGGAGGTAATATCATGGGAGTAAGAGAATTACGTTTACAAACAGGATTAAGTCAGAGTAAATTTGCCAAAATGTTTGATGTTCCGGTTTCTACTCTGAAAGACTGGGAACAGGAAAGAAGAAATCCTCCGGCATACGTTATCAATATGATGAGAACTATTTTACAGTATAAAGGGATGCTTATTAGTCAAAGTTATGTGGAAGCATGTGAAGCGAGGAGAAAGAGCGTGGAAAACGCTATGGCTATTATGCTAAGTGCTACAAATGGTCCCGATGAATTGTTTATGGAGGTTTTGGACTCGTATATCTTTGGGAAAATAACGTTGGAAGAGATGGAAGTCAGAATTGATAGATTTGAGTATTTGGGAGCGTAGTGTATGAGTGGTGGAAGAAATTGTTATCCGGAAAGTGATGTCCTTATCAATAAATATAACATTCGTGATAAAGAACTTTTGGAAAAGTTTGAAATACAGAAGGGGTTTGCGAAGTTGTTGGGATTGGATGTAAAACCTGAAAGGATTAGTTATACCTATGACGCGGAGCATTTGGTAAACATTCATAAATATTTGTTCGGGGATATTTATGAATGGGCAGGAGCATTCCGAAAAGAGAATCTGTATAAGAGCGAGCGTGTTTTGTCCGGTGGTTCCGCAGAGTATGCAGACTACCACAAGATTGAGAAACGCTTAGAGAAATTGTTGCAAGAATATGCAGATATTGACTGGATGAAGGCTGCGAAAAAGGGAGAGGTGGTTTCTGATTTCTTATTGGAATTATGGAGTATCCATCCCTTCAGAGAAGGAAACACCAGAACTTGTATTACATTTCTGTGGCATTATTTGAAGGGAAAAGGTGTTGATTTTCAAGTGGCACTGCTGCGGAATAATCCGATGTATGTGAGAGATTCGTTGGTTATGGCGAATTACGACCAGAAGGAGTATTTGAAAAGGATTATTTCAGATGCGCTGCAAGGCGAGGCACAGAAGACAGAGTATTCTATGAATGAGGAGCAGGCAGGAGAGCAATATAAAATTGCCAAGGCAGATTATGAAGCGTTTAGAGAGAAGTATTCGATAAAGAAGGAATAGTACGGAGAAGATAATTATATAGTCATTATTCCAAAAAATAAAGACGACATACAGAAAATCAATCGGCGTAGTATTTGGCTGTAATTATTTGGTTTTCCGAGAAAAATATCAATATAGTCAACTGTTAGAAGGGGAATCATGTTAAGGAGAAATAACTATAGAAGATATCAAAGCATAGGAACTGATTTAATTGTTGTTGGAATTGCTTTCATGGGAATGTATATTGCTTCCTTCGAAGAATACATAGCGGACAAATTTTATCTTGGAAGCATTCTTTTGGTGATGCTGAGTCTGATATTCACTGCGGCGGGGGTGTTTGTAAAATGTAAAGCAAGTAAAAACAAGCCGACGCAGCAGGAGGAACTGTCAGCCGAGGAGGAAACTAAACAATTTAACAAAATAATCGGTAAGTTGTTGCTTAGAATCGCAGTCATCATCCTTGCCATAAATCTTTTTTGCAGGGTAACGGATGCCATAGAGAGTAAAGATTATATACAGGTGACGGGCACCGTGACTGATACCTATACAACCTCAAGTTGGAATGCAGGTAAAAGAAGCTATACTTATCACGTGCAAGTGGAGTATCAACGTATAGGATGGGCAGGGACAAGTTCTGTATCGGAGGGGCATTCTTCTTATGCGCTTTCGGAGGGAGACGAGGTACCTGTTTTATATAAAAAGAATTCTCTTAGTAAGGATTATATAGCAAAGAAAGATTGGCTGACAGGGGCTTATCTTCCGGCGAGGAAGTGGTATAACGTTCCTTTTGTGATAGGCGTGGTGCTGTTTGTACTGGGATTTCTTTTATATACTAACTCGCCTGTATTGGACTGGATAGAGCGCGCTGACCAGTTTTTGAAAAAGAAAACAAAGCCAAAGAAACAGAAGACTATCAAAAAAACCTTTAAAAAAACAATCCTGATGAAGCTTATAAAATACGAAATTCCGCAGGAATATCAAAACAGAAGTGATGTTTTGGTGTGTAATTATTGTAATGGGATGGTAGGGTTTCAGATAGGTCTCCTTTTTTCTTTGGGATTGGGTATGTGTATTGGTCTGATCGCTGGTACGATAGGTGGTGAATTTTATGTTGATGACCTGTTTGGTGTGTGGCTGGTAGGTGTTTTTGGGATATTAATCAGTGGAGCAGGCGGAGTGTATATTTTTAAACATATGAAAAATTGGACAGTCATTTTTCATAAAGACGGAGTCTGGTACCGGAATATAGCGGGAGAGGTTCGCAATTACAAGGATGCAGAAGTCGAATGGTATATGATAGCAAGTGGTAACGGTATTGTGCTTGGCACAGAGCCGAAAAGGATAAGTATAAAGAGTTTTGCTTCCAATGAGAACAAGGCATTCCAGTGGGTTCAGCAGAAGTATCGGAGGTTGTAATGGCGATGAGGAAGGGAGTTAGTACGATGAATGCACAGGAAATTAGTGACAAAGCGCATGAGATGAATCCTCTGATATATGAAAATGCACAGGTTACACTAGAATCCTATAATCAGGAGATTTTGCATGAAGCAGTGCTTAATGTAATTAATATTTTGTCTTACAATGCAGCATGGGATTTTGAAACGCAAAGTGATACGAATAACGAGGGAAGAACACGAACGGTAATTTCTTTTAAGTACAATGGGACAATAACTGCTGCAAATAGTCTGAACAAAATAATAATGCCAAAGGAAGTAGCGAAAAATGGTCATATGTTAAGATTTAGTACAAATTAAAATGAGAAGGAACCGATAAAACGTAACAATAAAGATTTTATATACAAAATCATGCTGTATCAAACCGGAAAAGATGTTTATTTATTTGAATATTGCAGTATGGATGCGGTTCAATGTTCCTTTGATACGTGGTATCCGGATGTAGAATCGGTTTATGAAGATTGGAATGATGAGATCGATGAGCGTGGCTGGATAGATATGGATGATCCTTTGCCGGATTGTCAGCATGACGCCTTTTTGCCAATACGGGTAAAAGGGCGTACGATAGGTAAGCCGCAGTGGGGACAGCTTGAAATTTTAAAGGATGGTCAGTGGGTGGATTATAGACCATATATTTTCAAAGGATAAATAGATAAAATGAAGGATAATAACAAACTTAATGAAATTCTGTCGGGTGTTATTGTCATAGCCGTATACATTATTCTTAGTGTAGCAATCATTGTGGGAAGTAAATGGGTATATGTATTGATATTATTAACTGCAATATTGATGTTGGTCCTGCTGTGGAAAGAACGGTTCAATATACTAAAATTGTGGGCAATCATTATGCTGATATATTCCATGCGGACATTGATAGGCTGGAATGGTGAAGTTTTGATAGGAAAATCAAATGATAATCCTTTGGTTGCAACATTTATATTGCTGGCTGAGTTATTTGCTTTGCACTCTGTAAAAATATTGATATGGACGTAAGTGTAAATTTAAAAATTATTGTAGAAACCATGAAGTAGAAAAGGTATAATAATGGCATAATAAAACAAGGTAGGAGTTGATGAACGTGGATCTTAATAAAAAAGTGCAAGAACTAATTGCATATCCTACAGAAGCGAACTGGTTTGAATTCAAAGAAAATTGGTATGAACCAAATGGAATTGGAGAATATATATCATCTTTATCGAATGCGGCAGCGTTGGAAGGACAGGAGAATGGTTACCTTGTGTGGGGTGTCAATAATGATACACATGAGATAACAGGTACGACCTTTGACTTTAGAGTTGATGTGAAGAATGAACCATTAGAGCACTATCTTGCAAGGCAGGTTATGCCTGATAATAATTTCTTCTTTCGTGAGATTACTTTGGAAGGTAAACGAGTAGTCGTAATGGTAGTTCCTGCTGCTTCCAAGATACCAACAGGCTTCGATGGTAATCGATATTTGCGAATAGGGTCCAGCAAGGTTAATTTGAATAAATATCCTGAGAGAGAATCACATTTATTCTATATATTACGAGTTGGCGTACCAACAATGTGCAATACAGAATCGGAGTATCAGGATTTGACCTTTGATAAGCTGTTTGTGTACTATGCCTCAAAGGGTGTTGTATTGAATAAGAGGAATTTTAAGAAGAATTTGGGATTGTTGACTGAGAATGGAAAGTATAATCTTCTGGCACAGTTACTTTCGGACGATAGCCATATTCCAATCCGTTTTGCAATTTTTAATGGGACAGATAAAGCGTCAACCATGTATTCCGTTCGGGAATTTGGCAATACCTGTCTGCTTTTTTCGTTGGACAAGGTTCTGGAATATGGGGAAGTGTTGAATGTTCCGCAGGCAGATGAGCGTGGACGCAAGGTGGAACGAAAAGAAGTGTCACTATTCGATCAGGATGCTTACAGAGAGGCAATTATCAATGCTTTTGTACACAATCAGTGGACTACGGGAAATGCACCTATGATTACTGTATTCAGTGACAGAATTGAGATTTTGTCTCGTGGTACTATTCCGCCGGGACAGACCATAGAGGGGTTTTATGCCGGAGAATCCGTTCCGGTAAATCAGAAGCTTTCCGATATGTTTTTACAGTTGCATATCAGTGAGCGAACCGGTCGTGGTGTACCGAAGATTACAGAGGTATATGGTGAAGGAACCTATGAATTTAGAGAAAATTCTATTGTGGTTTCCATACCGTATAACAGGGTACAGATGGAAGAAGTGACCCATGATGAGACAGAAATGACCTCAGATAAATTCAAAATGACCCTAGATAAGACCGATATGACCCTAGATGAAGGTGAAATGACCCTAGTTGCAGAAAGTGATAAGCGAAAAAAATCTGCTGAGCACATTTTGAAGTTTTGTACAACACCAAAAAGTATTCTTGAAATTGCAGAATTTTTAGGGCTTAAGGAGAAAAAATCTGCACGTAGACATATAAAGCCGTTATTAGAGCAAGGTAGATTGGCAATGACATTGCCTGATAGACCGAATAGCAAGAATCAAAAGTATATTACAATTAAGTAAAGGACAAAGTTACAGGCGGACCGTTTTGAGTCCGCCGGTTCTATTAGTGATTTCTTATGTATGCAGTTATTGCATAATTTGCAACAACTGGAATTGGTTCTCATTTCATGGTCATAATCAAGGCAATCATTTCTACGCTGTCCGTACTCCAACTGGATTCCACGCCCATTTTGCGGAAATCAATTTTGTCAAAAGGGAAGAAGGACAGATACTTCTCGGTAGAGATGCTTTCTTCCTTGATGAAATGATTCTTTGGTAGATAGACGGCCTCATATGTAATAAAATCCGGTGTAGTAGGCAGGGCGGTCATAAGTCCTAGCATACCGTAGGCGTTTACAAAGTCCATAATGGCTTCTTCCTTCGCCTGCTTTTCCTGTTCTCTGGTAATACTTCTTACTACAACGCCGAACATTATTAAAAGGATAAAATTCTGTATTCAAATTGATTGAAATACTCGTGGATTTATGGTAGTATGAGGTGAATACAAACGCAGGAGGTCAAAGCAGTATGGAACAGTACAAACAGGAATTTATTGAATTTATGGTGGATTGTCAGGTGCTTAAATTTGGCGAGTTTACTTTAAAGAGCGGGCGTAAGTCTCCTTTCTTCATGAATGCAGGTGCTTATGTGACAGGCAGCCAGCTTATGGGCTTGGGTGAGTATTATGCAAAGGCTATTCACAGTACTTACGGAGATGATTTCGATGTATTGTTCGGACCGGCTTACAAGGGTATTCCCATCAGTGTGGTAACTGCCATTGCATACAGCAAATTGTATGGTAAAGAGGTTCGTTACTGCTCTGACCGTAAGGAGGAAAAGGATCACGGTGCAGACAAGGGAAGCTTCCTTGGCAGCACTTTGAAGGATGGCGACAGAGTCATTATGATTGAGGATGTTACCACCTCCGGCAAATCAATGGAGGAGACTGTTCCTAAGGTAAGAGGTGCTGCTAATGTAGAGATTGTTGGCCTGATGGTTTCCCTGAATCGTATGGAGAAGGGCTTAGGCGGCGAGAAGAGTGCACTAGAGGAGATTAAGGAGAAGTACGGTTTCGATGCCAATGCCATCGTTTCCATGGGAGATGTTATTGAGCATCTGTATAATAAGCCTTATAAGGGACAGATTTATATTGATGATACCTTGAAGGCAGCTATTGATCAGTATTATGAGACCTACGGTGCATAAGCTGTGCGAAAAGTAAAGCAAAATCGGAGGATATGGTATGGAAGAGAAAATATATAAGACCATGAGAGGAGCCGGAGCATGGAATATTGTCATCGGTGTGATTGTGATGGTAATTGGTGTTGCATCCGGAGTAATGTTGATTGTCAGTGGCGCAAAGCTTTTGGCAGACAAGCGTAAGATTTTGTTTTAATCCGGGTATGTATAGGGCATTCTGCGGCATGGGAGCCGGGAGTGCCCTTGTTTATGTATGGAAGTGAGTAAATTTGTATGAAACGGAAAAACTATATTTTTACCAATAAAAAGCATTCTGAGCGGGCCATCATGTCTGCTATTTTAGGTATCATCAGTAACGGTTCTCTGGGAATTGTGATTTATCTGACCTATTTGAGCGGGGGAAATGCTCCGTTGAGCTATGGGCTTACAGGGCTTTTGGCCGCAATTTTTTCAGTGACCGGATTGATTCTCGGTGTGCTTACGGCGCAGGAGAAGGACAGATTCCGATTGTTTCCGGTTTTGGGAATTATCTTGAATCTGATTGCACTGGGGATTTTGGTGTTCCTTGTGCAACTGGGATTTTAGGAGGTAAACATGGAGGAAAAGATGCAGAGTAAGGAAAGTAATTCCATACTGATGGAGCGTTATGCGTTGGTGATGGAGAGAATATATGAGATTCCCAAGGAGTTGTGTTTCAGTGAGAATTTTGGGGAATATTTTGCTACAGTGGCTAATTTCGTGATTCTTTTGGAGGATACGGGAAGTTTTCTGTCTGCAGGAGGGCAGGAGATGGCTTCTTTGGAAAAACTTAAGGAGAGAAATCACGCACTGTACGAGGATGTGTTACCCGAACGGTATCAGACAAGCTATGCAAATCCCACCTATGCGGTAGAGAAATTGGGTGAGGAATTTGGGCGGATGCTTAGCTTCCTGTACCGGGAAGTGCGCAGTCTGATACCCTTTATCTACGAGGAGCGATTGGAAGAAATTGTGATTCGTCTGGAGCTTCTGGTGGAAATCTATGCGGCATTTTCTTATGCGTGGAGTGAGGCGGCAGAGCTGCGTCAGAAGGGGGTAGAGGTAAGCGGATTGCCCAAGGCGGAGGATGTTCGTCAGATTCTTTACTGGTTTGTCAGTGATTATACAGAGACTGCGGTGGAAGAGCATCTCAGAGAAATGTTGGTGCCGGATAATAATTTCGCAGTGGAACTTATCAAGACAGCGGATTTATCAGATGAAAGATATTTATTTGCCTATGGTGAGTATGTCAGTGAGAATGAGTTGGAGACAGCTCGTTTCTTGGCAAGTCTTCCTGAAGAGACCATTCGCACCATGGCAGATACCTACACAGAAGGGTATCGCATCGGCTTTGAGGTAACGAACAAGGACCTGTCTAAGAAGAAAACGGTGGAAATTCGTTATCGTCTGGGCTTTGAACGAATGATGCGTGTGGCGGTGGAAAATTTTGAGAAGATGGGTCTTCGTGCGGTGTGTTATCGTGCAGCCACCAGTATTCTCTACAATCCCTCTATTTTTAAGACCGGCTATTATGGGGGAGATGTGAACCGCCAGTATGATTTTGACCATAAGGATGACAAAGCACTGTTCTGGGATAAGATTTATATGAATCATAAGTTGGAGGTAACCCGTACTGCTTTTGAAAAATATCGAGAAGAAGCTGCGGAGTATGCAGGACCGGCAGTGGTGGAGACCTTTGGAGAGCGGGATTTTGCACCAGAGAATAAGGCGCAGGCTTATCATATGAGCGAGGAGCAAAATAAGCTTTTGGTGGAGTACCGCTCCATGGCAGGTGAATTGCAGAGACAGTATATCCGTGAGGAGGAGCGTAGCTTTACCATTATTGCGTTCCCTATACCGGAGATTCAGGAGTCCTTTGGAACGGAACTTTTGGAGAAGCTTGGGATGCAGGACACCAGAGAGTGCTATCACGCTTTTTTCAATGAAGTGATTCGCATTAATACCTTGGATTATACTCTGTATCGCGATATTCAGCAGCGGATTATTGATGTGTTGGATACGGCGGATTACTGTGAGATTAAAGGCATGAAAGACAACCGCACGGATTTGCGTGTGAATCTGTGGAAGCTTGCGGATTCTTCCAAGGAGACGATTTTTGAAAACTGTGTGGCAGATGTCAATATTCCGGTGGGAGAGGTGTTTACGTCACCTGTGCTTAATGGTACAGATGGGATTTTGCATGTGAGTCGTGTGTATCTGAACGGCTTGGAGTACAAAAATCTGGAACTTCGTTTTGAGGAGGGTAAAATTGCAAGTTATAACTGTTCTAATTTAGACACAGAGGAGGAAAATCTGAATTTTATCCGGGAAAATGTGTTATTTAGACATAAGACCCTACCTATGGGCGAGTTTGCCATTGGTACCAATACGGTAGCTTATGTGGTGGCAGAAAAATACGGTATTCACGATAAGTTCCCCATTCTGATTGCAGAGAAGACCGGCCCTCATTTTGCAGTGGGTGATACCTGTTACTCCCATGCGGAGGATGTGAAGGTTTACAATCCCGATGGCAAGGAGATTGTGGCTCGGGATAATGAGATTTCCAAACTCAGAGACAAGGCACCCGGCAAGGCATACTTCAACTGTCACACCGATGTCACCATTCCCTATGATGAGTTGGGAGAGCTTGCAGCGGTGCGTAAGGACGGAAGTCGAGTGGTTATTATTGAGAAGGGAAGATTTGTTTTGTCCGGAACGGAGAAGCTGAATGAGGCTTTTGAGGAGTAGGGGGGCAAAATTTCCGAAATTTCAAGATAAACCTTGCATACCACATTTATTTTTAGTAAACTAAAGGCGGTGGGCAACCACCTGAGAAACTAATATTATGAAGAGATTACAAGGAGGACATCATGGCAGAAGCAGTAAAACCTATGGTAGGTATTGTAATGGGTAGTGATTCCGACATGCCTGTTATGGCAAAGGCGGCAGATATTTTGGAGGAGCTGGGCATCCCTTATGAGATGACCATTATCAGTGCTCACAGAGAGCCGGACGTATTTTTTGAGTATGCGAAGGGTGCAGAGGCAAAGGGATTTAAGGTTATTATTGCAGGAGCAGGTATGGCAGCTCATCTGCCCGGCATGTGTGCGGCAATTTTTCCTATGCCTGTTATCGGTATTCCTATGCACACCACTTCTTTGGGTGGCCGTGATTCCCTTTATTCTATTGTACAGATGCCTTCCGGCATTCCCGTGGCTACTGTTGCAATTAACGGTGGGGCTAATGCAGGACTTCTGGCAGCTAAGATTCTGGCGACTTCTGATGCAGAGCTTTTGCAGAAGTTAAAGGATTACAGCGCAGGTCTGAAGGATCAGGTTGTGGCTAAGGACGCGAAATTGCAAGAGATTGGCTACAAGGCATATGTAGAAAGCCAAAAGAAGTAAGAGATAAAGTTTCCGGGTGCGCTGGCGTATTCTCGGAAGGAATAATATAAAATACGAGGAGAAAACAAATGGATTACAAGAAAGCTGGAGTAGATATTGAAGCCGGTTACAAATCAGTGGAGCTGATGAAAGAACATGTAAAAGGAACTATGAGACCTGAAGTTTTGGGTGGTCTTGGCGGATTTTCCGGTGCATTTTCCATGGCAGCCATCAAGGATATGGAGGAGCCTGTACTGTTGTCCGGAACGGATGGATGCGGTACGAAAGTAAAGCTTGCTATTATCATGGACAAGCACGATACCATCGGTATTGATGCAGTGGCAATGTGTGTAAATGACGTGGCATGTGCAGGCGGCGAGCCTTTGTTCTTCCTTGACTACATTGCATGTGGTAAGAATGTTCCTGAGAAGATTGCAACTATCGTAAGCGGTGTGGCGGAGGGTTGTAAGCAGTCCGGCTGTGCACTGATTGGTGGTGAGACCGCAGAGCATCCCGGTATGATGCCTGAGGAAGACTACGATTTGGCAGGTTTTGCAGTGGGTGTTATTGACAAGAAGGATATTATTACCGGTGCTGAGATTAAGGCAGGCGATACTTTGATTGGTATTGCTTCTTCCGGTGTACATAGCAATGGTTTCTCTCTGGTGAGAAAGGTATTTGAGAACGAGCTTACCAAGGAAGGTCTGAATACCTATTATGACGAGTTGGGTACCACTTTGGGCGAGGCACTTCTTGCTCCCACCAGAATTTATGTAAAGGCTTTGAAGTCCGTTAAGGATGCAGGTGTGAGAATCCACGGCTGTAGCCATATTACCGGTGGCGGTTTTCAGGAGAATATTCCCAGAATGCTTCCTGAGAACATCAATGCAGTGGTTAAGAAGGATAGCTACGAAGTTCCTGCAATTTTTAAACTTCTTCAGAAGAAGGGCGATATTGCAGAGGATATGATGTACAATACCTACAACATGGGTCTTGGTATGGTTGTTGCCGTAGATCCTGCAGATGTAGACAAGGCACTTGAGGCTATCAAGGCAGCAGGTGACACCGCTTATGTGGTTGGTCACTGCGAGGCAGGTGAGAAGGGAGTTACTTTATGTTAAAAGTAGCTGTACTGGTATCCGGTGGCGGCACCAATTTGCAGGCAATTATGGATGCCATTGACAACGGAACAATTACCAACACGGAAATCAAGGTTGTAATCAGCAATAATGCAGGTGCTTATGCACTGGAGCGTGCCAAGAATAAGGGGATTGATGCAGTGTGTGTTTCTCCCAAGGATTATGAATCCCGCGAGGTATTTAATGACGCTCTTCTTGCAAAAATTGACGAATATCAGGTGGATTTGATAGTTCTTGCAGGATTTCTTGTCAAAATTCCGGAGAAATTGGTGGAAAAGTACGAGAGAAGAATCATTAATATTCATCCATCCCTGATTCCTTCCTTCTGCGGTGTGGGTTATTACGGATTGAAGGTTCATGAGGCTGCACTTGCCCGAGGAGTGAAGGTAACAGGTGCTACGGTTCATTATGTGGACGCAGGCATGGACACCGGTCCTATTATCTTGCAGAAGGCAGTGTATGTGGAGGAGGGGGATACTCCCGAAATTCTCCAGAGACGTGTGATGGAACAGGCTGAGTGGCAGATTTTACCTCAGGCCATCAACATGATTGCAAATCTATAGTGTGGATTGAGAGATAAAGCACCTAATCCACGTCACATATATACAAAAGATAAAACGCTCCGCGAGAATGCGCACTCGCGGGGCGTTTTTGCGACTGCGCTCGGTGCGAGAGTTCGTAAGCGGACTCTTTATTTATGGAAAAATGGTCGTTTGAGTATCACGTTTAGTACGAATGTAGGATAAAAACTGGGAAAATGCGAGATTTATCCTACAAATTTACTATAAAATGACTTTTCTTAATC
This sequence comes from Acetatifactor sp., assembly GCA_045543175.1. Classification (GTDB taxonomy): domain Bacteria; phylum Bacillota; class Clostridia; order Lachnospirales; family Lachnospiraceae; genus Acetatifactor. Next base: position 18,662 of record JAZQMG010000071.1, on the reverse strand, counting down.
TAAATACCGCATGTGACAGGATAAAAAGGTGCAACTTTGTAAATTTTATCCGATGGCTGGTGGTTTTGTGGCGTTGGTGAAAGCAAAAAGTAGGATAAGATTAGGCAAATTTTGCATTCTTATCCGAAAGGAGTGTGTTAAGGGCAAAGATATCATGGATAGTTGCAGTACATGCTATAATAGGCGTGGCCGTTTCAGCACATTACGGTGCTACGATTTTTTCCAATTCCCCGATAAAATACATAATTTGTCTGGTGGTGATTCCTGAATAGTTAATGACTAATGTGGAACCATAATCGGGGTTATGTTTTTCGCAGTATTCGGACAGACAGGAGACAAGAATCTTGCGACTGCGCAGATGGGCAATCATGTCTGCGTCTGACAGCGTAGTTTGAACCTTTAGCAAAAAGTGGGTTCCGGCGGCGTCCTCGATGATGGTTGTTTTGTCCCGAAGGGAGGAACTGCGGATAGCGTTTACAATGTCGTCATGTTGTTTGATGTAAAAGCGTTTCATGCGGTTGATGTGACGCTCTAAGTAGTTGCCCTCGATAAAGCGGGCCAGGGTAAACTGGTCAAAACTGGAAACGGAGCAGGAGTAAAAGTTCATGGTGGAAATATATTTTTCCATTAACTCCTCGGGTAGCACCATGAAGCTGATGCGGACAGCAGGGGCTATGGACTTGGAGAAGGTGTTCATGTAAATCACTTTACCGCGGACGTCGATGCTGTATAACGGTGGAACGGGCATGCCGTGGTAGCGATATTCACTATCGTAATCATCTTCAATGATATAGCGTCCCTTTTGTGAGTTTACCCATGTGAGCAGTTCCAGACGTCTGGTGATAGGGGTTACAAAACCAAGGGGGAAGTGATGAGCGGGGGAGAGATGTACCACGTCACTTTCCGATGCCTCCAAAAGATCCATGCGAATGCCGTCCTTGTCCAAAGGAATGGCTGTGTAATGGACTTCGTTGCTGCGATAGATGGCACTGATTTTGTTGTAGCCCGGGTCTTCCACGGCAAAGGAGGTATTTCGCCCCAGAAGTTGAATCAGGCGGTTGTAGAGATATTCCGTTCCGGCCCCGATGATAATCTGGTCGGGGGAGACCTCCATTCCGCGAAATTCCAGAAGATATTTGGCAATGGCGATGCGAAGCTCCAACAGGCCGTTAAAGGGGACGGTGTCCAAGAGCTTGGCTGTATCGTAGGAGAGGGTCTCCCGCATCATACGATACCAGGTGGAGGCCGGGAACATTTCCATGTTGTTTTTATTGGCCTTTAAATCCACAAGGAAGGTATCGTCACGATATTTGGACACATAGGGCGTGTCTTTGGAGGTTTTGGTGCGGTAATCGGAGAGGGTGCTGACAAAGTAGCCTTTTTTCTCAACAGAATAGATGTATCCCTCCAAGAGAAGCTGGGAATAGGCGTTTTCAATGGTTTTGACACTGATGCCAAGATGGGTGGACAAGGTACGCTTGGAGGGCAGAGGGGTATCGGGAGTCAGTTTTTTATCGATGATATCCTGCTTGATGCTCTCATATAATTGGATGTATAGCGATTTTTTTGCAGTCTGGTCTAAGTTAATTGTTATCACAATCTGACCTCCTAAAATTTTTATAAATTGAGTATTTAAAAGATGTCAGGGTGTATTATAATAAATTTAGCAAGAAAAAACAAGAGCGAGCCGACAGGCAGTAAGGAGGAAAAATGGGAGTATATGTGGTAACCGGCGGTTCCAGTGGAATCGGTGCGGCAGCAGTGGAAATTTTGAAAAAAGATGGTCATGAAGTGATTAATGTGGATTTAAAAAACGGTGATATTTGTGCAAATCTTGCCACGCAGGAGGGCAGAGAGGGTGCAATTCATGAGATTTATGAGAAATGCCCGGACGGCTTGGACGGCATTATCTGTAATGCAGGCGTGTCCGGTAACTGTGGTAATCTGGAGCTTGTAGTTTCTCTGAATTATTTTGGAACAGTAAAGCTTGCCCGCGGTGTGTATGATTTGCTCAAGAAAAAGGGCGGCAGCGTGGTGGTAACGGTATCCAATACCATCTCTCAAGGTACCGGCAGAATGGATATTGTGGATCTGTTGAACAATGTGGGCGACGAACAGAGAGTTCGCAACATTGTAAAAAATCTGGATGCCTCCAACCAGACTGTGGGACAGGCAATTTATATGGCGACCAAGTATGCCCTTGCAAGATGGGTGAGACGTGTATCTGCATCATGGGCGGCAAACGGAGTTCGTGTGAATGCAGTTGCACCCGGTAATGTGCGCACGGCCATGACGGACAGCTTAAGCGATTCTGCCAAATTTGCGGTAAGTGCACTGCCCATCCCTGTTCGTTACGGTTCGGATGCTTTGATGGACCCTGAGGAGATTGCGGAATCCATGAAGTTTTTGTTGTCTAAGGCTGCAAGAGGTGTCAACGGCATCATTCTGTTTACAGATGGCGGTACCGATGCGTTGTTGAATTCTGAGAAAGTATACTAGGAGGGCGTGAAGATGAGAGCGATTGAAAAATATATTGATGCGTTGCAGAAATGCGACAACCGTGCACTTGCAGAGATTTTTGCACCGGACGGAACTCTTCGCGATTACTGTCCCAACAGTGCTGGACGTCAGGAACATCATGTGTACGGCAGAGAGGCGATTGACATGTTTTTTAAGAACAAATTTACCTTCCGCCAGTATTTGATTAGTGATGCAGAGATTGTAAATGACAATCAGGCAGAGTTTGTAGCCTGCATCGGCGGCTACTATGTAATGGCTATTGCAACAATCCGCAGAGTGGATGAAAACGGCTTGATTTCCAGACTGACTGTTCGTCCTAAGTAAAAAATTATAAAATCTTAAGAAAAAAAGGCGCAAATCTTCGTGTGGGATTTGCGCCTTTGCTTGATTTATTTAGTGTTTTTTATTATAATGTGAATAAGTATGTAAAAAAATGCAAAAAGGAGAACTTTTCATGAAAGTTTTAATTGTAGGCAGTGGCGGACGTGAGCATGCGATTGCAACAAGTGTAGCCAAGAGTGCAAAGGTTGAGAAGATTTATTGTGCACCCGGCAATGCAGGCATCGGGCAGATTGCAGAATGTGTGGCAATTGGTGCCATGGAGTTTGATAAGTTGGTTGATTTCGCTAAGGAAAATGCTATAGATTTTGTGATTGTGGGCATGGATGATCCTCTGGTGGGTGGTCTGGTAGACCGCATGGAGGAGGCGGGCATCCGCACCTTCGGTCCTCGTCAGAATGCAGCTATTTTGGAGGGAAGTAAGGCGTTCTCCAAGGATTTGATGCAGAAGTACAATATTCCCACAGCAGCTTACAAGAATTTTGATAATGCAGAGGAGGCCCGTGTTTATCTGCAAAACGAAGCAGAATATCCCATCGTGCTTAAGGCGGACGGTCTGGCACTGGGAAAGGGCGTATTAATCTGCAACACGCTTGAGGAAGCTCTTGCAGGTGTGGATGAGATTATGTGTGACAAGAAGTTTGGTGATGCGGGTAACCGTATGGTTATCGAGGAGTTTATGACCGGACGAGAGGTGAGTGTACTTTCCTTTGTGGACGGTAAGACTATTCGCATTATGACTTCCGCGCAGGATCACAAGCGTGCAAAGGATGGAGATCAGGGTCTGAATACCGGCGGTATGGGAACCTTCTCTCCCAGTCCCTTCTACACTGAGGAAGTGGACGAGTTTTGTAAGAAATACATTTATCAGGCCACGGTGGATGCCATGGCGGCAGAGGGAAGACCTTTCAAGGGTGTTATTTTCTTCGGTTTGATGCTGACTCCCAAGGGCCCTCGTGTACTGGAGTACAATGCAAGATTCGGCGACCCTGAGGCGCAGGTAGTACTTCCCCGCATGAAGAATGATATTATTGAGGTTATGGAAGCCTGTGTGGATGGCACTTTGGATAAGATTGATTTGCAGTTTGAAGATAATGCAGCAGTTTGCGTGGTTTTGGCAAGTGACGGCTATCCTGTAGCGTATGAGAAGGGCTTTGTAATTGAGGGCTTGGATAAGTTTGATACAGCGGACGGGTATTATTGTTTCCATGCGGGAACCAAGCAGACCGATAAAGGAATCGTGACCAACGGAGGCCGTGTGTTGGGTGTGACTGCAAAGGGCAGCAATCTTAAGGAGGCTCGCGCTAATGCGTATGCGGCAACAGAGTGGGTATCCTTTGAGAATAAGTATATGCGTAATGATATCGGAAAGGCGATTGATGAGGCCTAAAGCAATGACGAAGTGAGGAGATGAACTATGGATAGTCTGAAATTGTTAGATGCATATCACATTCCCCGTGTTTGTGAAGAATGCGGAGGGGTCATGATATTTAAAGGTGTTGGGGAATATCATTGTGAAGAGTGCAGTAGTGTGGCTTACGATGATTACGGCAAGGTCAGACTGTATCTGGAGGAGCATCCCGGTGCCAATGCCATGACGGTGGAGGCGGAAACAGGTGTGTCCCAAAAGACCATTAGGATGCTGTTAAAGGAATCGCGCTTGCAGGTGGCAGAGGGGTCAGCTACGTTTTTGGTTTGTGAAAGCTGTAGAAAAGCCATTCGCAGCGGACGATTTTGCCCGGAGTGCGAAGCGGCACATCATCGCAACGTGGAACAGCAACAGCGACGAATGAATAATATTCAGGGCTTTGGTATGGAACGTGGCAACAGTGATTCCGGTCACAGACGATTTATGCGTGAAAGAGATTGATAGGTAGTGCGGAAAGGATGGACCAATGAGAAAGAGTAACAGATTACAAAAATGGATCAGAACAGCCGTAGGTACTTTTGTATTGTTGGCAACGTTGGCAGTGGGACTGGATATGAATGCTTTTGTCAGTCTGGCAGACAGTGCCGGAAAGGTGACTGCTACCAGTGCCAAGATTCGTAAGGAACCCAGTACAAGCAGCGAAACGGTAGGAAGTGTCCTTCAGGATGCCAAGGTAAGCGTAACGGGACAGGCCAGCGGCAGTGATGGATATACATGGTACAAGGTCACTGCAAGTGATGGAGTTGTGGGTTATATTCGTTCTGATTTGATGGAGATTACAGATGGAAGTACTCCTGCATCCGTGGTGACACCAACCACGTCTCCTACAGCTACTCCGACTACTTCAACACCTGACGAGCCTCTTGTGGAGGTGGCTGAGCTGGAGCCCGTAAGTGCAAGTATATCAGGCAGTTCTTCTGTGCGGGTGAGACAGAATGCTTCCACCACAAGCAGAATTGTCACCACAGCTCAGGGTGGACTTGCGCTGACTGTTGTGGGTCAGGCCACAGGAACAGACAATAAGGAATGGTATCAGGTTCAGTTTATTTCCAATGGTTCTGAGGTGAGCGGATTTGTTCGTGCAGACTATGTAACGGTAAGCGGAGAATTGGTGCCTGCAGGAAGTGTACAGGAGGAGCCGGTAGAAACAGAGCCCGAGGTTAAAGAGGAACCGGAACAGAAAAAAGCATGGGAAACCTTTTACACAGAGGAAGATGGTAAGTGGCATCTGGTAGATAACACAACCAATAATTCCTACGATATTGCCCAGATTTTTTCCTCTGTTGAGGCAAATACCAAGACCTTGCAGGACACATTGAAAGAGAATAAGAATCAGCAGATTATCATTGTAGCTTTGGTTATTTTGGTAATTTTGCTTGCGACAGGAGCAAGCTTCCTGCTGTTCAAGTTAAAGGATATGGCAGATTCTGCCTATTATAATGAGGTGGAGCAGGAGACCATGCGCAGAAGAACTGCGGACAGACCTGTTTCCCGCAATCAAAATGGTCAAAAAGTAATGCAGACGGTAGGGGCTGAGGGCAAGAAGAAACCCACAGCACAGAGAAGCGGACAGGGCGGAGCAAGACCCGCAGGTGGTCAGGGAGGCCAGAGACCTGCAAGCCAGAGACCTACAGGAGCGCAGGGAGGTCAAAGACCTGCAAGCCAGAGGCCTGCAGGGGCGCAGGGAGGTCAAAGACCTGCAAGCCAGAGACCTGCAGGAGCGCAGGGAGGTCAAAGACCTGTAAGTCAGAGAACTGCAGGGACCCAGGGGGGGCAAAGACCTGTAAGCCAGAGACCCGCAGGGGCAGCGCAGGCACCTGTCAGACAGCGTCCGGTTCAGATGCAGGAGCCGGAAGAGGAAATGGTACAGAATATTTTTACGGATGATACTCTTGTGTATGACAGTACCAGTGTGCAGCAGGCAGCAAAAGCTGTAGAGCAGGAGAGGCAGGAAGAAAATACAGGCTGGAAGGCCAAAAATTTTGCCAATGAGGATGAGCTTGAGTTCCAGTTTTTAGATTGGAATGAGGAAGAACAATAACTTAAAAGGTCTTAACAACCTCGCCCGAACAGTGTAGTTTGGACGAGGTTGTTTTATAAGGTGCGGGGTATTTGGGGGAGCCTGTTAATTTCCTATAAACTTTCTCTTCCTGTGGTTGACAGTATATTGTCTTCTGTTATATCATATGTATAACAATGTCGGTTGTAAGGTATGCAAAAAGGAGGTGCGCAGAATGATAATCGAAATTGATTTTAGCAGTGATGAAGCGTTGTACTTGCAGCTTCGGAATCAGATTATTCTGGGCATAGCCACGTCACAGTTTCGGGAAGGGGATTCCCTGCCCAGTGTGAGACAGCTTGCGGACAGCATCGGCATTAACATGCACACGGTTAATAAGGCATACACTGTGCTAAAGCAGGAGGGCTATGTGAAGGTGGACCGCAGGCGGGGCGCGGTGATTGCGGTGGATATTGACCGAATGCAGACCATGGAGGAATTGAAGAGGGAATTGCAGGTCATACTTGCTAAGAGCAGTTGTAAAAATATTTCCGTGGAGGAAATACATGCGCTGATAGATGAGATTTACAGCGACTATAGGTAAGGCTATGCCCTTATGAGACCTCGAATAATTTGAATTTAGTGATGGAGGACTGAAAGATGCAGTCAGATTTTACAGATAAGGCCAAAGAGGCTTTGACACATGCGGCTAAATGTGCCAAAAGTTTGAAACAGGGCTATATAGGAACAGAGCATATTCTTGCAGGGCTTTTGATGGAACAGACAGGCGTAGCAGCCAAGGTGCTTGCCGATAATGGTGTGGAAATTGAGCGTGTTAAGGATATGATTCGGGATTTGATTGCCTTTGAAAAGGGTGTGTCCCTGCAGGAGCGGGAGGGCTATTCGCCCCGTGCCCGCAAGATTATTGAGGAGGCGCACAGACAGGCAGACAGATTCGGGCAGAGACAGACCGGAACAGAACATCTGCTCCTGGCGTTGATTAAAGAGGGCGAGAATGTGGCAGTACGATTGCTCAATACCTTGAATGTCAATGTACAGAAGGTGTATGTGGATACGCTTGTTGCCATTGGTCAGGATGGCAATCTCTATAAAGAGGATTTGGGTAAAAAAGGACAGGGCAAGGCAAAGGCGTCCACCCTTAGCCAGTACAGCAGAGATTTGACTGCTTTGGCGAGAGAGGGGAAGCTTGACCCGGTTATCGGCAGAGAGGATGAGATTCGACGTGTGGTACAGATTTTGAGTCGTCGTACCAAGAATAATCCTTGTCTGATTGGTGAACCCGGTGTGGGTAAGACTGCGGTAGTAGAAGGTCTGGCATTGCGTATTGTGGCAGGAGAGGTGCCTCTTACCGTTCAGAATAAGCGTGTACTGACATTGGATTTGTCCGGTATGGTTGCAGGTAGTAAATATCGTGGTGAATTTGAGGAGCGAATCAAGAAGGTCATCAAGGAAGTGATTGATGACGGTAATGTGATTTTGTTCTTGGATGAGTTGCATACAATTATCGGTGCAGGCGGTGCGGAGGGTGCCATCGATGCGTCCAATATTTTGAAGCCTTCTCTTGCCAGAGGAGAGATTCAGTTGATTGGTGCCACGACTATTGCGGAGTACCGCAAATATGTGGAGAAGGATGCCGCATTGGAGCGTCGATTCCAGCCGGTGACGGTGGAGGAACCCACAGAGGAGGAGGCTATCCGCATTCTGGAGGGCATTAAGGGCAAATACGAGGAGCATCATGGTGTGGGAATTACTTCGGATGCGGTGGATGCGGCGGTGCGTTTGTCCAACCGTTATATTAATGACCGTAATTTGCCGGATAAGGCCATTGACCTGATTGATGAGGCGGCTGCCAGTGCACGACTGAAATCCATGGATTTGCCTGACAAGCTGAAGGAAATGGCTGAACAGATTAAGAAGATGGATAAGCAGATTGAGCGTTCTGTGCGCATGGAGGCTTATACCCAGGCGGCAGAGCTTCGCAATGAACAGAATGACCTGATTAAGAAATACGAAAGGCAGATGGCTCGCCGTCAGTCCAAGGAGGAGGGTTCCCGCTACACCATCGGCGAGAATGAGATTGCTGAGGTTGTGGCAATGTGGACCAAGATTCCGGTGCAGAAGCTTGCGGAGAAGGAAAGTGAAAGACTGCTGAAATTGGAGGAGATTCTGCACAAGCGCGTCATTGGGCAGGAGGAAGCTGTGACGGCGGTGTCCAAGGCTATGCGCCGCGGCAGAGTGGGACTTAAGGACCCCAATCGCCCCATCGGTTCCTTTTTGTTCCTCGGCCCGACAGGTGTGGGTAAAACAGAGCTTTCCAAGGCTCTTGCAGAGGCAATGTTTGGTTCTGAGGATGCCATGATTCGTGTGGATATGTCTGAATATATGGAAGGCCATTCGGTATCCAAAATGATTGGTTCACCGCCCGGATATGTGGGCTTTGATGAGGGAGGACAGCTTTCGGAGAAGGTACGTAGAAATCCTTATTCTGTGGTACTTTTTGATGAAATTGAGAAGGCACACCCCGATGTGTTCAATATTTTGTTGCAGGTGTTGGATGACGGTCACATTACAGATTCCAAGGGCAGAAAGGTCAGCTTCAAGAATACGATTCTGATTATGACCTCCAATGCGGGTGCACAGCGGATTGTAGACCCTAAAAATCTGGGTTTTGCAGCCACCAAGAACGAGCAGAAAGATTACGAGAAAATGAAATCTGCCGTGATGGAAGAGGTTAAGCGGAATTTCAAGCCGGAGTTTATCAATCGTATTGACGATATCATTGTGTTCCATCAGTTGAATGATGACAACATGAAGTCCATTGTGAATCTGTTGGCTTCCAATCTGTATAAGAGATGTGCTTCACAGATGGATATTAAGCTGAGTATTACACCCTCCTTAAAGGAGCATCTTGTGAAGAAATATGCTGACAATAAGATGGGTGCCCGCCCCTTGAAGCGTGCGCTCCAGTCTGTGGTGGAGGATGCTTTGGCAGAGGAGATTCTCATGAAAAAAGTGCAGCCTGGAGACACTGTCAGTGCAGGCTATAAGAATGAAAAAGTGGTCTTTACGGTAAAGTAGTAAAGTGCTAATATTTTTCAAATAATTTCAAATAAATTAGTAGAAAAAACTGTCATTTTGTAGTATACTGAGTATAGGCATTCAAATAGGGTATTTGAACCGCTATATTAACCAGGAGGACAAAAGAATGGCAGTAGTAGAGGAATTGCTCCGCAACGAGGCAGACGGTGCAATCAGCTTCGGTAATTACCAGCTTGCACACAAGGCAAAGGTTGAAGATTTCAAGCATGAGGGAGATTTGTTGAAGGTTAAGACTTTCAGAGATATTACCAAGCTTGAGAAAAACGGTATGTTTTTGTATGAATCCGTGCCCGGTACAAGCGTCCTCAACTTTAAAGAGAGTGCAGAGGGTGTGGAGTTTACGGTAACAGGTTCTGAAGATGCACAGATTACCATCGGTCTTATGGATGACACAGAGTACGAGGTTTGTGTTCAGGATAGAAATGTTGGTAAGATGAAGACGGGAATGAGCGGCAAGCTTTCCATGAGCGTAGAGCTTGAAAATGCCGGAGAAGTTTCCGTGAAGGTTGTGAAGGCATAAATGTAAAATGACATCCCGACTCCGGGTAAGCTTGGGGGCGGGATGTTTTATTGTATAGCAACAGAAAAGTCGCAGAGGGTGTTTTCTACTGTTTGCGAGGGTATTGAGGCGTGCTGCGATATTTGGAGGAAGACAGATGGCGAAGGGAAAGACATCAACCATATTTTTTTGTCAGAATTGTGGATATGAGTCAGCTAAATGGCTGGGGCAGTGTCCCGGATGTAAGGAATGGAACAGCTTTGTGGAGGAGACGGTCAGCAAGGCTGATTTGAAGGCCGGAGGGGTAATCAAGGCGGGGGAGCGTCCCCAACCCTGTATGCTTTCGGAGGTAACTATCCGGGAGGAAAGTAAGCTTCTGACGGGAATCAGTGAATTGGACAGAGTGTTGGGCGGAGGAATTGTACAGGGTTCCCTTACCCTTGTGGGCGGTGACCCCGGAATCGGTAAATCGACTCTGCTTTTGCAGGTTTGTCGTAATCTGGCAGCGTTCGGCCATGGGGTGCTGTATATTTCAGGCGAGGAATCTCAGGTACAGATTAAGATGCGGGCAGATCGTATTGGTAGTTTCTCGGAGAAGATGTTTCTTTTGTGTGAGACCAATCTGGGGAATGTGGAGGATGTGATTCGCAGGCACAAGCCGGAGGTGGTTGTCATTGACTCCATACAGACGATGTTTAATGATAATGTGTCTGCGGCACCGGGAAGCGTGTCTCAGGTCAGGGAGTCCACGGGGGTATTATTGCAGCTTGCCAAGGGCTTGGGGGTGTCAGTGTTTATCGTGGGTCATGTGACCAAGGAGGGAACGGTGGCGGGCCCCAGAGTGTTGGAGCATATGGTGGATACGGTGTTGTATTTTGAGGGTGACAGACATGCGTCCTATCGTATCCTGCGTGGTGTGAAGAATCGATTTGGTTCCACCAATGAGATTGGTGTGTTTGAGATGCGGGAACAGGGACTGACAGAGGTGGCGAATCCTTCTGAATATATGTTAAACGGCAGACCGGAGAATGCCAGTGGTTCGGTGGTAGCCTGTACCATGGAGGGAACCAGACCGCTTCTGGTGGAGATACAGGCTTTGGTTTGTCACAGCAATTTCGGAATTCCACGCAGACAGACTACAGGTACGGATTTTAATAGGGTAAATCTTTTGATGGCTGTTTTGGAGAAGCGTTCGGGCTTACAATTAGCCGGCTGCGATGCCTATGTCAATATTACCGGAGGTATGAAAATTATGGAGCCTGCCATTGATTTGGGCATTGTGCTTGCCATTGTGTCCAGCTTCCGCAATCAGGTTCTGAATCCCAAGCTCATTGCTTTTGGCGAGGTGGGATTATCCGGTGAGGTGCGTGCTGTGAGCATGGCGAAGCAGAGAGTGGCGGAGGCCAGAAAGCTTGGATTTGAAATTTGTGTGCTTCCATGGGTCAGTGCGAAGGAGTGTATGGCGGAGAATGACGGTAGAAGCGAGGCTAAGGCAGGCGATAGTGTGGTGGATGGAGAATCCGGTGGCATGAAGATTATCGGCGTGAAGACGGTGCAGGATGCCATGGATAGACTGTTTTAGTTGTTAATGCGGAAGTGGTTGGTGGGGGGATTATGATGTTGTAATCTTTAAATGTATAAATTGGAAATTCCATAAATGAAAAAAATGAAAAAATTTGCTTGCTATTGCAGAAGGTCTGTGATATAATATGATTCGTTGGTGAGTGGCCAACGGATTATAGGGGAATAGTACAATGGTAGTGCGGCGGTCTCCAAAACCGTTAATGGGGGTTCGATCCCCTCTTCCCCTGCTAAAGGAAGCCTTAAAGTGTTGTGTGACAGCATTTTAAGGTTTTTTGTTTTATAACAAAATAAACATGTGAAAGAGTGCAGGTTGAAAATAAGGATATCAGTAAGGAGCAGTTATGGCGAATGTGGATAAAAGCGCAAATAATGTAGATGATTTGAGAGGACTGTCGGAGAGGCAGGAGCAGGCAGATGTACAGGCAGACCAGCTTGCTCAGGCAATGAAGACTTTGGAACAGTATATATATCAACTCACAGCACAGGCGGGAGAGAAGGAAGAATACGCATCGGATTTATGGGCACGCATCCGTCAGTCCAATGGTGTGCTGAGAGAGGTGGCCTATTATCACGATTATGGGAAGTTTTGGGGTGAGTATAAGGTGGCCGGATACAGTCTGACAGATATTCTGGTGTGGCAGGTGGATCACTTTAAGGCGTATCTGGACAGGCATGAGGAAGTGAACCGCTGGCAGCCGGAGAAGCTGTTTTTGCAGGCAGTGGATGTGTTGCTCCAAATGGAAGAGAACCCAAAGCCCTTTGTAGAGAAGTTGCAGGGGGAGACGGGGACGGATTTCGTGGGGAAATATAAAGAATATTGATTTCCTGATTTTTACATGAAAAGTTGTTAATTTTATCACAAAAATGTTTTTAATTTAGTGCAATTTTATGGTTGAATATAGAAAATTATGGGTGTATAATTGCTGATGGCCTGTGGACAAAGATGCTCACGACCCGAAAAATAACAAAATTTATACAAAAAAGAAAAGGATGAATTAGTTATGAGCGAGAACACAAAAAAAGGTGGATGGCGCACAAACAAATGGGTTCGTGCAGCAATTCCTGCGCTGCTTTTGCACTGCAGCATCGGAACAGTTTATTGTTGGTCAATTTTTAGTCAGGAGATTGCTGACTACATTGGATTTTCCAAGAGTGCTACTGAGTGGGCATTCAGCTTTGCAATCTTCTTCCTGGGTATGTCCGCAGCATTCCTTGGTAATGTAGTTGAGAAGGATATTCACAAGTCTTCCCTGATTGCGGCAATTTGTTTTGCAGCAGGTATGGCAGGTACCGGATTCTTTATTTATTACGGTGGCTTGCATCAGGGTAGCATGTTGGCATTGATTGGTATTTATGTATGTTACGGTTTCCTGATGGGTGTAGGCCTTGGTACAGGTTATCTGTCTCCCGTAAAGACTTTGATGTTGTGGTTTCAGGACAGAAAGGGTCTTGCTACCGGTCTTGCAGTAGCAGGCTTTGGTGCTGCAAAGGCAATTGCGAGCCCTATCATGCAGTCTATGCTTGATAACTTGGGCGAGGGCGGAATCTACAAGATGTTTGTGATTCTCGCTGCAGTATATTTTGTAATGATGTTTATCGGACATCTGCTCTTGAAGAAGCCCGAGGGTTGGCATGAGCCTCAGACTAAGGATAAGAGCCAGAGCATGATGGCAGTTATCAAGTCTAAGCCCATTACCAACTACATTGGTATCTGGTTGATGTTCTACCTGAATATTACCTGTGGTTTGGCATTGATTTCTCAGGAGAAGATGATTGTAAAGTGTCTGGGACTGGCAAGCTTTGTAGGTATTGTTTCTACCGTACCTGCTGTGTTTAATGCAGGTGGTCGTCTTGGTTCCTCTGCATGGGCAGATACCATGAAGGACAGAAATACGATTTATAAGTTGATTTTCATCTTGTCCATTATCTTTACCGGTATTGTAATTCTTACCGGTGGTATTCAGAACGGCGCAGGCAACACAATGCTGACTGTTCTGGTGTTGGCTTTGATTTTCATTGTAAATGCAGGTTACGGCGGAGGCTTCTCCAATGTTCCTACCCTGTTGTCTGATCATTATGGTATGGGTAACATCAGTGCAATTCACGGTTTGACCCTTTCCGCATGGGGCTTTGCAGGTCTTACCGGCAATCAGATGGCAGCATGGATTGTAAATACCTTTGGTCAGCCTGAGGAGATTGAGCATGTGCTCTCCGATGGTACTATAGAAATGATTACTGTGAACCCTACCGGTTATCAGTATGTACTGTATGCAACCATTGCACTCTATATTTTATCTTTGCTTATTTGTCTGTTTATGGTTCGTCCTACTGACAAGGCATTGGAGGCAAAGGCTGCTAAGAAGGCACAGAAGAGTGCATAAGAATTAAATAATGCAAATAGTAAAGGCCTGTCCTGTGAAAATTCATTCATGGGGCAGGCTTTTGTGTAGTATTAAGGAAACAAATTCCCGGCAAACTGAAGTCTGCCGGGATTATTGATTTCCTATATGTAATTACATTTGATAAAATGCCAGTTCCTGTTCCAGGGTCTCTGGAACAGCCGTGCCGGAGTTCCACAATTTCTTGCGAAGGCCTTCCAGTTGATGTTTCTTCTGGGCACGCTGTAGCTTGTGCCTTTGCAGTAAATCAGCGTACATGGGGTTGGCCTCCAATTTTGCGCAGATGTCTGCGGTGAAGGGACAGTAGGTAAAGAAGATTTTTCTTGCTACCTTGTTCAAGCGGGGTGAACCGCTTCCTTCATACAGAACCCACTGGATATAGTCACGGACAAACATTTCACGGAAACTGTTCTTGGTCTGTAAAAGTCCGGTTCGAATGCGGTCCTTAGCTTCGTTACTCAAATCATGATTCTTGCGGTAGAACTGGATGTAGTCAAAATACTCACTGGTAAGTGAGGCTTCGCTGACATCGTTCCAACGGGCACCCTGAATACGTTTGCACAACTCCCAACGGAACTCGGCAGTCATGCGAAGATAAGAGGTGGTCACATCCTCCATGTGGAACAGGGAGAAGCACATTCTGCCGGGAGTGTTACGCTTCTTGCCCTCAATTTCCTGCCACATAACGGTTCGGATACCTGCGTTGGGAAACAGGATAACATCCGGTATGCACTCGGTATGGACAGGGATTTTACCCATGACGTCAATGTGGTCCATATCCAGGCCCTCACGGTAGAATGCGGAGTAATCTATCTTGCGAACCAGTTCGGAAGCCTTGGCAATCTTGGATACGGTCACATAACAGGACTCCAAATCCTTCTGGGCACTTTCTTCTGTGAAAATCGGACAGAAGGTGGTGATTCGTCCATAGGTAATCTTGTTGACAGAGGGGAACATGTTTTGTAACTCGTAGTTTACCTTGCTCAAGCTATTGCTTTCCAGGGTCATAAGTTCTTGTTCAGTCGCATTCCCACTCATTTTCTGTTTATGTATAAAATCGGTATAGTCCTGATCAAATTCGTTACGGCTGGGTTCCTTTTCACCACGGAAAATAGCCAACAGCCAGTGATAGAAAGTATATACACCGAAGGTGCTGTTGTCCGTCATGTTGGGAACCATGCGATAAAGTGTTACAGCATTCTTGGTGCCTGCCAAATCTTCATCCACATAGCCAAAATACAAAAACATCCACACGGGAATGGGGACATTGGTGTCATTCAGAGTCTGCTCAAACAATGCTGTGTAGAGCACATAAAACTCTTCAGTCAATGCGCGGCGCAGTGCGCACACATTGTTTTCCATGGAGCTTCTGTCGGCAAGCATTTTGTAGCTGTGAATATGCTTGCGGAAGGAATCTGCGATTCCCAGACTGGAGCCTGCATATTCCAGAATGGTATTCAAGGAGCCTGCCAGTTCGGACGGAAGGGTAGCAGAATCCACAGCGGTTTCGTTTGCCTCTTCCGTGGTTGTAGTAAGATTGTTTGAGAACTGACTAACGCGACTCTTCAGAAGATTCGGGGAAATCGCCAGTGCATTTTCGGGTTGTTCGGACATGCGTCGGATTGTGCTTAACAGTTCGTTGGCATCCTCGCTTCCGGCTTCTAATTTGTAATACAGAGCAGTATAGAAGTCGTATAAATCCTTGCCGGAGTCATTAAAGTAATAGGTAGCCAGTCGTTTCTGATAACCGGACTGCTCCTCCAAGGTATTCCATACCCGCTGGAAATCAAGGCTTCCTCTTTGGAGAATGCCCATAGATACAGAGGATTCTTTTAAGAAGTCTCTGAAATGTTCTCCTGCATAGATGTTGGTCAGACCCTGATAATAGCCTGTCAGCCATGGTTCTTCTGTTTCCTCTGCCATATAGACGCTTATGTCCGCAAACCCATCCAATTCCTTGGGCTGTATGCGATAGCGCTCACAGAGACGGGAGTAGGTATCGTAGTCAGCTATCAGATTCTGATAGAGGCTGTTGCTTGTGATTTCTGCCGTAGACAAACTGTTTTGTAATGTATTAATCTGACGACATGCAGACAGCAGGAAAAATCTTGCCATATCTGCGTGATTTTGTAACAACTCGCTCAAAATGTTGACGCTGGATAACGGATAACTCAGAAGAGTTGCAGTCTCCGTTACGGTGTAGCTCATGAAATGAATTTCAGAGCAGATTTCACAGATGCCGATGACATCGCCCTTGCCAAGGGTGTAGGAACCGCCGGGGTAATCGGCGCGAACCTTGCCTGCTGTTATCAGATGCAGAGCGGTCATGGGTTGTCCATAAGTGTATAGTGCTTTGCCTTTTTCTAATGTTATTCCTGCCATAGTAATCCCTCCGTCTTATAGTATACTACAAGTTGGTATAAATTTTCTACTGTACTTTTAATAAAAATGTGTTAAAATAAAAATACATATGTGTCAGTTTCTATGATATAATGTCTGGAGGGTGAGACGAATGGAACGCGAAACAGAAAATCGTAAGCAGCAGGTAGAGGAATATAAGCAGGCTTTGGTGCCGCTTTTGCGTTATCTGCCATGGCTTGAGAAGAGTGTGGGAACCACAGTGAGCCGTACCTATAATGGCTCAGATTTGGGTGAAAAAATAATGGGATTCCCGGTGTATGACGGCACTTTGATGAATTTTGTGCGTGAGGCGGGCAATTCCGTGTTCATGGACAGGAATTACCGATATGTTTACACGCGCAACAGAATTGTCACGCATGAGGATGAGCGCAAGGTAATTGAGAAGGCGACCATCAAAGAATGGGGGATTCTTTGCGGCATTTTATCCAATTATGTGTTGGGAGGCCGAACACGATCCACGCTTTGGAGTGAGGCGATTCAGGAGAGAATCTTTTATCTGGTAATCAACAAGATGTGTGAGATTATCGAGTATTGGGACAAGCCGATGAATGGACCAAGAGTTTGACGGTTTGCCGAGAAAGGCATGGGGTTAGGATATGGGTGATAAATCCGTACAGAAGAAAAGATATATTGTGGAGACAGCCCGAAAGGTCTTTATGGAGAAGGGATTTAAAACCGTTACCATGAAGGACATTGTGGAGGCCTGTGACATCAGCCGCGGAGGTCTGTATTTGTATTTTGAGAATACCAATCAGATTTTTACGGAGGTTTTGAAGTTGGAGAGTGAGGAGACAGATGATGTTTTCTCCGGTAAAATTTCACAGGATGCCACTGCTGTTGATATTCTTCTTTTGTTTTTGAAGGAGCAGAAGAAAGAGATTTTGCGCAAGAAGGATACCTTGACACAGGCGATTTATGAGTTTTATTTTGCAAACAATCTGCCCAAGAAGGACAATGTCTTAAAGAAGCAGTTTGACTCCGCCGTGAAGGTCATAGAGAAGCTGATAGAGACCGGCGTGGAGAATGGAGAGTTTGTCTGTGAGGATTGTGCCGGAACGGCTCGCAATATTATGTATGTGTTGGAGGGCATGAAGATTTCGGCTCAGACCACAGGTATCAGTTCGGATGCGGTGGACAGGGAGCTTATGTTTATTCTGCGCGGTATCGGTGCAGAGTAGGCACAGTCTGATAAATTAGGGAACAATAAACTTGGAGGAAATATAAAATGGGAAACGTAAGACGTATCTATGTGGAGAAGAAGGAACCCTTTGCGGTTAAGGCAAAGGAGCTTCACGAGGAAATGAAAGGATATCTGGGGATTCATGCGGATAAGGTTCGTGTATTTATCCGTTATGATGTGGAAAATATCTCTGATAAGGTGTTCGAAAGAGCATGTCAGACAATTTTTTCCGAACCCCCTGTAGACGATTTGTATCTTGAGAATATTGAGATTCCGGCAGACGGACATGTATTCTCTGTAGAGTATCTGCCCGGTCAGTATGACCAGAGAGCGGATTCTGCGGTACAGTGTGTACAGTTTTTGGATGAAAATGAGAATCCTATTATCAAGACTGCTGTAACCTATCTGATTCAGGGTAATCTCACAGAGGATGAGATGGAGCGTATCAAGTCCCATTGTATCAATCCTGTGGATTCCAGAGAGACCGATATGGTAAAGCCTGAGACTTTGGTTACTGTATTTGAGGATCCTGCTGATGTGGCAATTTTTGACGGATTTGCGGCTATGCCCGAGGACGAGCTTAAGAAGCTTTATGATTCTTTGGGGCTGGCTATGACCTTTAAGGATTTTCTGCATATTCAGAAGTATTTTAATGAGGATGAGAAGAGAGACCCTTCCATGACGGAGATTCGTGTGTTGGATACCTATTGGTCCGACCACTGCCGTCACACCACCTTCTCCACCGAGCTTAAGGATGTGGAGTTTGGCGAAGGTTTCTATCGTGCGCCTATTGAGGCAACCTACAATGATTATCTGGAGACCAGAGAGGAAATTTTCAAGGGCAGAGAGGACAAGTTTGTCTGTCTGATGGATTTGGCTCTCATGGCTATGAGAAAGCTGAAAAAGGACGGCAAGCTTGATGATATGGAGGAATCCGAGGAAATCAATGCTTGTTCCGTTGTGGTACCTGTAGAGATGGATTACGGTGACCATGTGGAGACTGAGGAGTGGCTTGTATTCTTCAAGAATGAGACCCACAACCATCCCACAGAGATTGAGCCCTTTGGTGGCGCGGCTACCTGTTTGGGCGGTGCAATCCGTGATCCCTTGTCAGGACGTGGTTATGTATATCAGGCAATGCGTGTGACCGGTGCGGCAGATCCTACCGTTCC
>JAZQMG010000070.1:0-24843 GCA_045543175.1 Acetatifactor sp. | reverse complement strand
CGCCCATGATCTGGTAGATCGCATCGTAAAGAGGTCTCAGATACGGGTCGACCTTGCTCTGTAGATCTCCCGGAAGGAAACCTAGGTTCTCGCCTGCTTCGATTGCAGGTCTGGTAAGGATGATCCGGTTTACATCGCCTCGTTTAAAGGCGTCGATTGCCATCGCCATCGCAAGATAGGTCTTACCGGTTCCGGCAGGTCCCAGTCCGAAGACCACCATATTGTTGCGAATAGCGTCCACATAAGCCTTCTGTCCTAATGTCTTGGGCTTGATGGGTTTACCGTTTATGGTATGACAAATACAATCTGTATCAATCTCTGTCAGTGCCTCCTCCCTGGCCTCTCTTCCAAGGGTGATGGCATAATCCACACTCTGCTCCTCAATCTCATTGCCCCTGTCTGACAAAATCGTCAACTGACGCAACACCCCCGCAGCCCGATGGACATTCCCTTCCTCTCCGCTGATTACCACATGACCGTTTCTATCCACCACGGTTACATGAAAGTCACGCTCCAGCTTCTTGATATAAGAATCCTGCATGCCAAATATCTTCTGCATGTGCTCTATGGGCATATCTATATTCATAGAAAAACGATCCGAAAATTCACTCTTCAACTATTTCTTCTCCCCTGTCCGTAACAGCTCTTTTACCGGCAGGCTCCTGCACCAGAAATTCTCCCCGCAGAGTCCACCCACTGTCACTCGTATCTATTTTAACATTTTTTTCAATAATTTGTACCCCTTTTTCCTCTAAAGTTGTAAGAAATCCCATTAAATTTTCTTTAAGAAGACTCTCAGCCTCCTCCAATCCGTATTCATACTCCACATTTCGGTACTCCCGATAGGTGTAGCAGCCACTAAAAATAGGGATATTCAGTTTTTCAAACAACACAGGCTGACTCTGACGCATCACGCGGTCATAAATCAGATAGGGGTCCTCCACAGGTATTTTACCCTCAAAATTATCTCCGATACGGACAAAGGGTTGATTTTTCTCCCGCCCTGTATACTCCTTCGCCACATACTGAAAAGGCAATGTAGTCTCAAATTTCTGCGTATGTTCAATCATAATATCTGCATCTGCATCCGTCAAAATATATTCTCTGACGGTTCCATCCTCATTATACACAGGAACCTTGCCGTCCACCAAAACGGCACCTGCCTCCACTTCATCACCGATACTCACGGCAGGCACACCGCTTCGCACCACCATGGACACAATTCGCCCACTATACTCAGCCAGCAAATCCGTTCCGGTAACCGTCTGTTTCAAATCACCCTCGCTCAAAATCGGGGCATCATTCTCCTTTACGGATATCAGCAATTTTGTGCCGTCGAGCTTAGCAGATGTCCATGTCACCAGGGGAAACTGCTTACGAATTTCTTTCTCCAGATTCCCGATATCCAATTCATTCTTGCGCATCCCCGTCCGCACGGACTGATTTTTCAAAAAACTTTCCATCTGGTCTGTGGTAATTCGATAATTGCCTGAGACCTCTATATCCCACACAAACCATGTGGAAAAATACCAAAATGCCACCGCCAGAAAAAGTCCTGCCATAAACACCCGGCGTTTCTGCATTACAGGCACCAAAAAAGGTAGTCCACATCTTTCTATGATGACTACCTTTGTCCTTGTCTTGCGCACAATAGCCTTTAATTGGTAAAAACTTTGCAGGCTGACGCACATGATATACCCGTCTCCGTCCCGCACAATATCCCACAGCAAAACATCTCTGTTGCTGCATAGATTCATAAAACGTTCAGGGGAAAATCCGCTGACACGAATGCGCAGATATCCCCTGGTCTGTTTCAAAAGGTTCAGCATCCTCCGCTCCTCTCCCTGTATCCGAATATCCTACAAATAACTGACATTTCGAATACAGCCGCTGATTTTCATATCCTCATTGGTATAATAATCAATGGTCAGAGCAGAGCCCTCGAAGCGCACCTGACAATTTTTGCCCTGCAAAAGCACCGCCTCATCGGAATACTCCAAAAGGCCTTTATAATTCTCTATCCAGGCCTCCTCATTGCCGGTAAGCGTCACCCGCAAAGCACCGAGACATACATCTTTCGGCAATTGCAAGGACTCCAACAGCCTCGCCTTTTTCTGATTGGTATTATTTTTAGGGTTGTTTTCAGCTCTCATGATACCAATATATGACTAATTTGTGGCATCCATGACTGCTTTTATAATACAATATCCCTCTCTGTCAGGTTTTTGTTCTGAAATGGTTACAGCCTCTATGAAACGCTTTGTGGCAGCCTCACATTTGGCCTCATCATTGGCATGAATATAGGCCAGTGGAGCTCCTGCCTCCACATAATCGCCTACCTTTTTCTCCAGAATAATACCCACTGCCAAATCAATCTCACTGTCCTTGGTCTCCCGTCCGCCACCTAACATCAACGAACAAATTCCCACCTCATCACAGGCAATATGCTGCACATAACCACTCACGGGAGCAGGAATACTGCGTACAATTTCAGCTTTGGGTAAAAGTTCGGGATTATAGACTGCCGAAGGGTCTCCCCCCTGTGCCTCCACAAACTCCGCAAGCTTCTTGAGTGCAGTGCCGTCCTCGATTACCTGTTTTAGCATCTCCACTGCCTGTGTCTCATCCGATGCCCTTCCGCCTGCAATGAGCATCTGACTGCCAAGGGTCAGACAGAGTTTTTCAAAATCCTCCGGCCCCTGTCCTTTTAACGTAGCAATGGCTTCCTTGACTTCCAAGGCATTACCCACCGCACGTCCCAGAGGCTGATCCATATCGGAAATCACCGCAATGGTATGCTTTCCGGCAGCATTGCCGATGTCAACCATCTCCTGTGCCAAGGCCTTGGCATCCTCCTCAGACTTCATAAACGCACCGCTTCCGGTTTTCACATCCAATACAATGGCATCCGCTCCCGCCGCCAGTTTCTTACTCATAATAGAGCTTGCAATCAAAGACAAATTATCCACCGTTGCCGTCACATCGCGGAGAGCATAAAGCTTCTTGTCCGCCGGAGCCAAATCCGCAGTCTGCCCCATAATAGCGATACCGATTCGATTTACATTGTCAATAAAGGTTCTGGTAGAAATCCCTGTGGAAAATCCGGCAAAGCTCTCCAGTTTATCAATCGTACCACCGGTATGTCCCAAGCCACGTCCGCTCATTTTCGCCACCGGAATACCGCAGGCCGCCACCATGGGTGTCAACGCCAGAGAAGTCTTATCTCCCACACCGCCTGTGCTGTGTTTATCCACCTTAACACCTTGAATCTCTGATAAATCAAGAACATCTCCACTCTTCATCATAGCCATGGTCAGCGCATGAGTCTCTGCCTTGGTCATTTTCTGAAAATAGATTGCCATCATCAAAGCAGACACCTGATAATCAGGAATTTCTCCCTTGGTATAGCCCTCCACAAAGAAATTGATTTCCTCTGTGGTCAATTCACCGCCATTACGCTTTTTCATGATGATATCGTACATTCTCATATGCAGCCCTCCTAACGTTGATTGTATTTTCCTTAACAATTATTTACAGCTTTTGAATTACCAAAAGTCCTGCAAGGGAGCATCCGATGATAAACACCAAAAACCACACCGAAGTAAAGGCAAACTTATAGTGTTCCTTTGCACCGGAATGTTCCTTTACATACTGAATAATCTCATTTCTCTTCGCTATTAAAACTCCAATTCCCGCAATGCAAAATGCACCCAATACCCCAAGTTCGATTGTGTCCTGTAGTTTTTCATCCAATCCTTTCAGCGCAAAAGTCATCAATTCGCCAAACAGGCAATTGTTGATGGCATGCAGGATAATTGCCCATTTCAAGGAATATTCCATAGCAACATATCCCAACACCAAGCCTACGAACATAGCAAAAATAGACTGAGTCAGATTAGTGTGCATGAGACCAAACATAATGGCTGCAACTACAATCGCAAAGGTTTTACCATATTTTTCAAGGCTTTTCATAACAAAGCCTCTATAGATTACCTCCTCCGCAATGGGTGCCCCAAAGCTTGCATACAAAAACATGGTAACGGTGGTGCTGCCGGCTGTAGCCATTTCTATACCCGCCTGAGCCGTATACCCAAAAACATTCAAGCAGGCTTCTATACCTGCATCCAACAGACTAATGGGTATCTGTATACTCATAAACACACACAGACACATCAAAAATGCCTCTAAATCCATCTTGGAAGACGTTTTAAACAGGTTCTTTACCGGTGCCTTTGAATTCATAATCAGCCCCACAAACAAGATACCAAAGAAAATCGATATCAGATAGGGTGTTCCGCTCTCTACCACAGAATCCAAAAAGGCATCGCTATTCAAAATTTCATTGGCAACCGCCTCCGCCTGTTCTATATTCTGATTCGCCTTTAACATCTCAACCACATAGACAAATACCATTCTGGCGACCACATAACCAATTACTACTATATTCATAATCAACAGATTTAGGATTGTAGCCAGTGCTGCCCTGTTTACATCTGACTTCACCCGCTTTTTGGGGTAAACACTACTTTCTGTTATCTGTGTTATTTCCTGTGCTGTTTCCATAATGCTCCTCATTTCCCAAACTATTATTTTATTCTATTATGGCACCGAAACATACAAAAAGCAAGTCTCTTACTCTACCCCTTTAAAATATAGAAGTTCTCCGCAAGCAAAAGCCAGTTTGCCCGAAACCACTGCATAATCTGCCAATAGCCGCATCCACGCAACTGAAACTCCTTTATCAAATTGAACTTGGCCTGCAGGCTTCGCACATCCTCAAACCAGACTTCATGGTCAATTCCTGTCTCACCGTCAACATAAGTGAAATAAGGACTCTGCGCCAACTCATCAAACATAATAGCAGCTCCCTGACGGATGGCTATGCGTACGGCCTCTATATTATTAATTGTATCAGCCCTCGTCACACCCCTTTCGTAAGGCAGCGGCCAGTTGTATCCATAGTTGGGAATACCTAAATCAATCTTCTCTGCCGGAATCTCCGTCAGAGCATACTCCACTACCCGCCGCACCTGATTGATGGGGGCCACTGCCATGGGCGGGCCATAGGTATATCCCCACTCATAGGTCATAAGAAGCACATGATCTGCAATGGCGCCCAAGGCACCATAATCCTTCCCTTCATAGAGAAGCCCCTGTTGATCCGCACTGGTCTTGGGGGCCAATGCCACAGAGGTATGATACCCGTTTGACCGCATAGCCTCCGCCGTCCTGCGAACAAATTCCGTGAAAGCATCCCTGTCTGTAGCCAGAATGTACTCAAAATCAATGTCCAGTCCCTGATAGCCCTTTCCTCCCATAAGTGTCAGAAGATTTTGTATCAGATTCTCTTGATAAGTCAGATTGTTTACCACCGAACTAATCAGATTATTGTTAAAATTGCCATCGGGTCCAAAGGGCGTCAACACCAGAATCGGCTGCACACCAAAACGCTCCGCCTCCCGTATCATCCATGTATCATCCCAAAAAGGCGGAATCAATTCCCCTTCATAAGTAAACCCATAAGAAAAAATAGGAAGCTCCGAAAGATAGGGCAAGGTCTGTTCCAACACCCATGGACTGATAAACGGATAGGCATAACCGCTGACCGAAATGCTGCGTGAAGGAGCCCGCTCCCCTTGTGCAATAAAAAGAGCCTGCCCAAGGGCAAGCTCATATGGATAAATCAACTGATTGTCCTGTATTATCTGCTGTGCGGAAACACCAAAAGCCTCCGCAATCAAATCCACCGAATCTCCCGGCTGCACCACATATATTTCCATAAGTATCTCCTTTTCACAAACTTATGGTATTATATGCAGTATTTTTAAAGAATCTCCATGACAAATTCTACAACCTCAAGCTTATTAAGCTTGTCTATTACATCATCATGGTTTACCTTCTTGCCAAGATACAAATCAAGATTCAGCAATATTGTTTCCCCGTTCTCCTTTTTGTCCATCTCATTTATACGGTATCCCTGCTCATGCAGATGTGTAATAACCTCTTTCACGCTGCTATAGTCAGCAACCTCCACCTTTATCTGCATCTGACGATTGTGTTGCATCTGTTTGCGGCTAAATCTCGCCATCAACTTAATCACAATCATAATCAGTGCGAAAGTGATAATGGAGGAATACAAATAACCTGAACCGATGGAAATGCCCAATACCGCCGTAGTCCAGAGCGTAGCTGCTGTGGTAAGACCCTTGATGTGGCTTCTTCCGGTAACAATGATTGTACCCACACCCAAAAATCCGATACCACTGATAACTCCCTGAGCCAGTCGCATAGGGTCGCCGATTCCATACCTGAGCACACAGCGCATATCAATAATCTGAGCCAATGCCGCACCCAGACATACCAACATAAAGGTTCTAAGTCCCGCTGCATGCTTGGTGGCACCACGCTCCATGCCGATAATTCCGCCCATAACCGTAGCCACAACAAGCCGCACGGCAATAGACACTTCGTTAAATTCCTCCAGATAATTCATAAAATCCATTACAGCCTGCATACCACGCACCTCCTGTAAGTCTCTTAGAACTATACTTTCTTGCTTTTTTAGATTTTCTTCTTGCAAATATCCTGTAAACAGCACTTGTCACAATAAGGCTTTGTCCGGGCGGTACAAACTGCCCTTCCATGGTCGACCAGTCTGTGACAAAAGTCATTTCCTTCTTCTGGTGGAATCAGCTTCCACAACTCCTTCTCCACCTTGCCCGGCTCTTTGATACCATTTACCAGACCCATACGATTTACCAACCTGATACAGTGAGTATCCGTAACGATTGCAGGCTTGCCGTACACATCCCCCATGACAAGATTGGCACTCTTGCGCCCCACTCCCGGAAGTTTCAACAACTCCTCCATGGTATCAGGTACTTTCCCACCGTATTCGTCACGAAGCATTTTCATACAGGCACTGATATCTCTTGCCTTACTGTTGCCCAGTCCGCAGGGACGGACAATCTTTTCAATCTCTTCCACCGAAGCCTCCGCCAAAGCATTCAAATCAGGAAACTTCTCATACAGCCCCTCCACAACCACATTCACTCTGGCATCCGTACATTGCGCAGCCAGACGCACACTAACCAGCAGCTTCCACGCCTGATCATACTCCAGTGAACATCCTGACTGGGGATATTCCTGTTTGAGCCTTTCTATAATTGCCAAAGCCAATTGCTTTTTGGTCATTTTAAATACTCCTCATATTTCTCATCATACGCATTTTCAAATACAATTCCCAAAATACCGGGGCCTGTATGGGCACCGATGGCACAGCCAACCTGTCCGAGCAAAATTTCACGTACTCCAATGTCTTCCCTGAGAGCTTCCAGTATCGGTTGCGCATCTGACTCATCCGCACCATAAACCACTCCCACAATCTGCTTGTCTAAGGATGCGCCCTTCTCCTTCACCAGCTCCAGACAACGCTTAAGAGTCTTCTTCATACCGCGAACCTTCTCGACAGATTCCAATGCGCCATTCTCATTTACAATAATGATGGGTTTAATATCCAATACACTGCCCACCGCCGCAGAGGTCTTGGAAAGTCGGCCACCGCGAGCCAGATACTCCAAGGTATTCACTGTCACCACATGCTCCATATGTCCGCAGAAATACTCTGCCGCCTCAATCAGAAGCTCCTTGGGCGCACCATTTCGCTGCATACGAAGCAGCTTGTATACCACCAGTCCAAATCCTATTGACGCGCATTTTGAATCAATAATTGTTATCTTGAAATCCGGAAACTCCTCCAACACATCTGCCTTCGCCAGATTTGCCGCCTGATATGTCCCCGCAATTCCTGTAGAAAAGCAAATATACAGTACCTCATCCCCGCGCTCCGCAAAGATTTTGAAGTTCTCATAAAACATAAACTGACTGATATGATAAGTCTTGATATCAACCTTATTCTCCTTTTGAATCCGATAAAACTCATCCGGGTGTAAGGTGGTGCCGTCAAAATAATCCTCGCCATCCAAGGTCACCGGCGTGGGAATCACATGAAGCTTGTACTCATCAATGATACGCTTAGGGATATCCGATGCAGAGTCTGTTATGATGCAAAATGCCATTTTTGCGCCCTCCTTATTATCTTAATTATAAACGGAAAAGAAGGTTGGGTCAATCATAGAAAATTTGTCAAAAACCACCCTAATTTTATTTTAGGGAAATACTATACTACAAAGCCCCCTGAGTTACCAAAATGTGATACTCAGAGGGCTTTCACTTAATCTTTATTTACTGAAACAGATTCCAGAACCATATGAAATTCTTACTTGCAATCCTGAATTTCACAGTTTTCTCACCGCCGTAGTTACCAATTCCCTTGATGGTAACACTTGCAGTACCTTTCTTGACATTGTTGGTGTAGCTGTCTTCTACAATTTCATAATCCACACCTTGTGTCAGTTTTGTACTGCCTACCTTCACAGTGATATCGTCAGCATCTAAGGTGATTGCACTGCCGGTGTAGCTTTGGGCCTTGATAGTTATCTTAGCCTTAGTAAAGGAAGCCTGTGCTATCTTATAAGTAGTCTCTATAGACCCGGTGTAATAGTCTTTACCCTTGACTGTAACTTTGATGACATCTCCCACCTGAGGGGTGTCAGCCTTGGTCAACACTGTGCCGTTTAACTTGGTGTAGACAATGTCCTTTTCGTAGTCCATTCCGGCTTTGAGCTTCTTGCCGTTGGAATCAGTCAGTACAGGCTTGGACATAAACTTTCCGGCTTTTTCATTGAAAGCCATGTCAGGAACACGGATAGTTACCGGATTATCTTTGTCTGTCAATTCCTTAGTGGTAATGGTAAAAGGAATGTCTATACTTCCCTTGAAGTTACCCTTACCCTTGATGGTCAGCATGGGTACCTTGTCATCCGTGCTGTTTGCAGGCTTTTTGTTATTCTTGTAGGAAAGAGTGTAATCCTTTTTAGCTACAAGGTCTGCTTCATTAAAGGTTAGTGTTACATTTGGAGTGCTGCCACCCTTGGTGTAGGTGGTGGTCAGGCTCTTGGGTATGCCGCCCAGAAGCTTTTCACTATCTGCTTTCAGGTCATAAGCCTGAATTTTAAAGGTCTTTTTGACAGTACCGGAGTAACGTCCTTTTCCTGTAATAGTCAGCTTGGCAGTACCTGCATTGATGTTCTTATCATAGGTTACTTCGTAATCCGTGCCGGGTATCAGCTTTGTGCCATTCAAGGTTACAGTAGGATTCTGAATCTGTTCCTGTCCGTTGTAGGTCTTCTCTACGATATCGGTTACAGCAGCCTTGGCGATGGACTGACCTACAATCTGGAAGGTCACTCTCTTGCTGCCTGCGTATTTGCCCATACCGGTTACGATTGCAGTTGCCTTACCTACTTCTGTGTGGTTTTTGTAGGTTACGGTATAGTCCGTTCCTTTTACCAGAGGAGTACCCTTATAGGTTACCTTTAATTCCGGTTCAATTGCTTTGCCGGTATAGGTCTGCTTGGCAATGGATGCAATCTTGGTCTTGCTCATAAGGATGTCATCCGTGATTACAAGGGGAATATCCATCTCTTTGCCAAAGTTGCCAATACCTTTTACGCGGATAGTGTAGGTCCCCACAGCTTTGTAAGCATCTGCTCCGGTGTCAGGGTAATCCACGGTGAAATCTTTTTTGTTCTTTAACTTTTTACCGTTATAGGTAATCACAGGAACAGGCTTCTGAACCTTGTTATTACATGCTTTTACCAGTTCCGTCACAACTATGGATTCGTCAGTAATGTCTCTTGCAAGAATCTGGAAGGTTACCGTTTCCTTGCCGGAGTAGTTGCCTTTGCCCTTCACAGTAATGGTCGGTGCCGTCTTAGTATTGGTGGCATCATTTGCCTTGGTGTTGTTCTTGTAAGAAATGGTATAATCCACTTTTTCTTTTAAAAGGGTTTTGCCGTCATAAACCTGTATGGTGGGTTTGATGGCTTTGCCGGTGTAGGTCTGGGGTGTAATTTTAGTAACCCAAAGGCCATCCTCTATATACTCCCAACCTGCATATAAATACAAATCCTCATTCACAACAGTTAAGGCAGTAAATTCAGTGCCCTTTCCGTCTTTTTCAGTAAACCATCCCCTGAAATAATAACCTTCACGAGTGGGTTGTGTGGGCAAAGTAACAGTACTGCCGCCCAAAATATCAGAAATCTCTACAGGCTCATCGCCCAATGTACTGTCAAAGGTTACTGTGTATCTGGGTAACGCATTTACAGTTACTTTGAATTGCGCAGTAACACCATTTACAGCAGTTGCAGTAATGGTGGTTGTACCTCCTGCAAGGGCTGTCACCAGACCTTCAGAAGAAACTGTTGCTACTGTTTCGTCAGAGGAGGTCCACTGCAAAATTTTATCCGTAGTGGTTTCTGTAGGATAATAGGCCGGAATCATCTGTAACGTTTCGCCTTCGGTCAGCTCCTTAAAGGAAGCTTCAAACACCAGTGCCTGTAGTTCCTTACTGGTTACGTGAATCACACATACATTGTAGTAGCTGTTGTCAGCATTGGTACAGGTAATATAAGTGGTGCCTACTGCTTTCGCTTCTACCAGTCCGTTTTCATCTACGGTGGCAACTGCTGTATTACTACTGCTCCAAGTGATACCGGATACAGTGTTGCCGTCGGCATCGGACAGAGACAACTGCTCAGCATTACCTACCTCAAGAGAAGCCCATCTGGTGTTCATTTCGTATGTAGTTGTGTTACCCGTACCTTCTGCGGGAGCAATTACTGTCACTACACAGGACTGTACAAACGTGCCGTCAGAGGTAATGGCGGAAATGGTCGCCGTACCTTCGGCACATGCAATAATAGTGCCATCCCCCAGTACTACAGCCACCTCGTGACAATCACTAATGTAGTAAACTGTCTTGTCCAGTGCATTCTCAGGAGCTACTGTGACATTAAGCTTGTGAGTTGTATTAGCAGTCATGGATAACGTTTCTGCATCAATAGTAAGCCCGGTTACCTTCACCGGAAAAGCTGCAAGATTCTCGGAGTTATTTCCATAGGCATCTTCGTCATTATCTGTTTCACACAATACATGGAAGTATTTCACATCAAATGCATCTGTAAAGATAAGCTTGTCGCTGGGAATGGTGTACGTAATATCATAATCTGCCCCTGCCGCCAAATCACCACAGCTTACAGTGTGAATGGCAGCTCCGTCAACCCCGCCTTCCAGTACAGTAAAGCTCACATTTGCAGCAGTTTGATATCCTTCGTTGGTCAGGGTTCCGTTCATTACAGACGCACCGTCCTGATAATTAATGGCAAAATCCTTCAAAACAACATCTGCAAATCCAAGGGTCATTTCGTAAGTGTTGTCAGTTAATTTGCTATCTGTAAAGTTTGCAGGCACTGCTTTTACAGTAATAGCCTGTCCCATCTGCGCAGCAGTCACAGGATAGTTTATAGTGATATCTGTAATGCCGTTGGCTGCCAAATCACAAGTTACTGTCTCGGTATAAAGCACTTCACTGCCTGCCTCTAGGGTCACGGTCACGGACGTTACTGCCTCGCTGCTTGCATTGTACAGGGAAAGGTTCACAGGAAGTTTATTATCATTTGTCATGTCATCCATGTTGTACCATGCCTCGTTCAGTACCAGATTGTGTGCTGCCAAGGTTTCACTCATGTGCATGTTGGTCTGACCATAAATAACTTCATCCGTATTCAAAACTTCACGTTCAAAGAGTAGTGTAGTCACCTCGCCATTATCCCGGTATACTGCCGCATAGTCGGAAATGTGATTGCCGTAGTCCGTAACAGGAACAGGGGTAGAAAAGGTTCCATCGGTTTCTTCGGAGAGGTAAAGTTCGTTTTTAAAACCGTCTGCTCCGATGAAAAGGATTGCACGGTTGGTGGCGTTTTTGAGGATTTGGTAGTCATTTACGCCTGCGATGCCGGTGGAAGCGGTGGAGGTGATGTCGCCAACGGTCATCTGCATGATTTCAGAATCGGAGGTCCAGTAAAGCTTGTTATCAAGGAACTGGACATTGGAGTCCGCTTTGGAGTCGGCGGTTAGGCGGGTTATTTCGCCATCGGACCAGATATAAAGCTCTATATCTTCCGTTGTATCCATAGAATTATCTGTATCCAGTGTATAAGCTATAATAGCTTTGCCGTCTATATAGGATACCGTCAACGAAGGAATCAAGGGAAGATTTTCAGCTACCAGTTCTTTCGCCCATGTACCATTTATGTACCTATTGATATAAATTTTATTAGTTCCATCCGTCAGAAATGGATCATTATTACTGTTTTCCACCCAGATTACAGATTTCTCGTCTCCATTAGTAGCGATTTGAGCATCGAATTCCATAATACCATTGTTAGTCTCAGTCAAAAGTTCCGGTGTGGAAAAAGTACCGTTTTCATATACAGCAGTGTAGATATCAATATTGTCGAGAAATTCTGTTAAATTTGTATTTTCTGTCAGTGCAGTGTCAATATTGGTGTACATCAAAACTGCTTTATTACCAGACACTGCAAGCGAAGGAGAAAAATCTGCTCTTCCAGTCTCGCATATAGCCTGTGCTTCGCTCCAACCATTTCCCTTATTTATAGAGTATACAAGAGTGGTTCTGTTGGCATCGGACTTGATTCCAAGGTCCGCAATCCAGACAGCTAAAAGGGTCCCGTCTGCCAGTTCACACATCCGTGCATTACCGTCTGGGTAAACGTTTTCGAGGATATATGTGTCCGCTAATGGTGTGGTGGCGAAGGTGTTGTAGTCTCTTGACATCATGATCATTTGGGAGGTGTCAATTCCCATTATGTTGGTTATAGCACTACTTGTAGAACTCTGGTTTCCGGGCCAGAGTTCTACATTAAACAGCTCAATATCTTTGGATGCTTTAAAGAAAAATATTTTTAACTCTGCATAGACTGTTCCACTATAGTTTACTTCCATACTTTCTTTTGCATTCTTAAATGGAATTTCTAATTTTTCATTAAGCTTAACATCTGCACCTACCTCTGCATGTATATTGGGGGTTCCAAGACCGCCTGTAATTCCTAAAGCTTGTTCAAGCTCCAAAACAGTTTGAAAACTAACATCTTCATTTTCAAAATTTACCGTAAGCTGCCCGCTTGCAGACATGGATACCGAACCTGTTATATACAAAAGTCCACCTCCAATTGCAGGTCTCCATGTTACTTCTCCTTTCCCCTTCATAGCAGCAAGCGCACCACTTTCTATCGGCTGCCCTGTCTTTCTGTCAATTTCAATATAACCTATAATAGAAGATGTTACTTTAACTCCTAGAGTACTTTCTGCCATTAAACTATGTTTTTCAAGGTAATCATGAATCCCCTTTGAAGTTCCCCAATATTTTGAAAATTCACATATATTTTTTACGTAATCATACCTGATTTCTTTTGCCTTATACTTATCTTCTGTATTTTTTACACCAAAGGTTATTTTTATGGTATCTTTTTCAGAATCATACTCAACATTTATTGGTATTTCCTCTTTTTTATTACCAATTTTTGAAACAGGAATATCCCAATTTACCTCATAATCCATATCAAGCCACTTTATCTCTTTACCACCTACATCAATACTATTTTCTAGCTTAATATTAGCTGCAGCTTGAGGAAGTGTAAATTTAAAGTCAACTATCGGTTCTAGGTACACAACATTTTTACCAGACTCTACAGTTAAATCTATAGTTTTAGTGATATATCCATTTTTCGAAAGCGTTACATTACTGTAGACTGTAATTTTGTTATTCTCCACTAATTGTATAATTCCGTTTTCCCCAGTTTTATAACAAGCATTATTAATAGTAACCGAAACACCTTGAACAGGGAAATTTGTTTTTTCATCATAGACAACTAAAAAGGTATCACTGGAATTTTTGATGCTAGGTGTATCCGGTGAATCCGGTTCGTCTGGCTCAGGAGCTTCTGGTTTATTTGCATACAACCAGATTCCTTCTGATAAGTTTGAGGGGAAATATTCGTATTCTTTTCCATCCTTATCATACATTTTAAAGGGAAGCTGCACAGTTTCAAGTTTCAAATTTTTAAAAGCTTTTATTTTTTCTATACATAAACAGCCATCAAACATCCAGTTCATATAAACAACCTTACTGGTATCAAAATTGGATAAATCAATAGAAGTAAGATTATTACAGAATGCGAACATTTCCGTCATATTAGAAACATTACTGGTATTAAAATTTGATACATCAACAGAAGTCAAATTATTACATCCATAGAACATATTAGACATATCAGTAACGTTACTGGTATCAAAATTGGACATATTTACAGAAGTTAAACTGCTACACCCATTAAACATACCAGCCATATAAGTAACCTTACTGGTAATAAAATTTGACATATCTATAGAAGCCAAACTACTACAAAACCAAAACATTCCCCCCATATTAGTAACATTACTAGTATCGAAATTTGATACATCTATTGAAGTCAAATTAATACAACCATAAAACATGCCTTGCATTGACGTAACCTTACTGGTATCAAATTTTGACATATCTATAGAAGATACGTTGCTTTCTGAAAACCATCTTGCTGTAGATGTAATGTTTGTTGCAGTAATTACAGCACTTGTAATAGATTCCTTATACTCTAACCATGATGCTGTAATTGGATCTGAGCCTGCAGTTTGTTCACCGGATATCGTCAACACTCCATCCGAGGTAATCTGCCAATTAACACCAGACTCACTTCCTGAATATAATACCGTACTTTCCGCTGTAGCGGACAAATTCACCTCATTCACAGGCTCATCTACAACAATATTGTCCCCTGACACATCAATAAAGGATGAATCCCCTTCCGAAATATCATTTTCTGACACTCCGCTTTCGAAGTCATTACCTTCACTTACATCTCCCTCGGTAGCATCCCCCACAGAAACATCCCCTGTTACCACATCTCCTGCGCTAATATTAGACCCACCTGTAGCGCGAACGTAATCCACATTAGTAATCACCATTGCCATTACCAAAATCCAAGAAATTACCCGCCTTGCCTTTCTCATCTAAAGTTCCTCCTATTCTTACCCTATAAATGCATCATTTTTTGATAGCTTTTATAACTTTTATTTCAATTATAGTCGTATTACGACTATTTTGCAATAGTCTTGTGAAGACTATTTATAATATAGAATAAGATAGGAGCAAGGGTATGGTATTTGAAAATATTCGTAATTTAAGAGAAGATAACGACAAGAAACAGCAAGAACTGGCTGAATATTTGAACATCAAGCAAACTACCTATTCCAAATACGAATTGGGCAAGATTAATATTCCTATCGAAGTTTTTATCAAGCTTGCTGACTATTACGATGTATCCGTTGACTATCTCGTTGGTCGAAGTACAAAGAAAAACCTTTAAAAATAAAATCGCACTTACCAAGATTTCTTCCAAATGAAACCATTTAAAGAATTTCTTGATAAATGCGATTCTTTTATTACAGTTGTTCTTTCAATCGGGCAAGTTCCGCTTGCAAAGCCGCAATCTGCTGCTCCGCTTCTTTCTCCCTCTGCTTTGCATCTTCTTCTACTTTCCGTTTTTCATCTTCTGCCTTCCGTTTTTCGTCTTCTGCCTTCCGTCTTGCCTTTTCTGCCTTCTGCCTTGCTTCTTCCGCCTCCCATCTTGCTTCTTCTGCCTTCCGTCTCGCTTCTTCCGCCTTCTGTCTTGCTTCCTCTACCTTGGCAGTTTCTTTTTCCAATTGTGCAAAACGTTGCTGTATATGAACCTGTCTTCTATAATAGTCCTCTCTCGCCCGACATTGCCAATAAATCGATTCCTCTTGCGAGAGTTGATAAACCGTATTGGAAGCTTCCTGGATATATTCGTTGTTGGCAGCTAACATCTTAATCTCCTCCCATGTAGTCGCTTTAAAAAGAGTTGCCCAATGATCAATCTCAAAAGTTTTGTCTTCTTCTGTTGCCAAATCTATACAAGTTAAGTCTAGCACAGAAAGAGCCAGTTTGTCACTATAGATTCTATGATTTTTTACATTCATAAATTTGTATGTAGCGTAAAATTCGGGATATTCGGGAAAAAGTGTAAAATCAAGAATACCAATGTGAACAACAGGTTTCACCTTTGTGTAAGAATCGCCCTCGGCTAAATTATCAAAGGTGCGACAAAGATATGAAAGAGAACGTTCCGTCCAGTCATGTTCATTAATGACTTGTAGTTCCAGATTTATGAGAGAATGATTATTAAGTTCAACAAGAATATCCAAAAAGAATTCCTTATCTTCGAGTGTATTTCCCAACTCTATCGGATTGCGAATCTCCACAGATAAAATTAGCTCTATCGGTACATGTAGCAAAGCACTTATCAATCCCTTTAAAACTTTGTTGTTTATCTGTAGCATTGCTCGAAACAAATAATCATTGGTCATTCGTATACTAATTGGCCCGGTGGCATGTTCAAGGTAGTTTGCAGGATACTTTGGTGGTACAATAATCTTATGTTTTTCTTTTTCCATAGGTTATTTTCCTTTCTGTGAAATAAATTGAACTGAATTGAGAATTATTTTGAAATCAAGATTATAAGAAAATATAGAATTGGATGAATATCCGTATATATGGTATATCACAGAATGAAAACTTTGTAAAGATAAATTTCTAAAAATAATCACACCGGGTTAAACACCAACTGCATTAAAACACAAAATACACCAGTCCTGACGTAACCAACGCCCCCACCAGCACAAAGGGAACAGCCAACACTTTTCCGTTCAATGTTCCTCTTTTTGCCCTAAAAACGCAAATTCCAATACACGCCATAAATACCATGAGCACAAATAAGGTATGTCGTCCGAAAAAGGCCGCAGTCATGGCAGCCATCTTTAATGTACCACCACCAATAGCCTCTCCTAACTTTGAGTAAATAGCCATAATTATAATATAGCTTATGACAAAGGCAACCAAGTCCTCCTGCCACGAGCAAATTGCACCACCTGCAACACTGCATGCTATTCCGGCAGCACAGCCTATCCAACCGATTACAGGGGGAATATTTCCTGTCTTACTCTCAAATAGAATTGCAATTAACAGCAACAGATTCACAATTATAATTTCGGCTAATATCATACTCATTTGTATTTCCCTACTTATGGTAGGGCTCTCCGCTGATAATGCGGAAAGCCCTGTAAATTTGTTCACTTAAAATCACTCTCATCAACTGATGAGGAAAAGTCATATCGGAAAAACTCAAGTGATAATCCGCCCGACTCGTCACAGATTCATGAAGTCCCAAAGAACCGCCGATTACAAAGCAAATGCTACTTTTGCCCGAGATAGCCGCCTGATTAATCCAGTCTGCAAACTTCTCAGAAGTCAGACGTTTTCCTGCAATCTCCAAGGTACACACAAGGGTATTATCCTTGATTTTACTAAGAATGCGCTCCGCTTCCTTAGCCTTAATCTGCTCTTCCAAGGCTGCTCCTGCCTTATCGGGAGTCTGCTCATCCGAAACCTCAACAATCTCGAACTTACAATACTTGCTCAGCCGCTTGGCATATTCATCTATAGCATCTCTGTAAAACTTCTCTTTGATTTTGCCTACACAGAGAATCGTCACTTTCATGGGTTCTCTCCAATACTATTTATTGCTCAAGTACTCATCAATACCCTTGGCTGCCGCCTTGCCTGCGCCCATAGCCAGAATAACGGTTGCCGCTCCGGTCACTGCATCACCGCCTGCGTAAACACCTTCCTTGGTGGTCTTACCGTTAGCCTCATCGGCTACGATACACTTCCACTTATTAACCTCAAGTCCCTCTGTGGTGGAAGAAATCAAAGGATTAGGAGAAGTACCCAGAGACATAATTACGGTATCCACTTCCATGGTGTACTCGGAATCAGGAATCTCCACAGGTCTTCTTCTGCCGGACTCATCGGGTTCACCAAGCTCCATCTTGATACACTTCATGCCAGTTACCCAGCCCTTCTCATCTGCTACAATCTCAGTGGGATTGGTCAGCAAATCAAAGATGATACCTTCTTCCTTTGCATGATGTACCTCTTCCACTCTGGCAGGAAGCTCCTCCTCGCTTCTACGGTACACGATATGTACCTCAGCACCCAGACGAAGTGCCGTTCTTGCAGCATCCATTGCCACGTTACCACCGCCTACCACAGCTACCTTCTTACCACGCATAATAGGGGTATTGGAATTCTCATCAAATGCCTTCATAAGATTGCTTCTGGTCAGATATTCATTGGCAGAGAACACACCATTGGAGTTCTCTCCGGGGATACCCATAAACTTGGGCAGACCTGCACCGGAACCGATAAATACGGCGTCAAAGCCTTCCTCATCCATCAGCTCATCGATGGTGGTAGACTTACCGATAACCACATTTGTTTCGATTTTAACACCAAGAGACTTTACATTCTCAATCTCCTTGGCAACAACCGCACTCTTGGGAAGACGAAACTCAGGAATACCATACACAAGTACACCGCCTGCCTCATGCAATGCCTCAAAAATCGTTACATCATAACCAAGCTTTGCAAGGTCACCTGCACAGGTAAGACCTGCCGGGCCGGAACCGATAACCGCAACCTTCTTGCCGTTTTTCTCCTTGGCACCTTCAGGCTTTACGCCATTCTCTCTTGCCCAGTCAGCTACAAAACGCTCCAACTTACCAATGGAGATGGGTTCACCCTTGATACCTCTGATACATTTACCCTCGCACTGGCTCTCCTGAGGACATACACGTCCACACACTGCGGGCAGTGCACTGGACTCGCTGATTACCTGATAAGCAGCCTCAATCTCACCCTCCTTGACCTTGGAGATAAAGCCGGGAATATCAATCGCAACAGGACATCCCTTCACACACTGCGCATTCTTACAGCCGATACAGCGGGAGGCCTCCTCCATTGCTTCTTCTTTGTTATATCCAAGACATACTTCTTCAAAATTGGTTGCACGCACTTTTGCATCCTGCTCTCTCACAGGAATTCTCTTCATTACATCCATTTTGTTTCTCCCTTTTCTTTGCCAAATATTATTACCCTTGTAACTCACTTAATCGCAGTTGCCACATCCGCCGTGATGGGTATCGCCCTCCTGCAATGCAAGCAAAGCTCTGCCCTCCTCGGTCTTGTAAATCTGCTGACGTCTCATAGCCTCGTCAAA
The DNA here is from genome assembly GCA_045543175.1 of Acetatifactor sp. GTDB lineage: Bacteria > Bacillota > Clostridia > Lachnospirales > Lachnospiraceae > Acetatifactor. Next base: position 5,683 of record JAZQMG010000070.1, on the reverse strand, counting down.
GTCAACCGCATGTCCGTCAAACTCAGGACCGTCCACACATGCGAATTTCACTTTGCCGCCCACGGTTACACGACATGCACCGCACATTCCGGTACCGTCTACCATGATAGGATTTAAGCTGACAATGGTAGGAATCTCCAGTTCTTTGGTCAAAAGACATACAAATTTCATCATAATCATAGGTCCGATAGCCACACAGAGGTCATATTTCTTGCCCTCAGCCACTAAATCCTTGATTGTCTGGGTAACCATACCGCTGCGTCCATAGGAACCATCATCAGTAGTCACATAGAGATTGCCGGCAACAGCCTCCATCTCCTTCTCCAGAATCAACATATCCTTAGTCTTAGAACCAACGATAACATCTGCATCCACACCCTGCTCGTGAAGCCATTTTACCTGGGGATACACAGGCGCCGCACCTACACCACCTGCCACAAATAAAATCTTCTTCTGCTTAAGGCTCTCCAACTCCTCTTCCACAAGCTCAGATGCACAACCCAAGGGACCTACGAAATCATGAAAAGCATCTCCCTCGTTCAGTGCCGCCATCATCTTAGTACCTGCTCCAACAGTCTGGAATACGATAGTAACCGTACCTGCCTCGCGGTCATAATCACAGATGGTAAGGGGAATTCTCTCACCCTCCTCATCCATTCTCACAATGACAAACTGTCCCGGCATACAGGACTTTGCCACTCTTTTGGCCTCCACATCCATCAGATAAATGTTGGCAGCCAGCTCCTGTTTTTTCAGAATTTTGTACATAAGCACACCTCTCCATTCATTTATATATTACATATAATGCTTTCGTTTGTTATACCTCTACAAGTTTAAATTCGTTATTTTCTATTTGCAACTTGTAAAAATTTCCAGTGTAGACATTTACTGCATAGTAATTGCCCGTCTTGGCGGAAATCCCCTCGGCATCCACAAGTACTTCTGCAACCACGTAAAAATCGTTGATATCATTAATATTGATAACCCAAAGGAACTGATACTGATAGCACGCCTTCGTATCATCAAAATGACCGGAATTATCCTGGATTTTGCCGATGGACAAGGAGTACTCCCGCACCTTGTCTACCGCCGCTTCCGCCGTAATATCCGTATTCAACACAAAGGTATATGTACGCTCTACCACCATACTGGTTCGTCCGGTCTCCAATCTGGCAAATTTAAAGCTTGTCACCCCCAGAGGCATGGGAATCGGTTCCGTATAACGCATAGAGTCCATGGTAGGCACAGACCCATCTGTGGTGTAATAAATATTCTCTGTATCGTTCAACACCGTGATATACAGGGGTGAACTGTATTCACCACCATCCACATTGATTTCCGGTGCCTCCAGTTCCTCTACATCTATATGATACTCTGCACCGGCCACATCACTATACACACCATTTTCATTTACAAATACGGCATTAATCTCATAATTACCGTTTTCCAGAAGAATCGGTGCAGTGTAATGCTCCGAAGTTTCATCCGGCACACTGCCATTGGTAGTGTAATAAATTGTACCCTTACCGGTTACTGTCAGCTTCAGAGCCTGCACTTCACTGTATTCTCCCGATGCCACACTGAATTGGGGTGGCTCTGCCAGATATCCGTGATAGGTCGCTTTGATGGAATCACTCTGACAATTCAAAAGCATATCATTAATTGCCTGATACTCCCCTCTTGCACGATACACTGCAATCAGCTTGCCATAGGCACTCTCCAGTTGCTCTGCGTCCGTTCCTGCATCCTCTACAATGCTGAGTAACCAGTACTCATATTCAGTTTTATCATTTTTCAGAAAATATACCTCAGCCAGTTCAAATTTCAAATCCACATTGAACTTATCTAACTCCATGGCTCTGGTATAATGGCGAATCGCCTTCTCGTATTTGCCTTTTGTTGTGGCTTGTCTGGCTTGCGTTATCTGATATTCCACTGAAAAAGACTGAAAAAGTATCGTCACCCCGAATATCACCACCAAAGTAGCAATTCCAACCACTATCCACTCCTGCAGTTTTTTCTTTTGTTCCTCAGAAAACTTCTTCGTTGATTGGTCAGGTTGTTGCACTTCATCCAGAATATGCTCCAGATTCTGTTCGATATTACGCTCCAGTTCCGGCTCAAAGTCCGGTACAATATGAATGTCTTCACCACAATTCTCGCAATAGAGATGGCCTTCCTTCATTTCTGCCCCACAATTTGGACATTTCATAAGTTGTTCCTCTCACATTGCAGCATATAGCAGCATTTATCTCTCCGCGTTAAAACAATCCTCGTATTCTGCCGTCATCATCCACATCAATGCGGTATGCAGCAGGTTCCTTGGGAAGTCCCGGCATTGTCATAACCGCTCCCGTAAGCACAACTACAAATCCCGCACCCGCAGACACATAAACCTCACGGACATTGATTTCAAAGCCTACCGGACGTCCCAATAAAGTAGGGTCATCGGATAAGGAATACTGATTCTTGGCCATACAAACAGGGAAACTGCCATAGCCCATTTTCTCTAACTGTTCCAACTGCTTTAAGGCCGCCGGAGCAAAAGTCACATCTCCGGCACCGTAAATCTCTCTGGCAACCGTGCGGATTTTCTCCACAAGACTCAGTTCATCCTCATAAATAGGCTTAAAATTGCTCTTTTTATTTTCCAGTGTTGCAAGCACCTTCTCTGCAAGCTCAGTGCCACCCTGACCGCCCTCTGCCCATACCTTCGCAATGGCAAATTCACAGTCTCTGGACTCACAAAATTCCTTTACAAAATTCAACTCTGCCTCTGTATCTGAAACAAAGGCATTCAGTGTCACAATAACAGGGACTCCGTATTTCTGCACATTTTCAATATGCTTTTCCAGATTTTTAATCCCCTTGTGTAAGGCTTCAAGATTCTCTGTACCCAAGTCAGCCTTGGCTACACCACCATTGTATTTCAGCGCACGCACAGTGGCTACCAACACCACCGCATCAGGCTTCAATCCTGCCTTACGACATTTGATGTCAAAGAACTTCTCTGCTCCCAAATCTGCACCGAACCCGGCTTCTGTGATACAATAATCCGCCATCTTCAAAGCCGCCTTGGTGGCACGCACAGAGTTACAGCCATGGGCAATATTGGCAAAGGGTCCACCGTGTATCAAGGCCGGTGTATGCTCCAGTGTCTGAATCAGATTGGGCTTCATGGCATCCTTAAGCAGTGCTGCCATAGCTCCCACCGCCTGCAAATCACCTGCCGTCACAGGCTCTCCTGCATAGTTATAAGCCACGACCACCTTAGAAAGCATTTCCTTCAAGCTCTTCATATCGTCAGCAAGGCAAAGAATCGCCATAATCTCGCTGGCAACCGTAATGATAAAATGATCCTCTCTCACAAAACCGTCGGTCTTGCTACCCATTCCCACCACAATATTGCGAAGGGCTCTGTCATTCATATCCACACAACGCTTCCACACCACCTGTCTGGTATCAATGCCAAGGGAATTTCCCTGATGAATATGATTATCCAAAAGAGCCGCCAACAGATTATTGGCTGCGGTAATCGCATGGAAATCTCCTGTAAAATGAAGGTTTAAGTCCTCCATGGGCACTACCTGAGCATATCCGCCTCCTGCAGCACCGCCCTTTACACCAAAGCAAGGGCCTAAAGAGGGCTCCCTGAGGGCAATTACTGCCTTTTTGCCCAATTTACCGAAGGCCTCTCCCAGACCAACGGTAACAGTTGTTTTACCCTCTCCCGCGGGGGTAGGGTTAATGGCTGTAACCAAAATTAATTTACCGTCCGGATTGGATTTGATTTTATCCAAATACGTATCAGAAAGCTTGGCCTTGTACTTGCCATATAATTCAAGGTCATCCTCGGAAATACCCAGTCGCCCCGCCACTTCTGTAATCGGCTCCAATACGGCCTCCTGTGCAATTTCGATGTCTGTTTTCATTGCGCATCCTCCACTAAATTAATGTCTTTTGTTATTAAATCTCTTCTAAAAGCTGTTCAAATTGTTCCATACTCATCAGTACCTTGCGGGGTTTGGTGCCTTCTTCCTCTCCTACAACACCATATTCACACAACTGGTCCATAATACGTGCCGCACGGTTAAAACCGATTTTCAAAACCCTTTGTAGCATACCGATAGATGCCTTATCCTTATCGATGATAAATCTACCGGCCTCCGCAAAATATTCATCTCTTCCGCTGTCTCCGCCGGAGGAAGCACCTCCGCCACCTGTCGAAGTGGTTTTGATACTGTTGATTTTCTCCTGAATATCCTCTGCATAGGTATTGCCCAACATCTGATTCTTGAGGAAGTCTACCACATCCGAAACCTCCTTATCAGACACAAAGGCACCCTGAATACGGGCAGGCTTGGAATATCCCTGTGGATAGAAAAGCATATCTCCCTTACCAAGAAGCTTCTCTGCGCCCACCATATCCAGAATGGTTCGGGAATCCACACCACTGGATACCGCAAATGCCACACGGCTGGGCATATTTGCCTTAATCAGACCGGTAATGACATCCACACTGGGACGCTGGGTTGCTATAATCAGATGGATACCACAGGCTCTCGCAAGCTGAGCCAGACGACAGATGGATTCCTCCACCTCGCCGGGACTTACCATCATCAAGTCTGCAAGCTCGTCCACGATAATAACAATCTGGGGAAGTTTGGAGGGTACATCCTCCTCGCCGTTCTCCCGCATGGTTTCAAGCTTTTTGTTATAGCCCTTCAGGTCACGTACATTGTAATCCGCAAATTTGCGATATCTGTCCTCCATCTCAGACACTGCCCAGTGCAGTGCTGCGGAAGCCTTCTTGGGGTCTGTAACCACAGGAATCAACAAATGAGGAATCCCGTTATAAACAGACAACTCAACTACCTTAGGGTCCACCATAATCAGCTTTACATCATCGGGATGAGCCTTATATAAAATACTCATAATCAATGTGTTGATACACACAGACTTACCGGAACCGGTAGCACCTGCAATCAGCATATGAGGCATCTTTGCAATATCTGCCACTATGGTTTTGCCCGCAATATCCTTACCCACCGCAAATGCAATATTGGAAGGAAACTCTTTGAATTCATTGCTCTCAAACAAATCTCTCAGGGCAACTGTCATATTCTCCTTGTTGGGCACCTCAATACCAATGGCAGCCTTGCCTGGAATCGGTGCTTCGATACGAATATCCGTAGCCGCAAGATTTAACTTAATATCATCCGTCAGTCCCACAATCTTGGATACCTTCACGCCCTGCTCCGGCTGAAGCTCATATCGGGTAACACTGGGACCCTGACTAATATCAGTAATAGTGACCTTTACGCCAAAGGTGTTCAGGGTCTGTTGAAGCCGCATTGCAGTCTCCTTAAGCTCCTGAGTGGAATCTCCGGCAGTGTTGGCACCCTTCTGCAATCTGGACAGCGGAGGAAACATATACTTGCGGGGAACCTTTTTTTCTGCATTCTGAATTTCCTTATGCACCTGATTCTCCGCAGGAGACAAGCCATTGTCCTTGGGCGCAACCGCTGACGGCCTGGAAACTGCACCATTCGCAGCCACCCCTGAGCCTGTCATTTTAACGGATTCCGCTCCCGCACCTCCATCAATTATACCATCCTTATGTACCCGAATCTGCTCTGCCTGATGAGTCAGGGGAATCGCAGCGGACTCCTGCTTTTCCATC
>JAZQMG010000069.1:0-129785 GCA_045543175.1 Acetatifactor sp. | reverse complement strand
AAAGAGGATTGAAATGAGCAGATTGAGAATTCATACCAAGGACAAAGCCCAGGTCACAATGGAAACTCTTTATGCAGATTTGGAGAGGCGTATCGTGGCAAGTCCGCCGGGACTTTGCTCGGTAGATTTGGTAAGTTCCTTTATCAAGATGTGTCTTGCACAGTCATGCGGCAAATGTGTGCCCTGCCGTGTAGGCTTGGATCAGCTTGTAAAGTTGTTTGAGAGTGTTTTGAACGGACAGGCTACCATGGAGACATTGGAGGTAATCAAAACCACGGCTACTGCCATCTATGAGTCCGCTGATTGTGCAATCGGTTTTGAGGCAGCTCGCATGGTGTTAAAATGTCTTGAGGGGTGCATGGATGATTTTGAGTCTCATATCAAGGAAAATCGTTGTGTGTGCAACAGTAATCAGCCTGTACCCTGCGTGGCACTTTGTCCTGCGGGAGTGGATATTCCAGGTTATATTGCACTGGTGGCACAGGAGCGTTATGCGGATGCGGTGCGTCTGATTCGTAAGGACAATCCCATGCCTGTGGTCTGTGCTTTGATTTGTGAACATCCTTGTGAAAATAGATGTAAGCGCACCATGATTGATGCGCCTGTAAATATTCGGGGAATGAAGCGTGTGGCTGTGGATATGGCGGGAGATGTGCCTATTCCGGAATGCGCACCTGCTACCGGCAAAAAGGTAGCTGTGGTGGGTGGTGGCCCCGGTGGCCTGAGTGCTGCATATTATCTGTCCCTTATGGGACACAAGGTGACTGTTTATGAGCAGCGCAAGAAGCTTGGTGGTATGCTTCGCTACGGAATTCCAAACTACAGACTTCCCAGAGAGCGTCTTGATAAAGAAATTGCATCCATTTTATCTGCAGGTATTGAAGTAAAAACCGAGATTAGCGTGGGCAAGGATATTTCCATGATGGAGCTTAGAAATGAATACGATGCCATTTACATTTCCATCGGAGCACATACAGACAAGAAGGTTGGCATGGAAGGAGAGGATGCCAAGGGTGTTCTCTCTGCGGTAGAGATGCTTCGTGAAATCGGTGATGACAAGATGCCCGATTATTCCGGTAAGAAGGTAGTCGTTATCGGTGGTGGTAATGTTGCCATGGACGTGGCGAGATCCTCCGTACGTCTGGGGGCAGACAAGGTAAGCATTGTGTACCGCAGATGTAAGACGGATATGACTGCTCTTAGAGAAGAAATAGAGGGTGCTGAGGCGGAAGGCTGTGAAATCATGGAGCTTAAAGCACCTGTTCGCATTGAGAAGGATGAGGAAGGATGCGTGAAGTCTCTTGTAGTACAGCCTCAGATGATTAGTACCATCAAGGGCGGAAGACCTTCTCCCAAGAAGGCAAACTGCCCCGAGGAGCATATAGAATGTGATTTGATTATTGTAGCCATTGGACAGGGAATTGAATCCAAGTCCTTTGAAGACTTTGGTATCAGTGTAAAATGGGGTGCCATTGATGCATTGGATAGCAGTGAGATTGCAGAGGTTCCCGGAATCTTTGCAGGCGGTGACTGCGTAAGCGGACCGGCTACCGTTATCCGCGCCATTGCGGCAGGTAAGGTAGCTGCGGCTAATATTGATGAATACTTGGGATTCCATCACGAGATTGTGAGTGGAGTGGATATCCCCGCACCGGAGTTTAACGACAAGAAGCCCTGCGGCAGAGTTGAGCTTCCTTTCAGAGATTCCGGTGAGAGAAAACAGGATTTTGAACCCATCGAATTGTCGATGACCTGTGAGGAGGCATGTCAGGAGGCAGGAAGATGCTTGCGTTGTGACTACTATGGTTACGGTTCATTCCGGGGAGGTAGAGTAGAGCGATGGTAAATTTACATATTAATGATATTCCGGTTCAGGTAGAGGAGGGCTCTACCATACTAGATGCAGCCAAATCAGCGGGCATCAATATTCCTACATTGTGTTTCTTGAAAGAAATCAATGAAATCGGTGCATGCCGTGTATGTGTGGTTGAAGTGGAGGGTATGGAGCGTTGTGTGACTGCCTGCAACAATGAAGTAAAGGAAGGTATGCGGGTCTATACCCACAGCCGTAAGGCAAGAATGGTCAGAAAGACTAATGTGAAGCTGATTCTTTCACAGCATAATTTCCAGTGTGCAACCTGTGTGCGCAGCGGCAATTGTGCATTGCAGAGCCTTGCAACAGATTTGAATATTACAGATATGCCCTATGAGATTCATCCCGAGGAAAAGCCTGTGAATAAGGAATTTCCTTTGATTCGCGACAGCAGCAAGTGTATCAAATGTATGCGTTGTGTGCACGTTTGCGACAAGATTCAGGGAATGAATGTTTGGGATGTTGCCAATACCGGTGCAAGAACCACCGTTGATGTGGCAGGTGGACAGCCCATCGAGTGTTCTGATTGTACTCTGTGTGGACAGTGTATTGTGAATTGTCCTGTGGGTGCTTTAAGAGAGCGTGATGATGTGGGAAAGGTTTTGTCGGCGGTAGAAGACCCTGAGAAGATTACGGTTGTACAGATTGCACCTGCGGTGCGTACTGCATGGGGCGAGGAACTGGGCGTGGACAGAGAGATTGCAACAGAGAAGCGTCTGGTGGGAAGCCTTAGGAAAATTGGATTTGACTATATTTTTGATACGAATTTCTCTGCGGATCTGACTATCATGGAGGAGGGAACAGAGTTCTTAGAGAGACTTCCTGAGATTCAGGAGAAAAAGTTCCCGATGTTTACTTCCTGTTGTCCCGGATGGGTGAACTTCCTTCGCACCAAATATCCTCAGTATGTCAGCAGACTTTCCACGGCAAAGTCTCCTCAGCAGATGTTTGGTGCCATTGCTAAAACCTATTATGCAGATATGCTTGGTGTTGACCCTTCACAGATTTTTGTGGTTTCTTTGATGCCCTGTGTGGCCAAAAAGAGAGAGCGTACACTGGAGGGAATGGACAGTGCAGGCACCGGCAGTGATGTGGATGCAGTGCTGACCACCAGAGAGGTTGGAAGACTTTTGAAGGCTTATTATATTAAGCCGGAGAATGTTGCAGAGGACGATTTTGACGGTCCTTTAGGTGTGCATTCCGGTGCAGGTGTGATTTTCGGTGCCACAGGTGGTGTTATGGAGGCTGCGCTTCGTACTGCATATAAGGTGGTTACAGGAGAAAATCCTCAGCCTGATATGTTCCAGTACGTTCGTGGTCTGGAAGGATTGAAGGAAGCGGAGATTGACCTTGCAGGCAATAAGATTCGCATTGCCATTGTCAGTGGTCTTGGAAATGCAGCGAAGCTGATGGAGAGGTTAGATAAGGGCGAAGTTACCTATGATTTTGTAGAGGTTATGGCTTGTCCCGGAGGCTGTGTAAATGGTGGCGGACAGCCCATTCATGAGGGTGGTGCTGATATCGTGGAGAGAAGTAATGTTCTGTATGATTTGGATGTGCAGAATGCGATTCGTTTCTCCCATGAAAATCCGGAGATTGAACTGTGTTATAAGAATTTCCTTGAAAAGCCTTTGTCACACAAATCCCATGAGTTGTTGCATGTGACATATGAGGGAAAACATTAATTTGAGGTTTAACATGATAGACGGTTTTGGTAGAACCATTGATTATCTGCGCATATCTGTGACGGATAAGTGCAATTTGAGATGTAAATATTGTATGCCCGAAGGCGGTATAGAATTGATACCACATGAGGAGCTCCTCTCTTTAGAGGAGCTCTATCGTGTTGTACGGATAATGGAAGGACTTGGCATTAAAAAGGTGCGTTTTACAGGGGGAGAGCCTCTGGTTCGCAAAAATTTGATAAAATTAATTGAGGACGTGGGGCAGCTTTCCGGTATAGAGGAGATTGCCATGACCACCAATGGTGTGTTGTTTGCGGATAGGGCAGCAGAATTGAAAAAAGCCGGACTGACTGGTGTTAATATCAGTCTGGATACCCTTGATAAGGAAAGGTTTCTGGCAATTACAGGAACGGATGCCCAAAGGCAGGTGCTGGATGCTATCTATAAGGCTGTGGAATCCGGCATTAAGGTCAAAATTAATTGTGTTCCATGTCGTGAACTAAATGAAGAAGATGTTGTGGAATTGGCAGCACTTTCCATGGAAAATGACGTGGATGTGCGGTATATTGAATTGATGCCTATGGGCTGCGGCAAGGATTTTCATGGGATTCCTTCGGATGAAATTCTGGCACGGCTTGAGGCGAAATATGGCAGGGCAACAGCCGCGGATGTGCGCTGTGGAAGGGGGCCGGCAAAGTATTATGTATTTCAGAATTTTAAAGGGAAAGTTGGATTTATCAGCCCTATTTCACATAAGTTTTGCAGTGAGTGTAATCGTGTGAGACTTACGGCAGAGGGGCGGCTTAAATTATGTCTGCACTATAATACAGGCATAGAGCTGAAGCCTCTTTTAAGGGGAGGCTGTTCGGATGAGGAAATTAGGACTGCAATTATGGATGCGGTAAAGAGAAAGCCTAAGGCTCATGAGTTTCGGCAGGAGTCGGAGGCCTGTGAGGTAGCGCATTCAGACAGCCGTCGTATGGTACAGATTGGTGGATAGTGTGGAAAGGACATGGTTATTAAAATGGGTAAAGTGGTAGCGGTATGTATTAGTGAGAAAAAGGGCACAGCCAAAAAGAATATTGGTGAGTGCAGATTGATAGAGGATTGGGGTCTTGAGAAGGATGCCCATGCAGGGAACTGGCACAGACAGGTAAGCCTTTTGTCCCACGAGAAAGTGGAGGAGTTTCGGGCAAGGGGAGCACAGGTGGAAGATGGTGCCTTTGGAGAAAATCTTTTGGTACAGGGATTTGATTTTAAGACCTTGCCTGTGGGAACTGTTTTTCAATGTAATGATGTGGTTTTGGAGATGACTCAGATTGGCAAAAAATGTCATTCGGAATGTGAGATTTTCCATCAGGTAGGTGACTGTATCATGCCCAGAGAGGGTGTGTTTGCCAAGGTTATCAAGGGCGGAGTCATCAAGGTTGGGGATGAGCTTGTGATTGTCAGTCAGCCGGAGGTATAAATATGGACAAGAAATTTTGGGCAGGAATCATTACTGCCAGTGACAAGGGCAGTGTGGGAGAACGTGAGGACAAGAGCGGGCCTGCTATTCGGGATATGATTGAGCCGGCGGGTTATGAGATTGTGAGTATGAAGGTGCTTGCGGATGACGAGGAGTCTCTTTATCAGGAGATGGTGCGTCTTGCGGACGAGGAGAAGGTGGATGTGATTTTTACCACAGGAGGAACGGGACTTTCCCCCAGAGACAATACCCCGGAGGCTACCTTACGTGCTGCCACCAGGCGAGTGCCCGGCATTGCAGAGGCTATTCGGGCTTACAGTCTGCAAATTACGCCCAGAGCAATGCTCAGCCGCGCAGAAAGTGTGATACGAAACAGGACATTGATTATTAATCTGCCCGGAAGTCCCAAGGCGGTACAGGAAAGTCTTGAGTATATTCTACCTACTTTGGAGCATGGACTGGAGATTATGAAGGGCGATGCAGGAGAGTGCGCAAGATGATAAAAGTGATGGAATGTTTAGATAATGCCCACACCGGAAGGACTGGTGCATTGAAGGTATCGGCAGGAGGCGAAGAAACAGCGGTAGTAAGTGAACTTTTGCACGAACATCGCATGGAGCTGTGGGTGAATGAACAGCTTGTGGCGAGACTTGTATGCACCCCGGAGAATCTGGATGCCTATATAGTGGGAAGACTGATTACAGAGGGGATGATTCGCACAACAGACGATATTGAGATGTTGCATATCAGTGAAAATGGTAAGGTGGCAAAGGTTACTTTGAAGGTGCAAGAGGAATTGGCAGAAGAAACTACCGAGGAACCAACTAGTGTGTTGGGTAATCAGGTTTTGCTACGACCTAAGCAGGTTATGGGAATCGAACCCATTACCCGGACTGCATGGCAAAAGGAATGGATTTACAACATTGTGGATGTGTTTGCCAAGGATTCCAAGCTACACAAAACCACCGGAGGAACCCATAGCTGTGTCCTTGCGGTGGAAGATGAAATTATTCATGTTGTGGAAGATTTAGGCCGTCACAATGCCATGGATAAAGCTATTGGTTATGCAGTTTTGAACAATATTGCGCTGGAGAAATGCATTTTATTTACTACGGGGCGTGTGCCTGTTGATATGGTAAGTAAGGTGATAAGGGCCAAGATTCCGGTATTGGTGTCCAAGTCGATTCCTACTATGGATGCGGTGGAAATAGCGAGGAAATATGGACTTACATTGATTTGTAAGGCGTGGCCAGATAGCTTTGAGATTTATGGGTAAATGGAATCTTGCTGTTTTGACTTGCAGGGCAGGCAAATTGACAAATGTGTTATAGACAGACAATATGCCGACTTATTGCCACTTCCACTTAAAAGACTAATAAAACCCGGATTCACATTGGGGGGCAATTAGAGAAATTTTGGTTTGCTTGATATATCCAAATTGCCATCCGGAGAAGAGGGTGCTTCTGTGTTTAATAATAGGGGCTTTACAGTCCCAAAACATCAGTGATATAATGCAGGTACGAAAAGGAGGTGAAGCATATGACAGACAGCCAAAAATTAGACTTATTACTTGAAAAAGTTGTTTCGCTTGAGGGAAAAATGGATTCTTTTGAGGGAAAAATGGATTCTTTTGAGGGAAGAATGGATTCTTTTGAAGGGAAATTGAGTTTCTTTGAAGGAAGAGTGAGTTCTCTTGAGGGAGAAGTTTCAAGTTTCAGAGAGTATGTAATGAAATCCATCGATGAATTAAAGTCAATGGATGTAATGATACTGGATGAAGTTGAGAGAGTGCATCGTATTTTGGATAAGCATAAAGCAGACCCATCGGCGCACATTGCGTAGTAATTGTTTGTTGAGTCTCATATATCGCATAAGAATCGCTTATCAAATCTCGTATAAATCTGATGCAAATCATATAATCATGCAAATCCGGAGTATATGTGTGAATGCATATACTGTCAAAGTATAGCCAACTCTGGCATAATTGTCCAAATTGTTAAAATATTATTTAAGTTGTCTTTGCCCCTTACTTATAGTATGATAAAATGTGACAGGATTAGAGTCTGCAATCTATAAAACGCTTTTATGCGCAGTACTGTCAATAAGGGAGGTTTTCATGTACAAACAGAATGTATTGCACACAAACGAAATGAACGAGAAAACAACTAAGTTTCTTGATAAGTTCATGAAGCGTGTGAAGGCAAACCCGCCGGGAGTATGTCCTATTGCGGTGCAGCTTTCTTTTCTTCAGAGCTCAAGAAGCCAGACTTGTGGTAAGTGTGTTCCTTGTAGGGACGGACTGGAGCAGGTTGAGAATATGATGCGCCAGATTCTGGAAGGCAACGCCGATATGGATACTTTTAACAATATGGTGGAGCTCGCTGAGATTATTCAGGATACAGCAGATTGTGCTATCGGATATGAGGCGGCTAACATTGTTCTTCAGAGTGTTGAGTTGTTCCGTGATGAATATATGAGCCATATCCAGAACCACAGATGTCAGGCAGAAATTGGGCAGAAGGTACCTTGTATTTCCTATTGTCCTGCCAATGTGGATATCCCCGGATATATTGCGTTGATTGGCGAACATAGATATGCGGATGCCATTAACTTAATCAGACATGACAATCCTTTTCCTACAGCATGTGCTTTTATCTGTGAGCATCCCTGTGAGGAGAAGTGTAGAAGAGATTTGATTGACAGTCCTGTAAATATCAGAGGCTTGAAGAAGTTTGCCGTTGACCAGATTGCTGCTGATCAGGTGAAGGTGCCTGAGTGTAATGTTTCCACCGGTAAGAAGGTTGCTATTGTAGGTGGTGGTCCCTCCGGTCTGACTACTGCTTATTATTTGTCTCTCATGGGTCATAAGGTTGTAGTATTTGAAGAGAGAGAGGCACTGGGTGGTATGCTTCGTTATGGTATTCCCAATTACAGACTGCCCAAGGATCGTCTGGACGAGGATATCAATGCAATCCTTTCCACCGGTAATATTGAGGTGCGTTTAAATACTGCCATCGGCAAGGATATTACCATGGAGCAGCTTTCAGAAGAGTACAATGCGATTTATATTGCAATCGGTGCCCAGGTTGGTAAGTCTGTGCGTGTAGATGGTGTGGAGAGCAACGGTGTATATTCTGCCGTTGATATGCTTGGTGAAATTGGCAAGGGTAATCTGCCTGATTATACCGGTAAGCGTGTGGTTGTTGTGGGCGGCGGAAACGTAGCCATGGACTGTGCACGTTCTGCTATCAGATGTAATGCCAAGGAGGTAACCGTAATCTACCGCAGAAGACAGGTGGATATGACGGCTCTTCCCACAGAGATTCAGGGTGCGATTGAGGAAGGTGTTGAGCTTCTGACCTTGAATTCTCCCGTGCGTATTAAGGCGGACGAGAATGGTGATGTATGTGCATTTGTGGCACAGCCCCAGATGATTAATCTGTATGACAAGCAGGGTAAGCCTTCTGCAATTGATGCCAATAAGGATGAGATTGAAGTTCCCTGTGAAGTGGTACTTATGGCAATCGGTCAAGATATTGTATCTGAGCCCTTTGCTGAATATGATGTGAATCCCCGCAGAAAGACCTTTGAGACGGAAGATACCACCAAGCTTAAGAACTATGACAAGATTTTTGCAGGTGGTGACTGTGTATTTGGCCCTGCGACTGTTATCAAGGCAATTGGTGCCGGCAAAATTGCTGCACTGAACATTGACGAATACCTTGGATATCATCACAAATATTTGGATGATATCAATATTCCGGAACCCAAAGAGAATAATCGAAATCACTACGGCAGAGTACATCTTACCGATCGCTCTGCAAGAGAGAGAAAGACCAATTTTGAGCCGATTGAAAATGGTATGTCTTATGACGAGGCAATGCAGGAGTGCGGTAAGTGCTTAAGATGTGACCACTTTGGTTGTGGAGTAGTGGAAGGAGGTAGGGTATAATGGCTATGGTAAACCTTACAATTGACGGTGTAACTGTTTCCGTGGACGAGTCCCTTACCATTCTGGAAGCGGCTCAGAGCGCGGATATTAAGATTCCCACATTATGTTATCTGAAGGAGGTCAATGAGATTGGTGCCTGTAAGATGTGTGTGGTTGAAGTGGAGGGCAAGAATAATCTTGTGACCTCTTGTAATACCAAGGTAAAAGAAGGTATGGTCATTCAGACCAAATCCGAAAAAGTAGTAAAGAGCAGAAAGCAGATGCTGAATCTGATTCTGGCAAACCATGATGTAAGATGTTTCTCCTGTGGCAAGTCCGGTGACTGTCGTTTGCAGGATTTGTCCAATGAGTATGAGATTACCAAGTCCTGTTATCAGGGGGATGTGGTTCATTCCGAGGCCAAGAAGGAGAATCCTTTCCTGACCTATTATCCTGAACTTTGTATCAATTGTCAGAGATGTGTAAGTACTTGTAACAAGGTTGCAGGCAACGGAGTTCTGCACAATGGTAAAATCGGTACAAGAACTTTGATTGATGCACCTTTTGGTCCCGATTGGAAGGAGACGGACTGTGAGTCCTGTGGTAACTGCGCAAGAGTATGTCCTACCGGTGCATTGGTTGCCAAGAACCGCAAGAAATATCAGATTGGTAAAGTGAATAAGGTGCTTACCACCTGTCCTCACTGTGCAACCGGATGTCAGTATTATCTGGTAGTGAAGGATGGCGAAATTGTGGATGTTGAGCCCGCAGACGGACCTTCCAACAAGAACCTTTTGTGTGTAAAGGGTAGATTTGGTTCCTTCAATTTTGTGCACTCTCCTGAAAGATTAAAATATCCTCTCATCAAGAATCGTGAGACCGGTGAGTTTGAGAGAGCAAGCTGGGATGAGGCACTTGACCTGATTGCCGCTAAGTTCAAGGAGATTAAGAAAGAGTATGGTTCCGATTCATTGGCTGGTTTTGCATGTTCTCGTTCTCCTAATGAGGACTGCTACATGTTACAGAAGATGGTGCGTTGTGCATTCGGTACCAATAACGTAGATAACTGTGCGAGAGTATGTCATTCTGCAACGGTAGCAGGTCTGGCTATGACCCTTGGTTCCGGTGCCATGACCAATCCTATTTCTGATATTACCAATGATGTGGATGTAATCATGTTGGTTGGTTCCAACCCTGAGGAAGCGCATCCTGTAATTGGTATGCAGATTCGTCAGGCGGTGGCTAGAGGCACCAGACTGATTGTGGTTGACCCCAGAGATATTGGGTTGTCGAAGAGTGCAGATATTCATTTGAAATTAAAGCCCGGTACTAACGTTGCATTTGCTAACGGTATGATGAATGTAATCATCAATGAGGGTCTGGCTGATGAGGAATTCATCAAGACCAGAACGGAAGGCTTTGAAGAACTGAAAGAAATCGTTAAGGACTACACACCTGAGAAGGTTGCTGAGATTTGCCACATCGACCCCGATCATTTAAGAGAGGCCGCTTTGATGTATGCAACTGCGAAGAAGGCTCCCATCATTTACTGTCTGGGTGTTACAGAGCACTCCACCGGTACCGAGGGCGTTATGTCCATGTCCAATATGGCAATGTTGGTTGGTAAACTGGGACGTTCCGGTTGCGGCGTGAACCCTCTGCGTGGACAGAATAACGTACAGGGTGCCTGCGATATGGGTGCATTGCCCGGTGATTTCCCCGGCTACCAGAAGGTAACCAATCCTGAGGTTGTGGCGAAGTTCGAGAGAGCATGGGGCGTGAAACTTAGCAACAAGCCCGGTATGCATGCAACAGATGTATTTGGTGCAGCCATCCGCAAAGAAATTCGTGGTTTGTTTATTTTCGGTGAAGACCCTGTGGTAACAGATGCGGACCAGAATCATATCAAGAAGGCGTTGGAGAGTTTAGATTTCTTCGTAGTATCTGATTTATTTATGACGGAGACCGCTCAGTTTGCAGATGTGGTATTGCCCGGCACCAGCTATGCGGAGAAGGAAGGTACCTTTAGTAATACGGAGAGACGTGTGCAGAGAGTCCGTAAGGCGGTAGAGCTTGAAGGCGAGATGCGTCTGGATACTGATATTTTTATTGACTTGATGAACAGAATGGGTTATCCTCAGCCTCAGTTGTCTTCCGAGGAGATTATGGATGAAATTGCATCTGTAACCCCTATTTTTGGCGGCATCAGCCATAGAAGACTGGATAAGGGTGAGTCCATTCAGTGGCCTTGTCCTGACAAGAATCATCCGGGCACGCCTATTTTGCATGTAGGTCAGTTTTCCAGAGGACTGGGATGGTTTTATCCCGCAGAGTATGTACCCAGTGCAGAGCTTCCTGACGAGGAGTATCCTTTGATTATGATGACAGGACGTGTTCTGTATCATTATAATACCAGAGCAATGACTGGAAAGACTCCCGGACTTATGGAGAGAGAAGGTTCCTCATTTATTGAGATGAATACAGAGGATGCTGCAAGACTGGGCATAGAAAATGGAGAAAAGGTAAGAGTTTCTTCCAGACGTGGAAGCATTATTTCTACTGCCAGAGTAGGAGAGAAGGTTTCTCCCAAGGAGACATGGATGCCGTTCCACTTCCCTGACGGTAATGCAAATGTGCTGACCAATGCGGCTCTTGATAAATATGCTCGTATCCCTGAGTACAAAGTTTGTGCAATCAAGGTTGAGAAGCTTTCCGTAGACGAGCAGTAATATTGGGTGAGATTATGCGGGTGCTTGGGCGTATCCGCACAGAATAAAAAGAAAGAGGACTGAGAAGATGCGTTTCTTTATTGATACCGCAAAGGTAGAAGACATTAAAAAGGCAAATGATATGGGAGTAATTTGTGGCGTAACCACCAATCCTTCCCTCATTGCCAAGGAAGGAAGAGTGTTCGAGGAAGTGATTGCTGAAATTGCCTCCATTGTGGATGGCCCCATCAGTGGTGAGGTAAAGGCTACTACCGTGGATGCTGAAGGCATGATTGCAGAAGGTCGTGCAATTGCAAGAATCCATCCCAATATGGTAGTAAAAATCCCCATGACCGTGGAAGGTTTGAAGGCTTGTAAGGAGCTTTCTTCTGAGGGTATTAAAACAAACGTAACTTTGATCTTCTCTGCAAATCAGGCACTCTTGGCTGCTCGTGCAGGTGCAACCTATGTATCTCCTTTCTTGGGACGTCTGGATGACATCAGCCAGAGAGGCGTAGATTTGATTCGTGAGATTTCTGATATTTTTGCAGTGACGGATTTGGATACTCAGATTATTGCGGCAAGTGTTCGTAATCCTATCCATGTGACAGACTGTGCACTGGCAGGTGCGGATATCGCAACGGTTCCCTATTCCGTTATTGAGCAGATGACCAAGCATCCTTTGACAGATGCAGGTATTGCGAAGTTTCAGGCAGATTATAAGGCAGTGTTTGGTGAGTAATTTTTGATTTGAGGTTATACAAAATAGTATGAAAACAGGCAGGTTGTTAACAACCTGCCTGCTGCTTTGCTTGAAGCTATAGGGGAGCCAATTACTTCATGCTCTCTTCCTGCTTCTTGATCATACGACGAACCATCTCACCACCGATGGAACCTGCCTCCTTAGAGGTAAGGTCACCGTTGTAACCCTCCTTCAGGTTTACACCAAGCTCGGATGCAACCTCAGTCTTGAAACGATCCATAGCTGCTTTTGCCTCGGGAACTTCAACTCTATTACTTCTGCTTGCCATAATGTTTCACCTCCATAATACATTTGTTTTTTTGCTTTTTTTTAGATAAGTAATGAACTTCATTGCTTATCATGGTGTTAGTATTAGCGAGGGAGAAAATTTTATGTGTCAAAAAGATTGGTAAGTTTTTCTAGTGATTTTTAAAGGAGTTATATGATTATGAAGATAGCATTACTGCAAATCGCAGCGGAAAAGAATCTGAAATGAGGGTTATCGAGGGTAAAACTGTAGTTGGTATGTTCAATGGCAGGAGTGGCATCGGATATGATGCCCGGTCTAATTAAAAAATACATAAGGAGATTACTAAAATGAGAATCAAAAAACTAGTTCGTACTTGTCTGGCATTGACACTTGCTGCATGCTTTGCATTTGCAGGATGTGCATCTGCCGAGACACCCGAAGTAAACCAGACCGTGGATTTAAGCGATACGACTTTGCGAGTGGGAGCCATGAAGGGACCCACTTCCATGGGACTTTTGTATTTAATGAATGACGAATCCGTAAATGAGAGCGGAATCAATTATGAATTCCAGATGGCTACCGGAGCGGACGAACTGCTACCCTTGGTATTAAAGGGAGAGCTTGATATTGCTCTTGTGCCCGCCAATGTGGCGAGTGTACTCTATGCCAAGTCTGAGGGTGCCATCAGTGTAATTGATGTCAATACTTTGGGCGTATTGTATATGGTATCCGGCAGCGAGTGTGCAAGTGTTGCGGATTTGAAAGGAAAGACGATCTATCTGACCGGAAAGGGTACCACACCTGACTATGTGCTTCAATATGTTCTTTCGCAAAATGGTTTTGCGGAAGGAGATTGTGTGTTGGAATACAAGTCCGAGGCAACAGAGGTGGCTGCTGTTTTGGCGGAAAATCCTGATGCAATCGGTCTTTTGCCTCAGCCCTTCGTGACTGCTGCATGTGCGCAGAATAAGGCACTTAAGGTGGTGCTTGATATGAATGAAGAATGGAATAAGGTGCAGGGCAATGGCATGGTTACCGGTGTTACTGTGGTAAGAAATGCTGTGCTTGAGGAGAATGAGGCGGCAGTGCAGGCATTCCTTAAGGCCCATGAGGCAAGTGCTAAGGCAATTAATGAAGACCCTGCAACCGGTGCGACTTATGCAGTGGCAGCAGGCATTGTTGCCAAGGAGCCCATTGCACAGAAAGCAATTCCTAATTGCAATATCACTTGTATGACAGGCGAGGAAATGAAGACAGCAATCAGCGGATATCTGACTGTTTTGTTTGAGCAGAACCCGGAATCTGTAGGTGGAGCACTTCCTGCGGACACATTTTATTATGTTCCTTAAAAGGAAGGGCTGCAATATGTTTTCGAGTTGTCCGTTGATTTGATTCTGAGTGGAAATGGATTCGGATACAAATGAAGAAAAAAATTTTAGTTGTTGTATTTTGGCTGTTGGTGTGGCAAATGCTTGCCATGTGGGTGGACAATAAAATACTTTTAGTTACACCATTGCAGGCACTTGTCACACTGGGCAAGTTGATGATGACCGGGAAGTTCTGGTTGACGGTGTTGGGGTCTTTGGTGCGGATTGCGGCAGGCTTTTTGCTTGGATTTGTGATTGCTTGTGGATTGGCGGCACTGGCTGCCCGGTTTTCGCTGATAGAAGAAATCCTTGCACCGCTTATTGCGCTCCTTAGGGCTATTCCGGTGGCCTCTTTTGTGGTGCTTTTATTGATTTGGTGGGGTTCTCCGCTATTGGCAGTGGCAATCTGCTTTTTGATAGTGCTGCCTGTTATCTATATTAATGTATTAAAGGGCTTGCAAAATGCAGATGCTAAGCTTCTGGAGATGGCATCTGTGTTTGGCATGAGCCGAAGTAAGCAATTCTTTTATATCTATAGACCTGCCCTTAGGCCTTTTCTGGAAAGTGGGTTAAAACTCGCCCTTGGAATGTGTTGGAAGTCCGGTGTGGCAGCGGAGATTATCGGTACGCCGGATTACTCCATCGGCGAGAGACTGTATATGGCGAAAATATATTTGGACACTGCCGAGCTCTTTGCATGGACTGCGGTAGTGATTCTTTTGAGTCTTGGATTTGAAAAAATCTTTATGTGGATTATGGGCAGATTTTTTGCATGGGAGCCGAGATGCAAAACGGCTAAAGTCCATGCAGGCAAAGGGGACACCGACAAGGGGACGTTGAAAGCAATTGGAGAAGGAACCATGGCTTCTCAAGATATACGGAAGCTTATTTGTAAAGGACTTTCTAAGACTTATGGTTCCTTGCAGGTAATCAAGGATTTTGATAGTGAATACCGGGCAGGTGAGATTTATTATTTTACAGCACCTTCCGGCAGTGGCAAAACGACTTTGTTCCGTCTGTTGAGTGGTTTGGAACAGCCGGACAGCGGTAGCATTCAAAAAGAAAATTTAAGAATCAGCTACGCTTTTCAGGAGGATAGGCTTTGTGAGGATTACAGTGCTGTGCGCAATGTAGAGCTTGTGGCAGACTGTGATGGGGCAGCAGCACTTCGGGAACTGCTCCCGGAGGAGGCTCTTTACAAACCCTGTAGTCAGTTGTCCGGAGGTATGAGGCGCAGGGTGGCGGTGGTGCGAGCTATGGAGGCGGATTCGGACTGTGTGATTCTGGATGAACCTTTTGCAGGACTGGACAAGGAGACTAAAGAGCAGGTGGTAAACTATATTTATAGAAGACAAAGGGGAAGGATTTTGTTGATTGCCACTCATCAGTGAGCGTAGCGGTGTACGTGTAATGCTGTTTTTTGGCTAATTTTGGACTCTGGACTTGCAAATAAATCGGACATTTGATATAATCTTAAAATGACTGTGACTATGTCCGGCATCAGCATCGTTTTCTGGTGTCGATAAATGATATAGACCGACACAGAAATAAGGAGGAAATGAAACAATGAGTTTACAGGTAGAAAAACTGGACAACGGTATGGCGAAACTAACCATCGAGGTTGCGGCAGAGGAGCTTGACAAAGCGATTGAGACCGCATATCAGAAGAATAAGAGCAGAATCAGCCTTCCCGGTTTCCGTAAGGGTAAAGCACCCCGTAAGATGATTGAGCAGATGTATGGTAAGGAAGTATTTTATGAGGATGCAGCAAATGAGCTGATTCCTGAGGCATACGAGAAGGCTCTGGAGGAGTGCACTGAGGATATCGTGTCTGCTCCCAAGGTTGACGTTGTGCAGATTGAGGCAGGCAAGCCTTTTATCTTCACTGCCGAGGTTGCTTTGAAGCCTGAGGTTACTCTTGGCAAGTACAAGGGTGTGAAGATTGATGCAATGGATTTGACTGTTACTGACGAGGAGGTTGATGCTGCAATCGCAAGAGAGCAGGATGCCAACGCTCGTACTGTTGCTGTTGAGGATAGAGCTGTCAAGGACGGCGATATGACTGTTATTGATTTTGAAGGTTTTGTAGATGGCGTTGCATTTGAGGGTGGCAAGGGTGAGAACTATCCTTTGACCATCGGTTCCGGTCAGTTTATTCCCGGTTTTGAGGAGGCACTGATTGGTGCAGAACTCAATAAGGAAGTGGATGTAAACGTTACCTTCCCTGAGGATTATCAGGCGGAGGAGCTTGCAGGCAAGCCCGCAGTATTTAAGTGTACTGTTAAGGAGATTAAGGAGAAGTTGCTTCCTGAGCTTGATGACGAGTTCGCAAGCGAGGTATCTGAGTTTGATACCATGGCTGAGTATAGAGAGGATGTAAAGAAGAATCTTGCAGCAAGAAAGGAATCCGCAGCAAAGGACGCTAAGGAAGATGCAGTAATCGAGGCGATTGTTGCAGATGCTAAGATGGAGATTCCCGATGCTATGTTGGAGACTCAGCAGAGACAGATGGTTGAGGAGTTTGCTCAGAGAATTCAGTCTCAGGGTCTGTCCATGGAGCAGTATATGCAGTTTACCGGTGCTACCCCTGCTATGTTGATTGAGCAGGTTAAGCCTCAGGCTCTTAAGAGAATTCAGTCCCGTCTGGTTCTTGAGGCAGTTGCTGCAGCTGAGAAGATGGAGGCTACTGAGGAAGACTTCGAAGAGGAAGTTAAAATCATGGCTGAGGCTTACCAGATGGAGACCGATAAGGTTAAGGAGCTTCTTGGCGAAAGCGGTGCTAAGCAGGTTAAGGAAGACATCTGTATTAAGAAGGCAGTTCAGTTTGTAGTAGAGAATGCAAAGGAAGCAAAGCCTACCAAGTCCAGAGCGAAGAAGGCTGAGAAGGCAGAGAAGACTGAGGCTACCGAAGAGTAATTTTTTTACAGAAGAAAAACGAGTAAAGACGATAGTTGTACCTGAGTGAGTCGGGTACAACTATTCGTGCTTATATGTTTTCAATTAAGTTTTCATAAATTCATCGACAATTCATTGAAAATTACTTACAAATGGGATAAGATGGTAAAAAAGAAGGAATGCTACCAAAGCATTCTGTGGACAGGAGGAAATGAAATGAGTTTAGTACCTTACGTCGTTGAACAGACTAGCAAGGGTGAGCGGTCTTATGATATTTATTCCAGACTTTTGAAGGACAGAATTATTTTTCTGGGAGAGGAAGTAAACGAGACAACAGCAAGTATTGTTGTTGCACAGTTGCTGTTTTTGGAGGCGGAGGATCCTGAGAAGGATATCCATCTTTATATCAACAGCCCCGGCGGCAGCGTGACCGCAGGTATGGCAATCTATGATACCATGAATTACATTAAGTGTGATGTTTCTACCGTATGTATCGGTATGGCTGCAAGTATGGGTGCATTCTTGTTGGCAGGTGGTGCAAAGGGTAAGCGTTTTGCCCTTCCCAACGCAGAGATTATGATTCATCAGCCTCTTGGCGGCACTCAGGGTCAGGCAACTGAGATTGAGATTGCTGCAAAGCATATTTTGCGTACCAGAGAGAAACTGAATCGTATGTTGGCGGAGAATACCGGCAGAGATTACGAGACTATCTGTGCTGATACTGAGAGAGATAACTGGAAGAGTGCACAGGAAGCTTGTGAGTATGGATTGATTGATAAGGTTATCAAGTCTCATGCTGCACAGGATGAGAAATAATCGATAGATATAAGGAAGCAGGAGTATATTAGTTATGGCAGGAAAGAATGCTGACAACAGTATCAGATGTTTCTTTTGTAATAAGACTCAGGGTCAGGTTCGCAAGCTGATTGCGGGACCCGGCGGTGTGTATATCTGCGACGAATGTGTAGATATTTGTGCAGATATTCTGGAGGAGGAACTGGAAGACGAGGAAATAGAAGAGGCTCAGCGCACAGAGATTAATGTGCTTAAGCCCCGTGAGATTAAAGGATTTCTGGATGAGTATGGCATTGGGCAGGAGGCAGCCAAGAAGGCACTTTCTGTAGCAGTTTACAATCACTATAAGCGTGTGACTGCACCCAAGGATTTGGATGATGTAGAACTTCAGAAGAGTAACATCATCATGGTAGGTCCCACCGGTTCCGGTAAGACTTATTTGGCTCAGACTTTGGCAAAGATTATCAATGTACCTTTTGCCATTGCCGATGCAACCACACTTACCGAGGCAGGTTATGTAGGTGAGGATGTAGAGAATATTCTGCTCAAGCTGATTCAGGCGGCAGATTATGATGTGGAGCGTGCGCAGTACGGTATTATCTATATTGATGAGATTGACAAGATTACCAAGAAGGGCGAGAATGTGTCCATCACCAGAGATGTTTCCGGTGAAGGTGTACAGCAGGCACTACTCAAAATCATAGAGGGTACTGTGGCGAGTGTTCCCCCTCAGGGCGGTAGAAAGCATCCTCATCAGGAGCTGATTCAGGTGGATACCTCCAATATTCTCTTTATTTGTGGCGGAGCATTTGATGGTCTGGATAAGATTATTGAGACCAGACTGGATAGAAAGTCCATCGGTTTCAATACCGAGGTAACAGCCAAGTCTACCAAGGAGGCAAGTGACCTTTTGCAGGAGGTGACTGCACAGGATTTGGTGAAATTCGGATTGATTCCCGAGTTTGTGGGACGTGTGCCCATCTGTGTATCACTGGAGGGTCTTGATAGAGATGCTCTGGTGCGTATTTTGAAGGGACCCAAGAATGCTTTGATTAAGCAGTATCAGAAGCTCTTTGACATGGATGATGTGGAGCTTACCTTTGAGCAGGAGGCAATCGAGGCTATTGCAGATCAGGCCTTTGAAAGAAAGACCGGTGCCAGAGGTTTGCGTGCCATCATGGAGAGCGTTATGATGGATACCATGTACGAGATCCCCTCTGATGAGAGTATCGAGGCATGTGTGATTACAAAGGAGGCTGTGGAGGGAGGAAATCCCCTTACCATCCACAAGGAACCCGCATGATTATCAAAAATGTAAGTTTGGAAACCGTATGTGGTATTACCAGTAAATTGCCCGAGAACGTTCACCCTGAGGTGGCGTTCGCGGGCAAAAGTAACGTGGGCAAATCTTCACTGATTAATGCGCTGATGAATAGAAAGTCTCTGGCGCGCACCAGTTCACAGCCTGGTAAGACCCAGACTATCAATTACTATAATATCAATAATGAACTGTATTTTGTAGACCTGCCCGGCTATGGCTATGCCAAGGCGAATGAGCGGGTCAAGGCTCAGTGGGGCAAAATGATTGAGGATTATCTGCACAAGTCCAAGAAGCTTCGTTGCGTGTTTCTTTTGATTGATATACGTCATGAGCCCGGCAATAATGATGTGATTATGTATGATTGGATTAAGCGTCATGGATATCAGCCTGTCATCATTGCCACCAAGATGGATAAGATAAATCGCAGTCAGATTCAGAAGCATTTGAAGATGATTCGCACAAAATTACAGACAGATAAGGATA
The DNA here is from genome assembly GCA_045543175.1 of Acetatifactor sp. Taxonomy (GTDB): domain Bacteria; phylum Bacillota; class Clostridia; order Lachnospirales; family Lachnospiraceae; genus Acetatifactor. The sequence continues at coordinate 110,267 of JAZQMG010000069.1, read as the reverse complement.
CAATTATGATACCTTTCTCTGCTACGACCAAGCAGGGCAGAGAAGAAATTTATGAGCTTTTGGACGGTATTTTGGAGGCGGCCAATGAAGAAGTACTTGAAGGCACTGACTAATCTGGCGGTAGCATTGATAAGCTTTTTGCTTGTCATTTTTCTAGCACCCAGATTGTTGGTGTTTTTTGCACCCTTTATTGTGGGGTGGATGATTGCACTGATAGCAAATCCGATGGTGCATTTTTTTGAGGCAAAATTAAAAATCAGGCGAAAGGCCGGCAGTGCGGTGGTGATTGTACTGGTAATCGGCCTTGTTGTTTTTGCGCTTTATCTGGCAGGAGCAAAGCTTGTCAGAGAGGTTGTGGGATTGGCCAATGATTTGCCTCTGATGTGGGAGGAAATCAAGTCTGATTTTGAGGATATTTCCCGGAATTTCAGTGTTGTATACAATCGTCTGCCCAAGGATGTGCAGCAGGCACTTGCAGGTATTACCGACAGGTTGGGAGATATTGTGGGGAATGCCATGAGTAATGCAGGTAGTCCGACCATTGAGTATGTGGGAAATTTTGCAAAGCAGCTCCCTGCAATTGTCATTGGAATTATTATGGCTTTGTTGTCCTCTTATTTGTTTGTTGCGGAGAGAGAACAGATACTTTTGTGGCTTCGCAGACATATGCCCCAGTCTGTAATCAAGGGATGGGCAATGATGCGTCGCAGTCTGATAAAGGCTGTGGGCGGTTATCTGAAAGCACAGCTTCGAATTGAGGTGTGGATGTATCTGCTTTTGGTCATTGGTTTGTCGATTTTGAAGGTAGATTATGTGCTTTTGATAGCACTTTTGATAGCATTTCTTGATATTATTCCTTTTTTTGGAACGGGAACGGTTCTGGTACCTTGGGCGATTATCAAGATTTTGAGTTCTGATTATCAGATGGCTATTGGCCTTTTGATTATCTGGGGTGTGGGACAGTTGGCCCGCCAATTGATACAGCCTAAGATTGTGGGAGATTCTATTGGAGTCGCGCCTATCCCGACCTTATTTTTACTTTACATTGGTTATAAGCTGGGCGGTGTTGTGGGTATGATTGTGGCAGTTCCCTTGGGACTGATTGGTTATACTATGTATGAGGAAGGCGCTTTTGACACCACCAAGAACAGTATCTTGATTTTGGTAAACGGAATCAATCGTTTCCGTAAGTTGGAAACAGAAGATTTGGAGAGCTCTGGGATCAAGATAGAGAAAAAGCGGAAAAAGAAGGAGGAGCCCTATGCGTAACATCAGGCTTGTACTCCAATATGAAGGCACCAGATATCAGGGATGGCAAAGGCAATCGTCCACGGACAATACCATACAGGGAAAGTTGGAGCGACTGCTTACCAAAATGTGTGGGGAAGAAATTGAGATTCACGGCAGCGGAAGGACAGATGCAGGTGTGCATGCCTTGGGACAGGTGGCCAATTTTCATACCAATTGTGAGATGACCACAGAGGAAATGTTGACCTATATCAATCACTATCTGCCGGAGGATATTGCAGTGGTGGCACTTTCAGAGGCTGCCCCCAGATTTCACAGCAGATTGAATGCCTGCGGTAAGCATTATGAATATCAGATTATCAACAGCACAATTCCGAATGTGTTCTGCAGACGATATGCCCTGGAGGTGCCGGAAACCTTGGATGTGCAGGCAATGGAGAGGGCGGCAGCTTACCTTTGCGGAGAACATGATTTTAAGAGCTTTACCTCCGCCAAAAAGGGCAAGAAGTCCACAGTGCGCCGCATTGATGAAATCAAAATTACCCGAGAGGGCGACACACTTACCTTCTCCTTTAAAGGAAACGGTTTCCTGCATCATATGATTCGCATTCTTATGGGTACACTCCTACAGGTAGGCAAGGGCGAACGAAGCCCCGAGTGCATCCCCGAACTCATCGAAGCCAAAAACCGCGAACTTGCCGGCCCCTTAGTCCCCGCCAAAGGCCTGACCCTGGTACAAGTATTTTTTTAAATTTTATGAATTTAATAATAGAAGTTGAAACCTTTTACCCTTCAAAATCGTCTAATATTTTGAAGGGATTTTTTCTGTTAATTTGAAGTGAGGGAGTTTATAAAATCTTAAGAATTACTTTGCAAAAATTATGCACCGCTCTGCTAGACTAAAGTTGTTACTTGGTAAAGCTGTGCATTGTGCGCTGTTGTTGATGAATAAATGAGGAACAATTATGGATAAGAATATTGTGATTTATAACGATAATACAGGTATTTCTAGAAAAATGAAGCCTCTTTTTGCAGGAGAGGATATGTTTTTGTGTGTGGCAGATTCTGAGGAGAAATTGTTTTTACAGTTGAAAGAGACAGATACAAGGCTTATACTGATAGATGTGGAATTGGACGGTAAGGATTGGGGTAATGGTGTGGATTTGATTGCCCGTCTGAGGAAAATGACATATATTCCGATTATTGTCGTTTCTGCCCAGACATCTGAATGTGCAAAGGTGATGGCTTTGAATGCCGGAGCGGACGACTATGTTGTGGCAGGTTGCAACCCGCTTGAATTGCTTGCCAGAGTGAAGTGTCAGCTTAGACGTTATGGGCAGCTTGTGAAGGTGCAGGCCAATGTGGACGGCATTTACAGGGTGGATGGTCTGGAAGTAAATGATATGTACAGGAAGGTTACCGTAGACGGAAGAGAAGTAAAGCTTACGCCCATTGAGTACAAGATTTTGAAGCTGCTTGTGCAGGAGAAGGGCAGAGTGCTTTCTGTGGACCGTATTTATGAGTCTATTTGGAAGATGCAGGCAATCGGTGCGGACAATACCATTGCAGTACATATTCGACACATTCGGGAAAAAATAGAAAATAATCCCAAGGATCCCCGTTATCTTAAGGTTGTGTGGGGAACCGGATATAAGGTAGGTTAAATAAATGACTTTGGAAGTTTCAGGGGAGAAGTCCGGTATCAGTGCCGGAACACTCAAAATAATTGCGGTTGTCACTATGCTCATTGACCACATAGCAGCGGCTGTGTTGGTTCGGCATTTTTATGCAACGGATGACTGGGGACTGTATACGCTTTATTACGCAATGCGTCAGATAGGACGCATTGCGTTTCCTATTTATTGTTTTATGTTGGTGGAAGGTCTGGATAGAACCCATAGCCGTGGAAAATATCTTGCAAGAATGCTGGGCTTTGCGTTGATTAGTGAAATTCCCTTTGATTTGGCACTTAGCAGCCAGGTGCTTGAGTTAGGGTATCAGAATGTGTTTTTCACTTTGTCGATTGCACTGGCGGCAATGATGGCAATGGAGCTTATACAGGAGAAAACAAAACATCCTCTTTGGCAAAGAGGGGGATTTCTTTTGGTGGGAGTGGGGAGCATGGTGCTTGCGGCTGTCCTGCAGACAGATTATGACTGGCGGGGAGTTGCCTGTATACTGCTCATGTATTTTTGGAGAAGAAATCGTACGGCAGAGCTCATTGTGGGATATGTGGCGTTTGTGTTTTTGTTGGGCGAAATCACAGCACTGCCTGCGTTTATTGCATTGGCTTTTTATCGTGGCCGTAAGGGTTTTTCAAGTAAAGCCCTTTTTTATGGTTTTTATCCAATTCATTTGCTATTTTTGTATGGGGTATGTGTTGTCATGGGAATTGCGGCATTCTCAGCAGTATAATTTGCAAAATGCACATACAAACTTGTGAAAACACTGTGTTTTTTGTGAATTTTTATGAAAATAGGGCAATTTTGCGTTGACTAAATGGGCAAAATTGTGTAGAATAAATACATGGCTTGTGAAAATATAGGATAACGGAGGATACCCCATATGCAAATGCCTATTTTTGAAAAGTATATCGATGAATTAATTGAAAAAAGTACATTGGATGTTCCAGCATGGAATATTGAAGCTGCCAGACAGGGTAAGGCGTCCGGTTGGAATTACATCGACGGATGTATGATTCTTGCATTGCTTGAGATTTATAATGCAACTGGTGAGAAGAAGTATTATGAGTTTGCAGATGCTTATATTAATCACAGAGTAATGGAAGATGGTTCTATCAAAGGATACTCTGTAGAGGAATATAACATTGACCATGTAAATGCAGGTAAGACATTGTTTGCATTGTATGAGCTTAACGGCAAGGAGAAGTACAGAAAAGCAATAGACTTGATTTACAGTCAGGTTCAGACACAGCCTCGTACCGAGGAAGGTAACTTCTGGCACAAGAAGATTTATCCTCATCAGGTGTGGTTAGACGGCATGTACATGGGACAGCCCTTCTACATGGAGTATGAGACCAAGTTTAACGATAAGAAGAATTATGGTGATATTTTCAGCCAGTTTGCAAATGTTGTAAAGTATTTGAGAGATGAGAAAACAGGTCTGTATTTCCATGCTTATGATGCTTCCAAGTCCATTTTCTGGTGTGACAAAGAGACAGGCCTTTGCCAGAATTACTGGTTGAGAGCACTGGGATGGTATTCTATGGCGTTACTGGATACATTGAGTAAGTGTGAACCCGGTGAGGAGTGGAAGGATGAGTATGAGAATTTGAAGAAGGTATTTATCGACCTGATTGATTCCATGCTGAAATTCCAACACGAGAGTGGTATGTGGTATCAGCTTCCTGCACGTGGCGGAGAGGAGCCCAACTACCTTGAGACTAGTGGAAGTTCTATTATGGCTTACTGTATGTTAAAGGGCGTCCGTCTTGGCTTCTTGCCTGAGAGCTACAAAGAGTATGCGCTGAAAGCATTTAACGGTGTATGCGACAGATATTTGAAGGAGAAAGATGGTCATCTTAGTCTCGGTGGTATCTGCCTTGTGGCAGGCCTTGGTCCCGCAGACAACCTCAGAAGAGATGGAAGTTTTGAGTATTACATGTCTGAGCCTATTGTAGAAGATGATGCCAAGGGTGTTGGTCCTCTGCTTCTGGCTTACACAGAGATGCGCAGACTTCCCGATTAAGTTAAATAAGGATATATATACATTAAGAGAAGGTATATATCATAGAGGATCCCCGGCCGAATGGCCGGGCATCTTTTTGTGAAAAAATACAGAAATATCTTGACTTAGTTTCTTAAATGTACTATCCTATAAATAGAGTTAGTTTTAAATAAATACTAACGATAAGGAGAGTTGAGTTGATAACAGAAAAAGAATACTTAGAACAATATGACCCCAACGATTTTGAAAGGCCTTCTGTGGCCGTGGATTTGCTGGTATTTACAATTGAAGAAGACAGATTAAAAATTGTGTTGGTTGAGCGAGAAGAACATCCTTTTAAAAATAAGCTTTCGTTGCCGGGTGTTTTTGTTGGAATTAACGAGACATTGGATGAGGCAACTGTGAGAGGTATAGAGGAGGAAACCGGGCTTCGCGATTTGTATTTTGAACAGCTTTATACATGGGGCGAGGTTAATCGTGACCCTAGAATGCGAATTATTTCTGTGTCATACATTGCTATTGTAGACCATGGAAAGATAAAATTGTCAGCAGGTAAAAGAACCGCATCTGCCGCATTATATGATGTGGGTGAATTGCTTGATTCGGATATCCAACTGGCGTTTGACCACAAACAGATGATTCAATACGGAAGAGAACGCATTAAAAATAAGGTGGAATATGTTCCTATCGCATTTGAGTTTTTGCCTGAAAAGTTCACATTGCCGGAGCTCCAGAAGGTATATGAGATTCTTTTGAACAAGAAATTGTATAAGGCAGGATTTAGACAAAAAATTGCACCGATGGTAGAAGAAACCGGAGAAATGACTTCGGGCGATGCACACAGACCTAGCAAATTTTATCGTGTAAAGCCCGTAACACAATAATAAGGACTACATTTTGCCTGTGGAAAGGGCGCCAGAGATATCGTGCAATCGAACAGGGCTATGGCAGATTTCAATAAATTATGGGAAGGTAGGAGGAAAAATTATGTTTTTGGTTGGAGTAAAAGAAAATAATGGATGGTTGACATCCAGATGGGACCTTACTTATCGGGTGGGCTGGCAGCATATTTGTAAAGGTGTAAGTGCCGTTTATGATTACTATGAGCAGCCGGAGATTTTGGTAGGTGAAACAAAAGTGGACGTGGCATCGAAGGAAGCGGTTCTGGAGCTTGAGGAGGCCGGTAGTATGACACTCAGAGGTTTTTCCCAGATTGTAAAGGCACCGATTATGATGACTTTTATGAACCAGACACAAGTGGTGGAGGTACATGTTCCCATTATGGTAGAGGGCGAATTTGCCAAAGCTGATTATCAGCAATTCAACACATCCCTGTGCCAGTATATGGACAGTATTGAACTTGCGATGTACAGATGATTTGAGTTAAGGAGGAAAATAAAATGACAAAGGAAGAATTTTTGGCAAAGGTAGAAGCAGATTCAGAATGGGCACCCGGTTGGGACACCATTAAAAGCATTTAAGGAAACGGACACCTATAAGGCATTCCCTAAGCTGTATTTGAATGTTTATGTCAGAGAGTATATGGTGGCGATTCAGTATTTTGCTGATCAGGGAGCCAACCTTAATGTGTTAAACGTACACAAACAGACGGCCTTGGACCGGGCCAGAAATAATGGCAATGAAGAGGCAATAGCACTTTTGGAGAAGTTGACAACGAGTTAATTTCCTAAAAGGAATTTAGGAAGGAGAACGAAATGAATCTACCTGAAATGATTGAGAAATACAGAACTGAATTGGAAGCCACATTAAAGACTTCCAACGAAATAACATTTTCATTGGAGAAGACCAAGCCATGGGAGAGCAAGCTAGGTGGATGCCCATATCTTGAAAGCCTGGAGGATTACCCCATCGGTGCGTATGAAAGACCGATGATGTTTCTGGCGCAGATTAATCTTGAGGAAATGCCGCCAATGGAGGATTTTCCCACGAAGGGAATTTTACAGTTTTACATAGAGGATATTGATCCGCATGGGTTTGATGAATTGTGCAAGGTTCGCTATATTGAAAACTATATAAAGGATGAGGCAAAGCTTGTAAAGGAAAATCCATTTTGCGAAAACTATGTGGAGATGGAGCCCTTTGAACGTCCGGGTAAGATTAGATTCACACAGAGACAGATGCCTATTTCTTCATCGCTTAGAGAATTTCAGAAAAACTTTATTAGGAAGGCAACTGATGAAGAAAGTAATGCTTTGTATGATGTATGTTGTGCAGCGGATTCACGGATTGGTGGGTATCCATACTTTGTGCAATATGAGCCGGCCTATTACAGAGAGGGCAAACGAGATGTTTTGCTTTTGCAATTGGATATAGATGATGATTGCGGAATCATGTTTGGCGATAGCGGTAATTGTACATTCCTGATTGCGAGAGAAAATTTGTTGAAGCGGGATTTTTCGAATGTGGCGTATGATTGGCAGTGTTGTTAAATGTGAAATTTATTTTGGAAATTTCAAAAAAGTTTTGTAGAGAAAGGAGAAAGAAAAATGGAATTTATAATCAAAGACGGCGTTCTTACAGACTATATGGGCGAAGATGAAAACGTGGTTATCCCCGAGGGGGTAGAGGAAATTGCCGAGGGCGTATTCAAAAACTGCACCTTTATCAAAACTGCAATATTTCCCGAAGGACTGAAATATATAAAAAACTTTGCGTTTATGGGCTGTAGTTCGCTTGTTGAAATACGTCTGCCTCAGAATGTCGGTATATGGGAGAGGACATTCGGTGGCTGTGCTGCTCTTAAGGAGGTTACGATTCCGTCAGGCACATCTTGCCACCGAGAGGGGCAGTTTGAAAACTGCACTTCCCTTGAATCGATAATGATTGAGCCGAATAACGGTTTCGCAGGAATACTGATGTTCAGTGGCTGTACAAATCTGAAAAACCTTACCTGTATGAATAGTCGTCAGGAAAGAGCAATATATCCCATGTCGCCTGCGACATTCAAGGGGGTAAAGGACTTATTAATTTATGCGCCCCATATTCCTGTTTCTGACGAGTGGTTCAAAAATTTCAGAAGCTGGGCGTTGAATGGATTTCTGAAATGCTACTACGAGGGCAGACATTTCGATGAGGATGTGCTTGCGGCCAACAGAAAGTTTGTAAACAGTCAGCGTAAGAAGCTTTATGCAGATGCCGACGAACTGCTTATCCGCTATATGACCGAGGAAAAAATTATCCCCGTTGCAGATATCGAGATGGTTATCGAAATGGTCGAGGACAAGAAGTTGCAGGCTGTCCTTGAAGAATACAAGAACGTAAACTTCACTGCCAAGCAGACTGAAAAGGTGAAAGCAAAGAAGCAGAAGGACGCTGAAAAGCCCGTAAACCCCCTTTCCCCCGCAGAGCTTAAAAAGGAATGGATATTTAATAACCTCGCTGACGGCACAATTGAGGTAACAGGCTACAAAGGCTTGGCCACAGAGGTTGTAGTGCCTGCTATGGTGGGCAAGAAGAGAGTTTCACGTATCGGTTGGAATGCGTTTAATCCCTACGCACTGAGAATAACAAACTCCACTGTGCGAAAGTCCATTACTTCTGTGGTAATTCCAGAGGGCGTAACCGCAATCGGAGAGAGTGCCTTTGAGGGCTGTGAAAGTCTTGAAAACATAACAATCCCCGAAAGCGTGAAATGGGTGGAATGCTATGCCTTCAACAGAACAAAGTGGTTTGAAAACCTATACAACAATACCAAGGGCGACTTTGTAACGTTCAACAACATACTTCTTCTCTACAAGGGCGAAAAGGCTGATGTGGAAGTTCCCGAGGGAATTACCGCAATTGGAGGACTTGCGTTTTCCTTCAATAAGAAACAGCCGCTCAAACTGCCTGTAGACAGATTCAAATTCGACAGATTCAGAAAAGCCAAGAAAGAGCCTACAGAAGCACCGCCGTTCAACGTTTATGAGTATAAGACATTACTGAAGTCTGTGAAACTGTCGCAGTCGCTGAAAATACTTTGCCCTCATGCATTTTGCAACTGCACGGCTCTCACGGAAATTGAAATTCCGAAGTCGGTAGTACGCATAGGCGACGGCGCATTCAGAAACTGCCACGCACTCACCGAGGTTACTATCCCCGACGGGGTTGCCATTATTGACAATAATACATTCGAGTACTGCGACAACCTTGAAACAGTACATATCCCCGACAGCGTAAAGTATATAAGAGATAGTGCGTTTTATAATTGTATAAGCCTTACAGATGTGAAATTACCGAAAAATGTTGAATGGATTGGAAACAGTGCTTTTACCGACTGCAAGTCCCTCAGACAGTTTGAAATTCCGAGAGGAGTTGATGTGATTAACCAATCTGTATTCCACGGCTGTGCAAATCTCAAGGATGTTACTATTCCAGAAGGTGTGAAAGCAATAAAGCAGTGTGCGTTTTCTGGTTGTCTTAGTCTGACTGATATAGAACTTCCGGAAGGCGTTACAGAGTTGGAGTATCTTTCATTCAGCCACGGTCCTTACTACCGCACTATGTCCATTCCTGCAAGTGTAACAAATATAGATAAAGGTGCATTTTCTAACGAAAACCCCGACTACGAATTTGACGGATATTACAGCGGATTTACCATAGTCGCCCCCAAGGACAGCTACACGGCAAAATTTGCAGAGGAACACGAGTTTACTTGCATAGAAAAGAGAAAAAAGCCGAAGGAAAAGTACAACGAGAAGGACGATGAGCCTCTGGGTCAGACCTGCTCCACTCCGACTGATACCACCCCGATTACTGTAAAGTCGGAGAATTATCTTGACCAGCATGACGAACTGTGGGCTATGCTTATCCCCGACAGCGGAATGTGCAATACCGTTCAGGGTGAGGTTATCCGTATCGGCGGACGTGTTCACGATGAGCTTATGCGTAACGCAGGCGGCAACTGGGATGCTGACTATATGAAGATGCTGGGCTCCCTTTGCAAATACTACATAATGGGCGAAATTCACGATGAGGCGGAGTACAGAGAAGCACTGAGGATTGTCCACAACTCCATTGACGGGGGCTGTGACGATGATGATTTGTACAGACTTATTGAACTGAATGTTCACTGGGTACTGGCAAACCCCGTGCCCATTGCTCTTGATAAGGTGACGTATAGAAGGTAGTGATAATTTTGAAGATATTATGGCCGGATATAGTACAGATTCTTATGGATACAACAGACGAGGCACAGAGGAGATGTGATTAAATCTGTTTCGTACATACATTTTATGTGGCAAGAATTTTGTTATTGATAAGGTGGGCGAGGAGCCTTGGAAAATGGTGGAGGCGTATTTGTAAGTAGAATAGTGTAATAATATGACTGCATAATAGAACTTAATACAAAAACTATAAAGTTTTTGTATCATATTGATTTTGGGAAAAACCTAGCATATAATAGAACTTAATACAAAAACTATTAAGAAATTGTATGATTTTATGCGGAGGTGGAATTGTGAGTAATACTATTGATTATGCAGCGATATTTAAACGGTATGATGGAATCATGCGTACCTGTGAACTTACAAAAGAAGGGATATCCTATCAGCAGATTCAAAATCTGATAGCTGAAGGCTGTGTTGAGAAGATTAAGTACGGTTATTATCAATGGCAGGACGAGAGGGCTTTTACAGAAGTGTCTGTTATATCAGCACTGTTCCCGGAGGCTGTTATTTGTGGGATATCAGCGGCAATGTATTATGGTTACACGGATCGTGTGCCGGAAGGTTGGCATATAGCTGTAGATAACAGGTCTGCAAGAAATAAGTTTAAAATTGATTTTCCCAAAATAAAGCCACATTTTATAGATGCTAACAGACTGGATATCGGTGTGGCAGAAGGAAACATTGATGGAATATCTGTGAAGATTTATGACAGGGAACGAGTTGTCTGTGATTGCCTAAGACATATCAATACTATGGATGGAGAGATATTTAACACCATAATCCAAAGGTATGTTAGAGATGAAGCGAAAGATGCGGCCAGACTAATGGCATATGCAGCCAAGCTTGGCGTTGAAAATAAGGCAAGAAGGGTAATCGGAGTATGGCTGTAAAAGAGATAAAGGATATGGGAGCGTCTGTGCTTACAAGATTAAAGAGACAGGCAAAAGAAACGGGAATCAACTATCAGACCTGTTTACAACTTTTTGCACAGGAAGAATTTTTGCGTAAGCTTGAGCTGTCACAATATGCAGATAATCTTGTTTTAAAAGGCGGAATGTTTCTATATACCATTTCAAATTATGAGGGCAGACCGACTATGGACATTGATTTTCTCCTAAGGCGGATGTCAAATGGTGTCGCAGGAATGGAGACGGTGATTTCACAAATTTGTCAGATGGATACAGGTAATGATTTTATAGATATGGAGGTTCTCGGAACAAGGGAAATTACTCCGGAAAAGAAATATCCCGGCATAGGTATCAGTCTGATGGCTCGTATTAAAAATGTCAGAATTCCATTTTCGGTGGATATTGGGGTTGATGATGTAATAGTACCCGGTGCAGTTAAGAGGGCTGTGACGACCAGATTGGAAGGCTTTAAGGAACCCAATATCTATACATATTCACTGGAAAGCACAATGGCGGAGAAGTTTGATGCTATTTTAAAAAGAATGACCGCTTCCAGCAGGATGAAGGATTTTTATGATATTTTCTATTGGTCGCAGGTCTTTGAGTTTGATGGCAGAGTTTTGCAGGAGGCAATTTTTGAAACTTTACAGCATAGGGGAACTGCATATGAGAGAGACAGCATGGAACAAATAAAAGCATTTGATCAAAATGAGTTCCTTCAAAATTTATGGAATAATTACAATCCCGGTCCGGGGCTTGAAAAGCCGGATTTTGCCTTGGTGTTGGGACAGATTGAAAGATTTATAGGTCCGGTGTTTCATGCTATGCTGAAGGAAGAGGAGTTCTTTGGAACTTGGTCATCAAAAGAAAATGTGTGGCAAGGCTTTTATCATTGATAAGGTGGCGAGGAGCCTTGGAAGATGGTGGAGGCGTATTTGTAAGAAATAGGGTATAAACGCCAATAAAAATATTACCAAACCGATAGAACAAAATACATAGAAAAGGTGATTTACATTATGTTTATACGATACAGAAATACTCTCTACCATCTGATTCAGTTTTTAGGGAAGGAAATGATAACAACATACGACGAGGAAAAGACTGACGCTTCTTTCTACATGGTATCTGATTATTATGCCAAGGATTACAGCCCGCAGGACAAAGAGATTCAGGATATTTATGAGGCGGATTTTTATGTGGTTTATCATGATACTAGTGAAACGGTAAAGGAAGCGATGAAATATGCCTATGAAGGTTCCGGAATGTTAGCTTGCGACCAGAGAGCAGTTAAGGAAGGGATATGGAGTGTGAACGAAGGAATACCACGACATTGCACGCCCAAGATAGAGAATGATGAAGTCGGGATTAATCTGGAACAGCTGAGTTATTCGGATGATTGGGTACAATTTGACTGTTCCTCAATATACGCAACTGGAAGAATTACTGAAGTGAGGATATTACGGGGCAGTTACCTAAAGAAAGGGTGTACAAGTTTGGTTTTTAGAGGGGAAATAATGACAAGTCGACGTAAGAAAAAAGTAAATGAAGCCCCACCCGGCAAAAGAAAATTAGTCATTTGGAGTATTCCGTTTATTATCATAGGAGTAGGATTCTTCATTTGGACAATTTTGGGTGTGATTATTTTTATTGGAAAAAACATAGAGGCATTTCAGTATTCCAAGAACTGCGTTGTGATTGAGGGAGAGGTGGCCACGGCAAATCGGCAGTGGATAGAGGAAGCTGGAAAACATGGTTCAAGTTATTGGGGATATAAAGGTGATATCGTTTATACGAATGAGAACGGAGAGCAGGCGATATTTAAGATAGACGAATATGTAAAGAAGGAACTGGTAGTAGGGCAAAGAATAAAGCTGATTTATCAGCCTGATGCGCCACAGGATGTGGACAGGGCAGTATATCATTTCTTGCTGTTTCGATATGTTCCGGAGCATTTGTACATAAATCCGTTAGCGATTTTTAGCCTTCTTCTCCTTGGATTGGCAGGATATGCCCTTTTATGGTTAGGGATGGAGTGTTTGTGGGATGATACAGATGAGCCTAAAGAGCCTCTGCGTGATAAATTATATCGGCTAGAGCAGAATATTGCACTTTCAAAATTTGGGACAATATTCTTCTTACTGTTTTTCGGCGCGATAAGCATTTCGGAGATTGGCGTTTTTAACCCATTTAAGGCCTGCTGGACGGAGGCGGTTGTGGAGGGGATGGAACTGCATAGAGTATCGGAATCATCAGGTGAGTATACGGAATACTATCGGTATGAGTGTTGTGTAGTCGCACCGGATGGCGAAAAGATTACAGGTTATATTATAGAGGAACCAAAATGGGAGATAGGAGACCGATTAGAGGTTTTGTGGCATGAAGGTATTGATTCGGAAAAAGAGTTAAATACACCGGAGAGTTTCATGGAGAATCTGATACCCTTATTGTTTCCTTTGGGAGCGGCACTATTTTGGGGATTTAATGAAATTCAATACCGAGCAGCTTTAAAAGAAGTGTGAAAAAAGGGCCAACCCTTACGGGTTAGCCCTTTAAATTCGTTTAACCGTTCGATTAAGCTACTACAGTAACGTTGGTAGCGCGAACCTTGCTGCTGTTCTGAGGATCGCTCTCGGTATCAAAAGTAACCTTCTGATTCTCTTCAAGAGACTTGAATCCCTCAGCGTTGATAGCGGAGAAGTGTACGAAAACCTCCTCGCCGGTTGCATCGTTAGTGATGAAACCATAACCCTTCTGAGCGTTAAACCATTTAACTGTACCGTTGTTCATAGTGGTACCTCCTTCTTTTGGGCAGTGCCCGTTTTAGTATTAGTGATTCTAAAACGTAGGACAAAAAAATCACATATTTTTGTAAATCATTCTTAACTTGGCAAAACAAAAGCAACAATGACTTACAAAAATATGTGAGTTCAATGACTTTCATTTAGAATACATTGTAAGTATAGCACTTATTTTGGGTAAATGTCAAGTATATTTTTGTGCAAAATTGCAAAAATTAACAGCAGAGGTGAGTGAGATGGATTTATTTGTTTTGGGGGCTGTTGCAGTGCTGTCTGCAATGGCTGGATTTTGGGCAGGAAGAAGTCTTAATTGGCAGGTTGTAGAGGCGGAAGGTGTGGCTTCGGGGGCGCATGAGGAGGTTGTGGAGAAGCCTGTGCGTCGCGGCCAGTTTAAGACTGTTTCGAGGTATCGGGAAATCGGTGCGCCTGTGGCAGGTGAGGTAAATATGTTTGAGGAGAATGGCAGGAAGACGGTGCGCATTCAACCTCGTCAAGGTAAAGTATATGCGCCTGCATCGGGAAAAATTGCACATTTGTATCCTATGGGTAGTGCAATGGTTTTACAGACTGATTTTGGTGCAAAGCTCTTGCTTCGTGTGGGGAGTCATGTGGACGAGATGAGCAGCGAGTTTTACCGTTGCCGTGTGATGGAAAATGAAGTGGTGCGCAAGGGTGCATTGATTTTGGAATATGACCCTGATGGGATTGGAAAGAATGGTGCGGATGCGGAAGTGCTTCTCAGTGTAGAGAACGAGGAGGAGCTGGGGCCTGTTACCTTGTCCTCCTGTACTCATACGAAGGCAGGAGAGCCTATTTTATACGTTGCCTGCGATACTCATTCGGAGTCATCTGATAGGCGCATTTAAATTCTCTAAAAAAGCTGCGGGAGCTGCCAAATCCGGCATCCAGTGCAATGTTGGTGACGGAGTCGTCCGTGGTGGACAGAAGTTCTCTGGCATATTCCAGACGTTTGGCAGTCACATAACTGGGGAAACCGGTCTGTAGCTTTTCGGAAAATAAGCGTGACAGACGGAATCTGCTGATGCCAAATTCCTTGGAGAGATGCTCCAGAGACAGTTCTTCGGTGAAATGTTCGTCCAGATAAATGAGCACCCGCTGTTCCAGTTCCAAATCTTCTCCGCTGTTTTGGTGTTGCAGATGAAAGGGATTGGCAGAGGAAGGGGTAAACAGGTCAGCCAAAAGCAGGGACAGATACCCTTCAGCCAGACTGCTGATGTAGGCTGGAATGGGTTCCTTTCGGTCAAAACAGCCTGTCAGCCCCAAAAGCTGTTCTGACGCCAATCGGCTGTGTGGGGAGAGGGTATTTAGGTCAAAGTCATTCCGGTCAGGAATGTAGCTTTGAAAATATTTGCGATAATGAGGGCAAAAATCCGGCTCAAAAATGCAGAGCAGAATGTGGCTGCCCATGGAAGCATCGGTATACAGGCTGTGCAGGCGGTTGGGGAAAATAAGGATTCCCTGTCCCTTGCTCAGCTTATGCTGTTTGGAGTCAGCAGTGACGGTCAGGTTGCCCTCCAGTACAATAATCAATTCCACCTGCTTGTGCAGATGAGAGGCGAAGGTATTGTTCTTGGAGGTGTAAAGGCGTAGACGCTCTCTGCTGTTCTGGTAAAATATACTCATAAAAACTCCTTTGTCAGATGCTTAGCACGCGTTTGATATGCAAAAAATGACATTTACATATTCATTTTACTGTTTAATTTAGCGCATTGCAATAGGCAACTGCAAATTCTGGCATAAATGTATAGAGATATGGCACGCAAGGGTGTAAAGAGCATGCTATACTATGAAATGTAAGAACCACTTTGCTTGTGTTTCTACACATAGGGTGCGGAGCTGCTCCGCACCCCTCCCCCTCTTTAGGAACGATGATGACAACATATGTTTTGAAAGGAGAACGCTATGGATAAAAGTAAGATTCAGAAGATGTGGATAGCAGACCAAGGAGACGGTACTTTTACCAATCCTGTTTTGTACACGGACTATTCCGACCCGGATGCTATCAGAGTAGGTGAGGATTATTTTATGATTGCCTCCAGTTTCTGCAATTCTCCGGCAGTTCCCCTGCTTCATTCCAAGGATTTGGTAAATTGGAAGGTAATTAATTATATTATAGATAAGCTTCCCTTTGAACGATATGAGAAGCCTGTTCACGGTTGCGGAACATGGGCACCGTCCATCCGCTATCATGAGGGTGTTTATTATGCTTTTATTCCTTTCCCGGATGAGGGTATTATGATGTGTAAGACCACGGACCCTTGGGGGAAGTGGAGTGAGCCTTCCTTTGTGAGAGAGGTCATTGGATGGATTGATCCCTGTCCTTTCTGGGATGATGATGGCAAGGCTTATATGGTAAGTGCTTTTGCAAGAAGCCGTATCGGTTTTAAGAGTTTTCTTTATATGTCGCCTATTAAGCCGGATTGCTCAGGAGTATTGGATGACGGACAGTTTATCTATGACGGTCATGCAACCCAGCCTACAATAGAGGGTCCCAAGCTTTATAAGAGAAATGGATATTATTACATATTTGCCCCTGCGGGTGGTGTGAAGCCCGGTTGGCAGACAGTTTTGCGTTCCAAGAATATTTATGGTCCCTATGAGGAGAAAATTGTGCTTCATCAGGGCAATTCCCCGGTAAACGGACCTCATCAGGGTGCGTGGGTGGATACCCCCACCGGTGAACATTGGTTTTTGCACTTTCAGGATGTGGGCAATGCCGGAAGAATTCTTCATTTGCAGCCTATGCGTTGGGAGGACGATTGGCCTGTTATCGGCGTGAATGATGTGGACGGCTGCGGAGAGCCCGTAATGCGTTACCAAAAGCCGGATGTGGGTGCAGAGTATCCTATCTGTGCACCGGAGGACAGTGATTTCTTCGAGGAGGCAAAGTTGGGCTTACAGTGGCAGTGGAATGCCAACTACAAGGATGATTGGTATGATTTGCAAAAGGGTTGTCTGATGTTGTATGCGCAACCGGTAGAAAAGGATTTGCAGCTTTGTGATGTGCCGAACCTGTTGATTCAGAAGTGGCCTGCGCCGGAGTTTCAGATTACTACATGCCTGCATGTGGAAGATATGCAGGATGGAGATGTGGCAGGTATGGTGTCCCAGTGTGGACATTACACCGGACTGGCAGTAGTCAAGGAAGGCGCGAATCTCTATTTGCAGCAGCGCACAGGCAACTGGACCAAGGCAGACGAGGTGCGTGTCAATCTGGGTAAGCTTGAAGAGCTTGGTTTGAAGGGCTCCACCCTGTACCTTCGTATGAAGGTTCGGGAAGAGAAGTATGTGTCCTATGAGGTTGGAACGAGCGAGGAGCAGTTTAAGCCCATAGGTGAGGTGGTTGAAGCCACCCCCGGGCGATGGGTTGGCGTAAAGGTTGGTCTTTTTGCTATCAACGAAGGCAGTGAGACGACGGAGAAGGGCGGCAGTGTTGCAGCGGATTATTTCGTGTTTGAGCCCTTGGAATAATTGAGGTTTCATAAATAATACACATAAACTTGACAAATACCCTGTGGGGGTATATTCTGTGAATTGCAGGATACCCCTATAGGGTATTTTGTCGTGGATAGAGTATTTAGGTTGGTTGGGTAGTAGGTTTGGAAGGGATAAAGTGAATGGTATGGGAGACAGTAATTGTGTAATCTGTGAAAATCTGGAAAGCGGTGAGGTGGAAAGCTGTTGTGCCTGCAAATGCAAGCAGACACCTCGCAGCGCAGAGGATTTGAAGAATCTGAAAAATCGTCTGAGTCGTATGCAGGGGCAGTTAAATGGTATCGGAAGGATGCTTGACGAGAATCGTTATTGTGGAGATATTTTGGTGCAAATTGCAGCAGTGGAGAGTGCGCTGACGTCCTTTGGACATTTGATTTTGAAGGAGCATATGGAAACCTGTGTGCAGGAGAAAATCAAGCAGGGTGATCAGGAAGTCATTGAAGAGACGTTGGAGTTAATTAAGAAGTTGAGGTAGAGAAATGAAGGAACGATACCATGTGACAGGGATGACTTGTTCAGCCTGTTCTTCTCGTGTGGAAAAGGTTGTGAATAAATTAGAGGGCGTGGAGAAGGCGTCTGTAAACCTGCTTACATCTACCATGGATGTGGTCTATGATGAGGGAGTAGTGCAGGCGCAGGAGATTATTGCGGAAGTGGAAAAGGCCGGATATGGTGCCAGTCTGATGGGAGCAAGTGGCAGTTGCGGTGCGAATGGTGTTTGCGGCGAGTCAGGCACAAATGCAGGCCAAGGGGCAGGAAGTGCAGGCAATGGTGTTGGAGCAGGGCAGGCAGTATCATCAAGAAATTCCGTGGCGCAAAAAGTCCGAGAGGAGAGCCGTGCCATGAAGTGGCGACTGGGCATTTCCATCGGATTTCTGATACCATTAATGTATGTGGCTATGTATCACATGTTCCATGATTTAACCGGGATTCCGGTACCCGATTTTATGATGAAGTGGTTTCATGGCAATGAAAATGCAGTGATTTTTGCACTGACACAGTTTTTGCTGGTGCTGCCTATTTTGTATATGAACCGCAAGTTTTTTGCAGTGGGATTTAAGACTCTGTTGCATTTGTCGCCCAATATGGACAGCCTGATTGCAGTGGGAGCATCGGCATCCTTGGGATATGGCTTGTTTGCTTTGTACCGCATGGCTTATGGACTGGGACATGGAGACATGGCTTTGGTGGAGCATTATTCCCATGATTTGTATTTTGAGTCAGCGGGTATGATTCTGACTTTGATTACAGTGGGCAAATATCTGGAGAGCCGTTCCAAGGGTAAGACCAGTGAGGCAATCACCAAACTTATGGATTTGTCGCCGAAGATGGCTGTTCGGTTGAATGCTGACGGCAGCGAGGAGGAGATTCCTACGGAAGCTATGCGGGCAGGTGATATTTTCCTTGTGAAACCGGGAAGTCTGGTTCCGGTGGATGGCGTTGTGCTTGAGGGACGTTCCAGTGTAGATGAGGCTGCCATTACCGGAGAGAGTATTCCGGTGGAGAAAACGATAGGGGATAAGGTGGTTTCGGCTACCATGAATAAGGCCGGATTTTTGCAATGTCGGGCTGACCGTGTGGGTGAGGATACGACCTTGTCTCAGATTATTCGCCTGGTGGAGGAGGCTTCCGGCAGCAAGGCACCCATTGCCCAGTTGGCGGACAAGGTAGCAGGGGTATTTGTACCTGTGGTTATGGGAATTTCGCTTGTTACATTAATTGGATGGCTGATTGCAGGAGCGGAGGTGGAGTTTGCCATTTCTACGGCCATTGCTGTGTTGGTGATTTCCTGTCCCTGTGCTTTGGGACTGGCTACGCCTGTGGCAATTATGGTGGGTACCGGTGTCGGTGCCGGCAATGGTATTCTGATTAAGTCAGGGGAAGCATTGCAGCGGGCAAGGGATGTGAATGCTGTGGTGCTCGACAAGACAGGAACCCTTACAGAGGGCAAGCTTCGCGTCATGGGAGTGTATGGTTATGCCAAGGGGCTTTCTCCGGAAAATCTGTTGACTCTGGCGGCTGCTTTGGAGCACAAGAGTGAGCATCCTTTGGCAGAGGCGGTTATCAAGGAGGCGGAGAGCTTTCGGTGCCCTAGTCTTGCGGTAAAGGATTTCAAGGCGGTATTTGGCAGGGGGATTGAGGGTGTGATCGGCGAGATGTTTAAGGGAGAGAAGGCTACACTTCCTGCGGAGACGAAGCTTTACCTGGGCAATCAGGCTTATTTGTCCGAAAATGGCGTGGAGCTTACCGCGATTCAAAAGGAGGCTCTGAACCGGGTTGCAGATGAGGGAGAGACACCATTGCTTTTGGCTACGGACAAGGAGTTTTTGGCGATTATCAGTGTGGCGGATGAGATTAAGAGAACCTCTCGCAGAGCCATTGAGGCTTGGCAGAAGATGGGTGTGCGGGTGGTCATGCTCACGGGAGATAACAAGCGCACTGCCGAGGCTGTGGGACGCAGACTGGGACTTTCCGAGGTGGTGGCAGAGGTGCTTCCCCAGGATAAGGAAAAGCAGATTCGCAAGCTGAAGGAAGAAGGCTTGAAGGTGGCTATGATTGGTGACGGCATCAACGATGCGCCTGCACTGGCCTCTGCGGATGTGGGAATGGCAATCGGTGCAGGAACGGATGTAGCCATTGAGAGTGCGGATATCATCCTTATGAAAAATGATTTGCGGGATGCGGTGACTGCTATGCGTTTGAGCCGTCAGGTAATCCGCAACATCAAACAGAATCTGTTTTGGGCATTTTTCTATAATTGTATCGGTATTCCCTTGGCGGCAGGTTTGTGGTATCCGATGTTTGGCTTGAGACTGACACCTATGTTTGGCGCGGCAGCTATGAGTATGAGCAGTGTTTTTGTGGTGTGCAATGCGCTGAGACTTAAGACCTTTAGGAGTGGATTTAAGAGCAGAGAGACTGCCGGGGATGAAGTTGAGGGTGCCGGTGCAGTAGAGGCGCAGGCGGATTTAGTGAATGATGAAAATTCAAATATAACGAATCAAGGAGGAACTAACATGACAAAAGTAATTACAGTAGAGGGTATGATGTGTGGACATTGCACAGGAAGAGTGCAGAAGGTTCTGGAGGCAGTGGAAGGTGTAACTTCCGTGGAGATGAGCCTTGAGAACAAGACTGCTACGGTGGAACTTTCAGCGGAGGTGGCAGATGAGGTGTTAAGCGGTGTGATTACCGAGGCGGGATATGAAGTGGTTGCAATTCAGTAGCCTGAGCAAAAGTTTTTTCATTGAAAGAAATATTTGTGGGAAAGGGAAGGACAAGGTAATCCTTCCCTTTTTTGTAAAATGAGTTGACATTTATGAAAAAACAAAATAATATTGAACTATATTAATCTGATTAATTCTCTCTATCTTTAGAGTAATCATTGGCAATTCTGCCGTCAAATCCTTAAATATAAGATAATAGATTAGGGCAAGGAGCAAGTGGTGTTTTTGTTTGTAGTTGTGTAATTGTGCAAGAAAGACTATAATAAAGAAAGGAAGAGGTGTATGGGAAATCAAATAGGAGATTTGAAGGAGCAGGAGAATTTACATCATGTGTAAGGCATTTGAAGAGTTGGCGGAGAAGAGAGCCAATGAAAAAGTTTTGGAGGATAGAATGGAGATTGCAAAAAGAATGTTGGCAGACGGTGTACTTTCTGCAGAGGTGATTGCAAAATATTCTAATCTGTCCATTGAAGTAGTAGAAGAACTGGCAAATTTGCAATCGGTATAAGTTAAAAATGGAATGGGGCTGTCGCACTAGTGCGATGGCCCTGTTTTGAGTGCAAACTTGCCATTAGTAACACAAAGAAAAAAACATAAATTTTGATTTCATAATATTTTTATAAATAGTTTATTGATTTTCAGAATGTATATGTTATAGTCTTTGTAGAACAAACAAAACAAAGATTATGAGGAGGGCTAAACCATGAACATTCAAAAGTTTACGCAAAAATCTATGCAGGCTGTAGAAGGCTGTGAGAAGCTGGCTTATGAATATGGCAATCAGGAGATTGAGCAGGAGCATCTGCTTTACAGCCTTTTGACCGTAGAGGACAGCTTGATTTTGAAACTCATCGAGAAGATGGGCATTGATAAGGAACATTTTATGAGATGCGCAGAGCAGGCTATAAGTCGTCGGGTGAAGGTGCAGGGCGGTCAGGTTTATGTGGGGCAGTATCTGAATAAGGTATTGATTAATGCAGAGGATCAGGCCAAGCAGCTTGGAGACGAGTATGTTTCCGTGGAACATCTGTTTCTGTCCATGATTCAGGAGCCCAACAGGGAGATTGCCAACATCTGGAAGGAGTACGGCATCACCAGGGAGCGTTTTTTGCAGGCATTGTCCACGGTGCGGGGCAATCAGCGCGTGACCAGTGACAATCCGGAGGCCACTTATGATACCTTGGAAAAATACGGTCAGGATTTGGTGGAGAAGGCGCGCAACCAGAAGTTAGACCCGGTTATCGGCAGAGACAGCGAGATTCGTAATGTCATTCGCATTTTGTCCAGAAAGACCAAGAATAATCCGGTTCTGATTGGTGAACCCGGCGTGGGTAAGACTGCCGTGGTGGAGGGGCTTGCGCAGAGAATTGTCCGGGGAGATGTGCCTTTAGGTTTGAAGGATAAGAAGATTTTTGCCTTGGATATGGGAGCACTTGTGGCAGGTGCCAAGTATCGGGGCGAGTTTGAGGAGCGTCTGAAAGCGGTACTTGAGGATGTAAAGGCCAGCGACGGACAAATTATTCTCTTTATTGATGAGCTGCATACCATTGTGGGAGCAGGTAAGACTGACGGTGCATTGGATGCGGGCAATATGTTAAAGCCTATGCTTGCAAGAGGAGAGCTTCACTGTATCGGTGCCACTACTTTGGATGAGTATCGCCAGTATATTGAGAAGGATCCTGCTTTGGAGAGACGTTTTCAGCCTGTGATGGTGGATGAGCCTACGGTGGAGGATACCATTTCTATTTTGAGAGGTTTGAAGGAACGCTATGAAGTGTATCATGGTGTGAAAATTATGGACAATGCCTTAGTTAGTGCGGCGGTTTTGTCTCACAGATATATTTCGGACAGGTTTTTGCCGGATAAGGCTATTGATTTGGTGGACGAGGCCTGTGCGCTGATTAAGACTGAGCTTGACAGCATGCCTACGGAATTGGATGAATTGCAGAGAAAATGCATGCAGATGGAGATTGAGGAGGCTGCTCTGAAAAAAGAGGATGATAAGTTAAGTCAGGAGCGTCTGGCGCAGCTTCAAAAAGAGCTTGCGGAGTGCAGGGAGGAGTTTACTGCCCGCAAGGCCCAGTGGGATAATGAGAAGGCTTCCGTGGATAAGCTCAGTAAGCTTCGTGAGGAGATTGACCGTGTAGGCAACGAGATTCAGATTGCCCAAAGAGAGGGTAACTTAGAGAAAGCAGCAGAGTTGTCTTACGGCAAGTTGCCTGAGCTTAAGAAGCAGTTGGAGCAGGAGGAAGCGCGTGTCAATGACGATGAGCTTACATTGGTGCGTGAGAAGGTTTCTGATGAGGAGATTGCTCGAATTATCTCCAGATGGACAGGTATTCCTGTGGCAAAGCTTACGGAGAGCGAGCGCAATAAGACCTTGCATCTGGACGAGGAGCTTCACAAGAGAGTCATGGGGCAGGATGAGGGCGTTACCAAAGTGACAGAAGCCATCATCCGTTCTAAGGCGGGTATCAAGGATCCGGAGAAGCCCATTGGTTCTTTTCTGTTCTTGGGTCCCACGGGTGTGGGTAAGACAGAGCTTGCCAAATCCCTTGCCGCATCTTTGTTTGACGATGAAAATAACATGGTACGCATTGACATGAGTGAGTATATGGAGAAATATTCTGTATCCAGACTGATTGGAGCACCTCCCGGATATGTGGGCTATGAGGAGGGCGGTCAGCTCACGGAAGCAGTGCGAAGAAAGCCTTACAGTGTGGTGCTTTTCGATGAAATAGAAAAGGCGCATCCTGACGTGTTCAATGTGCTTTTGCAGGTGTTGGATGACGGACGTATTACTGATTCGCAGGGCCGCACCGTGGATTTCAAGAATACCATTCTGATTATGACCTCCAATATTGGCGCTCATTATCTGTTGGAAGGAATTGATGCAGAGGGAGATATCCGACCGGAGGCAGAGGAGGCGGTAATGATGGAATTGCGGGGACATTTTAGACCGGAGTTTCTGAATCGTCTGGATGAGGTGATTTTGTTTAAGCCGCTGACCAAGGAGAATATTGGTGGTATTGTGAAGTTGATTGTGACCGATTTGAACCGCAGACTGGCGGATAAGGATTTGATGCTTGTGCTTACACCGGAGGCAGAAGAGTTTATTGTAGAGCAGGCATATGACCCTGTGTACGGTGCCCGTCCTTTGAAGCGGTATGTGCAAAAGTATGTGGAAACGCTTGCTGCGAAGCTGATTCTGGCAGATAAGGTGCAGAGCGGAGATACGATTGTACTGAGTGCGGAGAATGGGGAATTGAAGGCTAGGGTAGCGTCACGTTAAGGCTAATTGCATTGTTTGGAATGCTGTCGCATATATTTTCAATAATGAGTGATGCGGTGGTGTAAATGTATTATGAAGAGAGCAGCGATAATCCTATTGGTGATAGATATACTGATGGGGTTATCGCTGTTTTGGCGTGGGCGGATGCGAGGAGAAACACCGGCAATTACAGAGTGCGCGGAAAGAGGGTTTGTCATGACAGAGGGGGCGGTTACTGTTGAAAAAGGCGTTACAACGGATGCCCCGGTGGAAGGTGTGGTAGAGGTGGATGACGATTTGAAAAAGATTGCGCTTACCTTCGATGATGGACCCCATCCTTATTACACGGAGCAGCTTTTGGATGGGTTGAAGGAGCGAGGTGTGGTGGCGACTTTTTTTGTGACCGGAGAACATGCCACCTTGCACCCGGATATTATTAAACGCATGAATGAGGAAGGGCATCTGATTGGGAATCATACATACAGCCATATACAGTTGACGTCAGGCAACAAGGAGGAATTTCAGGAGGAACTGGTTGCCACCAGTGAAGTGATTGAGGAGCTTATTGACGAGGAGGTAGTGTATGTGCGTCCTCCATATGGTTGTTGGGATAAGAGCCTTGAGACGGAACTTAATATGATACCGGTACTCTGGACCATTGACCCCTTGGACTGGTGTTCAGAGGATGCAGATGGAATTGCGAGGAAGGTTTTGGCGGAGGCGGATGAGAATGAAATTATTTTGCTGCATGATTATTATGAGAGCAGCGTGACAGCGGCTCTTATGGTGGTGGATGAATTGATTGAGGAGGGATATACCTTTGTGACGGTGGAGGAAATTTTGTTTGACTAGAGGGTTGGGAATCAATAAAAAAGATTGAATAATAGGCGGGTTATGATAAAATAAAAGGGTAGTTGGAATTAGTTAAGTACAATGGAGAGTAACAATGGATTTATTTGAATACATGCGAAGTACCAACATGGAGAAGGAGTCGCCTCTGGCTGCCAGAATGCGTCCTCGAACCTTGGATGAGGTAGTGGGACAGGAGCATATTATCGGCAAGGACAAGCTGCTTTATCGTGCCATTAAGGCGGACAAAATTAGTTCGGTTATTTTTTATGGGCCGCCCGGCACCGGTAAGACTACCCTTGCCAAGGTGATTGCCAATACTACCAGTGCGGAGTTTACCCAGATTAATGCTACTGTTGCAGGTAAAAAGGACATGGAGGAAGTGGTAAACAAGGCGAAGGATTTGCAGGGGATGTACGGTAAGCGAACTATCCTGTTTATCGATGAGATTCACCGATTTAACAAGAGCCAGCAGGATTATCTGTTGCCTTTTGTAGAGGACGGCACCATTGTTCTGATAGGTGCAACCACGGAAAACCCTTATTTTGAAGTAAATAGTGCGCTGATTTCTCGTTCTATTATTTTTGAACTGAAACCCATTCCAAGAGAAGGGGTAAAGGAGCTTTTGAAGAAGGCTGTCTATGACGAGGAGCGTGGCATGGGCAGTTATCGGGCTGAAATTGATGAGGATGCGTTGGAGTTTCTTGCGGATATCTCCGGCGGAGATGCGAGACATGCTCTGAATGCTATTGAGCTTGGTGTGATGACTACGGAGCGGGGAGCGGACGGTAAGATTCATATTACCTTGGATGTGGCACAGGAGTGTATCCAGAAGCGTGCTGTGCGCTATGACAAAAATGGTGATAATCACTATGATACGATTTCAGCATTTATTAAAAGTATGCGTGGCTCTGATCCGGATGCAGCGGTGTACTACTTGGCTAGGATGCTCTATGCAGGTGAGAGCGTGACATTTATTGCAAGAAGAATTATGATTTGCGCCTCGGAGGATGTGGGGAATGCAGATCCACAGGCCTTAGTAGTGGCCACCAATGCCTCCATGGCAGTGGAACGTATTGGGATGCCGGAGGCGCAGATTATTTTGGCGCAGGCAGTTACCTATGTGGCCAGTGCACCCAAATCCAATGCAGCCTACGTAGCGATTGGAGAGGCGATGCAGGAAGTAGAAAACAGTGGTAATCTGCCCATACCAACTCATTTACAGGATGCACATTACAAGGGGGCGGCGAAATTGGGACATGGTATCGGTTATAAGTATGCTCATGATTATCCGAATCATTATGTGGAGCAGCAATATCTGCCCTATGAGTTGAATGGTAAGGAGTTTTACAGACCTACGGGAAATGGGTATGAGGTAAAAATTAAGGAACATATAAAGAGGCTCAAAACAGAAGCTCAAAAAGAATCAAATAATTCTAAAAATTGACAAAATATTCTAGGCAAACCTGAGTTGTTGTGCTATAATTCTTATTAGATATTTTTGTTTTTCTGAAAGAAAAAATGGCATAAACAGGAGGCTGCAAGGATGAATGACAAACTAAAGAATTACAAGATTGGGATGAAACTGAAATCTGCATTTACTGTGGTGTTCAGAATAATTATAGTAGCAGCGGTTGTAGCAGTGGCGGGTATTGCCATGATTAACGCAAATGTAAAACGCTTCTATAATGAGTCCTATGTAAATGAGAAATTACAGTTAGAGATTCGTCGGGATATGCAGATGTCCGGCAAATATGTATTGTGGGCAATTACAACGTCTGATGGTACACATGATGAGAAATTGGAAGAAGCAATTGCTTATGCTGAGCGTGTGGAAGAGAATGTGCTTGCTTTGGAAGAGAGTTATGGCGATAAGGAGATGACAGCGGCACTGCATACGGCGTTACAAAATTTGGAGGAACAGCGTGTTCGGGTTACGACTCTTGTACAATCCGGTAATAATATGGGGGCACTGGGGGTATTTAACTCTAAGTACAATGATGCAACAGTAGAGATGCAGACTCTTCTGGAGCAGATAGGTGAGGCTACGGACGAACAGGCAGCTACTGCGTATGGCAGAATCAGTTCTCTTGTTGGTATTGTAAATGTGACACTGGTATTGGTATGTTTAACAGGTATCTGGTTGTCCACAAGGTGGGCTAAGAGACTTGCAGGACTTATTTTGGAGCCAGTCAATGAGCTGCAGCGTGCGGCACAGCAGCTTAAGAATGGAGAATTGGATATCCAGATTGAATATACCAGTGAGGATGAGTTGGGCGATTTGGCACAGAACTTTAGAGAAGCGTGTGACCAGATGAAGCTGATTATTCAGGATATGGGGCATCTGCTTAGCAAAATGGCAGCGGGAAATTTCAATATCAGTTCCGATGTGGAAAGCAGTTATGTAGGTGATTTTAGATTGCTCATTGACAGTATTCGTACAATGAATGGTTCCCTGAATGATACATTGTACGGAATCAATGGTACGGCAGGTCAGGTTATGACCGGATCCGGTCAGCTTGCGGGTAGCGCACAGTCGTTGGCAGAGGGTGCTACAGAGCAGGCAGGTGCTGTAGAAGAACTTATGGCAACCGTTGGGGATGTTTCCAATATTGTAGAGATGAGTGCTAATAAGTCAGTTGAGGCGGCTGCTTCGGCAAGGGCTTCTGCGGAGAATGCAGAAAGAAGTAAGGAAGAGATAAATGCCCTTACTGATGCTATGGAGCGTATAAACGAGACCTCCCGAGAGATTGAGAATATTATTGTAGCAATTGAAAGTATTGCGTCACAGACTAACCTGTTGTCACTGAATGCTTCTATCGAGGCAGCGAGGGCGGGTGAGGCCGGCAGAGGATTTGCGGTTGTTGCGGATCAGATTGGTAAGTTGGCGGCAGATAGTGCCCAGTCGGCGGTTGCTACCAGAACCTTGATTAGTAAGTCTCTTGAGGAAATTGAGAATGGTAACAGAATTGTTGACCATACAGTAGAAGCGATGGCTTCCGTATTGGAAAGTATGGAGCAGTTTGCTGCAATTGCATCTGATACGGCTGAGTCTGCAAAAGCACAGGCAGAGATGCTGAAACAGATTGAGCATGGAATCAGTCAGATTTCAACAGTTGTGGAGAGTAATTCTGCAGCAGCGCAGCAGACTTCTGCTGTCAGCGAGGAGTTGTCTGCACAGGCACAGACCTTGGAGCAGATGGTATCCGCATTTGAACTTCGTGGTATATAAAGATTAAAATGAAAAAGGATTCATTATGGGGTTTCCATAATGAATCCTTTTTTTAGGCGAATAGTTCTTGTATCAAGTGTTGATAAATGCTTTCGTTTTTCTGCTGCCAGTTGTCACAGATAGTAGAGGCAAGTTCCTCTGTGGGAACGGACAGGGTAATGTCTACCAGAGAAATTCCCTTTTCTTTAGCTACCAGATGGGCTTCGTATTCTCCGGAGGTGGATTTATAATAGTTGCTCTGAACGGATACTTCATTGCGCAGAGTCAGTTCATTTTCCTTGAAGTAAGCGTCAATGTCCTGGCGGATGGAGTCACCGATACGGCTCCCAAAATAGTTTAAAGTCTGCACACCTTCTTTGGTAATGTCCAGATGGGTGCGGTTGCGAATGGTTTTGGTGGAAATCATACCTGCGTCCGTAAGCTCACTGATAGCCTGTTGCAGAGTCATGAAATTCGTGTATTCCCGCTCCAGAATAAAGTTGCTAATCTGGGCATTGGTGAGGGGAAAGGTCACGCGATTTAACATATAAAGTACAATTAACTTATAAAGTGTTAAGGGGTCTTGTAGCATAGGGAGCCTCCTTTTGATAATAATATTGGTTGGAATACCGTCTATTTGTGGGCGAGTAAATCACCCTGTGAGGCGGCAAGCTTTTTGAACTGCACATGCAGACTGTTTAGTACGTCCCGCTTGTTCAGACTCCAACGAGGAGCCAGTAGAATGTCCTTGGGGCCGTCACCTGTGAGACGGTGAATGACAATCCGGGAGTCTAAATGGCGTATGCAGTTTGTTAAGATGAATAAATATTCATCTTTTTCTAAAGGCAATACAGCAGGAGTGGTATTACCGATTTTATATAGTTTTGCTAAATCTGTATTTTTCAAAATGTGAAGGAGCTGTAATTTTACACCAAAGGGTAACAGCTTGTTTAGATACTGTATACTTTCCAATATCATTGCCGGTGTTTCTCCCGGAAGTCCCAGAATCAGGTGTACAATCACAGGAATATCCAAAGCCTTTAATTGTGCAAAGGCCTTCTCAAAGCAAGGGAGTTCATAGCCCCTGCGGATGAAGGTGGCTGTCTGTTCGTGGATGGTTTGAAGTCCCAGTTCAATCCAGATAAATTTTGATGGATACCGGGTTTTTAATTCCTGTAAAAGGGCAAGAACCTCATCGGGCAGACAGTCTGGTCTGGTTCCGATAGAGATACCGCAAACCAAGGGGCATTCCAGTGCGGTGCTATACACCTGACGCAGATAATCTACGGATGCGTAGGTGTTGGTGTAGGCTTGAAAATAGGCAATGAGGCAGGCTGTTTGTGTACCGGATTTCTCCGTATCGAGAGAAAATTTATTCCGAAAGCGGGAGAGGCCCTCTGCCAATTGCGCCTCTACAGTTTTGCCTGCAATATCCACTGCAAAGTCACCGCTTCCACCTGCACTACAGAAGATACAGCCCCGAGTGTCCAGAGTGCCGTCCCGATTGGGGCAGCTCATATGGGCATTCAGGGCTATTTTGTAGCATTTGTGTTGAAACGTATTTTTACAGTAGGCGTCCAGTGAATAGTAAGGCTTGCCGTGCCATTCGGGGCGGGACACTGTATTAGTTATCTGATTAGATTGTGTGGTAAAGGTATCAACTCTGTTCATAGATATTCAGGCATTAGTTGTTAATGTGGGACTTTACAGCCTCTGCTACCAATTCAGCAACCTTAGGGTTAAAGGCTTCGGGCAGAATGTTGTCCTCGTTTAATTCATCACCGGGTACCAGACTTGCAATGGCATTTGCGGCAGCCAGCTTCATCTCTTCGGTAATCTGGGTGGCACGGCCTTCCAATGCACCCTTGAAGATGCCGGGGAATGCTACCACATTGTTGACCTGATTGGGGAAGTCGCTGCGTCCGGTTCCTACGACCTTAGCACCGGCGGCTTTGGCCACGTCGGGCATGATTTCGGGAACAGGGTTCGCCATGGCAAAGAGGATGGCATCCTTATTCATGGAGGCTACCATCGCGGGACTAACAATGCCGGGAGCGGATACTCCTACAAAAATATCTGCGCCCTTCATGGCATCAGCAAGTGTTCCGGTCTCGTTATTTATATTGGTTACTTCCGTCATTTTCTGCTGCATCCAGTTTAAGCCCTCGGTATTCTTGGATACGATGCCAACCTTGTCACACATGATAACATTGGTAAAGCCATAGGTCAAAAGAAGCTTGGTAATGGCTACGCCGGCACTTCCTGCACCATTTACAACCACGCGGCAGTTTTCTTTTTGTTTACCTACAACTTTAAGTGCGTTAATGATACCTGCAAGAACTACGATTGCTGTACCGTGCTGGTCATCATGGAATACAGGGATATCCAAAGCGGCTTTTAAACGTTCTTCTATTTCAAAACAGCGGGGAGCACTGATGTCCTCCAAATTAATGCCGCCGGATCCGGGAGCAAGCCATGTTACAGCTTTGATAATTTCCTCGGTGTCCTGAGTGTCCAGACAGATGGGCACTGCGTTTACACCACCGAACTCCTTGAAAAGTACAGCCTTGCCCTCCATAACGGGCATTGCTGCATGAGGGCCGATGTTGCCCAGACCCAAAACAGCGCTTCCGTCGGAAACCACGGCAACGGTATTGGCTTTCATGGTATATTTGTAAGCTGCTTCTTTGTCCTCAGCGATGACCTTGCAGGGCTCGGCAACGCCGGGAGTGTAGCAGAGGGTTAAATCCTCGCGGGATTTCACGGGAGTTTTGGATACGGTTTCTAACTTGCCGTTCCACTGTTCGTGAAGCATCAGAGCTTTTTCGTTGGTTGTCATAATATTACCTTCTTTCTACTGAAATTATATAATCTATTATCGGAGCCCGCAAAGGGACTGGTTATTCTCCACAATTACCCATTATATATTAGGGGATATTTTATTGCAAATATTTTCTTTGCATTCTCGGGAATCTATGCTATAATCCAAGATAAGGCTTTTACATACAGTATCAACAGGAGGATGAAACATGTATTCATTGGATGAAGTAAAGGTTGTGGATCCCGAGATCGCACAGGCCATAGTGGATGAGCAGGCTAGACAGAACAGCCATATTGAGCTGATTGCTTCCGAGAACTGGGTAAGCAAGGCAGTTATGGCAACTATGGGCAGCCCCCTCACCAACAAATATGCAGAAGGATATCCCGGCAAGAGATACTACGGCGGTTGTGACTGTGTAGACGTAGTTGAGAACCTTGCCATTGAGAGAGCAAAGGAGTTGTTTGGCTGTGATTACGCAAACGTTCAGCCTCACTCCGGTGCACAGGCTAACATGGCAGTACAGTTTGCAATCTGCCAGCCCGGTGATACCATCATGGGTATGAACCTTGACCATGGCGGACATCTGACACACGGAAGTCCTGTAAATATGTCAGGTAAGTATTTTAAAATTGTTCCTTACGGTGTAAATGACGAGGGCTTTATCGATTATGATAAGCTTCGTGAGATTGCACTGGAGGCAAAGCCTAAGTTGATTATCGCAGGTGCATCTGCTTACGCTCGTACCATCGACTTCAAGAAGTTCCGTGAGGTTGCTGACGAGGTTGGTGCAGTACTGATGGTAGATATGGCTCACATTGCAGGTCTGGTGGCAGCAGGTATCCATCCCAGCCCCATTCCTTACGCAGATGTGGTAACTACTACTACTCACAAGACCTTAAGAGGTCCCAGAGGTGGTCTGATTCTTTGCAACAAGGAGGCTGCTGAGAAGTATAACTTCAACAAGGCTATCTTCCCCGGCATCCAGGGTGGTCCTCTGATGCACGTAATCGCTGCAAAGGCAGTTTGCTTCAAAGAGGCACTCAGCGATGAGTTCAAGACCTATCAGAAGAATATCGCGGACAATGCACAGGCTCTGTGCAAGGGCTTGATGGACAGAGGTATCAAGATCGTTTCCGGTGGTACTGATAATCACTTGATGTTGGTTGATTTGACCAACTTTGGTCTTACCGGTAAAGCTGTTGAGAAGCTCCTTGATGCAGCTCACATTACCTGTAACAAGAACACCATCCCCAATGATCCGCAGTCTCCTTTTGTAACCAGTGGTGTACGTCTTGGTACTCCTGCAGTTACCTCCAGAGGCATGAACACCGAGGATATGGACAAGATTGCTGAGGCTATTGCTATGGTAATCAAGGGTGGCGAGGAGAAGGTTGCAGAGGCAAGAGCAATCGTTCAGGAACTCACCGACAAGTATCCTTTGGTATAATCCGTAGGAAGAGATTATATCCTACGCATGATATGAAATATGAAATGAAAGGCAGTTTTCGGGAATGAAAATTCTTGGAAACTGCTTTTTTGGTGCGAATTTATTGGTTGACAGATGTATTCCGGTGGATTAGAATAAAAATATCTAAAAGGTTCAAGTACTTCTATGACAATTCCGTCAGTCTTTCACTTGAAACAATAGAATAATGAGGTGGAGGGCTGCCCCAGAGCCTCCGCCATAAAGGAGGAGAGTATATGGGGAAAATGGATAATGTAATGTATCGTTATATGAATGATGCGGAACGTTTTACGGAGATGGTCAATGTAGCATTATTCAAGGGTAAGAGGATACTGAAACCGGAGATGTTAGAGCCGGATGATGGTCGTTATGTGACAATGAAAAAAACAAAAAAGGGTAAATTACATAGTACAAATCGATTTCGTGATATCAAAAAACGTACAAAAGATGGAAGATTTTTTGCTTTGACAGCCATTGAAAATCAAGAAGTAGTTGATTATACCATGCCATGGAGAATGATGCAGTATGATCAAATAGAATATGGCGAACAGTTGCGTCAAATTCGGAAACAAAAGGAAGAAGAGTTGATGGCTCAAGGGATTGAACCTAACAATTGGAATATTTCCATAGGGGAGATGGATAGGCTACAACCCGTTTATTCTGTGTGTTTTTATCATGGAACGGAGCAGTGGAAGGGGCCACGAAGCTTACGGGATATGATGAATTTCAGCGGGGCAGAGAGTGATTGGGTGGAACAGTTTCAGGATTATGGAATGAATCTTTTGTGTGCCAATGAAATAAAGGATTTTTCTGTGTTTCAGACAGGACTAAGGCAACTTTTACAGATACTTCCACATAGAAAAAATAAAAAGAGAATGTATGAAGTGTTACAAAAAGAAGAATTCCGTTTTTTGGACAGGGATACAGCAGAAACAATCGCTATGTTGACAGATATAACAGAGTTGCTGGAGAGATTGGATGAATATGAGTCGAAGGGAGGATATGATATGTGTCAGGCTATGGATGCTTTGCTAGTGCCGGAGGAAGATAGAGAAAAGTATATGTCAAAACTCTAGGAGGATGAGAAGATGAATGGGTTTTCGTTTAAAAGTCACTTAACAGAAAATATCATTCCTTTCTGGAATGGCTGTGTGGATGAAGTAAATGGCGGATTCTGTGGTTTTATGGGGCATGATATGCAGAAAAATATGGAGAGTGACAAGGGTGTGATTCTGCATAGTCGAATCCTATGGTTTTATTCTTCTGCATATATGCTGCTAAAAGATAAGGAGTTGCTTGCTAAGGCAGATCATGCCTATAATTTCTTAAAAAAGTACTGTTTGGACAGGGAATATGGAGGCATGTACTGGTCTGTGACCTATGACGGACGGCCTTCGGATGATACTAAGCATACTTACAATCAGGCTTTTGCAATTTATGCATTGTCGGTTTACTATGAAGCGAGCAATCGGGAGGAGGTTCTTGGGCTTACCTATGACCTCTATGACCTGATAGAAGGCAAATGTAGAGACGAAGAGGGGTATTTAGAGGCCTTTGACAGAATGTTTCAGCCCGCCTCCAATGAGAAATTGTCGGAAAACGGTGTTATGGCAACCCGTACCATGAATACGCTCCTTCATGTGATGGAGGCGTACACGGAGTTGTATCGTGTGGATGGAAAGATTAAAGTGAGAGAGTCTCTCTGCGAAATACTAGATATTTTCTGTGACAAAATCTACAATGCAGAAAAAGGTATTTGCGAGGTGTTTTTCGATAAGGATTACAATACATTAATTGACTTGGAGTCCTATGGGCATGACATTGAAGCAGCGTGGCTTGTAGACCGTGCAGGTCAGGTGTTGGGAGATGCTGATTGGGAAGCAAAACTCACACCTGTGGTAGAAGGATTGTCAAAGACAGCCTATGAGCATGCTTATGATGCAGAATATGGTTGCTTTTATAATGAAAGAGAAGAAGATAAAATTGATAAGCAGCGAATCTGGTGGGTGCAGGCAGAAGCGGTAGTGGGATTTTGTAATGCGTGGCAGAGAAGTCCTGAAAGTACAGAGTATTTGCAGGCATCGGAAGCTATCTGGAGCTTTATTTTGAAGCATCAGGTGGACAGCCGCAGCGGAGAGTGGTTTGAGAGTGTGAAGGAGGATGGCTCTGTAGATGTCAGTCAGGGGCTTGTACATGCATGGAAGTGTCCTTATCACAACGGTAGAATGTGTATTGAGATGGTGCGCAGACTGGAGGAGTATCAGGAGAGAAGGCAGCCGGATTGGGCAGTGACTTCGAATTCCAATGCCACAGAGGCTGCCAAAGATGTTCTGGCCTATTTGAAAAATGTAGCGGGAATGGGCATTATCACCGGACAGCATACCCAGACCAATCCCATGGAGGAGATAGATTATATTAAAGGAAAAACAGGCAAGGAACCTAAGTTAAGAGGATTTGAGTTGTTGGCATATTCTCCCAATATTAATTACGAGGATGCTTCCGAGGAGTGCCTAAAGGAGGTTTACGAGAATCAAGGTACCTTGGACACTGCATTTGGATGGGCAAAGAGTGTAGGGAA
The DNA here is from genome assembly GCA_045543175.1 of Acetatifactor sp. Taxonomy (GTDB): domain Bacteria; phylum Bacillota; class Clostridia; order Lachnospirales; family Lachnospiraceae; genus Acetatifactor. The sequence continues at coordinate 75,520 of JAZQMG010000069.1, read as the reverse complement.
TGTCCGTGTAAATGCAAAGGGTGAACTCAGCGAAGGGGGCGGCATTGTAGAATTTACCTTTCACTGGTTTTCACCTATAGGTGGGAGAGATAAGAGTTTCTATGCCAAGCATACAGATTTTGATGCCACAAAGATTTTGCAGGAGGGAACCCCGGAGCGCGAGGCCTTCTATAAAGATATGGATGTGATTGCAAAAGAACTTCTGCGTTTTAAGGAGGCAGGGATTCCTGTGTTGTGGAGACCTTTTCACGAAGCGGATGGAGAGTGGTTCTGGTGGGGCGCAAAGGGGCCTCGTGTGGCCAGACAGCTTTACCGCATGATGTATGACTATTATACGGTGGAATATGGCTTGGATAATCTGATATGGGTATGGAGCTGTAGTGCAAGGGAAGGATATCCCGGTGACGGACGTGTGGATGTCGTGTCTGCGGACATTTATTTGCCGGAGTATGCGGCTACAGATTACAGTGCAGATTATGAGCAGCTTGTATGTGCTACCAGTCGGAAGAAAGTAGCTGCACTGGCGGAGGTGGGGTATCTGCCGGACGTGCAGATGCTTCAAAAGTCTCAGGTTCCATGGGCGTACTATATGACATGGTCAAAGGAGTTTTGCGTGGGAGAACAGTATAACAACGTGGAAAAACTCAAGGAAACATATCTTGCGGAGTACACGATTACTCTTTGATACAAAGACATTTGTGCGCCTGTGAGCGAAAAAATATTAAAAATTTGGTAAAATGCTCTTGTAATTTAAAATATACTGTGTTAGAATATCTTTCGTTGACAAACAAGTGTCCGTTCCACGAAAACAGAAAGGAAACACTATGGGAGAAACGGCCAAGTATTATGTAGTACGAAGCAAGGCAGTCCCGGAGGTTTTACTCAAGGTGGTTGAGGCGAAGCGGCTTTTGGAGTCAGAGAAGGTTCTGACCATCCAGGAGGCGGTTGATGCGGTAGGTATCAGCCGCAGTTCCTTTTATAAGTACAAGGATGATATTTTCCAGTTTCATGACAATTCCCAAGGCACAACCATCACACTGACCTTTCAGATGGATGATGAGCCGGGGTGTCTGTCGGATGTACTGAAAGTGATTGCGGAGTACCACGGAAATATTCTGACCATTCACCAGAGTATCCCGATTAATGGGATTGCTTCCTTAAGTCTGAGTATTCAGGTGCTTAAGACTACGGGAGATATTTCTAAAATGATTGAGAAAATGGAGGAGCAGAAGGGCGTACATCACGTCAAAATTCTGGCCAGAGAATAAATGCAAAAGGAGAACATTATGGTTAATGTAGCAGTATTAGGTTACGGCACTGTAGGTAGCGGTGTGGTAGAGGTAATTGAGAAAAATAAGGATATGGTCAATAAGAAGTCCGGACAGGAACTCAATGTAAAGTACATACTGGACCTTAGAGATTTCCCCGGAGACCCTTATGAGAATAAGGTGGTTCATGATTTTGATACCATCGTAAACGATGAGGATGTGCAGATCATTTGTGAGACCATGGGCGGTGTGGGTGCTGCTTATGCGTTTACCAAGTCTGCACTGGAGAAGGGCAAGAGTGTTTGTACCTCCAATAAAGAGTTGGTTGCAAAATACGGTCCTGAGCTTTTACAGATTGCAAGAGAGCATAACTGTAACTACCTGTTTGAGGCTAGTGTAGGCGGCGGTATTCCCATCATTCGTCCTCTGAACTATTCCCTAACCGCAGAACGCATCGAGGGAATTACCGGTATTTTGAACGGAACCACCAACTATATCCTGTCCAAGATGGAGATGGAAGGTGCGGATTTCGATACTGTTTTGAAGGAGGCACAGGAAAAGGGCTATGCAGAGCGTAACCCTGAGGCTGATGTGGAGGGACATGATGCCTGCCGTAAGATTGCGATTTTGTCCTCTTTGATGATGGGTAAGAATGTTGACTCTGAGAAGATTTTTACAGAGGGTATTACCAAGGTAACTGCGGATGATTTCGTATATGCCAAGGCAGCAGGCAAGACCGTTAAGCTTCTGGGCAGAAGTGAGGCAATGGGTGAGGATGAAGTACTGGCTATGGTAGCTCCCTTCATGATTGACAAGTCTCATCCCCTTGCAATGGTAAATGATGTATTTAATGCAGTGTTCGTTACCGGTAATATGTTGGGTGATTCTATGTACTATGGTCGCGGCGCAGGTAAGCTGCCCACCGCAAGTGCAGTAGTATCCGACGTGGTGGATTGTGCAAGACATCTGGGCAAGGTAATCATGTGCTTCTGGGATGATGAGAATGCCAAGCTTGCAACAGTGTCCGAGCTTGAAAGACGCTTTTATGTGCGTGTGAAGGCTGACCAAAAAGCAGCGGCAGTTGAATTGTTCGGTGATGAGGTGCTTACCGTACTCGGACGCGACGTGGATGTTGTAATCTTTACAAAGTCCATGAAGGAGAAGGATTTTGCGGCAAACTGTGAGAAGCTTGGAGAGGCAGTTCTTAGCAAGATTCGTCTTTATTAAAAATGGAGCTTTGTTGTAATTGGAAATATTGTGATGTGTAATGAAATTAATATGATATATTGAGGAGTAAACAGTTATGTCTAAGGTAGTTAAGTTTGGCGGAAGCTCACTGGCAAGTGCTGAGCAGTTTAAAAAGGTTGGAGATATCATTCGTGCGGATAAGGAGCGCATCTTTGTGGTTCCCTCTGCACCGGGTAAGCGTTCCAAGGACGATACCAAGGTAACGGATATGCTTTACGCATGTTACGCACTGGCAGAGGAGGGCAAGGATTTTGCCAAGGAGCTTAAGGCCATCAAGGCTCGTTATGAGGAGATTATCAAGGGCTTGAAGTTGGATTTGAGTTTGGATTCTGAGTTTAAGACTATTGAGAAGAATTTTAAGGAGAAGGCCGGTTCCAACTATGCGGCTTCCCGTGGCGAGTACTTGAACGGTATTATCATGGCTGCTTATCTGAACTATGAGTTTATTGATGCTGCAACTGTAATTTTCTTCGATGAGAAGGGCGATTTCGATGCAGTGAAGACGGATGAAGTTCTGTCTGCAAAGCTGAAAACCTGTAAGACAGCAGTTGTTCCCGGTTTCTACGGTGCATTGCCTGACGGAACCGTTAAGACCTTCTCCAGAGGTGGCTCTGATGTGACCGGTTCCATCGTTGCCAAGGCAGCAGGGGTTGATGTGTACGAGAACTGGACCGATGTATCCGGCTTTATGATTGCAGATCCCAGAATTATCGATTCTCCCGAGAGCATTGATGTGATTACCTATAAGGAGCTTCGTGAGCTTTCCTACATGGGTGCAAGTGTGCTTCATGAGGATGCAATTTTCCCTGTGCGTCAGGAAGGTATTCCTATTAATATTCGTAACACCAACGCACCGGATGACAAGGGAACCTGGATTGTAGGAAGCACCTGTCAGAAGTCCAAGTATGTTATCACCGGTATTGCAGGTAAGAAGGGCTTCTGCTCCATCAATATTGAAAAGGATATGATGAACTCTGAGATTGGATTTGGCAGAAAAGTGCTTCAGGCGTTTGAGGAGCAGGGTATTTCCTTTGAGCATGTCCCCTCCGGTATTGATACTATGACCGTGTTCGTTCATCAGGATGAGTTCATGCACAAGGAGCAGCAGGTTGTTGCAGGTATCCACAGACTGGCGAATCCTGATACCATTGATATTGAGTCTGATATCGCACTGATTGCGGTAGTAGGTCGCGGCATGAAGTCCATGCGTGGTACTGCAGGCAGAATTTTTGCAGCATTGGCTCACAACCATATCAATGTTAAGATGATTGATCAGGGATCTTCTGAGCAGAATATTATCATTGGTGTGTCCGATGAGGATTTCGAGACTGCTATTAAAGCAATTTATGATATTTTTGTAATTACCAGAATTTAAGAATGGATGATGGGGTGTCGCAAAATAACTAGATTTTAGTTATGGAGCGATACTCCTTTTTGATTTTTTGGATTAAATTGGGTCTGGGCAGGGAAAACTGGTTGCTGAGACCCAGGCCATTAGGTTACGTGGAACAGCTCTTTTTGTTTGTGAAAAAGAGTGGAAATGTGTCGACTTGTGTCGATTTGACAGATATTTCCAAAGGAGAAAAAGAAAAATGAAAAAATATAAAATATTTTGAGAAAATGTGTTGACAAATGTTTTGGGTCATGTTATAGTTAATTCAACAACAAAACAACAGAGAGAAATCTAAGAAAAGGAGGTACGGTCCACCTAACCATTTAATTTAAAACCAGAAATCTTCCATTAAGGTACCAAAGTAGTAGGTACAGGGCAATTTCCCCTAAGAGAAAAATTCACATAGATTTTCGAGTACACAGATGAAAAAGTAGCGAATTACCAAAGAATATTAATTTACTTGGAACGTTACAGTATCCTATACAAAAGAGAAGTGGAAAGAGTACAAAGGACAAAATGGAAGAGAAGAAAACTTCATATCGAAAACGGAATGAGTTAAAAACTCAACTCAAAACTATAACAAAAGAAAGGTAATGAGTCCAATGGAGAGCATAGTTTAAGAGGGCGTATTGATTAAACACTAATCGATACGCCCTCATTCGTTTTGGAAAAAGGAACTTTAATTTTTCATAAAGAAGTATTTTACAGTAGAAAAATGTCGAAAAGTAATGTATGATATTGTGTGGATATCATTGCCATGCAGCAATGATACAAATTTGGATACAGAGGAGTTTTATTATGGAACAGAATACTCAGGAACAGCTTGAGAGAAGAGAAGCGAGAAGAAGGCGTCGTGTGCGCAATCAGATTATGGCGTATGCGACGGTTGTCATATTTATACTGGTGGTTGCAGTGGGAATCGTGTTGGGGGTGCAATACCTGACCAAGGAAAGTGCGCAGCAGGAGCAACAACAGCAGGAGCAGGTAGATCAGCTAATTGGGTCGGAAGAAACCTTGACAGAGCCGGAGTCTGAGCCGGAACCGGAGACAGAGACTGTGGTGGAGCTTACACCGGAGCAGAAACTGGATGAACTGGTAAATGCTGGAATTGAGGTAATGCCCTTGGAGGACAAGGTGGCAGGTCTCTTTATTGTAACCCCTGAATCCATTACCGGAGTGGGCACGGCAGTGAAGGCCGGAGAGGGTACCAAGACTGCTTTGACGGAGTATTCCGTGGGTGGTATTGTGTATAGCACTAAGAATATTCAAAATGAGTCACAGTTTAAGGAAATGATAGATAACACAGAGCTTTATGCCAATTATCCTCTTTTTATTGCGGTGGAGGATGAGGGCGGCAAAATCAGTCCTTTGGCGGAAAAGGGTTTGGTGACAAAGCTTAATAATGCTAAGGCTGTTGCAGATGCAGGTGATGCAGATGGTGCGTATACAGTTGGAAGTACCATGGGTACTTATCTGTCAGAATATGGATTTAATCTGAATTTTGCACCGGTAGCAGATATAAACAGTGTGGAAAATTCTATTATGGCGGACAGAGCCTTTGGTGCAGAGGCAGCGGGAACAGGTGAATATGTTGCGTCCATGGTAAAAGGTCTTGAGGAGCAGGGGGTGAGTTCCTGTTTGAAGCATTTTCCCGGCATGGGAAGTACGACTGCAAATCCCGACAATGGACTCTCTGCATCCGAGAGAACGGCAGAGGATTTCAGAGCCAATGAATTTGAGGCGTTCAAGGCAGGTATTGAGGCCGGGGCGGATATGATTATGGTCAGCCATATGGCGGCTCCCGCATTGGCAGGAGACAACACAGCAAGCTCCATGTCAGAGGTGATTGTAACAGATATCCTGCGTCAGGAGCTTGGATATGACGGCATTATTATTACAGATTCCATGAGCCTTAAGGCCATTTCTGAGTATCATACAGCGGATGAGGCTGCTGTTATGGCACTTAGAGCAGGCTGTGATATGATTCTGATGCCGGAGGATTTTGAACTGGCTTACAATGGTGTGTTGGAGGCTGTTCAGAGCGGCGTTATTTCAGAGGAGCGCATCAATGATTCTCTGCGTAGAATATACAGAGTAAAGTATGCAGATAGGATAGAGGAATAAGCGTATTCTCAATTGACAAGGGGGGATTGTTGGAATATAATGACAATGAGGCAATAGTGTCAAAAAAGTACTTTTTTTAACAAGGAAATTAAGAAAAGACGGGGAGGAGAAAAATGTTTTTTAAAGAAGGAAAACGATTTTTGGCCGGACTGTGTGTTTGCTCAATGCTGTTTACCAGTGTTGCAGAGAATACGCTGTTGGTCACCGCAGCAGAAGTTGCACCGGATGTTGCAGAGACGGTTGCTGCAGAGGAAACAGGGGGTGTTTCCGGAATTAGAGAGTTGGATGGGATTGAAATTGATACCGGCATAGAGACCTATGCGGAAGAGGACGAGCCTACCAACGATGGTGATGATTATATTGTGGGTACAGATGATTACACATTTGAGTCGGCTACAGGTATTCTGACTTTCAAGAAGGATTTGGTTGGAATCGGTGATGGACAGTTTTTGTATGTCAAGGATGTGAATGAAGGAACCTGGTGGGATGATATTAAGGAAATCCAATTTGAAGAAGGTTCGAAGTTGAAACTGATAGGTAATCGGTCATTTAAAGGACTGCCCAATTTGGAGAGAATAGATTTTTCAAATTGTAGCAAGCTGACCTATATTTATAGTGAGGCTTTTTACGGCTGTACCAAGGTTTCAGAGGTTACCTTTCCAGATGAGTTAGTAGAAATTCAGGCTTCAGCTTTTTTTAATTGTAAGCAAATTGAGACAATTACCCTTAATCCTAAATTGGCTACGATGGGTAATGGTGTATTTAATGGTTGTTCCGAGTTATCTACGGTAATTGTGGAGACAAACAATCTTACCTGTGGAACAAATATTTTTAGCGGTTGTGACATTAGTGATATTCAGTTTGTAAACAACAATACAGTAGTGCCTTCTAATTTGTTTAACGGTGCGACATTTGCAGATGGTGCGCAGATTGTCATTCCCTATTTTATTCAGGAAATTGGCGCAGGTGCGTTCAATAACTGTAAAACACTTGTTTCCGTTACCTTAGAGGATACGGAGGAGCATCCCAGTGCATTGGCTTCCATTGCAAAAGAAGCTTTTAAAAACTGTAGCGCATTAGCTTCTGTTACCTTTCCCAGTTCCGTAAAGGTTATCGAGGCGAGTGCTTATGAAGGATGTAGCGCATTGACAAGTGTGATAATTCCTAATACTGTTACAGTTCTTGGTGCTTCTGCATTTAAAAATTGTAAACAAGTAAGCACGCTGCAAATTTCTAATACCGTATCTTCCTTGGGAGCATCAGTCTTTGAAGGGTGTGAGTCCCTTACAGAGGTAGTGGTGCCTAGCGGTATTGGTGAAATTTCAGCAAGTATGTTTAGAAATTGTACAAGTATGTGGAAGATTACGATTCCCAGTACTGTCAAAGCGGTAGGTAACAATGCATTTGAAGGATGTGTGGCACTTCTTACGATTGAACTTCCCAACACGGTTACTACAGTGGGTGCTTCTGCATTTAAGGGATGTGCACGCTTGGATAATCCTCATATGCCCAAAGATTTAGATACATATGCGAATAATTTGTTCGAGAATTGTAATGCTTTAGAGATTATTTCTACTTCTGAAAAAGAGGGTGATCGCGAGAAGGGATTAGAAATTCCCGAGGCAGTTGTTACCATTGGTTCCAAGGCTTTTGCAAACTGTGACAGTATCGAGCATCTTTTCATTCCGAAAAATGTCACCACGATACAGCAGGGAGCTTTTTCAGACTGTCAGATTATCGGTACGGTAAAGATTGATACATTGCAGCTTACTACCTGCGGAAACGGTATCTTTGCCAAAGACGCATTGGAAGAAATTATTTTCCCGGAGGGGATTACCGAAATACCTGCAAAGCTGTTTTCGCAGGCAGGATTTAGAACAGATGCGGTAATAACCATTCCTGCAACTGTAACCAAGATTGGTCAGGAGGCTTTCGGTGGAAACTCGGCGACCAATAATACGAACATTTCTTCTATTGTATTTGAAGAAGGTTCACAGTTGACAACCATCGAGAATCAGGCGTTCCGCTATTGTACTGTAATTACAGAGTTTACCATTCCCGAGACAGTTACCAAAATCGGAACAGATGCTTTTCGTGGCTGTGAGAAGCTGATGTCAATTACCATACCTGAGAAGGTTACTGAAATTGGCGCAGCAGCATTTATGGATTGTGAGGTTTTGACCACCGTTAATTTCAATGCAATAGAGGTTAGAACTTCCAATCAGAATATTTTTAGAAATTGTAATATTCACACAATTTTGATTGGTGAGAAAGTAACAATTTTGCCTGCATATTTGTTCTATGGCGCAAAATTCTCTACCAATTCCGGAGAGAGCGAGATTGTTTATATTACGCTGACAATCCCTGCTTCTGTAGGAGAGATTGGTGAGTATGCGTTTTCTAATATTACAAACCTTTCAAAGGTTTACTTTGCGGAAGGTTCTAGCTTAAAAACGGTAGGAACCTATGCGTTTAATGAATGTACGGCACTCACAAAATGTAGTTTGCCGGATGGCGTTGAATCTATTGGTAATGCTGCGTTTAGAGGTTGTACTAAGTTAGAAGAAATGAAGATTCCTGCGAGTCTTGTGACTCTTGGCAACTATGCGTTTTATCAGTGTTCTTTGGTTGAGGAATATGTGATTCCTGCAAACGTGACGGCTATTTTGGATAATACGTTCTATGCTAATACTTCACTTAAGAGTATCACTTTTGAGGGATATAATATCAGTCAAATTGGAGCGAATGCGTTCGCTGATTGTACAAAGTTGGAGGCGGTAGATATACCTTCCGGCACCACTTCCATTGGTGATTACGCATTCAGTGGCGATAGTGCGTTGACAGAAGTAAGAATTCCTTCTTCTGTATCTGAAATCGGAGTTGATGCGTTTAAGGGTTGTACCAATGCTGTGTTTTATGTTGTAAAGGGTTCATATGCTGAAACATGGCTGATGGAAAATGGATTTACTTCTCAGATTAAGAATATGAACACCATTACCTATGTATTGGATGGTGGTGAGAATGATATCCGCAACATTGGTGGTTATAGAGACGGTGATACATTTACCTTCTATGATGCAACGAAACCCGGTTATTCCTTTGATGGCTGGTATCTGGAGGATACTTTCCAGACCAAGGTAACCGATCTTACCGGACGTAGCGGAGACTTCACTTTGTATGCAAAGTGGATTGAGGGCGTTTATAAGATTACATATGAGTTGGATGGTGGCGTAAACGATGAATCCAACCCTACAACTTATACATATTATGATAATATTACATTTGCTGTTCCTACCAAGGTAGGACACGGATTCAAAGGATGGTATCTCGATTCAGAGTTTAAAAAACAAATTACGTCTATAAAGGCAGGGGAGTATAGTAAGGATATTACCCTGTATGCAAAGTGGCAGCCTAATCAGTGGCAGGTAACTTTTGTGGACGAAAGCAGAAAGGGTAAAATTGTACCTAATACACCATATAACGTTGTATATGGCAGTGTTTATGGTAAAGATCCGCAGGGTAAAGAGCGTGATTTGCCTACCGCTACAAGAGAGAACTATCTCTTCGATGGATGGTATACAGAGGATGGTGTACTGATTACCAAGGATTCTTTGGTAACCATTGATAAGGCGCACAAGCTGTACGCAAAATGGGTTCTGGATGTACGTGTAGAGGCTCCTGTGGCAGATATCGAATCAGGAACCAGAGTGGAGAAGGGTACCAAGGTAATCCTTTCCACAGAGACACCCGGTGCAGAGATTTACTACAACATTATTTCTTACAGCATGGATGGTGAGGATGCTACCTCTGACGGAGCAGATGCTACCAATGATGGTGTAGATGTAAAGAGTAATGATGTAGATTTTGAGATTGATTTGGCGGATCCTACTACCGGAAGTACCCGATATACAGGACCGATTACTATTGATGAGAATACCGTTATTAAAGCCATCGGTGTAAAGGACGGATTCAAGAACAGTGAGGTTTCTACATTTGTATATACTGTCAAAGATGAAACCGTATTCTGGGGTGACATTACCGAGGAAGACCGTGCGCAGTTTAAGAACGGTGATGAGGTTCCTGACGGAATCTGGATTGCAGGCGTAAAGGATACTGTTTATACCGGTAGTGCAATTAAATTTGATGTGCGTGTATACAGTCATAAGACGCTGTTGACCGAGAAGAAGGATTACACCATTAAGTATTCCAATAATAAAGCGGCGGCTAATAAGACTGATAAGAAGGCACCTACCGTTACCGTAACGGGTAAGGGCAACTACAAGGGTAAGGATACTGTAAAGTTCAATATCATTCCTGTGGATATTAACAGTGCTTCCATCGAAGCAGATACTATGTGGGTAGCTGTGAAGGCTGGTAAGACACAGATGCCTGTTCCTGTAGTGACTTTTGGTAAGACCAAGCTGAAAAATAAGAAGGACTTCCAGATTGTCGGCTACTATGACGAAGCCGGAAAGGCAGTCAGCGGATGCTCCAGCGAGGGTGTTTACACCATCGAAATCAGAGGTTTGAAAAACTTTGCAGGTCCGAATCCTGGCGATGCCACCAACACCAGAAAGATTCAGTGTGTATTGACCACTGCAAATCTGATGTCCAAGGCTAAGGTTACTTGCGCTAAGTCTGTACCTTACAACAATGGAGAAGAAGTAAAACCTCCTGTTACCGTGAAGTTTGGCGGAGCGACTCTTGTGGAAGGTACCAATTATACTGTTGAGTATAAGAACAATAAGGAAGTAGGTACTGCAACGGCAATTGTTACCGGTTTGAAAGAGAGTGGTTATGTAGGTACCAAGAAGGTTACCTTCAAGATTGCTCCTACGGCGACCATTAATAAGGCGCAGATTACGATCAATCCGGTTACCTATAAGGGAAGTCCCTATACGGTAAATGATGCCGAGAATCCTTTGAAGATAAATGCTTCTTATCAGGGTATTGCTTTGAAGGAAGGCGTGGACTATGTAATTGACAGCTACAGCAAGAATACAGATGTAGGTAAGGGTACGGTTGTATTCAGAGGTATCAATAAGTTCTCCGGAACGGTAAAGAAGACCTTTAAGATTAATGCAGTTGACATCAATACCCTGTCCTTGAAGTTTGTAGATGCAGACGGCAATCAGGTAAGCAGTATTGCAGCTCCCTACACCAAGGGTGGTGCAAAGCCTAAGGTATATCTTGAGTACAATGGCAGGGTTCTTAAGGCAGGCACAGATTATACTGTAAGCTACAAGAATAACAAGAAGCTTGGTTCCGCTTCCCTAACCATAAAGGGTAAGAAGAACTTTAAGGGAACCAAGAAGAATATTCCGTTTACAATTAAAGCACAGGATATCAGCAACCTTTCCATTGTCGTTCCTGATATTGTAGCACAGAAGGAAGCAGGTAATTACAAGGTGAAACCTGTAATTACCGATTTGGATGGCAAGAAGCTTAGCTCCGGTAAGGATTATAAAGCGGTTATCGAATACACCTATGCTTACGATTGTATGGTATGGGAAGTAGGCGGTAATCTGAATGGTGAACCTGACAAGATTCGTGAAGCAGGAAAGTCTGTTATGGATTCAGATATTTTGCCCGTTGGTACGACTCTGAAGGCAACTGTATATGCAACGGAAAGCAACTATACAGGTAAGATTGAAGGTCTGTACACAGTTGTCCTGACAGGTACCATTGACAAGGCGAAAGTAAAAATTGCACCTCAGCAGTATACCGGTAAGGCAATTCAGCCCGGCAAAGGCAAGGGTGGTATTGAAGAGGTTAAGGTGGGTAATACCATACTTACCGAAGACCAGTACGAAATCGTAGGTTACAGCAACAATGTTGCAAGAGGTAATGCAACCGTGACCTTGCAGGGTACGGGAGAATACGGTGGAACTATTACCGTTAAGTTCAAGATTGTTCAGAGAAATATGTTGCTCTATGCAATCTTAGAAAAACTTGGATTAATGTAAAGAACGAGAGCATGTCGGCGGCGGGAGACCAAAGCCGACATGTTTTTCCATATGCAGAAACAGGCGGTATTCTTATTATGAAAAAGAAAACAATTTGGGTTGTAATTACTATATTGTTTGTTAGTATTCTGGCAGAAATCTTTGTGTTTAACTATAAGCACTGGGTATCCTTGAGGGGGGAAGAAATTTCCTTGGACAGTCTTGTTATGGGGGCTTCCTATGAGGATAACGGAGATGGAACCTACACCATGATAGGAGGCAGTGATGCGTCCATTTATATCAATGATATTAATAAACCGTTAATTTCCTCCTATATACGAATCACACAGGTGAACCGGGCGGAGGATGAGGCGGATATGATTCGTGTGTGGCAGTATGCCACGGATGAGAGCAACCGCTATGGCTATGAGCTTCCGGCAATTGAGGTATGGGCAGACGAGGTGCGAAGCAGTTACCATATTTATCATTTATATGGCAATTGTACGAGTATTAAAATCCTGCCCAATCTGTCCAGAGATGATGTTGTGGCAGTGGAGATTGCTTTGAATCCTGTAGTACCAATATTCTTTTCGTGGATTAGAATGATTGGGGTATTTTTGGTACTTATCATGGCTTATCTGTTTTGTCCAAGCTCTGCCATCTATCGTGTTTGTTTGACAGAGTTGAAAGCAGTACAACGTGTTTTCTTGCTTGTAACGCTGTTTGTGGTACATGTGGGAGTTTTTTGGATTTTGACAGACATGAATCCGGCCTTTACATGGGGCATTCCTGAACATCATAAACAGTATCAGAAGTTGGCAGAAGCCTTGGCAGAGGGTTCTTTTGCCCTCATGGAGTCTCCGGCACAGTCTTTGCAAGGTTTGGATAATCCCTACGATTATGCCTATCGGGATGATGTGGTTGCTGCCCATGGAGAAAACTATGCGTGGGATACTGCGTACTATAACGGAAAATATTATGTGTATTTCGGTGTGGTTCCGGTGCTGTTGTTCTATTTGCCTTATTATCTTTTGACCGGAAGCCATATCCCTAATTATGTTGTGGTATTGATTGCATCTGCCTTGTTTGTTGCAGGCTTTCTTGTCTGTATGCAGGAGACTGCCAGAAAATGGTTTCCCAAGCTCTCTCTGGGAATCTGGATTCTGACTACAGAATTGGCACTGTTGGGAAGCGGAATTATCTACCTGAACAAAAGGCCTGATTTATACAATATTCCTATTGTTATGGGGCTTGCCTGTGGTATGTTGGGGCTTGCCTGTTTCTTAAAAGCAGACAAAGAGAATGAACTGTCACTGAAATGGTTGGCATTGGGAACTTTCTTTACGGCACTGATTGCAGGGTGTAGACCACAGTTGATACTTTTTGCCTTTATTCCGGTAATATTGTTCCGCAAGCATTTGTTTTCGCTACAATTTTATCGTTCGACAAAGGGGAAAAAGGCGGTGGCAGTGGTGTTGCTTCCCCTTGTGCTTGTAGGTGGATTCCTGATGTATTATAATTTTAGCCGTTTTGGCTCTGTTGCGGATTTTGGTGCTAATTACAACCTGACTACAAATGATATGCGCCACAGAGGCTGGGTGTGGGGGCGGATTCCCCTGGGAATGTTTGTGTATTTTTTGCAGCCTATGAAATTTACAACTCAGTTTCCCTTTGTGGAAATGATACACACCGGGTCGCAATATATGGGTACAACCATTCAGGAACATACGGCAGGGGGAGTGTTTGCCACCCATCTGTTTGCGCTGTTTGGTTTCGCACCCTTTGTTTTGAAAAAATATTTAAGGAAGGAAAATCATACGCCGTGGCTTGTGGCAGTCTGCTGTATGACAGCAGCGGGAATCATTGCCGTGGCCGATGTGGAGATGGCAGGAATCCTGTGGAGATACCAGAATGATTTTCTGATATTTATTATGATAGGGGCGGTATTATCCTGTTGGATGATAAGCTGTCATAAAAAGATAAACACATCAGGTCTGCAAAAGCTTGTAATCTGCGCAGTATTGTTCTGTGTGGCAGGGGAACTGATTTTTCAGACAGGTACGTTCTTTCTTGACACAAGCAGTTCTTTGAAAGCTATGCGACCGGATTTATATGCACAGGTTAAATATTTGATTGGATTTTGGCAGTAAAAGCTCTTGACAAAGCTGTCTATTCGCAGTAGACTAAAGGTGTCTACAGAAGATAGACAGTCAGGAGAGCGATTATGGAAGAGATTAAGTTGGGACTTGTTGAGGCACGTTTTGCAGAGATTGTCTGGCAAAATGAACCACTCACAACACGGGAACTGGTCGCATTATGCGAGAAGGAGTTGGAGTGGAAGCGAACCACTACTTACACGGTGCTAAAGAAGCTGTGTGAGAAGGGAATCTTTCAGATGGATAACAGTATGGTTACGGCAAGGATGTCTAAAGAGGAATTCTACGCCATTCAAAGTGAACGGTTTGTGGAGGATACCTTTGAGGGCTCCTTGCCTGCATTTATTGCTGCTTTTACATCACGCAAGAAGCTGTCCAATGAGGAGTTGGAGGCAATAAAACAAATGATTGATTCTTATGGGGAGGGTTAGCCATGGCAGATATATTCTTGAAGCTTTTGAATATGAGTTTTACAGCAAGTTTTCTGATTGTTGCAGTGCTTGTGCTGCGACTTGTTTTGAAAAAGGCTCCCAGACAGGCAATCTGTGTCCTGTGGGGATTGGTGGCATTGCGGTTAATCTGCCCCTTTTCCATAGAAAGTGTTCTGAGCCTGATTCCCAGTGCAGAGCCCATTCCCATGGTGGAGAATTATTATGAGGAAATCCCTCAAATCGAAAGCGGTGTGGGTTTTATAGACAATACCGTGAATCCGATTATCTCGGAAAATCTTGCGCCGAATATAGGGGAGAGTGTCAATCCCTTGCAGGTATGGCTGGCGGTGGGAAGCTTTGTCTGGGTAATTGGCCTGTTGTGCATGCTTCTCTATGCAGGTATTAGTTATTTCAGAGTGTATCGCAAGGTGCGCATATCTGTCCGTCTGGAGGAGAAAATTTATCTGTGTGATGAGATTGATACCCCCTTTATTTTTGGAGTCATCAGACCTCGAATTTACCTGCCCTCCGGTATGGAGGAAAATGTCAGCAAATATGTGATTGCCCATGAAAAGGCACATTTAAAGCGTTTGGATCATTTGTGGAAGCCCTTTGGTTTTCTTTTGTTATCTGTTTACTGGTTTCACCCTTTACTGTGGGTTGCTTATGTGATGCTCTGCCGGGACATTGAACTTGCCTGTGACGAAAGGGTTATTAAGGACATGGGGACGGAGGATAAAAAAGCTTACTCAATGGCACTTGTATCCTGTAGTGCCTCTCGAAGAATGATTGCAGCATGTCCCTTGGCCTTTGGTGAGGTTGGGGTAAAGGCGCGCGTGAAATCTGTTTTAAATTACCGCAAGCCCTCCTTTTGGATTTTGCTTGTGGTGGTTGTGGCAGTGGCGGTGGTTGCTGTATTGTTCATGACTAATCCGGTGGATGGGCAGGAGGATTCCAAGAATCAGAATGAGACGGTAGAAGATACTTCGCAGTTGGCAGAGTCAGAGCCGATTGAGACCGCAGACGAGGTATCAGAGGCGGAAGAAGACCGGACAGAACAGTCAAACGCGCTTTTATTGGATAAATATGCGGATAGCAGTCAATTAGAGACTCGAGAAGGCGTGGGTGCCGAAGAATTTGTTTTTGAAGACAGGCGTTTTATCTGTGAGGAAACTGTGCAGGATGAACTGGAATATCTGATTTATAATTACTATTACTTTAGTTCCACAGGTGGCTATGA
Source organism: Acetatifactor sp. (assembly GCA_045543175.1). GTDB lineage: Bacteria > Bacillota > Clostridia > Lachnospirales > Lachnospiraceae > Acetatifactor. The sequence goes on along the minus strand of JAZQMG010000069.1, from coordinate 59,715 downwards.
TAAGCTTTTTGACTTGCTTGGGGACAATGAAAGCCTGAAAATTGCCGTTCAAAACGAGCGGGATAATTTTGAAGAGGGCATTTACATGTCCGAGTATTGTATACATGAATTGGAAACGCTGCCCATTGATGCGGTGCAGACGGCTTCGGATGCAACGAAGAAATATATTTCCAATGCGTTGGAGAAGTATGATTTGGCTGAATATGCAATTGTCAAAGCGGATATCAGTTGGAAACATAATGTGGTATCTCTGGCTCAGGGCCCCCAATTGGGAGATGGTCGCTATGCCAGATACTATCTGGTTGCAAAGGGAGAAACGGAGTCGAGTTTTAAAATATATGAAGTGTTCTGGGAGGACTTCTACTCGCCTGATATGCAGGCTCAAATGACAGAAGAACTGCCAACGATAGAAGCGGTGATGGATCGCATTTTGTCTGCAATTCCCTTGGAGGAGGCAACGCCCCTTACAACGACTGCAGACCTGCCCGGAGGAGACCAGTTGTATTTTCTGGATACAACGGAGGATGGTACATACTTGGAGGATGGAACATTCTCGGAGGATGGCACATACTCCTTGTATGGTTTTCACAGTGATGAGTATGACTACACCGGTCTGCTTATTAATTATAAAATAAATGGTCAGGATAATTGGAATTACATAACAGATATTGAGCATTGGATAGGATATGAATTTCCACGCATAGCAGAGGCTGAGGATGGAGGTCTGTTTCTGACTTATTGTTATGGTGGAGGAACCGGTGTGCATATGGACAGATTCTTTTATTTTAAAGCCGATGAAACCGGTACGTTAGAACGATATGAGCTGACGGTTGATTCCTTGATGGAGCAGGCAGAAGAGTTGGTTTCCTTTACTATGGATAAGGAAAAAGAGGTAGTACAGATATTTGACAGGGAAGGTGGCAGGAAGGAACATTTTGCATCGGTTCCCTATGAAGATGCCCTGAATGGACAGGAGTATACCATCAAAGGAATTTATTGCGATTCCTGCCAGGTGAAATTTATTTTGGAGCCCAATATGCTGATTTTGGGATATGGATTCTCTGTAGAGGAGTCCGTAATGCCGGTTTGGATTGGAGAATTGGCGTTTAGGATAGGCGTGGAGCAGGACGGCGATGAAGTAAAGCTTGTACTGAGCGAGGTAAGTACCTATGAAAGAGGCGGTGTCATAGATTTGCTGCCTAATGCGCGCGAAATTGACTCTGAGGATGCGGCCGTAGCATTGGTGACGGAGCAGGTGATTACAGCCTATGAAAATGCCTATGGAGCCTATACGCCATCAGATGTGGAACCTACCCTTTATTCAGAGGACTCTGAGCGGTTAGCATATATTATTCCTCGACTGGCTGTCAGGGAGGAGACGGATGAGTATTATGTGATTCCGGTAATCTGGGATTTCAGAGTATATAAAAATACAGGAGAGGTCAAGGTGTTCTACAATGGTATAGACCCCATGGAATACACTTTTGACCCTGCAAATCCCGCCCACCTTGCTTTTGCAGGGTAGATAAGTCAGTAAATGCCATCGGAAGAGTTTCGATGGCATTTTGTGGAATGTGTAAGTTGTTAACGGTTATGGCGGTACTGATTGGGGGTCATTTGAAATTCTTTCTTAAAAACATTGGTAAAATAGCTTTGACAGGGAAAGCTTAGGGAAGCAGAAATATCAGCAATGGAGTACTCGGAATATAGGAGCATATTTTGCGCTGTTTCCAATTTCTTCATCAAAATATAGCGACTTATTGTGTAGCCGGTTTCCTGCTTGAAAATGCGAGAAAGGTAGGAACTGCTTAAGGATGTGGCACGGCATAATTCCTCTAATTTAATTCTGGAATTCAGATGTTCATAAATATAGTCAAGACAGATTGCGATTGGCTTAGAGCAAATCGTTTCCTTTTGCAATAGATACATTTTTTGGTGTATGCAATGCTCATTTGGGAATGGAGAGCATCTATTTCAGCACAGGAGGTTGCTTTGTCCATGAGTTGGATATAGTAGTCACTCATATTGTAGGATTCGGAGAGGGGTAAGCCATTTTCGATACATGCTCTGGCAATTGCGGCAACGGATATGACAAAATGATATCTTAGATTTTGGAGCGCATTGTCAGAAAGAATACCAAGTCCCTTTTTCTGAGATAGGGCTTCTTGACTTAATTTAGTGATTTCTTTTATGTTTCCATGGGCGACTAAGGTATAGTAATTTATTTCCGGTTCATAGGGGGCATGTGGAATGTGATATTCGCGGTGAAGGAATTCACGGTATGAAATGGGATGTGTCATAATGGTTACGCTCCGTATGGTTTTAATTTGAGTAAATCTGTTACTATAATAGCATGAAAAGTAAAAAAAGTACATGAAAAAGCAATAACTCAAATTGGTATTTTGTTAGAATAAGACCAGAAAGGAGCTGATATTATGAGAATTTTCCAAGGGTTTCAACGAGGTATAAATCTGGGCGGGTGGATATCACAGTATGACATCTATAGCGAGGCACATTTTGAACATTTTATAACGGAAAAAGATATAGCCATTATAAAAGATATGGATTTTGACCATGTGCGTGTTCCGGTGGATTATAATGTGCTGGAAGATGAAGATGGTAATGTGAAAGAAAATGGATTTGCATATTTGGAGAATTGCAGGGGTTGGTGCGAAAAGTATGGATTAAATATGTTAATTGACCTTCATGAGTGTTTTGGTTATTCGTTCGACCCTTTGAAGAAGAATATGGACAGAAAACAATTTTTTTATGACGAGGAACTTCAGAACCGTTTTTTGAAACTTTGGAGTGAAATTGCCAAGAAATTTGCTTCTTATACGAATCATGTAGCATTTGAACCGCTTAACGAAGTGGTGTTACCCGAAGTGGCGGATGCGTGGAATTGTTTGCTTGGTAAATATATTCAATTGATACGACAAATAGCACCGGATGCTTATATTGTTGTTGGAGGCGTATGTTATAATAATGTGCAAAGTGTTCCGCTGTTGAATGTCCCCTTAGACGATAAAATCGTATATAATTTTCATTGCTATGAACCCATGGTATTTACCCATCAAGGTGCATACTGGGTAGAAGGAATGCCGTTGGATTTCAGAATAGGGTATCCTAAATCATTGGAGGAGTATAGGCAGATAAGCAGGGAATTGTCTCCGGCTTTGGCAGGAGCAGTCTTTTCTGATAATATTGGCGAACTGGGAACAGATTTTTTTGAAGATTTGTTTATGCCTGCGATTGAAAAGGCGAAGAAGGATAATGTACCACTGTATTGTGGGGGATATGGAGTGATTGACCGGGCGTCAAAGGACGATAGAGACCGATGGATTTCAGATATCACAAAGGTATTTGAAAAATATAACATAGGCAGGGCGCTATGGAATTATAAGGAAAAGGACTATGGGATTGTGCATGCTGACAGAGTATCTTTTTAATAGGAGTTGTTTGGAATTTAATATTAACTTGTTGCAACTGGTGTGGGCATAGGCTGAAAAAATCTGTCCTCACTGCCCCAAATCCACCGTTTTTCCTCATGATGACGGAGCTGTTTGGGCATTTTAAAAGAAAAAATGTGTATATGCCCACAACAGATTTTTTCTTCAGTAATAATCCGAAATGTCCAAAATTCTTGAATTCAAGCCATTTCTTGAAAATAAAAAAGAGAATCAATTTTTGATTCTCTTTTTCGTTAGAGCGCGAGACGGGGATCGAACCCGCGACCCCCTCCTTGGCAAGGAGGTGCTCCACCGCTGAGCCACTCGCGCAAAAAATATATTGTTCTTACGAACAAATAATACTTTACTACAGATTGGAGAAAATGTCAACAGGAAAATTGAAATTTTTTTCTTTCTTGCATACAGGTATAGATTATACTAAAATAGAAGTAGAAGAGAAGATAGTATGTAGGATGAATTTGGAAGGATAAGCATTTTGGAACAGAGACGTGTATCGAGCAGGGAATTGATTAGGCGTTTTGCACCGTATTATAAGAAATATCGTGTGACCCTTGTGATGGATTTATTTTGTGCGGCACTTACTACGGTATGTGAGTTGGTGTTACCGCTGATTATGAGATATATTACGAATGAGGGATTAAATGATTTGGCGGCGTTGTCAGTGGATACCATTGGCAAGCTGGGAGGTTTGTATCTGGTGTTGCGGATTATTGACGCACTGGCGGCTTATTATATGGCAGATGTGGGGCATGTGATGGGTGCCAGGATTGAGACGGATATGCGCCGGGATGCCTACAATCACTTGCAGAAGCTGTCTGACACCTACTACAACAATACCAAAGTCGGTCAGATTATGGGACGTATCACCAATGATTTGTTTGATGTGACGGAGTTTGCACATCACTGTCCCGAGGAGTTCTTTATCGGGTTTATCAAACTGGTTATTTCCTTTGTGATTCTGGGTAGGATTAATTTGCCGCTGACTTTGATTATTTTTCTGTGGGTGCCCATTATGGTTGCGGTGTGTCTGCCCTTAAACCTTCGTTTGAGGGGAACCTTTCGCAAGCAGCGCAGTCAGATTGGTGAGTTAAATGCCCGCATCGAGGACAGTCTCTTGGGACATAAGGTGGTAAAGGCATTTACCAATGAAGATGTAGAAAACGAGAAGTTTGACAGAGACAATCAGACCTTTTTTGGTATTAAGAAGAGAACCTATCTTTTCATGGGGCTTTTTCACACGATGGTACGTGTGTTTGACGGTCTGATGTATCTGACGGTGCTTGTGGCAGGCGGTATTTTTATGATAAAGGGGTGGATAGCACCGGGAGATTTGGTGGCATATCTTCTGTATGTATCCACTATGATTGCCACCATTCGAAGAATTATTGAGTTTGCAGAACAGTTTCAGCGGGGAATGACCGGAATTGAGCGATTTTTGCAGATTATTGATGCGGATATAGAGATTTTTGATGAACCTGATGCGGTGGAACTTGTGGCACCAAAGGGTGATATTGTATTCGAGCAGGTAAGCTTTGAATATCCGGACGATCATAACAGAGTGTTCCGCGATTTAAATTTGCAAATTCAGGCAGGAGAGAAGGTTGCCATTGTAGGACCTTCCGGTGGTGGCAAGACAACCCTGTGTAATCTGATTCCCAGATTTTATGATGTGACCAGTGGTAAAATCACATTGGACGAGGAGGATGTGAGACATTTTACTCTAAAGAGTCTTCGCAGCAGTATCGGTGTGGTGCAACAGGATGTCTATCTGTTCTCAGGAACGATTTACGAGAATATTGTGTATGGTAAGCCGGGAGCCACCAAAGAAGAAGTTGTGGAGGCCGCCAAGCGGGCAGGAGCCCACGAGTTTATCATGGGGCTTAAGGATGGCTATGATACCTATGTGGGAGAGCGGGGCGTGAAGCTTTCTGGCGGTCAGAAGCAGCGCATCAGTATTGCCAGAGTATTTTTGAAAAATCCTCCCATTATCATTCTGGATGAGGCGACCTCTGCCTTAGATAATGAAAGTGAATTTGCGGTGGCGCAGTCCTTGGCGAAACTGTCGGAAGGGCGCACCACACTTACCATTGCCCACAGATTGTCCAGTATCCGCAATTCTGACAGGATTTTGGTGCTGACGGAGGAAGGAATTGTAGAAGAGGGTAAGCATGAGGAGTTGTTGGCACTAAAAGGAATGTACTATCATTTCTACGAGACTGCCAATGCTTTAAAGTAGGTTGTAAGTAATTTGAAGTAAGATTGTCTGTAATAAATTAAATCAGAAGGAGGGATCTTACATGAAATTAATGTTTATTGGAGCTGCTCATGAGGTTACGGGAAGTTGTCATTACCTGGAGGTAAACGATAAGCATATTCTTGTGGATTTTGGTATGGAGCAGGGGGTAAACACCTTTGAAAATGTACCATTGCCTGTGGATGAGGCAATGATTGACTATGTGTTTCTGACCCATGCCCATGTAGACCATTCCGGTATGTTGCCCTTGCTTTATGCCAGAGGATTCAGAGGTCAGGTGTTTATGACAGATGCCTCGGCAGATTTGTGTAGTATTATGTTGCGTGACTGTGCCCACATCCAGATGATGGAGGCTGAATGGCGCAATCGAAAAGCTAAGAGAGGCGGAAGTGTACCTGCACAGGAGCCGCTGTATACCATGGAGGACGCAGACGGCGTTATCAAGCGGATTGTTCCCTGTCATTATGACAGAGAAGTGGAGGTTTGTGAGGGTGTCAAAATCCGTTTTACGGATATCGGACATCTGTTGGGAAGTTCCAGTATTGAGGTGTGGCTTACTGAGAATGGGTATACCAAGAAGATTGTATTTTCCGGAGATATCGGCAATAAGAATCAGCCATTGATAAAGGATCCCAGTCCTACTGCTCAGGCTGATTATGTGGTAATGGAATCCACCTATGGTGACAGATTACATACCAAGGAGCGGGTGGATTATGTACAGGAGCTTGCGAAAATCTTGCAGGAGGCTTTTGACAAGGGCGGTAATGTGGTAATACCTTCCTTTGCGGTTGGAAGAACACAGGAAATGCTTTATTTCCTGCGTCAGATTAAGGTAGAGCGTCTGGTCAAGGGGCATGAGGACTTTTTGGTGTATGTGGATAGCCCTATGGCGGTGGAGGCTACCGGAATCTTTCAGGAAAATCGTCTGGATTGTTACGATGAAGAGGCAATGGCTTTGGTCAGAGAGGGGATTAACCCCATTTCCTTTGCAGGCTTAAAGCTTTCCATTACCAGTGAAGAGTCCAAGGCTATTAATTTCTGCGATAAGCCTAAGGTTATTATTTCTGCATCCGGTATGTGTGAGGCCGGACGAATCAGGCATCATTTAAAACATAATCTCTGGAGACCGGAGTGTACGATTCTGTTCGTAGGATATCAGTCTGTCGGTACGCTGGGAAGACATCTGATTGAGGGAGCCGAGGAGGTTAAGCTGTTTGGTGAACCGATTCAGGTTCGGGCTAAGATTACGCAGCTTGCAGGCTTGAGCGGTCATGCGGACAAGAATGGTCTGATTGAATGGATTAATGCCTTTGAAGAGAAGCCTAAAAAGGTGTTTGTGGTACATGGAGAGGATTCCGTATGTATGTCCTTTGCAGAGTGCCTGAAAATTGAACATGGGCAGCGAGCATATGCGCCATATAGTGGTACGGAATTTGATTTGCTCAGCAACAAATTCCTGTATGAAGCAGAGCCTGTTATGGTCAAGAAGAAGGCAAAACCTGCAACGGGCGTTTATGCGAGACTGGTTGCTGCGGGACAGCGTCTGATGGCACTGATTACCAGAAGCGACGGGCTGGCTAACAAGGATATGGCTAAGTTCGCAGACCAGATTAATTCTATATGCGACAAATGGGAATAGGTGAAAAAGATGAGTTACGCAGATACTTTGTTTATTAATATGTGTCGTGATATTTTGGAGAATGGCACAAGTACGGAGGGGGAGAAGGTAAGGCCCCACTGGCCGGATGGTACTCCGGCTTATACGATTAAGCGTTTTGGTGTGGTGAATCGTTATGATTTGCGCAAGGAGTTTCCGATTATGACCCTGCGTCGGACAGCTTTGAAGTCCGCAACGGATGAGATTTTGTGGATTTGGCAGCAGAAGTCCAATAATATTAACGATTTGCACAGCCATATATGGGATGAGTGGGCGGATGAAAACGGCTCCATCGGCAAGGCCTATGGCTATCAGTTGGGCGTGAAGCATCAATATAAGGAAGGCATGATGGATCAGGTGGATAGGGTAATTTATGATTTAAAAAATAATCCTTTTAGTCGCCGTATTATGACTAACATCTATGTGCATCAGGATTTGCATGAGATGAATCTGTATCCTTGTGCTTACAGCATGACCTTTAATGTGACCCAAAGGCCGGGTGAGGATAAGCTGACGCTGAATGCTATTTTGAATCAGCGTTCTCAGGATGTGCTGGCAGCCAACAACTGGAATGTGGTACAGTATGCGGTACTGGTTCATATGTTGGCACAGGTGTGCAATATGTATGTGGGAGAGTTTGTACATGTGATTGCAGATGCCCATATCTATGACAGACATGTGCCTGTGATTAAGGAACTCATCAGCCGTGAACCTAAGCCTGCGCCCACATTTTGGCTCAATCCCGATATCCATGACTTTTATCAGTTTACCAGAAATGATGTGCGGGTGGACAATTATGAGCATGGGGAGCAGATTTTGAATATTCCTATTGCTATATAGGGTATATGAACAAATATAATGTAAGACGAGGAGAATACAGATGAATTTAATCGTAGCAGTAGATGCGAACTGGGCCATCGGCAACAAGAACGAGCTTTTGATTCGCATTCCCAATGACCATAAGCATTTTAGAGAGGAGACCACGGGCAAGGTGGTGGTACTGGGCAGAAAAACCTTGGAGACCTTTCCGCAGGGGCTTCCCTTGAAGAATCGCACCAACATTATTTTGTCTACCAATCCAAACTATCAGGTGAAGGATGCCATTGTGGTGCATTCTGTGGAGGAACTTTTGGAGGAGTTAAAAAAATACGCCGATGAAGATATCTACATCATCGGCGGTGACAGTGTGTATAAGCAGATGTTGCCCTATTGTGATGTGGCACACATTACCAAAATAGACCATGCATATGAGGCAGATGCTTACTTCCCCAATCTGGATGAGGACGAAGACTGGGAGATTACGGCAGAAAGCGACGAGCAGACCTATTTTGATATCGCATATACCTTCCTTAAGTATGAGAGAAAGAAAAACTAATGATTCTGTTTGCGGTATTGCAGAGGAGAAGTCCCTGTGACCCGCTTGAAGCAGTCGCTGAAATAGGCACTGCTAGAAAATCCGGACTCAAAAGCGATTTCGGTCATACTCAGCTTGGAATCCACCAAGAGTTTGCGTGCGAGAGCAATTTTCTCGTTCAAGACAAAGGCGGAGTAGGGAGTATGTAAATGGTTTACAAATATCTTGGACAGATAAGATGGAGAAATATTAATATGAGCGGCTGTCTCTTCCAATGACGGATTATTACGGAGATGTATTTTGATGTATTTGATCGCATTGGCGAGGCAGTCGTGTTTTTTCTCCCAACTTATCATATTGGAGCCGCTGATGATGCGCTTGCGCAGACTGGTTATAATCAGCTTGTTCAATAGTCCCTTCAAAAGCAATTCTGAATATTCTCCATAGGAATTCCATTCCTGTTCCATTTCTTTTAAGATGCCATAGATTTCATTCTGTGTGCTTTTTTCAAAACGGATGACGTGTTCCTGACAAAGCTCATCAAAACAGGAAACTCCAATGGTCTTTAACAAATCATCAATCATGGAATCTGTAAATTTAATCAAAATACGTTCATAGGGTTCATTGGAAATATAGGTAGTGCGGCGGTATACATTCTTGGGAATGAATACCATATTGCCGGCTTGTGCAATGGTGGTGAAGGTAGGAGAATAGATTAATCGGTCACCGCTTACCATATATGAAATCCCATAAAAATCCGTATATGCTTCCGCCGAAGTCATTTCAAAATGAGGCGGGCGGACAAGTCGTTCAAAGTTAAAATGGTATCCCGGTTTTAATGGTAGTGGCATATTTTTTCCTCCTTTTTAGATCGATTTCCTTATACTAATTATAGCATTGGGTTAAGTGAGCGTAAACGATTGGAATCTAAAAAAAGAAAATAAGTAAGCGGCAGAATGGAAGAAATACAATTGACTGCGTGCTAGAATTACAGCATGAAAAACATGTTAATGCACTAGATAGATTCCGCGGGAAGAAGAGGCGGAAAAAATGGATTTTTATGCCTTTTGAGAGGAACGGCAAAGGGTGTGAAAATAAAGAAACAAAAAAGAGAAGGAGAGTATTATGAAAAAAATGAAGAGATTTATGGCACTTGGCCTGGCGGCTGCCATGACAATGTCCTTTGTGGCATGTGGCAGTACCGGCGCAGGCAGCGAGCAGGGAACCGTAGAAAGTTCTACCCCTGCTGAGAGTACTTCACAGGAAGCACCTGTGGTTGAAGCGGATGGCGCTTATGATGAGTGTACGCTGACTTTTTCCTGGTGGGGCGGCGATTCCAGACATGAGGCAACATTGGCGGCAATCGAAGCCTTTGAGGCAAAGTATCCCGGTATTACGATAGAGTCTACATATGGTACTTGGAGCGGATGGGAGGATTCCATGGCTACCATGTTTGCCACTCAGACTGCTCCCGACGTAAATCAGGTAAACTGGAACTGGCTGACTTCTTATAGCAGTGACGGAAGCGCATTTCTTGATATGAATCAGGTTGCAGGAGTGTTCGATTTGAGCCAGTATTCTGAGGATGCACTGAATCAGTGTGTAGTTGCTGATGAGTTGCAGGCAGTGCCTGTGGCAATGACCGGTAGAATTTTTTATTGGAATAAGAGCACTTTTGATAAAGCGGGTATTGGAGTTCCCACAAGCCTTGAGGAGTTGATGGCAGCAGGAGAGACCTTCAAAACTACGCTTGGCGATGACTACTATCCCCTTGTATTGGGTGAGTATGACAGAATGATTCTGATGGTGTATTATCTGGAGTCTGTATACGGCAAACCATGGGTAGAGGACGGAGAGCTTCAGTATACGGCGGAGGAGATCCAGGCGGGACTTGCGTTTATTCAGTCTCTGGAGGATGCACATGTTACCCCTTCCATCCAGACCATTTTGGGTGATGGAGCAGAATCTCTGGACAAGAATCCTAAGTGGATGAACGGCACCTATGCAGGTATTTTTGAATGGGACTCCTCCGCCAGCAAGTTTAGTGCTGCAATGGAAGAGGGTCAGGAGTTTGTAGTAGGTGACTATTTTGCAGATATGGGCGAGTATCAGGGTGGTTACTCCAAGGTTTCTCTCGGTTTTGCAATTTCAGAGACCTGCGAGCATCCCAAGGAGGCAGCAATGCTTTTGAACTTCCTGTTGAATGAGCAGGAGGGTACTACAATTATGGCTTCTGAACGCGGTATTCCCTTGAGTGAGGCAGCACTTACCAATTGTATGGAGCAGGGACTGTTAGACGAGGTAGTAGCTGAGGCAAATGGTAAGGTTTTGGATTGGGTAGCATTTCCTCTTGATCCGAAGTTTGAGGCAGCATCCTTAAAGAGCACCGATGGTGTGTACTATGATGCAATGGCAGGTTTGAGCTATAAGGATTACAGCATTGAAGAGGCTGCAGAGGTATTGATCGACGGAATTGAAGAAGAACTGAGCAAATAATGTTATAGAAGGAGAAAAATCATGAGAAAGAAAAGAACTTTTAAGAAAATTCTCAAGGATAATGTGGGATTTTTGTTCATCATTCCATGGCTGATTGGTTTTCTCGTGTTTAAATTGTATCCATTTGCATCCTCGCTGTATTACAGCTTCACGGACTATCATCTTTTTGATGGTATTTCCAAATTTACACTGGACAATTATGTGGAAATATTTACCACGCCCAAGATTGTGCGGGCACTGAAGGTTACCTTCCAGTACAGCTTTATGACCGTTCCCTTAAAGTTGGTGGTAGCATTGTTTATCGCATATATACTTAATTTTAAAATCAAAGGTGTAAAGTTTTTCCGTACAGCTTATTATATCCCTTCCATTTTGGGAGGAAGTGTGGCGATTGCAGTGCTTTGGAAAGCAATTTTTAAGGATGACGGATTGTTGAACACTCTTTTGGCAGTGTTTGGTGTGGATGGTCCCAGTTGGTTGTCTGACCCGGATTGGGCATTGTTTGTAATCTGTCTTCTGCGAGTATGGCAGTTTGGTTCTGCGATGGTTATTTTCCTGGCAGCATTAAAGGGTGTGCCCACAGAGTTGTACGAGGCAGCGTATATTGATGGTGCCGGTAAATGGCGACAGTTCTTTTCCATTACCCTGCCCATGATTTCACCGATTATTTTCTATAATCTGGTAACACAGCTTTGTCAGGCTTTCCAGGAGTTCAATGGACCATATATTATCACGCAGGGTGGTCCCAGAAATTCCACCACGTTGATTTCGCTCTTGATTTACAATAGCGCATTCAAAAACTACGAGATGGGTATGGCCAGTGCCATGGCATGGGTAATGTTTATCATTCTTCTGATATTTACTGTCATTGCATTCCTGAGCCAGAAATATTGGGTTTATTATTCTGATGAGGAAGCGAGGTAACCGATGCAATGGAAAAGAAGAGAAAGATACAAACAATTCTCAGATACTTGGTGTTGATTGCAGTAGGTATCGTTATGGTTTATCCGCTTCTGTGGATGATTGGAGCTACATTTAAAAGTAATTTGGAGATATTTTCAGGTATCGGGATATTTCCCAAGGAACCTACGCTGAACGGCTACAAAAATGCTATGAACAGCTACGGTGGAGATATTAATATCTGGAAATCTATGTTAAATACGTATTCCTACGTAATCCCGAAAGTGCTTTTTACCCTTTTGTCAGCTACGCTGACAGCTTATGGTTTCGGGCGTTTTAAGTTCAAGGGCAGAGGATTTTTATTTGCGGTTTTGATGTCCACGCTTTTCCTCCCTCAGGTGGTTTTAAATGTTCCGCAGTTTATCCTTTTTACGAAGCTTGGTTGGGTTGATTCTAACCTATACCTGCCCTTGATTGTGCCCACGTTGTTTGCTACGGATACTTATTTCGTATTTATGCTGATTCAGTTTATGCGCAACATTCCTAAGGAGTTGGAGGAGGCTGCTAAGATTGACGGCTGTAATGTGGTGCAGAGTCTGATACATGTGATTGTACCCATGCTGCTGCCTGCGCTGGTGTCCTGTGCACTGTTCCAGTTTATGTGGTCGTCTAATGACTTTATGGGTCCTTTGCTGTATGTGAAGACCCCTGCCAATTATCCGGCAGCTATCTTCGTAAAGCTGTCTATGGATGCGGATACCGGATTTGAGTGGAACAGAGTGCTTGCGACTTCACTGATATCCATTGTTCCGTCCCTGGCAATTTTCTTTTTGGCACAGGATCAGTTCGTGGATGGAATTGCAGCAGGTGGTGTGAAAGGATAAAAAAATGCTTGAAAGACTGTTCAACCCGGACAATATCATTTTCAGATTCTTCTCCAAGCTAGGGTATATTTGGTGGCTGCACCTGTTGTGGTTGGTGTGTTCATTGCCGGTCATAACCATAGGTGCCTCCACCACGGCCCTGTGCTATAGTTGTATGAAACTTCGCGATAAGGATGAGCGTGTCACCCGAAATTTCTTTTGGTCCTTTAAGGAGAACTTTAAGCAGGCGACAGTAATGTTTTTACTGTTTTTGATTGTAGGCATCGTTTTAGTGGTAGATTTGGTTGTGTGCAATCGGATGGGGACATCTGTTGGACAGATTATCCGGTATGGGGTGGTGGCACTTTTCGTTCCTTATGCCATGACGATGCTGTATGCTTTTGCCTTGCAGGCCAAATTTGTGAATTCAGTGGCAAAAACATTGAAGTATGCTTTTTGGATGGCCGCAAGGTACTGGGGATACACACTACAGATGGTGATTCTGGTAGGGATTGTGTTCTATCTGAATACTACCATCATTCTTGCCAACTATATTACCCTGTCCATCGGTGTGGGAATTGTGGTGTATCTGCTTTCAGCATACTATCATAAGATTTTTTCCGGATTGGTTTCGCATTAATCATTGACTTTTGAACGCAAAAGTATAATAATGAAATTTAGTGAAACAACAATCAAAGGAAAGAAGGAATACTGATGGAAAAGAAAAATATCGATTGGGGCAATTTAGGCTTTGGATATGTTCAGACTGATTACAGATATGTATCCAATTATAAGAATGGTGCATGGGATGAAGGTGTACTTACCGAAGACCCCAACGTTGTACTGAATGAGTGTGCAGGTGTATTGCAGTATGCTCAGACTGTATTTGAAGGCCTGAAGGCATATACTACGGAAGATGGACGTATTGTAACCTTCCGTCCTGACTTAAATGCGGCAAGACTGAATGATTCTGCGGCAAGATTGGAGATGGCTACTCTTCCCGAGGGTCGTTTCGTTGAGGCGGTAACCAAGGTGGTAGCAGCGAACGCAGCTTATGTTCCTCCCTTTGGCAGTGGTGCAACCCTGTATGTGCGTCCCTACCTTTTTGGTTCCAATCCTGTTATCGGCGTAAAGCCCGCAGATGAGTATCAGTTCCGTATTCTCTGTACTCCTGTAGGACCTTATTTCAAGGGTGGTGTAAAGCCTCTGACCCTGTGTGTAAGTGATTTCGACAGAGCGGCACCCAATGGTACCGGACATATTAAGGCAGGTCTTAACTATGCAATGAGTCTGCATGCAATCGTTACTGCGCATCACAACGGTTACGATGAGAATATGTATCTTGATTCCAAGACTCGTACCAAGGTGGAGGAGACCGGTGGTGCGAACTTCCTGTTCGTTACCAAGGACAACAAGGTGGTAACACCCAAGTCCAATACCATTCTTCCCTCCATTACCCGCCGTTCCCTGATGCATGTTGCTAAGGAGTATCTTGGACTTGAGGTTGAGGAGAGAGAAGTATATCTGGATGAGCTTAAGGACTTTGCAGAGTGTGGTCTTTGCGGTACGGCTGCAGTTATCTCCCCTGTGGGCAAGATTGTTGACCATGGTACAGAGATTTGCCTGCCCAGCGGTATGAGCGAGATGGGTCCTGTGACCAAGAAGCTTTATGATACCCTGACCGGTATCCAGATGGGCAGAATCGAAGCTCCCGAGGGCTGGATTCACGTAATTGCTTAAGATTTATTCATTACTTATTCATAAATAGGAGAAACACGCTTGGCGTGACGCTTAACATTGTGTCAGATTGAGGGACAAATCTTCGGGTTTGTCCCTTGGTTTATGTGGGGACTTTCCTTTTTCTGTGGAATTCTTGTGTGTGAAATGATACAATAGGGGAAGAAGCAGGTTGGGCATATAAAAAAATGGAGGAATTTTATGAGAAGGATTATGGGGAAAAATCAAAAAACAAGAAGGATACTGGCTTTGGGACTTATAGTGTGTACGGTATTATTGTCAAGTTGTGGCAAAAGTACAGATGTGCAGGAGGCATATAAGGACACGACGTCGGAAGATGGTGTTGTGTTGGAAGAGAGTACTTCGGCTGCTGCAGCTTCAGATTCTGTAGAAGAGACGCATGTGTACGAAGAAGCAGGAGTGATTGATACTTGTAGTGGCGAGTATCAGTCGCCGGATGGGTTGTGCATTATAAAAAAGATGGAACATTACTATGATGTAACCCTTGATTATGAAAATGGGACACCGGAAGAAGTCGGGAAGGCTTATGCTGCAACGGTACTTGAGGCTTATCCGGAGTATGAAGAGGTTATGGAGCCCTATATTTATGAAAATATTAAGGCTGTCTATCCCAATATGGGTGGACAATATAACTTTTTAAATGATAGGCTTACTGCTCTGTTTGACTCACTTCCGGAAAGTTATAGGGAAGAATTGGCGAGTTATGCAGATGCCATATCGGAGGGCGAAACCGGTTTTTCTCAAAATGGACAGATAAGTTATGAGGAGGCTGTGTTGTTACAGATGGTTCCGGATGCACTTCGTGGCACAGCCTGTAGTGCATTGTCTTTGTGGGGGGACAAAACAGTGACAGGTGACCGGATTACCTATAGGAGTCTGGAATGGAGACTTGGAAGTAAGAATCAAATGTGTACAGCTCATGCAGTGGTACATATGAAAAATGGTGAAAAAACAATAACGAGTCTTAATGTACTTGGTCTTTTAGATATTGTTTCGGCAGTGAATAATGATGGTGTGTTTGTTGGAATTTTGGATGTAGGATTAGGTGGAACATACAAATTTGAAGATAAAAAGTGTTATACTTACGAGCTGAGATATGCACTTGAGGAATTTGATAATGCAACAGAATTAGGTAATTATATGGTTGATAACAGTGGGAATTTTACCTTCTGCCATAATATTATAATTTCTGATGAGAACAATTCATATTGTGCTGAGGATGCTGTTAAAACGGTGCAGGACAATGGACAGGCATATTCTACTCTTCGTGATGCCGATACGCCTCTTTTGGAGGGACTAAATTGGGACAGTAATGACAGCCTGTGTGTGGTAAATTCATTTGCCAGTGAAGGAAATCGGGATGGATTTTCTAACAACAGCTTCAATGCTGTAAGGTTTGAGAAATATAATACATGGGTATCTGCTCAGGATAAATTTTCTGTGGCGGATGTAAAAAATATGGTAACACAGGAAAAAAGGGATGAGATTGAAATTGCGAAGGTTCGCCCTGACAATGTATATCAGCAGATTATTGTTGATTATAACACCAAAAGTATCCAGGTTGCATTTACCGGAACGGAGGGTGTGACAGATTATCCTGTGTTTGTAGAAATTGGCGGTTGGAGTGTGGAGGAATGATGAAAAAGCTTTTATATATTGATGCTTGTATAAGGAATGATGAATCCAGAACAAAGAAAATAGCAACACCCATAGTCGAGGCATTGAAGGAAAAATATGATGTGGATACACTTTCGTTAAATGAGCTTGATTTGGTGGTCGTGAAGGAAGACTTAATCAAGAAGCGCAATAATGGAGAAATCGCCCCACAGGTTATGTCATGGGCAGAGATGGTTCGTGATGCGGATAGAATTGTTATTGCAGCACCTTTTTGGGATATGTCGATTCCGGCAGCCTTGAAGGTTTTCTTTGAGCTTTGTTCCATATTTGATGTCACCTTTAAGTCTGATGACAAGACCTGCTACGGCAATTGCAAAGCAGAAAAAATGTTGTTCATTACCACAAGAGGAATGGATATTGCCACGGGAGATATGTTGGAGCAGGCCACACCCTATTTGAAGGCTTTATCATGGCTATGGGGAATCGGACCGTTGCAGGTTGTAGCTGCGCAAAATATGGATTATGTATCTGAGGAAGAGATAGAAGAGAAAATTAAAATTGCCATTGGAGAAGGAATGGAAATTGTTAAGACATTTTAGAGAGAAGGTTCATAGATGCAGATAACCCTCATCAGGCATGGTAAAGTGAATATGCAATGGAAAAAGTGGTATACTTCCAAGCAATTTGATATGGCTTGTGAGGGTTACGATGTTTCTCCGATATATCCGATTGACGCCAAAACAGAAGCACTGGCAAATACTGTTTATATAAGCACGCTGTCAAGAAGCCGTCTAACCGCGGAGCAACTGTTTGGAGAAGTGACATTTAATGAGACAGCATTGCTGAATGAAGTACCTTTGAAATCCTTTGTTGATTGCAAAATTCCGCTACCCCTGTGGATGTGGAATGTGGGAGGAAGGCTACAGTGGCTGTGGCAAAGTAACCGACAGGTTGAGTGTCGCAGAGATACACAAAAGCGTGCAAGATGTCTGATAGGACAATTGCATGAAACAGACGGAGATTGTGTATTGGTATCTCACGGATTTTACATGAGGATATTGATTAAGGAACTTAAGAAACAGGGATTTGTAGTGAGGCAAAGCGGATTGAAAATTGCGAATCTGGCTACAATTATTGCAAAAAAATAGAGGGAGTTGAGGAGGAGCAGATATGAAGTGTTTGTATTGTGGAAATGAAATGCAAAAAGGAGAAGTACAATCCGGTTTCTGGGGCGGTAAGGTGCTTAATTCCGGGGAGCATGCACTGTGGATTCCGGAGGCAGAATGCAAGAAGCTTGTGCCCAAGACCAGTGTGTCCTTGAAGGTGAACGGAGAAGGCTATTATTGTGAGACATGTGGAAAGGTAGTAGGCATTTTTGAGGAGAGAGGAGCGGATTTCTTTCAATAATTACCGAGTTGGGTAATCGGTTGGTTTTGTTGGAGTTTGAGGAAGGATAACAAATGATTTTGGAACGAATTTTGGATGGAGAAACCAAACAAAGCATCGTGCGGGAGATTCTGGAGGCATTGCCGGAGCGGTTTGATGTGGCAGAGGAGCGGGAGGAATACATAAGCTGTAGTGTGGAGCAGATTTGTCTTGCTGCCTCCTATGATGGGCGGACGGTTGGATTTTTGTGCCTGCGGGAGAGTGGAAAGGATAAAGTAGAACTGGCGGTTATGGGCGTTTTGGAGGAGTACCGTCAGGAGGGAGTCGGAAAAGAGTTGTATTCTTTTGCCAAAGAGGTAGCGAGGGAGAAGGGATATACATTCGGATGAGTTTGAAGGTAGTGTTGAAAAGGGCAATTGCCATCTGATTTGCGGTGTCAAATTCCTTTGACAAGGCCCGAAAATACGCATGTCAAAGACCTTTGATAGACAATTTCCGGGCAAGTGAGTAAAGTGGGAGAAAAGGAGGTGCAGAACATGGAGCTTGGAGCACAAATTAAAAAGTACAGAGCGCAGATGCTCATCTCACAGGATGAACTTGCGGAAAAGGTCTTCGTTTCCCGGCAATCCATTTCCAATTGGGAAACGGGCAAGACCTATCCTGATATTAAAAGTTTGTTGCTTTTAAGCGATGTGTTTTCTGTATCTCTAGACCAACTTGTCAAAGGAGATATTGAAACCATGAAAAAAGAGATTGATGCACAGGAACTTGTAAAATTTCAGAAAGACAGCATTGTTTACACGGTATTGTTTATTGCAATTCTTGTTCTTCCCATTCCTCTTGCAAAGTTTTTGGGATGGTTGGGAATGGGAGCATATTTGGTTCTGTTTCTTGTAACAATGTATTATGCAATCCGTGTAGAGAAGCATAAGAAAAAATTTGATATCCAAACCTATAAGGAAATTGTAGCGTTTACGGAAGGGAAAAGTCTGGATGAAATAGAGAAGGCGAGAGAGTCGGGCAAAAGGCCTTATCAGAAGGTGGCACTTGCCATGGGTTCGGCGTTGCTGGCAATTATTGTTACAGCATTTATGATTTGGATATTGATGTAATATGATGTAAAAGGGTGTATCAAACGATATGCCCTTTTTTTAATTGGAAAAAATTGACAGGGAATGTTGAAATATAGTATTCTAAAGAGTGAGTTATAATTTCAAGATAACCGAAGGGAGGAAGCAATTCATGAAAAAATTCATGAAGAAAAAGGCATTGACTGCAAAGGGTAAGAAGTTTCTTGCACTTTTGCTGGCAGTGGCAATGGTGGTTGGTGGAATGCCTGCAACCACAGCATATGCGGAAGAGAACAATTCTGATGCAGTTGCTGATACGGTAGCAGAAGCCGAGGCTGTTGCAGAGGTTTCCGAGGGCAACACTGTTGTCGCAGAGGAAATTGTTACAGCGGAGGATATCACCGGTACAGACGACGGTTCAGAAGTAGGTGAACCGGCAGAGATTGTACTTAGCAATCTCAATGCACTTGGCAATTATACTACGATGATTGTCAAGGAAATGAACGGAAACTGGAGTGTTACTACACAGTACAGCGAGTCTTCCGTAAATGTTTTTAAGAGCATTGTTGACAGTCTTCAGATTAGCAACAATACTTATGTTACTGTAGTGACGGAGGAAAAAGCCAATGATACCAATCTGAAGAGTCAGTTGAAGTATCAGTGGCAGCAGAAGGGTGCAGATGGTACTTATGCAAACATGGCAGATGGTATTGCTCCCACTGCAGCAGGTGAGTATAAGCTGATTATTTCCATCGATAAGAAGTTTGCGGTTGCAGAGCCTGTATCTGTAGATTTCATTATTGAGAAGAAGCCTCTGTATGTAACATATGATGCTACTATCTTTAGTGAGGTAATGGATTCCGGCAATACTGTTAAAGAGATTAAGGAGACCCTGTTAAAGGCATGGGGACTTGCTGAGTCTGCCGGTGGCAGTATGGAAGCCGGCAAGCGTTACAAGATATTTGTAAATGAGCCTGTTATCGCTGTTAAGGATACCTTTAGCGGAGCAGAGCTTGCTGATGAAACGGTTTTGAAGGTGGGAGACGATGTCAGTGTATGGATGAGCGTAACTGCCAAGGAAGAGCATCAGGCAAATTACGAAATTATTCAGCGTGATATGATTAACCTTAGAGTGATTAATCTGGTAGCTACCAGATTGGAAATCACCAACAACCGTATGGAAAATGGTATGGATTTGGTTCGTCACTATAATGGTGCGGCTGTTGCAAGTCCTTCCACGGATGGTGAGGATGCAGAGATTACTGTTAAGGTATTTTCTGAGGAGCTTGATCCGGAAACGGATGAGGAGATTGAGATTATTCCCGCTGAGGGTGCTCTTACCTATTATTGGGAGGATGCAAACGGTAATGTTTTGTCTGAGAATCCTGTAGATGCAGGAGCGTACTACTACAGGGCAGTTTATACCGATGCAGAGGGTATCTATGCAAGTTCTTCAGACAGAATCAGAGTTGTTGTAGAACCTGCTACTTTGGTTGTAAAGCCTGTATATAGTGCAGAGAGTGATGTGTTTGCAGGAAGTTCTGCAAGCAAGGTTCTTCAGAATGTAACTTACAGTCTTTATCAGGAAGGTTCTGCTGAGGAGTTTAAGGATTATGACAAGAACACCTTCTGGGGTGTTTCCTATAACAATCCTGCTAAGACGCAGTCCTATGCACCTGTATTTAAGGTACAGATGAAACAGGACATCAGTGTGAAGCCCAGTAACGGAGAACCTAAGATTACTCAAAATGGCTGGATGGATGTAGATACACTGGAGTATCCCAGCGGTACTGTGACGGAAATGCAGGAGATTGACAAACAAGTCCTAACAATCACGACAACCACAGCATACAGAGTTGTGTTTACCGGTAAGAAGGGGCTGTATTCAGGTGTTTTGGCATCTTCTCAGATTGATGTAAATACCCCTGTAAACCATGCAGATACCAACTATGTAATTGACACTACTGTCATGGAAGAGGATGCTAACGCAGCACTAGTGGAAGTAAAGGCAACTGCTAATGCAGTGATTGATGTTACCACTATGCTTAAGGATAGCAAGGGTGACAGTGCCAACAACATTTACAGCAAGATTTATAACGGAGAGGCTTTGTACAAGGATCGTTCCGAGTACAAGACGGCTGTTGTAAAGAGTGTAGCTGACAATAGTGAAATCGTAAGTGGAACAGATTCTTCCCTTACTTATACATGGCGTAATTATACCTTAAGAACGGTATATGACGAGGTAACCGGTAAGACTAAAGTGGACGAGGCAGGCAATCCTGTGTTGGAGGCTGTAATCGGCAATGCAATCGGTTCCTTTAATGATTATGATTACGACTACCTTCCTGTTAATGCAGGTAAGTACTGTCTGGAGGTAAGCTATAAGGATAGCACCCATCAGTACACCGCAGAGCCTGCTTATGTATTTTTTGAAATCGAGAAGCAGTTGGTAAAGTCTGTTGTAAGTGGCGAGCCTGTTGTATATGCAGGTACCCGTACCAGAAGCTTTGCCTACAATTATGAAGGGGAAATGACACACAAGCTGTATCTGATTCCCGATAATGACCTGACTCTTCCGGTGGAGAGCTTGACTGAGCTTACAGAACTGGAAGCATGGAATGAGGCAAATCCTTTGGATCCTGTCTATGATCTGGAGTGGACGGTTCTTGTGGGTGATAACATTGACCCTGCGGTAGCCAAGTTCGAGGAAGCAGATTATTACGATACCTTTGACAAGAATCTTTTGTATAAGGTAGGTGCAAAGGTAAACTTTAATTATGTAAGTGAATATTCCGAGTACTATTATAATTTTTCTAATAATTATGAGGTGTTGGAGGACAGCGAGTTCGTTACCAAGTATCTGTACGACACCGTAGATGTCACCGTGAAGGAAATGGGTGACATTCAGCTTGAGGTTCGTCTGGATGAGACCAAGCGCGGTGAATACAAGAAGGTATACGACGGTAACGGAATTGACATCACTACTGCAATTGAGTCCGGTTATGTTACGGTAGTGAAGAAGGATGCCGACATACCTGTTGCCATTGTCGGAGAAGGCGCATTGGATGTGGATTTTATCTGGCGTTATGAGGATAGAAGATATACATGGGACAGCGCAAGCGGCGGCAAGTGGGAGCTTAGAAATTATGGTACATATGGAATGATGTCTCCCGCGGCTGCGAAGGAGTATGAGCTTCAAATTTCATTTGCGGGAGACGAAACGTATCAGGGTTTTGAAGCAAGTCTGGGTACTTATACCATCGAGGAGAGAGACTTGGTTATCACTCCCGGCGTGAAGGAAACCATCGTGGCAGGTTGGTATACCGGTTCGGAAGATTTCCTGCAGAATGTGGTTGATTTGTCCAACTCAACCATCACAGGTTACATTGAAGCAGATGCCACGGCATTTGGCAGTGGTATATTGGAAGATGCGTTGGGTGTAGTTTTCGATTATGACGTGGCACATGCTGTGCGTCTGGACAGAACCGGTCAGACTTATAACGGTTATCTGAGAACCGGCACCAGCTATGATATTAAGGTAGGTGTAACCTACAATTACGCAGATAAGTATGCTGACGAAGAAGAATGGATGCACAATGCTGTTATCTGGAGTCTCTATGAGGATAACTATAATATTGTTGAGATGGAGACTGTATTTACACCCAACACCAGAGGTAACTCTATGGTGGATGATGCAGACGGAACTTACATTAATGCAGTATATGCAGCAAATGCGGTGACCGTAACTCCTCTGACAGCAGTTCCTTACTGCACCAATCTGTATACCTATGAGGAGGGTAAGCAGTTGCCGGAGGGCAATTATCTGCAGCTTTGGATTACTGCTCCCAAGGAGTTTATAGCAGATGGATATGCAAACAGCTTCAATGGTTTCGTATTCAAGAATGCTGTGGAGAAGGCCGGCGGATACGTTATGGATTTGAATCGGTCTAACGGTATGATAAAGTTGGCATTCCCTGCAAATGACAAGAAAGACAAGAGCTTTACTGTTCTTTGGGAGGAAGGCTATACAGAAGAGTATAAGATTGTTTTGAGCAAGGCAGAGCTTATGGTGGATGCCAGACTGGCTGTTGCACCTAAGAGCCTTAGCTTTAATGGTATCAGCAAGAAGATGACTGTTGGTGAGACCCAGCAGTTGGATGTAAAAATTACCAGAACGCTTCCCGGTGATGTGATTCGTCTGAACTATCAGGTGGTAGCGGGCACCGATGTCATGAGCGTGGAAAAAGAGACCGGTGCAGTAACTGCCTTGAAGCCCGGTACAGCATCTGTTGAGGTATATCCTGTAAGAATGAACCAAAACGGTGAGTACGAGAGAATCACAAGCTTCAAGAAGAAGGTTGTTGCCAAGATTAAGGTAACTGCCGTAACAGCACCAAAGGTTAGTGCCGCTAAAACTGCAGATACTTTTGTACGTCTTGAGTACAAGGTGCCTGCTGACGGTTACCGCAGAGAGATTTACGTTCTGCCCGGCAAGGGCCTGAAAGCAGCCGCTTTCGAGAGCAAGATTGCCGAGAGCGGTAACAGCGGATTTACCGGTTGGACTTATATTATTGATGAGACCGATTACGAAAATAATAAGAACAGCTACGAGAATGGCAATAGCAATTATTATTACAATGCGGACAAGAAGGTAATGAATTATAAATTTACCGGATTGCAGCCCAATACGGATTACACCGTATATGTTCGTAATGTCAGCGCGATAAGAGAGCATGCAGACGGTCAGAAGGTGGCAGCATCTGCTTCCGGCAGTGTGAAGAGCTTCAAGACCACCAGAAGACAGATTAGCTATCTTGATTTGGCTCTGACAGAGGATAGCTACCAGAAGGTGCTTTGGAATGATGAT
The DNA here is from genome assembly GCA_045543175.1 of Acetatifactor sp. GTDB lineage: Bacteria > Bacillota > Clostridia > Lachnospirales > Lachnospiraceae > Acetatifactor. Next base: position 36,023 of record JAZQMG010000069.1, on the reverse strand, counting down.
ACAGATATGTATGAGGTAGCTCTTTCTACCAAGGCACTTAAACTGAATACCTGGCTTTACTATCCTCATAAGGATTCTCAGGAGGCAGCGGATAATGGGGATGTATTGGAGGTGCCTTATCCAATCTCCAAGGCAGAGCAGAAGACCTATCTGAATCCTAAGATGGAGTATTTTGTAATTGATGTTCCTCGCAGCGTGGAGGAAATCAGTGATAAGAAGAATGGTGCATTTAAATATTACTTTGAGGGAATGTATTTTAAGGCATCAAAGCTTGCTACCATGGATAAGAAGGGCAATCTCAAGTTGAAGGGCGTCGGTGATGTGGTTGTCGTTGCGAGAGATACCATCAGTGGTGAGTATGATGCAGTGGAACTGCATATTTACTCTAATGTAACCAAAATGACAGCTAAGAAGCTTACCTTGAAGACCGGCAGCGTGGCAGATATTTACAATTATCTGGTATGCTATGACGGCAAGTCCAAGCTGAATGGTGTATACGGTCTGAGAGACGAGCATGAGCTTGTGGTAAGTATTTCGGACGAGCAGGCACTGGAGTATAAGAACGGTTATCTCTGCGCACTCCTGCCGAATAAGACCGTGACCGTAACCATTGCTTTGGAATCCAATCCTGCGGTGACTACCACCATGCAGGTAAAGACCAAGGCTATGGATGCAGTTAAGAGTCTGAAGGTTTATGATGTGGTGGATGACAAGGCGATGGTATCCTTCACTCATACCGGTAATAAGTTCTGGTATAACTACATGTACAATGCAGGCTTTGAGAACGAAGAGCAGTTTAAGGTAACCATTAAGGACAACAGAGGAAGCATTGTGGCATCCTATGTAGAGCAGGTAGGCGATGATTTGACCATTAATTGGGATAAATCCAATCTTGTTAAGAAACAGTTTGCCTATGAATTGCAGCTTGATGATTACACACTGGACCGCCTGTCTTCTTACAGCGTAAGCATTGCACCTTTGTATAAGGACCAGTTGGGCAAGGCGGTTACCAAGAAATTTAAGACGACCAATATTCCGGTATCTGACTATAATCTTGCCAAGGACGAATATGGTGGAGTTCGGATTCAGACAGCGTTACTTGATAAGAATTATTGGTGGTGGTATACGGAAGCGGTATATTTTGTTTCCGGCAATACTTATACGGTGGAAGCAGAAATACTGTCTGAGATAATAAAGAAGGGTGCTACGGATACGCTCACTTGGAAGAGCAGCAACAAAAAGGTGGGAACCATCACGGCAAATCCCGGAGGCTATACGGCAACCTTTAAGGCGTTGAAAGCCGGAACAACGGATATCGAGATTGTTTCCAAGGTAACCAAGAAGGTTATTTGCCGAAGAACCCTTGTGGTAATTCCTGTGGGTGATGCAACCCAATCTTATGGTATATTGGAGCCGGTTAATTATGAGGAACAATATGCGAAAAACGGTGTAGAGCATTTAACCTTGGGAAATCCTGCAAGATTCCAAAAGGACCTTGCTTCGGATACTCACATATATTATAAGGATTATTTCTTTGCATCCTTTACGGCACCTTTTGATGGTGAATTTAGCTTTACCAAGAACGTAATAAATGGTACGGTTCAATTCTTGGATGATTATACCTATTCAGGAGAGAAGCGTACTGGGTTTAACCCCAATGGCGATACTCTGTCCATGAAACAGGGCGAGACCATTGAACTGACCATGATAGCATATTTTAATATTTACAATTACCAATGCGAAAATGTGGATTTTGAAGTAAATGTAAATGCCGTGAAGGCTTACCACAAGCTTCCCATGAACGGCAGCATTCACAGTACAGAAGGCAATTATATCCGTTTTGTGGCACCTGAGGATAACTACTATACCTTCTGTGCTACGGCACCTGATATGAGTGCAAGGGTTTACAGAGGCACGGATGAAAGTAATAGCAGCTATGAATATCTGGTTCTCTACAATGAGGAGAATTCAGATTATAACAAGACCAACAATGGTGTTGGGCTTAAGAAGGGTGAAGTGATTACCCTGTACCTGAACAATATTTCCGTGGATTATGAAGTATTTGTTAAGGGTAGAAGTGTAACTGCACTTTCTACAACGGCTGTTTCTACCGGTGACATGAAGAATGGACAGGAGAAGTGGTATTCCTTTACCGCACCTGTAACGGGTAACTACACTATTTCTTCTGCGAATGCAACCGGAATGATGAAGGCAGAGTACTATGCGTCTCTTTCTGATAAGAATGCGTCTGCTGCCTTTGAGCAGATTAAGAATGAGTCAGATGGCACAGATACCAACAACTTTACCAGAGCATTTACCTTAGATGCAGGTGAGGAAGTGATTATCTGTGTTTATCCTGAGATTGCAGGAGCGGAGGGAGAGACCGAGGAGCAGGTTGCAGCTAAGACGGCAAGTGCAACCATCAGCGTATCCCAGCCTGTAGTGAAGTCCATTACTTTGGAGACTTCACCTCAGAGTATTTCTGTACCTGCAAACGGAGAGGCATGGGTATCCTTCATTATTCCTGAGGATGAGACAGAGTACAACTTTGCTTATTCCAGTGATGTGGCAGACAGCACTGTAACTGCTTCTTATTACAGGGATGAAGTGACAAACAGCTATGGGGCTTATAATAACAAGGTAAATGGTTTAGAAAAGGGAGATGTTCTTTACATCAAACTGACTACCAGTGCAACTACTGCGGCAAACGTGACCGTAAGCGTAAGCAAGACGACTGCTACAGAGCTTATTTCGGGTACGGCAGCAAGTCTTAAGGTTGTCAATAATGGCTTGTATTTCTACAGATTTACTGCTCCTTCCTATGGTCTCTATACCTTTGAGTCTAATGTAACAGTGGATAAGGAGAAGGGTAATCATACGCTTCGTGCAAGGATTTATGAAGGCATAAGTAGTGCTTCTTCATATGAGTCTTTTGGACAGGCAGAAGATTCTGACTTCTATGGAGAGGTAGAGCTTTATGCCGGTGAGGAGATCATCTTTGGAGTATATCCGAACAATGCGTTTGACGGAGAGACTACCGCAAGTGTTGTAATAAATAAGGTTGAACCTGTAGCGATTGATGGCACGCAGGTTACTTTAAAACCCGGAGAGCGCAAGTGGTTTAAGTATACTGCCAACTCTGATGATTACTATACCTTTAGTTGGAATACCGATACGACTGCAAGTGTTGTATATGGTAAGGAACTTGGCACCACCGGCTCCATTGCAAACGGCACTTCGGTTTCTATGTTGAATGGGGATACTGTTTACTTTAAGGCAAGTAATGCTTATAATGCAGATGCAGATACGACACTTACACTTAAGGCGGCTCCCATGAGGACCATGCTTCCTGACGGTTCCTTTACACTGAAGGCATCTGAGAGCCAAAACTACAAGTATGTTGTGGAGAAGGCCGGAAGATATCAGGTAACCTATAGTGTCAAGGAAGAGGATGCAAATATTTCTGTATTCTGCAATTACAGTAATATTACCAGTGGTTATGAGTTTGTCGGTGCAGTTGGACAGACTATACCGTTCACTGTGACTGCAGGCGAAAAGGATGCAACGGTAACCGTTACAGTGAAGTTGATTGAGCCTAAGACACTGACCGATGAGGCGTTTACCGTGAAGCCCGGTGAGTATCAGTGGTTTGCATTTGAAGTTCCTGCAACGGAGAGATATACCGTAAAAGTAACGGATGGCGAGGGTAATTCCCTTGTTTCCAGCCTGTACTATGTCCGCAAAATGACGGATACTTATCTGTATGCCGGTTCTAATCTGGATGGAGACTGGCTTGTAAAGGGCAATCAGTACTACTTCGGATTAAGGAATACCTCTGATAAGGAGATATCTGCAAAGCTTCTTGTAAAGCAGCTTACACCTGAAATTTTGACTGCGGGTGAAGCACAGAAGTCTGCGGAACTGAAAGCAGGTGAGGAGAAGTGGTTTCGATTTAAGGCAGCCGAGACGGGAATTTATACCTATGATGTAGAGATTCCCAGTGGCGTAAGTGTGGCATACTTCGAGAATGCTTCCAATAGTGTGCATTATATGTATGGTGCCATGAAAGTAACCATGAAGAAGGACACATGGTACGATTTTAAGATTAGCAATAGCGGTTCTGCGGAAGCAGTGACTGCGAAGATTGGAGTTGTGAAAGAAGCTGTACAGGAATGGAAGGAGAAGACTGACCTGACTGTTACGGCTGCGAGCGGTGCTGTGCAATATGCAGAGTTCCTGGTTCCTTCTACCGGATACTATGCAATTACTGCCAAGGAGATTCCTGAGGGAGTAACCGTTTCTGTTACTGATTCCGAAGGAAACAATTTGTCCTTTAGCGAGAGTAAGCTGTATGAGTATGTTCTTTATGAAATCGGTGAGAAAGAGGTTTACAACATTCGCCTGAATTTCAGCAGCGATGATGCGGCTGCTACCAAGACGGTGAAGCTTGCTATCGAGAAGATTGTTCCGGTAGAGTTGGTAAGCAGTGTGAACTTGAGCGTTGCCAAGGGCATGAAGACATGGGCAACATTTACCGTACCTGAGACTGCAAGATACACCTTCTCTGACAACAGTACCGATGCAGAAATTCAGTATAGTCTCTATAAGGACAATATGAGCAACAGCCCTGAGGATGGATTTTTGCCCAAAGAGGCGGTATTGAAGAAGGGAGAGGTATATTATCTGGCTCTTTACTACAATACGGCAAAGGCGGGTAAGGAAACTCCTGCAACGGCTGCCTTTACACTGACTGTGGGCGAAATTGAGCCCAAGGCTCTCAGCGTTGGTGTGTTCAAGGATACTTTGGAAGCAGAGTCTGTAAATTGGTATTCCTTTACTGCGCCGGCAAACAATGGTTATTATGATTTTCACTTCGAAGAGACGGAAGGTACTTCCGATGGAGCAGATGCGTCAGATTATGTCGTAGAAGTATATGATACTCCAATCGGAGCCTATGAAAGCCATTCTTCCACAGGGGAAATCATGTATATGGGTGAAACCATTTACTTCCGTGCGGTGAATAATACCACAGAGAAGAAGGATTTCCGCATTACCGTCAGTGCGGATACCGTAGAGGCCGCTCCCCTGAATATTGGAGGTGTTACGCAGGTAAGTTTTACGGAGGCGGGGACTTATTGGTTTAAAGGAACGCTTTCCGAAGGTGCTTACTACTGGGTTAGCTACGTGAATGAAGAGAATACAGGGGTAGATTCAGTGGCGGTTTGGCATGGTCGCAATGATTATGAAGCTGTCCCTAAAAATACACCCGGAGTGGTTTACCTGTCTGAGGGAGAAGTTCTATTTAGAGTAATAACCCAAGCAAATCGTAGCACTAGCATAACCATCAAGAAAGTGGATACCTTTGTTCCGGATGTGGATTATACCTTTACACTGGACAGAGATGGATATAACTTTGTACAGTGCAAAATTGACGAATTTGGACAATATCGAGTTTCCAGAAAGGATATTACAGGTGTCAGTGATGTTTATAGTTATCTGTATTACAGGGGAGACAGATATAACTCTGTAAATGATGGAAGCAATATTACCGATACTTATCGGTTTGAAGGTGACTATGCGCTAATTGGAATAGTTGGTAATAAGGGAGACAGTACGACCTTGAAAATGTATACGTCTACTGACTATAGTCTAAGCTACAGAGGCGAGCTTTCATATGATGAGCCTGTGACGGCTTCCTTAGCAGCTCAAGAGGCAGCGTTGTTTACCTTTACTGCACCGGAATATGGTTACTACGAATTTGAAATTACTGATTCCAGTGCCAGTCAACAATATATGTATCTGTATAAAGAGAATGGAACCTATTATGGAATGGTGCTTAATGGTAAAAAGTATGAGCCTGTTTATTCTCTTCCTATGCAAAAGGGTGATGTCATGAGTATATTGGTATTTGAAAAGAATTGGAATGCCTTGGACTTTACCATTACTGCGACCCAATTGTGGAACTAAATGATGTTTTAAATTAAGACCTGTTTAAAGGGGCTTCGCACGAACCGGTGCGAAGCCCTTTTTGCACGAGACAAGGGTATTTTATATTTTTTTCATTTTACATTTTCGGTGCAAGGGCTTACAATGCTTTTGGGAGGACGAAAGATGAGTGCATTTGAAGTGATTGTATGTTTTGCCGCAGGGATTGCGGCCGGTCTTGGTACCGGGTTTGCTGGCATGAGTGCTGCAGCGGCTATCAGCCCTATTTTGATTGCGTTTTTGGGGATGCCTGCCTATGAAGCAGTGGGAATTGCTCTGGCAAGTGATGTGTTGGCAAGCGGTGTCAGTGCCTATACATATGGGAAAAATAAGAATCTGGATATCAAAAACGGATTGGTAATGATGGGAACTGTGTTGATTTTTACTTCTGTAGGAAGCTATGTTGCCAGTCTGGTATCCAATACTACCATGGGGAATTTCTCGGTGATTATGACCATACTGTTGGGAGTGAAATTTATTGTAAAGCCTGTGATGACCACCAGGGAAAAGATGGAGGCAGTGGCACCGAAGGAGCGGATTATTAAGTCCATTCTCTGCGGTACGATGATTGGTTTTATCTGTGGATTTGTGGGCGCGGGGGGTGGCATGATGATGCTACTGGTGCTGACTACGGTGTTGGGCTATGAGTTGAAAACAGCAGTAGGAACCAGTGTGTTTGTCATGGCGTTTACCGCATTTACGGGGGCAGTCAGTCATTTTGCCATTGACGGTATGCCGGATGTGGGGTGTCTCGTTGTCTGCGTGCTGTCCACTTTGCTTTGGGCACGGATTGCAGCTAAAATTGCCAATAAGTCCAATCCGCTGACCCTGAATCGTGCTACAGGTGTGATTCTGGTGCTGATTGGTGTGGCGATTCTTACAGTGAATTTGGTATAAATCAGTTAAGGTACAAAGGGAGGAACTTGTTGTGGAAGGTATGGAAAAGAGTGTAATGGTGGCGGGAGAATTCATTCAAACGGACTCATGGGAGGATATCAAGGAAAAATCGGAACCCTATATCAAACTGATGTCTTATTATAAATGTGCCATGATGGAGATTGAGACGAAATTTAATGTGTTGAATGAGGAGTTTTCACTGCAGCACGACCGCAATCCCATCAGCAGCATCAAGTGCCGTCTGAAATCACCGGGAAGTATTGTAAATAAAATCAAGAAGAATGATTTGCCCTATACTTTGGATAGTGTAGAGGAGCATATTCGGGATGTGGCAGGTGTGCGTGTCTGTTGTGCGTTTATCGAGGATGTGTATATGTTGGCAGATGCGCTGTTAAATCAGGACGACGTGACTTTAATCGAGAAAAAGGATTACATCGCAAGTCCCAAGCCCAATGGCTACAGAAGCCTGCATTTGATTGTGGAAATCCCTATTTTTCTTGCCAATGAGAAGCGTACCATGAAGGTGGAGATTCAGCTTCGCACTATCGCCATGGATTTCTGGGCAAGTCTGGAGCATCAGCTTCGATACAAGAAGGACTTTGAGTTTACACAGGCAATGGCGGATGAGCTTTTGAGCTGTGCAGAGCTTAGCGCAGCACTGGATAGAAAGATGGATGCGTTGAGGGAGCAGGTTTTGAATTGTTGATGAGAATGAATCGTGAGGCATAATAGAAAGAAGATACCCAAGTCGGTAAGGCTTTAGGTATCTTCTTTTTTGTATACAACAATATCTTCTATTCGACAATCTAAAATTCGGCATAACTGGTCAAGGGTCAATAAGGTTACGTTTCGATTGTGCTTAAGATTGTCAATGGTACCTTTACTGATTCCATGTTGATTAATCAGTTTGTAGGTAGATAAATTTTTTTTTTCAAAGTATTCCATAGAGGGTCAAAAGACATCATAGCTATTTAATCATCCTTCCTTATGTTCATTATAAGGTTAGTAGCAGAGATAAAATATACCCAGTATCTTGGGTAGATTTTTGTGGACATTGGTCGTTATGGGGGGTATAATTGAATTAAATTTAGTAAAAATATAAAAAATTTAGTAAAAAATAAAACCATATTGTTCTCAGTGGGTACTTATTAACAGAAAGGAGCAGTAAGTAATTCCACAAATATTATGAACAAAGGAGATTTTCTATGGAAGATAATTTTAGGAATGCCATAAAACAAATGCAAAATGGAGAAGAATCAGGGTTTAATGCAGTCTATTCTGCAACCTATAACAGGGTTTATTTCCGGGCAAAGCAGCTTATGAAGAGGGAGGAAGATGCGCAGGATCTGACACAGATAGTTTTTATCGAAGCATATAAGAACATTCATACATTAAAAGCAGAAGATGCAATATACAGTTGGTTAGATGGAATCACTTACAATCAAGGTATGAAGTTGTACAGAAAGCGTAAAGATGTACTGTTGACGGAGGAGGCAGAAAAAGGAATATTTGAGGCCTTGGAGAGTCAGGATGTTTCGACTTTACCGGAGCTTACGGCAGACCAGAAAGCCACAGCAGAGATTATAAGAGGAATTATTGAGGAACTTCCTGAATTGCAGAAATCAGCAGTTATTGCATATTACTTCGATGGCTTTAAGGTAGAGCAGATAGCAGACATGATGGAATGTTCCGTAAATACGATTAAGAGTCGTTTAAATTATGCGAGAAAATATATCAGAGACCGGGTGGAGGAGAAGGAGCGAAAAGAGGGATATAAGTTGCATGCTGTTGGTTTGCCGCTTCTTTGGTATGCCATCAGGAGTCTGGCAGAGGGAACGACTCTTACAGCGCAGGCAGCGCAAAATGTTTACAATGGTGCCTGTGTAAGTGTTGGTTTGCAGGCAACGGCCATATCGGGTGCGGGTGTGGCGGCAGGAACGACTACAGCAGCGTCAGCAACTGCACCAACTGTAGCAGGTGGGACTGTGCAAGGAGCAGGAATCGGTGCGAAGCTTACCTCTCTTACAACAACAGCAAAAGTTATGTTGATTGCCGGAGCAGTTGCCCTTGTAGGGGCGGGAACAGCAGGAGTGGTTACTGTCTTAAAGGATACGCAGACAGTTGTAACCACTGGAGCAGAATCACAGAGCAACATAGCACCAATACCGGATGAGTCAGTCTTTATACCGACGGAATCGGCTTCGATAACGGAGGAAACCAATCCAAAAACACTGGCTGATATGGATTTATCTGATTATGAGGTGTGGGAAACAGAGGATGGCAGTGGTTCTACTCTGTATGTCAGGGAAATTGGTTCTGAGTCTGTACCGCTTTTGGGGGAAATTATGTTGACAACGGTAGAGTATGAAGGGTATTGGACCTTGGATGGTCAGGAAATACATTATACCGGAAAAGACTGTGATGTCCTTGAAATGACGGATTTGGAAGGTAATCCTATTGACAGAAGAGTTTCATTCTATTATTTGACAGAAAATGGAATGGTGTTTGTGGATGTGCCTGATACAGAGGATTGGAAAACTTACGCATTCAGGGATGTACCGGACTACATATACAAGCGAGCATCTGACTTAACCTCGGATAATGAAATGCCGGAGCCGGCAACCAACGTTGAGACAAGCGTTTCTCCGGTGAACACCGGAATGACATGGCAGGTTTCAGAGACCGTGACGGTGCAATATGTAGACACTGTATTTATTGTATCCGGAGAAGGGGATATGCCGGATTATACACCATGGATAGCAGAGGTGGTGGATGCTTTTCCTACTGCAATCATCGTGGAAGAAGGGATTACGAGCATTCCTGACAGAGCCTTCAGTGGTTATCAAAATGTTACGGAGGTATCTCTTCCCAGCACATTGAAGACAATTGGTGATTATGCGTTTTCATCCTGTAGCAGCCTTAAGAAATTTGTGGTTCCTGATGGGGTGGAGAAAATCGGTGAAAAGGTTTTCTTTAATGGCTGTATCAAAGAGATTGTAATACCTGCCAGCGTGACGGAGATAGGTGATGCTTTGTTTATGAGTGGATATTATGACGTTGTAATTTACGGAGAAAAAGGTTCAGTGGCAGAAAGATACGCCAAGAAATACGAAAAGACCTTTATTGAACAATAAAACGGAGGAAAAAGTTATGGAGAGACAACAGTTAATAGCAAAGATAGAGGGAATCATGCCCATTGTTAATAAATGGATAGAATATATTGACTCAAGCAATAAGCAGAGGAGAAGGATATCTGAGTTGGAAGGAGCTATTGCTGAAACAAAATTTAACTTTATAAATTTGTTTCAAAATGTATGGTTGAGTTTGGTTATCTGCTTTTTATTCGGGGGAATTCTGCTTTTACCCATAGAATGGTTTACTGACAAGAAGATTACATTGCCATTCTATATTGTTTTTGTGTCGATTCTCACGGTAATTTTGTCAATAGTCTTGATTTGTCGTAGCCTGAAGGATAATGCGGTAATGAAGGGGAATTTGCCCAAATTAAAGGCGGAATATGATGAAATTCAAAACAGATTTCAGCGGGAGGTAAAGCCGTATATGCCTCAGATATACGCTATTTTCCCTAAAAATTATGCAGACCCTTATACCATTAAGAAGCTGTATTCGTATCTGGTTAATCAACGGGCAGATAATATGAAAGAGGCTATTAACTTATTGGAGCAGGAGAGGTATCAGCAGGACCAACAGAGACAATTAGATGCCTTTGATCAGCAAATTGCAGATATGCAGAGAAACCAGAAAGAACTGGAGCAGAGAGTGGCGGATGCGGAATTTGAGGCAAATCAGGCATATATTAAGTCACTTTACCAATAGTAACAAAAATTATAAGAATCAATATAAAATGGAGGAATTGAGATATGAAGAGAGAAATAGCAATTGTACTTAGTATAGTGAGTTGCTTAAGTGTGGTTGCTTGCGGTAAAGGAGAGGCGCAGGTGGCAGACGGGAGTGCAAAAGAGAGTGCTAAAGAGAGTGTAGAAAGTATTATAGAAAGTACTGTAGAGGTAGTGTCTTCATCGGAAATCGAACTTTCAAAAGATGATGTATTTATAGAGGACGAGCAAAATCAGATGTCTTCATCAGCAGAAAATGCTGGTGAGGAGCAGGTGATTGGTGATGTTGACGCACTTTATACAGAGAGTGCAGCAAATAATATGATGTTGAAGAATGTGGGAACCGGTATTACGGTTAATGACAGCATTTGTCCTTATGCGGATTTGGGATTGAATAATTTTATGGTTCTTACTCCAAAGGAGGAGGAAATCTCGGGATATGCGGAGGATGGTTTGTGGGCAGTTTATGAGAATTATGAATTAATCATAGAGTTTCGGACCGCAGCGGATATGCCATGTCCCACAGAGCAGAATGAAATTATTGCAGAATCTGACACGCATGTTGCATTCAAAATGAATATGTTTGACATAAATGATGACTCCAGGCTTTCAAACAATTATGTGATTCAAAATAAGGAAACAGAAGATGCGTTGCTTATTAATATAATGGTATACAAGTTGGAAAAAGATAGTGCGAATCGATTTATAGAAATCTTTATTCCTGCATTTGATGAAGCAATAGCATTAAACTTTCAGTAAATTTATTGGTTAGAGAGAATTTGGTGATGACTTACAGAGGAAGAAGGAGAATCATATGAGAAAAAGAATTGGTATTATATTATTTGCCTTTCTTGTGATATTAATAAGCAACAATGCAACTGCATATGCAGCAAGTTTTTATCTTAATGAGACAAAAGTGACGATAAATGTCGGGGATACCATAGACCTTGATGCAACCGGAACAAGCAAGGAGCCTCGGTGGACATCATGGAATGTCAACACTGCCAAGGTGGACAGTAATGGTGTGGTTACTGCCATAAGAAAGGGTAAGACGATTGTTACTGCGCGAGAGGGACTTGTTTATAAGAAATGTACCATTCAGGTGGTAGAGCCTTCTATTAAGTTAAGCAAAAAGATTGCAGCAATCTATGCAGGCGGTACAACCGGCAATTCCGTACAGCTTAAAGCTACGGTAAAGGGAGCCTCTAAGGATACTGCGTGGAGTAGTTCTGATGAGAAGGTGGCAACTGTAGATCAAAAGGGCAAAGTAACTGCTGTTTCCCAAGGGCAGACCATCATTACGGCTACTGCCAATGGTCGGTCTGCCATTTGTCCGATAACAGTGCAAAATAGTTCTATTATTTTGGATACCGAGTCTGTTCAGCTTGGTACCAAGGGAGTAGGGAGTTCCATTAAGCTGATTCCTACGGTAGTTGGTGCCAAGAAAGCGGTAAAGTGGGAAAGTTCTGATAAAAGTGTTGCAACCGTAAGTGGCGGCAAGGTTACCGGTAAAAACAGCGGTACTGCCATGATTATAGCTACTGCCAACGGTGTTTCGGCAACCTGTGAGGTTCGTGTTGTGAAGGATGCTCTGGCTGTAAGTGAGGAGCATGTGATTCTTTATAACGGTGAAAGTAAGCAGCTTAAGACTAATGCGGGCAAAGAGGAATCTGTAGAGTGGATAAGCTCGGATTCTGCCATTGTAACAGTAGATACAACGGGCAAGATAGCAGCGGTAGGTAAGGGGACAGCGATAATCAGTGCTACTACTAATGGTATGACAGATACTTGTGTGGTGGCGGTCAAGGATACAATGACTGACATTGCTGAGGAGCAAGTTTCTCTGAGAACCAAGGGAGAAGAGAAAAACTATACGCTTACCTATGAGGTGATCGGAAGAAAAGGGAAGGTTGCGTGGGAATCCTCTGACAAGTCTGTAGTTACAGTAAGTAAAGGAAAGATTACCGCGAAAAAGCCGGGAACGGCAGTTGTTACTGCTACAGCAAATGGTGTATCAGACAAGGTAGCTGTAACTGTAGAAACCTATGAACCTATAATCAAACTGAATCAGTCAGAATATACATTATATACCAAGAAAGGAAATTCCTATACCTTGAAGGCGAAGGTGGATGGACCGGAGAAAAAAGTAACATGGATGTCCTCTGATGCAAAAATAGCAACGGTCAATAAGGGGAAAGTAACTGCGGTGGGAGAAGGCGAGGCTATTATTACCGCTACCGCTAACGGAAAGTCTGCCCAGTGTGTGATTACTGTAAAGGAAAGTAAGGTAATCCTCAGTACAGAGAATATGACTATTGAAAAAGGAACTTCAAAGGAACTTCCGGCAGATGTGGTGGGTAAGAGCCAGACTGTAAAATATGCTACTACCAATTCTAAGGTAGTAACAGTCAAAAAGGGACTGATTACTGCCAAGAATTACGGTGAAGCAGACATCAAGGTAACTGCAAATGGGGTTACTTCTACCTGTCATGTAAAGGTATTGGACTGTGACCATGTTTACGATGAAGGTGTTGTTACCATGGAGCCTACCTGTACAGAACCCGGAGTGAAGACTTTTACCTGTACCAAGTGTGGTGATGCGTATACAGAGGAGGTTGCAATCAAAACGCACGAATATACAAAAGCGATAACAGAGCCTACCTGTACGGAGCAGGGGTATACTACTTATACCTGTGTATGTGGAGATTCCTATGTTGATGATTATATAGAGGCATTGGGGCATGCTTGGGGAGAATGGATTATTGTCAATGATTCTACTGAAACGCAGGAAGGAATAAAGGAGAGAACCTGTAATCGATGTGGTTATGTGGAAGAGGCGTCAATTCCGAATAAGACCCATGAACATGATTATGTATCTGTAGTGACGAAGCCTACCTGTACAGAACAGGGTTACACAACATATACCTGCAAATGTGGAGTTTTTTACATTGACAGTTATACCGATGCAAAAGGTCATAGTTGGACAGAATGGTTTATTGTCAAGGAAGCAACTGAGAGTGAAGCAGGCGAGAAACAACGTAAATGTACTGCTTGTGATACAATTGAAGGAGAAGTCATTCCTAAAATAAAGCATGTGCATGATTATGTTTCTGAGGTAATAGCACCCACTTGTACGGAGCAGGGTTATACAGAATATACCTGTGTCTGTGGAAAATCTTATAAGACGGATTATGTTGTAGCTTTGGGACATGAAGCCGGGGAATGGGTCAAGGATGAAGAATGTCCGCAGACTTGTACACAGGCGGGGTATGAAAGAAGATATTGTACCGTATGTAATGAGGAAGTGGATGCCAGATACTTGGCTGCTTCGGGACACAGCTATGCGCAGACAGAATTGGTCAAGAGTGATGATGGTCTATACGGTTATATGGTATATGAGTGCAGTAACTGTCAGGATAAGTGGAAATATCATGTTGTTGACATACCGCAATTAGGAAAAATAGAGTCAGAATATTGGGGAGGCACACTCTATCCCGGTGAAAGTTATGAGATGAAATATGAGTCAATGATTTCAGAAGAAATGTTACCTTATGTAAGTGTTGAGATAACCAGCTCAAAGGAAGAGTTATTAGACTATATTACGGTTGGCGGTACGAGTTTATCAATATCCGAAGATGCGTTGTTTGACACGGGAGGGCAGATTACGGTTCAAATTTCAATGAAGGATAATCCTTATCATGAGAGAATCGTAGATAGTTGGTCTGTTCGTCCGACATCATCGGACACTCAATTTAAGGAGAGTATGACATATCTTATGGCGAGCAAAGGCGCATATGAATTATACGTAAAAGAAAAGGAAATTCTTAACCAAATTATTACGGAAGACATGAATGAAGCAGAGAAGATTCTTGCGGTACATGATTGGCTGGCCAAAAATGTCACATATGACATTACACTTAGTAACGAGTCGTACTATATGGAAAGTGCTATCTTGAAGGGAAAGGCTGTTTGTGGTGGCTATACACAAGCTTTCAGAGATTTTATGATTCTTTTAAATATACCTTGTCAGTATGTTCGCTCGGATTCTATGAATCACGCATGGAATCAAGTACAAATCGAAGGAGAATGGTATTGGTTAGATGTAACATGGGATGATTTGGATGGTAGGGAGATTTGTTGTTATGACTTTTTCTTAAATTCAGGAGTACGGGCAGAAGATGAGGAAGGTGGAGTATCTGAATGTACCGGTAGAAAGTGGCAAGGTCTTGTATTTGAAAAGTATTACGTAAATTCAAACGAGACAATGTGGGATATGATGTTAAATCAAAGTAAGAAAGAGGAGATTTTTTTGGTATTTCATAGTCTGGAAGATTATACGCTTCTGTGGGAAAAGGGATTTGCAAGCAGATATGGAGCAGAAATTAGTTTTTCCACAACAGACTACCAAAATATTAGTGTAAATGACGCTGTCTATAATAGTTTTTTAGTTGTTCGAATTGTGAATACAGATGATATTATTGCCTATGTAAAAGAAGAACAGGAATTATACGAAAGTCATGAACATGTTTATACAACCATAGTTACGGAACCAGGGTGTGAGAAAAATGGATATACACAATATTCTTGTGAGTGTGGATATTCGTATAGTTCAGATTTTGTCCCCAATTTGGGTGGACATGTTTGGTCGGAATGGATAATAACTAGAGAACCTACGGAGACAGAGACCGGTTCAAAAACCAGAACTTGCACACGATGTAACCATATAGTGACTCAGATATTGGAGGTTCTTATCGAAGTCGATACTTCAACCGAATCAACTTCGGAGGATGCTGCCTGATGGCGGCATCCTCACGGATATCGTTCAAAAAGAATAACCAAGGAGGAAGCAGTTTGTGTTTTGGACAGTAATGCAAATGTTTTTGAAGCTTTATAAGTGGATAGAGGATACGTTTTTTGGAGGCCCGTTATTTTTGAATCGTATGGCAAAATATTTCAGGGAGTTGATATACGAAGGGAATGTTACGGTTTATGGAATTCTATCTGTTTGCTTTTATATGTTTATGGTATGGGGAGTACCGTCTCTGTTGCCACATGACAATGTTGTTGTATCGGCAATGAGCACGGTTGTGTGGACGGTTTTATTAATACTTTCCTTCTATGATTTGAATGTTTTGGAGGCCTTTTTCGTGGGCTATAAGAAGTCTGATTATTATCTTGCCACGGGAAATCGGCGACGAGACATTTGGACGAATAAAGGTTTGCAGGGCGAGTTTATGGCTTATGTGTTAAGCCGTGAATTAAAGATAGAGCACAGAACTTTATACAATGTATGTGTGCCTATGGAGAATGGCAATTTTCAGGAGGTGGATGCTGTCATTATCACCGGGAACATGATTTATGTTCTGGAGTGTAAAAATCGTGCAGGAAGTTTTGTGGGAACTTATGAGGATGCTACATGGAAGCAGTATATTGGCAGAGCTGTCAACGAATGTTCGAATATTTACATACAGAATCAAAAGCACACCATGGCAATCGACCAGTTGTTGTTAAAAAAAGGTATCATTGAGAATGGGGAAAGTGTATGTATGAATTGCGTGGTATGTGCCGGGATTGCGGCATTTCCGGGAGATAATGTTCCTTCAGATTTTGTCTTTGGAATGAGAAGAGATATGGTTAAAATTATTCAGGATGCAGAAAAACTTATATCAAGCGCAAATGACGGTGGAAGTGAAGGTATTATGCAGGAGATATATGAACTGCTTTTGCCCTATGCACTGTATACCAATGAAGAGCGGGAGACAATGATGCAGACCAGGGATCGAATTGCCAAGAACAGTCATGAATTCTCTGTGGGGAGTTTTCAAGTGGTACATGTTCCTCAAGGAATTCAGGGTGTTTCTGATGATGGAGAAGAGGTAATAATCAGAAGAAATCGAATATACACACAGATATTGTTGATGGATGGCAGTCGAAGTTTTTGGCAGACAAGGACAGATATTCCGTCAAGATACTTTAATTAGGGAGAACAGAGAATATGGGTAATCAATATTGGAAGTCAAGTAATCAAATTTCAAAGGGAGTTTCGCAGGATAGAATAGAAGAGTACAAAAAGAATGTTGTAGAGCGAAAACCTCTTATGTGGAAACTGATAGCCATACCTTCTGTGATAACACTGTTTCTTTTTACAATGCTGGCCAGTGGTGTCAGTAAGGTGCTAAGCAGTGTTATGGATGGGATATTTTATTAAGACTAAGACATCGGAGGAAAGGATATATGGGTATAGAAAGTAGATTTGGTTTTAGGGGAAAGAAAAAAGAGACAGACAGTAATGTACAGCAACAGGCTCCGGTACAGCAACAGACTCCGGCTCAACAGCCGCCGCAGGTGTCACCTCAGCCCCCGGTACAGTCTGGTCCTCAGGAACCTGTGGAAGCACCTATGACAGATGAGGAGAAATTCCGACGGGGTGTGGAGTTAATCAATCAAAGAGATTTTGTGGGTGGCTATACCTTGATCCATGAGGCTGCCAATCATGGTCATAGTATGAGTCAAAATATGATGGGACTGGCATACTTTGAAAAACATGGTGCGGACCGTATTTTTTGGGATGCGTTTTATTGGTTTACCAAATCGGCAGAACAGGGCAATGCCTATGCTATGTATAACCTTGCAAGAATGTATCTGTATGGATATGGGGTTGCACAAAGCAAAGAAAATGCCTTGGAATGGTATAGTAAGGCGCAGAAGGCAGGACATAACGATGTTTCGTACATGGTTATAATGTTGAAAAGGGAGTTGGGATATCAGGATATTAATGCTTCTGTTTTTGACGCATTCAATTATGCCATGTTTTACTGGAATGATGCAGCGTATGAAATAGCAGTGGAAAAAGCTCAGATTTTTGTAAGTCAGGGAGTAAGAGCTGCCAATTTCATATTGGGTATGGCGTACGAGAAAGGCTTTGGTTTGCCTAAGAATTGGGAGCGGGCAATCGAATGTTACCGGATTGCAGCAGAAGAAGGCGTTGCAGACAGTTCCCGAATTCTGGGCCAGATATATGAATATGGAAGAGGTGTGGAATGTAATTATCAGGCGGCATTACAGTGGTATCAACGGGCAGTGCAACAGGGAGATGCAGGATCTCAGCGGGCAGTTGAAGTTGTGTTAAGAAAGATTAATGTAACGGATAAAGTGTCCGTACAGCAGTGTATGAATGCGGAATTCTACTATCAGCAGGCATGTGAGTTCGAAAAGAAGGGAATGTATAGTGATGCTTCTCTGCATGCCTTGTATGCAGTAAGGCAGGGGCATCCGGGTGCCGCTTATATGCGTGCGAAGTATAGCCAGTATGGTATTGGAATCAGACCGAATATTCAGGAGGCAATCCCTTTATATGAAACGGCACTTAAAGGTGGTGTGTTGGATGCTTATATGGAGCTTGGTCGTATCTATGAGTATGGTTTGGGTGTGGAACGCAATGAGGAACAGGCATATGAGTATTACTGGAAAGCACAGGAATGGAATTTGTACGATGCACATTTTAGTTTGCATCGTCTTATAAAGAAAAATCAAATATTACATAACCGTTTCATGCAAAGTCAGGAGGCATATAATAGAGAAACCTATGAAAAGAGGTTGCAGACAGCTGAAAACTTCAAGGCTATGGATCCTGAGGAATGGATGCGTGTAACAGCCATCGGTGCCGCTTTTGGATACGAGGATGCCTGTGAAAATTTAGGCACTGCCTGTGTAAAGGAAGCTATAACACGTCGCAATTATTCCAAAGCCAAGGCAAATCTGGAAAAGTATGCACCATATTCTTCGTCCGGTATAAATTCTAAGCTGGCAGAGGTAAATACTCTTATGGAGAACGAACAACGCATAGATGTTTTTGAAAAAATGTCAGAGGATGAGTTGTTTGATTTGATAGAAAAGGCTGAAAGTGAACAACAGGTGTATTTGGCTGCATGGTATGGAGAAATTCTTGCGAAACAAGGACATGCCGGTGCTCAGTGCATGATGGGAGAGATTTACCTGAATGGGATGTATGAAGACGGGGTAATTCAGAATTCTAACGGTGAGTATGTATCTTTTAATGATAAGTGTGCGTTTGACTGGTTCTCGAAGGCAGCAGAACAAGGCTGTGAGACGGCTTATTATTATCTGGGTGCAATGTATGGGGATGGACGATATGTAGAGCGTGATCTGGTGCAGGCAAAGAAATATTTTGAACAGGCGGCAGATGCTGGTGATGAAGATGCTAAAGGGGCATTGGAGGAAGTTAAACAACAGATGTCGGAACTTGGGATAGAGGATAATCTGACTGCATTAAAACAGGAGAAAACGATTCGGGAATTAAAGGATTTGCCTGAAAACATTGACAGCTATTTTGGTGGGATTGTTGGACTGGAGGCGGTAAAAGAACAGTTAGATACCATTTACCAGTCGGTAAAAATCAAACTGATGCGGGACAAGATTTTGCAGGAGCGAGGAGAAAGTGTAGTGGATAATGGTCAGGGATACAATTTTGTACTCCTTGGTAATCCAGGCACCGGTAAAACCATGGTGGCAAGAATTATTGCCAAGATTCTCTATGACATTGGCATTCGTACTTCCGAGGAGTTTGTGGAGGTTGACCGTTCTAAGCTTTTAAGTGATCACATCGGAGGAACAGAGAAACGAGTAAGGAGTATTTTAGAGAAAACAGGAGGAGGTACTTTATTTATTGATGAGGCACATGCTCTTTTCAAAGAGGAGTCGGATAGCGATTTTGGGCAGGAAGTGATTGATACGCTGTTAAAGGAAATGGAGGATCGCAGGGGGGAATTTTCTGTGATTATTGCGGGTTACAAGAAGCCTATGACAGCCATGATGAAAAATGCCAACAGCGGTTTCGCATCCCGATTCTCGTATATCATTGAATTGCCTGATTATACACAGGAGGAGCTTATTACCATAGCCCATACTCTAGTGGAACAAAAAAAGTATGTTTTGGCAGATGGAGTTGACGAAGCCATTGAAAGATGTATTCATCGTGACAAGATAGATGATACCTTTGGTAATGCCAGATATATTCGGGAACTGGTAGAAAAGGCAATTCGAAATTTGGCTGTGCGTGTTCATTCCACGGAGAACTTTGATGAAGAAATGTTGTTTATTTTGAAACCGGAGGATTTCTGGAATGGAGAGCCGGAAGAAGGAGCAAAGGCGTATCTGGCAGAGTTAAATGGCTTGATTGGCTTGCCGGCAGTAAAAAGAGAGGTACAAACCTTGACTAACCGCACTACGGTTCAGACGGAGATGGCAAAAAGAGGGTTGAAGGGTAAAAATGATTTTGGAACCCTGCACATGGCATTTAAGGGAAATCCCGGAACAGGTAAGACAACTGTGGCGCGAATTATTGGCAAACTGTATGCGTCACTGGGAATTTTAAAGCGCAAGGATGTATTTGTGGAATGTTCCAGAGCTACACTGGTTGGGCAGTATCAAGGTTCCACTGCCATCAATGTCAAAAAGGCTGTAGAGCAGGCGATGGGAGGTATTCTCTTTGTGGATGAGGCCTATTCTCTGGTAAAAGGTGAGGGTGATACCTTTGGCAAGGAAGCGGTGGACACCCTTGTGGCAGAGATGGAGAATAACAGGAATAATCTTATTGTGATTTTTGCGGGATACAGTAATGACCTCGATGAGTTCTTTAAAAATAATCAGGGATTAAAAAGCAGGGTTCCCATCGAATTGATTTTTGAGGATTATTCCGGTGAAGAGCTTTTTGAGATTGCTTGCAAAATGATACGCTCTAACAATTATGTTTTGGAACCGGATGCTGGAAATAAGCTAAGGGAGGTACTGGTGCGTGAATCTATGAAGCCGGATTTTGGTAATGCCCGTGGTGTACGTAATATTGTGGAATCCTGTATTAGAAATCAGAATGACAGGATTGCAGTCATGTTGGGAGATTCGGATGCGGTTGTCACGGATGCAATGCTGACTTTGATGCAGGAAGAGGATATTTAAAATACCAAAAAGGAGGACAAGTAAATGGGTAAAATTAAAAAATGGATGCAAACTATGAGTCGGGGGCTTGCCGGTCTGATGTGTGCGCTGTTGGTTTTTGAAAACTCCGGTATGCAGGTGTTGGCGGAGACTATGCCGAAACCTGTTATGGAGGTGGCAATAACACAGAAAGAGATAATGGATTATTCTTCAGAGATAAATGAGGAGAATGGGGTAGTATATACTACAGGTACATTTGATGGTGAGGTGACAACGGATGGCAATGATATCTTGGCGTCTGGTATTTACTGCGAAGGCGTGGAGTGGATGCTTTATAGTAACGGTTTATTGACGGTTACTGGCACTGCTGTGGATAGCGTGGGAGAGGAGGATTCTGAATATAACGCAGGCTGGCTTAGTTGGAGTGCCAAGATTACCAAGGCAAAAGTGCAGGTTGTGGGTGTCAAAAATTTTAAGGGATTTTTCGAGGAATGTACAAATCTTAAGGAAGTTAATTTTAATGGAACAGATACTCGAGATGCTGTAACTATAGCTAGGATGTTTAAGAATTGTTCTTCGCTTACAAGTTTGGATTTGAGCGGATTTGACTGTAGTAAAATGATTGCTGAGGATTCCATGGACAATTTTTTGTATGGTTGTGAAGATTTGGAGTGGATTGCAATACCTTTGAATAAAAATAGTAAAGTGGTTGCGTTGGTACCCGTTGCCATGTATGCGGCAAGTGGTGTTGTGGACACGATTCCCACTGTAAATGTTTATACCAGACTATGGGCAGATTGGAAGGATGCTGGAATGGTAACAGATGGCGCTGAACTTCCGGAGGATAGTGGGTTGTTGGCTTGTGGTAAGTATTGTGAGGGTGTAACATGGACTCTTTCGACAAATGGTGAGTTGACTGTAGAGGGTACGGCTCAACCCAATCAGGGAACAATGTACTATAATTATTATCCGGGTTGGCGTGACTATGCAGAAAATGTGACCAGAGCAGATATTAATGTAAAAGACGTTGAATGCCTATCCAATTTCTTCGCTGATTGTAGCAATTTGAGTAACATAAATATGTCCGATTTGAATACCGATAAGGTGGTACGAATGGATAGTATGTTTGAAAACTGTGCCAGCCTGACTAATCTGGATTTTGGTGGAAGAAATACCGGTAAGGTTAAGAATATGCGAAACATGTTTAGTGGCTGTACGCAGTTGAAAACCTTGGATTTAAGTGGTTTTGATACAAGCAATGTCACAAATATGGGCAGCATGTTTGAAGGCTGTGAGATGTTAGAGGCAGTAAATTTATCAAGTTTTGATACAAGTAATGTTACCGGAATGGATAATATTTTTGCGGGATGTTCCAATTTGCGTAAGTTGGATTTAAGCAATTTTGATTGCGGTAGTCTGGAATTGCCAATGGATGAGTCGCATATGGGTATGTTTGAAGAATGTTGGTTCAGAGAGATTAAAACACCGGTTAATCTGAGTATGGATATCATTTTGCCAAATACCATGTATGATGATAAACAGCAGGAATATACAGCATTGCCCAAGGGAATAAAGGAATCTGTTGATTTAAAGGCAAAGTCAGAGTTATTGGCTAGCGGTACTTATTGCGATGGCGTAAATTGGACGCTGATGAATACGGGCGAATTGACCATAGAGGGTACCGCAGAGGAGAGTGTTGGTGAAGCTGCTGAAGAGTATACATGTGGATGGCTGGACTATCCTTTAGATATTGTTACGGCAAAGGTAAATATTAAGGGTGTCAAGAATCTGAGTAATTTTTTTAAAAATGCAAGATATCTGGAAGAAGTTGATTTTATAGGCTCAGAGACAGGTGAAGCTGTTGATATGTCAGCAATGTTTGCTAAATGTCGTTCCTTGAAGCATGCAAATCTCAGCGGTCTCGATACAAGCAAGGTTACTACTATGGAGTATATGTTCAGAGAATGTACCTCATTGGAAAATTTGGATTTAAGTATGTTTAGCACGGAATCGCTTACCAATACCCGTCAGATGTTCTGGCAGTGTACTGATTTGAAGAATTTGAATCTCAGTGGTTGGAAGATCGAAGCGGCTGGTAACATGGCAAATATGTTTATGCTTTGTAGCAGCATAGAGCAGTTAGATCTAAGTGGTTTTGACATGGCGGCATTATCAGGGATTAAAGGTATGCTCAAGTTAGATGATTGTTCTGAGCTTAAAGTATTGAAGACGCCTAAAAATATAGCTGTAGAACTAGACTTGCCTCATACCATGTACGACAAAAATGGAGTGGCATATACAAGTATTCCTGAGGGACTGTCAGAATCTGTTATGTTGGTTAAAGATATGGCTCTATTTGAAACGCCGGAAGATACTAATGACGGTAATGATAAACCGGGGGATACGGAAACCAACGATGGTAATGACAAGTCTGAGGGAGACGATACTAATGATGGCGGCGATAAGTCTGAGGATACGGATACTAACGATGGCGATGATAAGCCTGAGGATACGAATACTAATGATGGTAGTGATAAACCGGACAATACCGGCACCACCGATGGCATTGATGCTGACATCGACCTCACCATTGCTCCCATTCCCGACCAGACCTACACAGGCAAGGCATTGAAACCCGAAGTAACCGTTACCTATGGCAGAGATATCCTGACTGTGGGTAAGGATTATACGGTATCCTACAAGAATAACACCAAGGCCGCCAAGGCGGATTCTGATAAGGCACCTGTTGCAGTCGTAAAGGGCAAGGGCAACTTTGAGGGAACTGTTACGATAGCTTTTAACATCCTTGCAAAGGAACTGACAGAGAGTAATACCGAGATTTCGGAGATGTATTCTTATGAGAATGGCAAAGCCCAGACTGTGAAGCCTACCGTCAAGTTAAATGGCAAGAAAATGGCAGTTGGAAAGGATTACACCATTGAATATCCTGACAAGACAGAGGGGGCGTATAAGAATCCCGGTACCTATAACGTAATCATCGAGGGTATCAATAATTATCAGGGCAGTATTGCCACCACTATGACTGTTTTGTCTGAGAATCAGGTTATGGCATCTAAGTTGAAGGTAGGTAAGATTGCAGCTTGTGATTACAAGGAAAATGAGCCTGCAACTCCTACTCCCAAGGTAACCTATAAGAAAGAGGAACTTGTACTTGGCAAGGATTATGCAATTACTTATCTGAATAACGACAGGGCAGGTAAGGCGACTCTAATTATCACAGGTTTGAAAAATACTGATGCAGAGGGAACCTATGTGGCAGGTACCTTGAAGAAGACCTTTACCATCAAGGGTACTGCTCTGAAAAAGGCACAGGTGGAATACGAGAAAAAGGTAACTTATACAGGTGCAGAGATTTGTCCTCAGGTGACTTTGACTATGAATGGGGCAGAACTGGTACTTGGCAAGGATTACAGCGTAGAGTACATTAAGAATGTAAATGTAGGTAAAGCAACCATTATCCTTACCGGCAAGGGCGGATTTACCGGAACCGTTAAGAAGACCTTTACCATTCAGGCAGATGCTTCTGTAGCAGACAAGCTTGCAGTAAGTGTTGCAGGAGGTAGGGGAGAAATTGCTTATAATTCCAAGGGTGCGAAACCGGATGTGAAAGTAATGTTGGGTTACAACGAACTTCAGATTGGCAAGGACTATACGGTATCTTATAAGAATAACAAGAAACTTGCGGAGGCAAATGCAACGAAGGCACCCACAGTTGTGATTAAGGGTAAAGGAAACTACAAGTTTACCAAGACTGTGACATTCTCCATTATACAGAAATTTTTGACAGATGCAGATATCAGCATAGAAGCCGCAGATAAGTTTGTGGGAAGCAAGAAGGGGTATCTCAGTGCGCCTGTTGTGAAGGATGCTAATGGCAAGAAACTGAAAGTGAATAAGGATTATAAGATAATTAGCTATACAGTGAATGGAACTGATTTTGATGGTAAGGGTGAGGTGATAGCTGGCACTGAGGTCACCGTGACTGTGGGAGGTATAAATAATTACAATTGTTGGGCTACAACTACCTATCGCATTGCTAACAGCGATATTTCAAAGACCAAGGTCAATAAGCCTACACTTGTGTACAATGGCGGTAAGGTAGAATTTACCGAGGAAATGCTTAAGGAAGGCAAGCTTGAAATCACAGATGAAGCTACCGACAGGAAACTTGTTTATGGTACAGACTTTATCGTGACAGGTTACAAGAACAATACCAAGAAGGGTACAGCGACAGTAACCATTCAGGGTATTGGCGAGTACGGCGGCACCAAGAATGTAAAGTTCAGTATTGTGAGCAAGAAGATGGAAAAGAAATAATGTGTTTTTAGAAAAGTAAATTGAGACACTGGGGCATAGAAGGCGGATTTTCGCTTTCTATGCCCTATTTGTGTAGAAAATCGCAACAATTTTGAGGATTTTGGGCAGGGAGCAGGCGTGTTGATATGCTATGCCCCGATATATAGGAATAGCGGGGCAGCACAAGCTTTTTTTCTGAGTGGGTGCCCCAAGTGGAATGATTATTAGGCATGATGCAAACGGTAAGAAATATTTATATGATATTATTAATATCAAAAAGGAACCGAGTACCCCGCTTGGCTAGACTAATTCTAATCTACGTACGGTGAAAACCGGATCCTGCTTGTATAGTTTACTATATATAAATAAAAAATCAAGTAAAAAAGAGACAGGATTTTGACAATCCTTCTGCTTCATATTATACTAAAATGTAAGATGTTAGAGACGATCCAAGGAGGCCTATATGAAACTGATTCACTGTGCAGATGTACATTTAGATTCCAGACTGCTTGCCAATCTGGACGAGCGCAAGGCTAAGCTGCGTCGTGAGGAGATTTTGAATACGTTTTTGCGCATGGTGGATTATGCTGCGGAGGAAGAGGTGGAGGCCATTCTGATTGCGGGAGATTTGTTTGATACCGCAAGGGTGCAGGCAGGAGTGCGACACAGTGTGGAGAGTGCAATCTGCAAGCATCCTGATATTGAATTTTATTTGCTCAAGGGGAATCACAGCGCATCGGGATTCTTGGAGGGACTGACTGAGATGCCGGACAATTTACATCTTTTTGACACGGAGTGGACCGGTTATGTGCTGAATCCTGAACGGGGCGGCAATATTGTGCTTACGGGAGCGGAGCTGACCGGGGACAATGCAGGACTCCTTTACAGCAGTCTGGTGCCGGATTATGAGAAGTTTAATATTGTCATGCTCCATGGTCAGCAGCAAAATTATGTGGGCAAAAATAAGGCGGAGACCATCGCATTAGGAGAGCTAAAAAATAAGGGAATTGACTATCTGGCTTTGGGACATGTGCATGAGTACCATATGGAGGAACTGGATAAGCGAGGCAGATGGTGTTACTGTGGTTGTCTCGAGGGGCGTGGTTTTGACGAGTGTGGGGAGCATGGGTTTGTGCTTCTGAATATTGATGAGGAGCGTTTGAAGTGTGAGTATACATGGGTACCCTTTGCAACCAGAATGCTTCATACTGTGCCTGTGGATGTGACAGGTTGTCAGGATTCCTCCGACATGGCAGATGCGGTACAGGATGTGCTTGTGGAGGCGCAGATTCGTCCCAAAGACATGGTGAAGGTGGTGCTGACAGGTGCGTTGGATGTCACTGCCGAGAAAAATATAGATTTCATGACCAAGAAGTTAGAGGACTTATTTTTTTCCTTGAAGATTTATGATGAAACCAAGCTGATAGTGGATTTTGACAGCTTTTTGTTGGATGAGTCTTTAAAGGGTGAGTTTGTGCGGCAGGTGAAGGCGGATGAGTCCATGGATGAGGAGACCAAGGCGGCGGTGATTCGCTATGGTTTGCAGGCTTTGGCAGGAGAGGATATTGAGTAGATGAGGCTGCTTAGATGTCATATTGACAATTTTGGTAAATTAACAGATTTTACGGTGGATTTTACAGAGAATCCTCAGGTGTTTTATGAGCCGAATGGTTGGGGTAAGAGTACTCTTGCGGCTTTTATCAAGGTGATGTTTTATGGATTTGCAGGAGAGAGCAAGCGTGGAGCAACCCTGGAAAAGGAGCGCGTCCGTTACAAGCCTTGGCAGGGCGGTGCGTATGGTGGTGAGATTCTGTTTGAGGCCGGAGGCAGGAAGTATCTGATGAATCGCACCTTTGGCAACAAGGAGGCGGAGGATACTTTTGCCCTTTATGACGGTGTGACTAATTTAAAATCCGAGGATTACAGCACTAATATTGGCGAGGAGCTTTTTCAGATTAATCAGGAGTCTTTTCTGCGCACGGTTTATCTGGCGCAGAATGCTTGTGATACCGGAACCACCGACAGCATCAATGCGAAAATTGGGAATCTGGCGGACAATCTGGACGACATCAACAATTACGAGAAGGTTCAGCAGGTGTTGAAGGATTTGCGCAACAGTTTGTCTCCTACCCGTAAGACTGGTTCACTTAAGAAGCAGAAGGAGGCCATAGCGGAGCTTAAAGATGAATTGCGCAAGGCCGGTGCCATAGAGAGTGCAGTGGCGGAGCTTGAAGAGAAGCTGGCAGATGCAGCGGAGGAAAAACTGCGTCTGGAAACGGAGCGCAAGGCTGCGCAGGAGACGTGGGAGACGGTTAGCCGCAGAAGGGCTGTAGAGGCCAAGAAGACCCATTATGAGAGTATTGTCAGTCAGTGTCTGGAAAAACAGCGGTTGGTGGATGAAGGACTGGCGGTTGTGGGTGGAAGTATGCCCGGGCAGGAGCAGCTTACACAGATGCAGGGGCAGTATAAGCTTTTGCAGGAAAAGGAGTCAGAAGCTTCGGCAAATGCGTTGCAGGAGGCGGAAAAGGCAGTGCTTGTGAGATTGCGGGAGCGATTTGCAGAAGGAATCCCCGAGGCTGCGGTTCTTAGCGAGGCGCAGGAGCAGATAAGCCGATGGGAGGAACTTCGTCTGGAGGCAGCGCACAAAGCCTTGGATGAAGGAGAAGCCTTGGAGAAACGTCGTCTGGAAGAACAGTTTGGTGGGCAGGATAACCTGGCAGAGGATGGCTTGGATGCACTGGAGGAACGTCTGAATGAGAGTTTGCGGTGCATCAGTGCTTATATGGATCTGAAAAACGGACTGAGTGGGAAGAAGGCTACTTTAAATTCTCTTAAGGCCATGGAACAGCAACAGAATATGTTGCAACAGCAGCAGGCACAGCAGAAGCTGCAACAGTTGCAGGAAAAGCAAGAGAATCAGCGCAAGGCGCAGATGGGGGCAACGGTTGTATTGGTAGCAGGTGTTGTTCTGGCGGTGGCAGGCGGGATTGTGCTAGGGCTTGCCAACAAGGCTGCCGGAATTGTGATGTTGATTGCAGGGGCGGTTGCATTTGTATTGAGTCTTGGAATGATGGGAATAGCCCGTAAAGGTTGTGAGACACTACAGGAAGAGATTCGTCAGGCTACGGAAGGAATGGATTTGCAGTGGAAGCAGAGTCAAGGTGCAGGGCAAGAAGAACTGCAGTCACAGAGCAGTGTAACTGCTCTTGGGCAGGAAATCTTTGAGGATGAGAAGCAGATGGCCCGCAACAGAGAGTTTGTGGAGGCTGTGCTGAGAGAACTGGCGGCAAGGGAGACTTCCGAGTGGATCGCGGATGATGGGCAGAATGCAGATTGGGCGGCAATCGATGACAGTGTATGGGAAGTACCCTTAAGGCTTAGGGATCAATTATATGGTTGGAAGGATGACATCAAGCGTTTACAGAGGCTGACAGCGAAGGCTTCAGATTATGAAGCTAAGGGATATGAGGAGCAAATACAGCACTTACAGGAGCAGATTGCAAGGGTGTTGAAGCCCTATTGCGTTACGGTGGAGCCTGGCTCCATGAGAGGGCTTTTGACAGAACTTTCCGAGGACAGGGAGCGGTTTGCTACGCTGAATGACAAAGAGAGTAAATACAAAGTAGCACAGGCGGAGGCTGACAGATATGGGCAGCAGATTGATGCGTTTTTAACCCGCTATGGACAGGAGACAAAAGATTTGTATGCAGGCTTGCAGAGATTGTCTGCCTGTTTGAATGAATATGAAACACTTTGCCGGGAATTGGACAGACTAAGATCCGAGAAGGCAGAGTTTGAGTCTGCGGAGGACTTCAAGGAATTAGAGCAGTCGGCCTCAGATGTCCCTGTATCCGAGGAGGAACTTAGGGAACGGATGAATGGTCTGGATGAAGCACTTTCGGTAATAGGAGAGCAGATTCACGGATATCGACGTCAGTTGGAGGACCGACAGGCAGAGCTTGAGGAGCTTTTACTGCAAAGGGAGCAATTGGCTCAGGCGGAGACAGAGTACGAGGATGGAGTTGCGTATTATAATCGACTCGGCTATGTCAGTGAATATTTGGAGAGGGCCAAAGAGAGCCTGTCAGCTAAATATATTGGGCCGGTGTTGGATTCTTTTAAGCGTAACTATGCGCTCTTATCAGGAGAAGACGGAGATGATTTTCGCATGGATGCCAATATCCATGTGACCAAGAGGGCATTGGGAGAGCAACGAGAGGCAGAAGCCTTCAGTGCGGGCAACAGGGATTTGATAAATATTGTGTTGCGCGTGGCTTTGATAGAGGCCATGTATCAAAAGGAAAAGCCCTTTTTGGTAATAGACGATTCTTTTGTCAATCTGGATGGTAAGCGTCTGGAGACGGCAGGGGAATTTATGAGGCAGATTGCAAGGGATTATCAGGTAATTTATTTTACCTGTCATGAGAGTAGAGTATTGATGGATTCATAGATGGAGTAGAGAATGAACAAAAAGAAGATTTTGATATTGGCAGCGGTAGTGGTTATTGTGCGTGGCATCTTGTTTGCTGCCTGTGGCGGGGATGGAACGCGAGTGGTATTTACCACCGGTTTTGCCAAGGATGAGGTGTTTCGAATTGAAGAGGAGTCCTGCAAAAAAGATGAACTCATGGTGTATCTGACTACCATTCAAAACCAGTACGAAAATGTCTATGGCGAGGAAATATGGGGCGCATCTTTGGATGAGATGACGTTGGAGGAAAATGTGAAAGAGACGGTGCTTGCCCGAATTGCTCAGGTGAAGACCATGTATCTTCTGGCGGTCAGCAAAGGGATAACGTTAGATGAGGCTGAGCAGGAATTGGTGGCAATGGCTTCAGAGGAATATTTTAATTCACTGAATAGCAGGGAAGTGGAGCTTATGGGCGTGTCCAAGGAGACTGTGCAGAAGCTTTATACCCAGTATGCCATGGCGGAAAAGGTATATGAGCAGTTAATCGCAGACATCAATCCGGAGGTCAGTGATGATGAGGCCCGTATTATCACGGTGCAGCATATTTTGCTGAAAACATATTCTATGGATGGTGCAGGCAAAAAAGTAGATTTTTCGGAGAGTGCGAAACAGAAGGTCTATGAGGAGGCGTCTGCCTTGCGGGGGCAGGCAGTTTCAGATGGGGTGGATTTTGCAGAGCTGGCGGTGCAAAACAGTGAGGATGCAAACGTAACCTATTCCTTTGGCAAGGGTGAGATGGATGCAGCATTTGAGGCAGCAGCATTTCTTTTGGAGACGGATGAAGTAAGTCCGGTTGTGGAGAGTGACAGCGGTTATCATATTATCAAGTGCATCAATACCTTCGACAGGGAGGAGACTGACGCCAACAAGCTGGTTATTGTAGAGAAGCGCAGACAGGAGGCATTTGGACAGGAGTATACTGCTTTTGTGGAGACCTTGGCCAGGAATCTGAACAGAGATTTATGGGAAGAGATTGAATTGATTTATGATGAGGAAGTGACTACGGACAATTTTTTTGCCGTGTATGAAAAATATTTTCCGACAGAGTGAGAACCTCTGCCAATGATTGTCGTCTTATTTAATGTAAACATAATAATGCCACTATTTATGGGGCGGATTTACATTGAATAGGAGGAGACTGATGAAAAAGAAAATAGTAGCTATGTTGTGTGTTGCAGCAATGGGAACTTCGTTAGTGGCGTGTGGCGGTGCGGAGGGATCGGCAGCAGTAAATGATTATGCGGCGGCAGAGTCAGCGGCATGTCAAGTAGAGGCGTATGATTCCATGAACTATGTTAATGAAGGGATATATGAACATATGCCTGCGGGGGGAAATTATGCAGAGTCTTTTACTATGGAGGAGTTTGACGGGGGCGACTTCCATACGGAAGATTTTAACACAGAAGAGTATGACTACATAGAGGAAAACAGTTTCTTAAGTGTGGCGGTTAGTCCGTTGTCTACCTTTGCAGCCGACGTTGATACCGGTTCTTATACCAATTTCCGCAGAATGGTGAGGGATAACTATGCAGTTGATGATATCCCCAAAGGTGCCATTCGTGTGGAGGAAATGATTAACTATTTTGATTATGGGGTGAAGGAGACTGATGACGGCAAGCGTTTTGCAGTGTCATCGGAGATACATAACTGTCCTTGGAATGAAGATAACAGATTGTTGATGCTAACCGTGAAAGCAAAGGATGTGGAAATGGAGAGCGCAGGCAATAATTTTGTATTTCTGATTGATTCTTCCGGTTCCATGGATAGTGCGGATAAGGGAAGTCTGGCAATTAAGTCCTTTAAGCTTTTGGCGGAGACGTTAAACAAAAAGGATAGGGTTTCCATCGTGACTTATTCGGGGGACTCCAGAGTTGTACTGGAAAGCTGCAGGGGAGATAAATATAAAAAGATTTGTAAAGCTCTTGATTCCATCGAATTTGGCGGTGGAACCAACGGTAGCGGAGGAATTACGGCTGCCTATGAACAGGCTGAAAAGAATTTTATTGAGAATGGGAACAACAGAGTTATTATTGCTTCGGATGGTGATATGAATCTGGGTGTAACCAGTAATGCCGGACTGACAGACTTGATTAAGGAAAAGAAGGAAACAGGCGTATTTCTGACTGTACTGGGCTATGGAAGCGGTAATTATTCTGACGCCAATATGGAAAGTATTGCGGATGCGGGAAACGGCAATTATTATTACATAGATTGTATTGATGAAGCTGACAGGGTTCTTGTGGACAAGTTAAAACAGACAACCATTACTGTTGCCAAGGATGTGAAGTTACAGGTGGAGTTTAATCCGGTGGAGGTAGCGGAATATCGTCTGTTGGGCTATGAGAATAGAACTATGGCAGCAGAAGATTTTGAGGATGACAGCAAGGACGGTGGTGAAACCGGAGCAGGCCAGACAGTGACAGTGCTGTATGAGTTGGTGTGTGGTGATGGCAATGACGCAGAAAGTGATTTGAAATATCAGGCAGACAGAGAAATTACGGATGCTGCGGTAAGTGGTGAGATTTTGACGATTTCTGTGCGATACAAAGAGCCTGACGGTGATAACAGTGTGGAAGAGAATTTCGTGGTAACAGATGAGGAAAGTGAGCTGTTTTATAATCAGATTTCGACGGATTATGCTTTGGCAGCAGGCGTGGCAGAGCTGGCAATGATTTTAAATGATAGTAAATACATTGGCACCGCAGACCTTGATTCTGCTTATGAATTGGTGATGCAGGGCAGCAATGACAACAAATACCGCGAAGAATTGGCGGAGCTGATTAAGAGTTTGAGTTACTAAGGCTTTGAGCCATTAATGCTTAAAATGTTTCGGTGGTATTAGCCGGCTAGGTGAAATATGGAGTAGCGAGACGTAGTGTAGACCTCAAAGAGCCTATTCTCAGGATGGATAATTAAGAAGTGAAAAAACAGTTTACGAAAAATTTAGAAATCTGCAACTCCTTGAAAACAAAGGGGTTGCGGTAAATTATTAGCACTCAATGTTGTTGAGTGCTAATTTTGTGTTGACTTTTGTTTATGACTGGATTAAACTTTATTTTAGTGGTCAAAGATGCGTGACGCATATTTGATGAGAGTAGAAGCTCCAATAAGCGAATTGGGGACAGGAACAAAAAAGAAAAGGAAGTGGATTACATGGCAGCAAGAAGCGGCAGCTTATCAATTAACAGCGAGAACATTTTTCCTATTATCAAGAAGTGGTTGTATTCCGACCATGATATTTTTTACAGAGAGTTAATCTCTAATGGTTGCGATGCAGTGACCAAGCTTAAGAAATTGGACATGATGGGTGAGTATACTCTGCCTGACGGTTATAAGGCAAGAGTGGACGTGGTAGTAAACCCTGAGAAGAAGACTTTGACCTTTATTGATAACGGTCTGGGTATGACTGCAGACGAGGTGGAGGAGTACATCAACCAGATTGCTTTCTCCGGTGCTACGGATTTTATTGAGAAATATAAGGACAAGAGTAATGCAGACCAGATTATCGGTCATTTCGGTCTGGGCTTCTATTCCGCATTTATGGTAGCGGATGAGGTGCATATCGACACCCTTTCCTACAAGGATGGTGCGCAGGCGGTACACTGGGAGTGTGACGGCGGCACAGAGTTTACCATGGAGGATGGTGACAAGGCCGAGGTAGGTACCACCATTACACTTTTCCTGAATGAGGACTGTCTGGAGTTCTGTAATGAGTATAAGGCAAGAGAGGTTATCAAGAAATATTGTTCCTTTATGCCTACGGAGATTTATCTGAGCAAGGCTGATACCAAGGAAACTCAGATTATCAAGGAAGAAGAAAAGCTTGCTGACGATGTGGTAATCGAGGAGATTGAGCCTGAGAAGAAAGAGGGCGAGGAAGCAGCAGAGGAGGTTAAGAAGCTTAAGATTAAAAAGCGTCCCGAGCTGATGAATGAGACTACACCTCTTTGGACCAAGCATCCCAATGACTGCACCAAGGAGGAGTATCTGGAGTTTTACCGCAAGGTGTTCCAGGATTACAAGGAGCCTTTGTTCTGGATTCATTTGAATATGGATTATCCTTTTAATCTCAAGGGTATTTTGTATTTCCCCAAGATTAATATGGAATATGAGTCCATCGAGGGAACTATTAAGCTTTACAACAATCAGGTGTTTATTGCAGACAATATCAAGGAGGTTATTCCTGAATTCCTGCTGTTGTTGAAGGGCGTTATCGATTGTCCTGATTTGCCTCTTAACGTATCCAGAAGTGCGTTGCAGAATGATGGATTTGTAAAGAAGATTGCTGAATATATCACCAAGAAGGTGGCAGACAAGCTTTCCGGCATGTGCAAGACCGACAAGGAAGAGTACGACAAGTACTGGGATGACATCAGCCCCTTCATCAAGTTCGGCTGCCTGAAGGATGACAAGTTCTGTGAGAAGATGAATGATTATATTTTGTTCAAGAATCTGGAGGGTAAGTATCTGACTCTGC
Source organism: Acetatifactor sp. (assembly GCA_045543175.1). Lineage (GTDB taxonomy): Bacteria > Bacillota > Clostridia > Lachnospirales > Lachnospiraceae > Acetatifactor. The sequence continues at coordinate 2,065 of JAZQMG010000069.1, read as the reverse complement.
CTGAGTGTCTGGAGATTAAGCCCACCGATACCGAGGAGTCCGCAGTGGACGAGAACGGCGAGAAGGTAGAGGCTGAAATTGTTACCGAGGAAGAGAGCGCAGATGCGGAAGTAAAAGAGAAAATCATTTACTATGTCACCGACGTACAGCAGCAGGGACAGTATATCAATATGTTTAAGGCTGCCAAGATGGATGCGGTGATTTTGACCCACAATATTGACCAGCATTTTATTTCACAGCTTGAATACAAAAATGAAGGCGTAAAGTTCCTTCGTATTGACTCTGATGTGACAGATGCATTGAAGTCCAAGACCTCCAAGAAGGTACAGGAGGAATTGGAGGCACAGGCGGAAAACATTGGTGCTCTGATGAAGAAGGCCTTGAAAAACGAGAGACTTACCATTAAGGTGGAGAAATTAAAAAATAAGAAGATTTCTTCCATGATTACCTTGTCTGAGGATGCAAGACGTATGCAGGATATGATGAAGATGTATTCTGCACCCGGCATGAATATGCCCGGCATGGGTGGTGAGGGTGAGACCCTGATTCTCAATGCAAATCACCCTCTTGTACAGTACATCACTGAGCATGAGGACGGGGAGAATACCAAGATGATTTGTGAGCAGCTTTATGATTTGGCGAAGCTGCAGCATGCGCCTCTTGAGGCGGAGGCAATGGCCAAGTTTGTTGCCAGAACCAATGATATTATGATGCTTTTGGCGAAATAAATAGGATAAATGAAGACAGGAAGTATGCAGATTTTTGGCGTACTTCCTGTTTTTGTGTAAATTTATTGTTAATTTTGCGGAAAAATGCACAAAAACGGTGGAAATTTTTGAAAAATGTAGTATAATTTTGATAAAGAATCTAAAATTAAGGGGGCAACACCTATGGCTAAAGAAATGATAGCAATGCTTCTTGCCGGTGGACAGGGTTCCAGACTTTATGCGCTGACCCAGAAATTGGCAAAACCCGCCGTTCCCTTTGGCGGCAAATATCGTATTATTGATTTCCCGTTGTCCAACTGTGTAAATTCAGGTATCGATACCGTGGGTATTCTGACCCAGTATCAGCCCTTGGTGCTGAATGAGTATATCGGTAACGGACAGCCTTGGGATTTGGACAGATTGAACGGTGGCGTACATGTACTTCCTCCCTATCAGTCGGCGAAGGGTTCTGACTGGTACAAGGGTACTGCAAATGCAATTTATCAGAATATCTCCTTTATCGAGAGATATCAGCCGGAGTATGTAATCATCCTGTCAGGTGACCAGATTTGCAAGCAGGACTACAGCGATTTCCTGAGATTCCACAAGGAAAAGGGTGCAGAGTTCTCTGTTGCGGTTATGGAGGTGCCTTGGGATGAGGCTTCCCGTTTCGGTCTGATGGTTGCAGACGAGAACGACAAGATTACAGAGTTCCAGGAGAAACCCAAGGAGCCAAAGTCGAATCTTGCATCCATGGGCATCTATATCTTTAACTGGGATGTACTTAAGAAGTATCTGGAGGAGGATGAGGCGGATCCCAACTCCGAGAACGACTTCGGTAACAACATTATCCCCAATCTTTTGAGAGATGGCAGAGATATGTACGCATATCACTTCAACGGCTACTGGAAGGATGTAGGAACCATTTCCTCCCTTTGGGAAGCCAATATGGAAGTGCTTGATCCGGAGAACAGCGGTATCAACCTCTTTGATGAGGACTGGAAGATTTACAGTCGTAACAGCGGTAAAACAGGTCATCGTATCGGTGCGAATGCAGAGGTAATTGATTCCATGATTACGGATGGTTGCCGTGTTGAGGGTAAGGTAAAACATTCCATTTTCTTTGCAGGTGTAACGGTGGAAGAGGGCGCAATCGTAGAGGACGCTGTAGTTATGGGCGGCACCACCATCGGTGCAGGTGCAGTGGTTAAGCACTGTATCGTAGCTGAAAATGTTACCATCGGTGAGGGCGCAGAGATTGGCGCAGCACCTACGGATGATGAGAAGGGCGTGGCTACCATCGGTCCTGACGTGACCGTTGGCAAGAATGCCAAGGTTGGCCCCAAGGCTATGGTAGG